>PHFX01000206.1 GCA_007618135.1 Candidatus Brocadia sp. WS118 | reverse complement strand
CTGACAAACTTGGCTTTCGCCCCACAAGCACATTCAATTTCTTTTTGGGCGTACCGTTCTTCGCCCTGCTCAATGGCTTGTTGCAGCCCTAAGCCCGCCGCCGCTTTTACCAACTCGCGCATGGTTTGCTCCATCTCATGAATACCCTGCTTTTCCGCCATCTGTTCTTTGATTTCTTCTGCTAATATTTTGGCGATCTGCTCCAGCCGTGTTGTGCTAAACTCCATTTGAGCCTCCGAGTTCGGGTTTATGCTTGTCCAAGCCCAAGCCTATCTCAGAGGCTCCTTTTTGAAAACTCATCTACAAACTTTGAGTGCACCCCTTAAACAGTATTAATTAAGCAAAGTTCCCACAGTCTTTGTGGGAACTTTGCTTCTTTGCTTATACAGTTTTGGTTGATTTTCTATCCTACGTTATTTGTAACTGGGCATCTCCTTTCTTTTGTTTTGTACTGATGCCCCTATTCTACGCACAACCTAATAAGGTTGCTCAACAACTGTAAACGCTTTCCATAACATTTATGTAACATTTGGCCATAAGTTTCGGAAAATTGGGGGTAAAATAACAATCGCAAGTCTAAATGGCACGGAGCAGGGCTATGGAGCCGTTACCAACTAACGAATTTCTGAAAAAATTGGGCTTTGTAGGCGGTAATCCCTTTTCCGAGACTCAGGCGGAAGAGGAAGATAACCTGTCGAAGTATTTCGTTGACCTGCCTGCTTTCTACAAAATCCTTGATATGGACACGGGGAAACCGAAATCGTCCATTTTAGGAGCAGATCGCGGATGTGGAAAGAGCGCCAACCGAAAAAATGTTGAACGGTGGTTGTTACAAGGTCCTGCTGATAAATCGTCGAAGGGAAAATGGGCGTGGAAATCTCCTGTTTTGGTAATACCTTATACCGACTTCAGCCGCCTTCGCGCATCTGTCAACGATGATTTTTCAAAACTGCACCCTGAACATCATGTCGATTCGATTTTATGGTTGGGCGTCGCTTCATTGGTCGAATTTGTAGAGAAAAATTGGAATAAGATTCGCAACCAAGAACTCGGCGAGTGGGATTTGGCGCGGTTAGGTTATTTTTTTGCACATTACTCTGAGAGATGGGGCGGTAGCAATAACTCAAAAACGCCTGAATCGGTCAACAAGGCGCAGAACTCAATTGAATTTTTTCAAGTATGTATTTTGCACTCATCGCAGGCGGAAAAGATCTCAACGGGCGGTTCTAGTGGATTGTTGAAAGGTTTTACTGAGGTTGCGCTTGCGCTTGGATATAAAAGCGTAGTTGTCCTTGTGGACGGAGTGGACGAAATTGATATCACCGCCAACAAGCCCGAATTAAGCGCGCTCATATTGAAGCCATTAATTTCCGAACGTGTCTTAATGCAAATGAATGGTTTGACGTTCAAGTTTTTCCTGCCGAATCAGGTGATCGGATTTTTGGAGGAAATTCCTGAGACGCGGCTGGGAGAGCGAATCAAATCTCATGAAATTATTTGGAACGAGCAGGCGATCCAGAAATTGCTTTCGCTGCGACTGCGCGCTTTCAGTAATAGCAGGCTCAACGATTTGGCTCAAATTTCCACTCCCGACCTCAAGGATATTTCCAATGTCCTTGCGAGTCATGTGGCAAACAACCCTAGAAATTTATTGCGCCTTGCAGAGCAGGTTCTGATCAAAGCGGAAGAAAACTATAAAACTCCTGGTATAGGTGATAAGAATCGCCTGCCTCGCATTACCAAATCTATTCTTGATGATGCGCTTAGTTTCTACGATGAGCATGTCGCTCCAAACAATGCCTATGCTTCCGCTGATGGACCTAAGAAGGATGCAACCGCGAACAAATGGCGGATTACGCCTGAATTGCATGTGGCGTATAAGGGAAAGATCATAACAAAAGAAAAACTTGACCCGAAGGAATTTCAAATTCTTCAACTTTTTCTTGAGCGACCGGGCGAGCGGTTGGAAAGGGCAGAGATAGGCAAGGCAGTATGGAAAGATAAATGGGTTGATAAATATGGCTGGGTTCTCAATCAGACGATCTTTAGGTTAAGAAAAAAGATCGGGCGTGAGAGAATAAAAACTGTGCGCGGGATCGGGTATATTTTCAATGTGGAATAATGATACGAATTTGTATCCGAATTGTTTTCTTACTGTGATGCGTCTCATTCAAAAATGTTGAGCAGGTATTTGGATTTTCTATATAATGTGATTTATGACTGAAAAGGTTGATCCTCCTAAAATTGATAATAGTCAACCTCCACATGGTGCGACTGGGGGAGAGAATAAGGATTCCCCTTCTCCTAGATTGCCTGCGACTCCCGGTGAGGACAAACCTCCTGTGGCTGTGCGAGAACCGAGCAAAAAGATTATAGATGCTATTAGGAATAACCCCCCCGGCTTCCTTTATGCGCTGATTGTTATCTTTGTAAACGCTTTTGGTGTGATATTGTATTTTTTGCTTTACAGGGGAATGATTAAAGACTTTGTTGATTTAATATATTTATTTGTTAAGTCCTTATCCTACCTTATCGTTATTGCTGATTTGTCTGCATTAATCTGGTGGATTACGAGAATAATTTATAGAAATAGATCAAAGAAAGACCACGAGGATAGTATTGATCGTCAAGTCCTTTATGGATCTACCAAATTGAACGTCTATAATGATGACCAGAGAGCATTTATCCAATTTTATTCTACGTTTGGTGGCCGAAAGCTAGGGGCTCTGAAGCGTGTTGAAAGCATTACCATTAGCTTGTTAGAGGAAACCGATAATTTCCGTCAAATCGGGAAGGAAGCGATTATGCATCGCCTTCATAATTATCAATCGTCAGGAGTATATCGAAAGAGCCGCGATGGGTTATATATTGAGGCTGTTGAAGGACTAGATGCGTTTAAAATCTATGCGATGCAAGTTGCATATGAAGAAAAGATTAGAAACGGCCGAAAGGGCAATATTGATTTGTCCTTGGACATTAGGCCGGTTCGTAAGGGTAGCAATAAGATGTGGTGGGACCACCCCTATGATAAAGTCTTGCAAAATATTGCCTTGCTTACTACAGCAAAGAGCGCGAGCCTAATCATAAGTCAGTTGAAGATTGCTTATGACAAGGACAAGAAGAAGCCTGTTGGCGTGTTGCAATTGGCATACAAAATTGCAATTTCAGGGGTGACGGTTGATTATAAAGTCCTTAGAGATTTGTTGGAAATGATAAGGGAGGATTAAACCGACTTAGGGCGATTGCATCTAAATTGAGGTAAAAAAGGGCTATCTTGAAGGAGGTAGCCATGACAAAGAAGCCATTGGAGGCGATCGCCGAGCATTTTAGCAAAGTGAGCGATCCGCGGGTGGATCGAACGAAGGAACATAAACTCATAGATTTGATCAGCATCGCCATATGTGCGGTGATCTGTGGAGCGGAAGGCTGGACGGACATTGAGCATTTTGGGAATAGCAAGATAGTCTGGCTGAGCACGTTTCTTGAATTGCCGAATGGTATCCCGTCGCATGACACTTTTGGTCGGGTCTTCTCGAAGTTGGATGCCCAACAGTTCCAGTTGGCGTTTTACGAATGGGTCTGGGCAGTCAATGAGATCATCCCAGGGCAAATCATCAATATTGATGGGAAGCGTTTGGGTGGCTCGCAGGATCGGCTACTGGGCAAACGAGCCATTTATATGGTCAGCGCTTGGGCGGAAGAAAACGAGATTGTTCTGGGACAGCGTAAAGTGGACGAAAAGTCGAACGAGATCACCGCCATCCCCGAATTACTCAAGATTCTGGCGCTTGCAGGCTGTATTGTGACCATAGATGCCATAGGAACCCAAACCAATATTGCCCAAACCATCGTCGCAGCTCAGGCAGATTATGTTTTGAGTGTGAAAGAGAACCAGGGGCGTCTGTTTGAAGATATTTCGGTCGTGTTTGCGGTCGATCAAGCCCACAACTTCAAATATGCTTCCCTGGACTATGACAAGACAGCGAATAAGGGACATGGGCGCATAGAAATTCGAGAATGCTGGAGTACCTCTGATCCTGCCTATCTAAACTTGATTCGTAACAAAGAAAACTGGCCTGGTCTGCAAAGCATTGTCATGCTCGTGTGCACGCGGAACGTGGCTGGCAAGGAAACCAAAACAGTACGCTACTATATCTCCAGCCTGCCCAGTCACCCGAAACGATTGTTACATCTGGTGCGCAGACACTGGGCGATTGAAAATGAACTGCACTGGGTCTTGGATGTGGCTTTGCGGGAAGACCATAGTCGTGTGCGTAAAGATCAAGCTCCTGAAAACTTCGCCGTCCTTCGCCACATTGCGCTCAATCTGCTCAAACAGGAGAAAACCGCCAAAGGCGGTATGCATGCCAAGCAACTCCAAGCCGCTTGGAACCAGGATTACCTCCTCAAAGTCCTCGCCTCACCGATTTAGATGCGATTGCCCTATAAACCGACTTGACAAATCCTAAACCTGTACGTAAAATATATTTGCTTATACAATTTTGGCTCTCCTCCTTTTTTGGGCAGGAAAGTCTTTCTATACTACGTGCTGTTGAACTCCAAACCCGTTCGCTTGGAGCAACGGCATTTTTGTTTGCTTGGGCATCTCCAAATCTCCTGAAGGTGGAAGAATATGTCTAGAAAATTTGAACAACTTGATACGCTCAAAACACGGAAACAACTGGAGGAAATAGCCGTAAAGATTACAGATGATTTCGAACGAGAGAAATCGGTTTTGGCAAATGCCTTCGGAATCAAAGGCATGGGGAAAGACCACCTGCTTGCCCTGGTTGCAGATGATTTGGATTCAAAGCTTATCCAACATCTACCAATCATAAATATTCCCGAATCGCCAACTGCTACAGAAGTACTTGAGGCAAGCAAGCACATAGCGGAATGGATTTATTCGGTCATCCTAAAGCCGAAGGAAAAGATCGCCCGCGACATGGACGAGCTGGAGAATGATTACTTTAACATTCGTGGAAAGTTGAATGAAAAGAAGGATAAGCCGCGTTTTGCAATATTGGTCAACGATATTGATAATCTGCCATTCGACGATCTTGATTGGTTCCAGTCGGTTGTGTTGGAAGCCTTAATTTCCTCTCCCGGTTCGATGGTCGTAGTGACCAGTCAGAACGAGTTGAATTGGCATTCTTGGGAAATGCGTAGTAAGTGTGTACCGGTTGAACTGCCTTTATTTTCCCCGAATGAAATTTTGGCTTTATGTGAAAGCAAGCCTCTTGCTGAGAAGATTGAAGAACTCTCAGCCGGACACCCACAAACTGTTCAAGCACTCGTAAATACCGCACGAGAAAAGATGCCTTTGCTCTCGTCCGTTACTGAAAAAGATGCAGCTTTTCTTGAGGAAAAATTTATTAATATACTTAAAGATGAAATAGATAAAAACCTGAATTTTAAGAGCAAAAACGATTGGCTAAGAAAAATGTTTTATCTTGCTGCTGTACCTGATGGCTTTGATGCAGAATTAGTTTACGATATGAGCGAACAATTTAATAAAGGAAAAGAAGAGAAGAAGAAGATTTTTGTACCTGAGGAAATCACCGATATCGCTTGGGAAATGGCTTACACCGGGCTCGTCACATGGGATTTTAAAGAAAAGACATACAAAATGAACCAAGGGCTTCGAAGCCGGATACTTGCGTATAAATATTACAGAGAAAAAGAAGATTATCTTGAATCTCTTAAGTCCATCATAAAGTCATATGAGCTACGTGCTCGCAAGTCGGCATACTCTAAGGCTTTGTTGACTCTTGTCAAGAAGTATTCGCAAAAACTAAATATGATGAAAAGCCAACCTCCCCAGAAACAATATTTGCGAAAAGCCGAGAAAGTCGCACCTTTTAAAGCAAAAGTTGAATCTGTTTCGGACAAATTGCAAGGAGTCAAAATGGAGAATGTTCCTTATTCTATGAGAAAGACGCCTTGGATATATATTAATAGGGTTGAACAAGAGTTCCTATTTAAGAAATTCATAAATGGTGAAATTAATGAAAAATGGATATTGAGCATTTCTGGTAAGGCGGGCCTGGGAAAATCGCGTTTAATAGAGGAGTTTTCCATAATAGCAAGAAATCAGGGCTTCCCCATTGTATTCGTTGATCTACATGAGCGAAAAAACCGATATCGCGAAATATTCTTGTGGCAGGTTATTGAGCAATTAAAGATAAAAGATGCTGAACTAAAAAACAGTATCAAGATTCTCGTGAATCCGGGAAAAGGTGAATATACTGGGAGCACTGGGAAAGAATTTTTTGAAGATGTTTTACAGCGAATTTCACTCCAATTAGTTGATTATTTAATTCAAAATTACGCGGGTAGGCGAATTGTTCTTTTTGTCGACACCATGGATGTAAAAGAAGATCCAAGTATCGAATATTTCGAAGAATGGATTTCCACTGAATTCCTCCCACTTTTACAAAATATGACTTACGTAGTTGTTGCAGGGAGAAGTCCCGTCTTGAAAAACAAAAAATTGAATGAAGGTGTCGAAAAATTAACCCTCACTAAACTTGACAAGAAATTTATCCACGAATTTGTGATAAATCGAATACCCAAATTAGGCATTCAGCCTGAGTTAGCTAGCGAGGTCGAGCTTCTAGCAGAAGGGAATCCCTTATTTGCTGATTGGGTTATGTTTTACCTAAGAGAAAATGATCCAGAAGGCAGACAACTTAAGGAATTTGTAGGACAAGGGGATGTGTTGGATTTCATTGCACAAAAGATGTGGCACGAACAAAATGGAGTTATGTTAGCTTTTCAAGCCGCAGTTCATTTCGGCTCACATTTTAGCTTCGATTTATTTAAGTCCGTGATTCAGTTGTCGCAACTAGGGGGCAAGACTCATAAAGAGGTATTCGATCAGTTTGCAAAAAGCTTTTATATTCGCACTTCACGGACCAAATGGACGTTGCACGACGATGTGAGAGAGCGCATGTTACTTAATATGCCAAAAGCAAAACGCCCATTAAAAGTTCTTGAAAAACTTAGCGATTTTGCTCTTCAAAGGTATTATGCGAGAAAATTAGCAGGCTATAAGAAAAAATCATTGTTAAGTTTGCCGGCAAGATCTGAGTTGGAAGATATTGAAGCGCAATTTTATTACCACAGCCTTTTTAGCGGAAAAAAAGAATATCGGAAGTTGTGGAATTATTTGGATGATCTTTGGCATCGGTATCGCCTAGATCAAATGTATCAGGTCATTCAATTTGGAAGAGAAGCTCAAAAATGGAACGCTAAACTTTCTGTTACAGAAGACAAATTGCTTGAAGATCTTTTAAATGCGGCGTACGCATGGATGTTGCATTCTTCAGATAAATTTGAGAAGGCTGTTGAATTTGCTAAAAAGGTTACCAAGAGCCCTCATCGTAGGCTTCGAGCTACTGCAAATATAGTATTGGGTTTTATAGAACAAAATCCTAAAAAAGCTATTAGATACCTTAATATAGCTAAGAAATTGTATGAGCAGTTGAAACATGATTTAGAGAAAAACAGGTTAAAAAAGAACGAATTTTACGATCAATTAATAGATGTCTATCAAGAACTTCACTTATGTTTGTTGAAGATTGGGGAAATACGTTGGCAACACTTCTTCAACCTTGAAGAGGGCGAGGTCGTTTTAGAGGAAGCTCTTAAATTAACTAAGGAGGATGCTTGGGTTTCGAAATCGCCTTACGTTCCGTTATATGAAGCAACTGCCTTAAATAGTCTGGCTAGAATATACAGATTTCGCGGAATGTTCGGTGAAGCCTCTCGCATGGTGTTGAGAGCTATCTCTATATTTGAAAAGCAAAATCTTCTTGATATTAACCTCGGCAGATTTTATGAGACTTTGGGGTTAATCAAAAAAGCAGACGGAAAACATGATCTTGCAGCTAAGCATTTCGATAAAGCTTTCGAGATTTACAATAATATCCGAATCGGTTCGATGGAAAAATATAAAGCGACGTTAAATTTGGAAATTGGTCATTTGCTTTATGCTGATAGAAAGTATGCTGAAGCAGAGAAGCGTTTTGTTGATTCTCTTGCTTCTTTGAAGAAGTATCGGCGTTCAATGCTTTATTATTACCTCAGTGCTTTGAATAAGCTTGGCGAGTTATACATCAGACGGTATGAAGAATCTGCTAATAAGGATCTTTTGATAAGCGCAAAAGAATATTTGATTGAACAAAAGAACTTGGCAATCAAAGATGAATACGAATTGTGGGAGTATTGGGGAACTCACAATTTGCAGAAGATTGACTACTTGCAAAACGGTCTTGCTCATAAGCAGCGAATTCAGAAAACGCTCAATGCCTTATTGCAAAGATACAAGAACAATGAATTCCAACCTGCTTTCTGGGATACACAATACTTGCTTCACCAAATTGCAAAAGAAAATGGGGATGTGCGCTCAAGCTTAATCCATTTGGCAAAAGGTTTGGCAGGCTTGGCAGGCGTTTGGAGTTTAAAGTTCAAAAACAACCTTGATATATTAAGTAACGAAATTCTTGCCCTGCCTGAAAAAGATAGAAGCACAGAGGCGCAAAATCTAATTCGCTTCTGGAAGCAAAATTTTAAACGCAAAGATCCGGAGCCTGAATTTATACAACTGTGCGAATCTTTTGTAAACTAACGATTTTTAATAATTTGAGGAGGAGGTGGTGGGCTACCGGTGTCATCGCCATCGTCCGGAGCCATTTCTGTCGGTATGGTGCTTGGTGAAGAAGATCTGTCCCCTGGTGGTTGATGTGAGTAAAAGCTTGTTCCATTAAATGTTGTAACGCTTGTGAAAGACAAGAGACCCAAAACTGGCTTTGTTACCGCCTTGAAAAATTGAACAATGCGATTACTCATTCAGCCCTCACTCCTGTAAAATTGGGAAATACCCTGTTTTCTCCAAGAATCCGACAAAAAGAATTATATAACCATTAATTGTCTTTGCAAAGAATTTGAGGGGGAATATTTTAAACTTCAATCTCGAACACCCGTGCTATAATCGCAATCATCCCACCGATAACTGACCACTGGTCACTGAAATGTCTTTTACCCACCTCCACGTTCACACCGAATATTCCCTGCTCGACGGCTTCTCGAATATCAAGAAACTCGTCAAGCGCGTGAAGGAGTTGGAGATGTCTGCGGTGGCGATCACCGATCACGGCACGATGTTCGGGGTGATGGATTTTTACAAAGCCGCGACCAATGAGGGGATCAAACCGATCATCGGCGTGGAAGCGTACCTGGCGGCGCGGACGATGCAAGACCGCGATTCGAAACTTGATCGAACATCCTCACACTTGTTGTTGCTCGCCGAAAATGAAACAGGCTACAAAAACCTGCTCAAGATTTCCTCCGCCGCGCAACTCGACGGCTTCTATTACTATCCGCGCATTGACCACGACCTGCTTGCCAAACACTCCGAGGGAATCATCGCCACGTCGGGGTGTATGTCGGCGGAGATTCCGCGTTTGCTGATGGATGGGAATCACGAAGAAGCCGTCAAGCGGATGAATTGGTATTACGACGTCTTCGGGCGCGATAACTTTTTCATCGAACTGCAACAGCACAACATCAAAGAGATCACCGACTTAAATAGAAAATTGCTCGAGATGGGGATGAAGTATTCAGCGAACTACATCGCGACGAACGACGTGCATTACATCAATCAGGATGACGCCCGCTTGCAAGATATTATGCTGGCGATCCAAACCCAGTCGCTTCTTTCGGACCCCGAGCGGATGCGCATGTCGGACGACTCGTACTACCTCCGCACGCCCGCCGAGATGAGTCGACTCTTTGCTGAGGTGCCCGAGTCGTTGAGTAACACGCTCCTCATCGCCGAACGCTGTAATGTGGACTTGTCGTTCAAGGGCTATCACTTGCCCGAGTTTCCCGTCCCTGATGGGTTTACGGTGGCAAGTTATCTCCGTCACCTCTGCGAGGACGGGGCGAGGAAAAGGTATGGGGAGTCGGCGACCAGTTCCAAAGTCCGCGAGAGAATCGAGTATGAGTTGGGCGTCGTCAACAAAATGGGATTTGACGCCTACTTCCTGATCGTCTGGGACTTGTGTCGTCACGCGCGTGAAAATGGGATCTGGTACAACGCGCGCGGATCCGCCGCAGGTTCGATCGTCGCGTATGTGTTGGAGATCACGGTTGTTGACCCGCTTCAACATGATCTGTTGTTCGAGCGTTTCTTGAACCCTGGGCGCATCTCGATGCCCGACATTGATCTGGATTTTCGTGACGACCGCCGCTCGGAAATGCTCGAATACACATCGAGCAAATATGGAAGCGATAAGGTCGCGCAGATCATCACGTTTGGCACGATGGGAACGAAAGCCGCGTTGCGCGATGTGGCGCGTGTGATGGACATTCCATTGCCT
>PHFX01000205.1 GCA_007618135.1 Candidatus Brocadia sp. WS118 | reverse complement strand
TACTGCGAAAAACTTATCCGCTCAGAGCTATACCAATCTGGATACGATTTATACTCCGGCAGGATTTGAGTTGGGAGACCTCTGGGCAACCCTATCCATTCCCGCGAATCCCAATGGCGTAGGGGTAGTAGTTACCCATGGGGCTTATTCAATCGGCCCTCTTCAGCGCCATAGTATGAAAATATGGTGCGATACCCTGGCCGCCCACGGATACCTGGCGATGACCATCGACTACTATTCCCTGGTTACGATCCCGGGACCGGTTGTGGATACTATTGCCGCCTATCCCCGCCAGGTAACCACCTTTAAAATTGCGGTAGAGTTTTTGCGCCGCAATGCCAGCCAATTCAATCTTTTCACCGATCAAATCGTGGGATTCGGTATGTCCGGAGGTGCGTACCATTGGGGCCAATCCATTATTTGGGATAACGATGACGATTTCTTTCAAACCGATCCGGCCATCAACGATCATGTCGATGCAGCGGTATTACTCTATGGTCCATATGATAATTTTCATTTTTATCCGTCCTGGTGGGAACCTGTCATGGTAAATCATTTTGCTCTCAATCCAGCTTATCGGTTGACAAGAGGAAACTGCATTGCGAATGTTGTCAGAATTACCACGCCGGTGATATTGCTACACGGGACAAACGACATCAATGTGTACTACCAGCAATCGGTGCAATTCCACGACAGCCTGACAGCGCTGGGGAAAACCAGCCGTTTCGTATCCTTTCCGGGGCTGGCGCACGGGTTTGATTTAACCAGTTACTTTCCTCCGCACAGTTTTACCCCTGCGGGGTTGGTTGCAAGAGACAGTATATTGGCCTTTCTGGAGCAGGTACTGCAGCCGACCTTAATTGCCGGGGATGAGCAGGTGGGAATCATGGAAGGGTTTTATCTGGCTCAGAACTATCCCAACCCTTTTAATCCTTCGACCGATATCGGATTTCGCCTGCCTGCCGGCGCCAGTCAGGCAGGGATTGCAGGTTTCGTATTTGTGGAATTGAAGATTTATGATGTCAGCGGCAGGGAGGTTGCCACCCTGGTGAGCGAGAATTTGACGCCCGGTGAATACCGTCTGCAATGGAATGGTAGAGATGCTTTCGGAAATTCGCTAACGAGCGGGGTGTACTTTTACCGGCTTACAGCGGGTTCGTTTACGCAAACGCGGAAGATGATTTTGATGAAGTAAAGCGGGAGGATTGGATTGTTGGATTGTTGGAGTGCTAGAGTAATGGATTTTCCAATATTCCATTGGCGAAAGCCACTCCTTCGGAGCAATCCATTACTCCTGTAAACCGCTTCAAAAGATTTTCTTAAAGCCTATGCTTTCCGCCTGCCATTCCCGGTCAGCGCCGGGCGTTCATGTGCCCGCGGTGTTGTGGATGCCCGGCCCGGGGTGGCGGCGGGTATTTACAAATAATACACTTAACCAAAGTTTCATATATAGCCAACAACTTTGAAGGATGAATCGGAGAAACGGTGAATCGGGGAAACGGCGACCTTACCGTCTCACCTCGTCTTCGATTTCCTCTTCAAAAGCTACAGGCCAGGGTATGAGCCTGGGTTAACCGGATAAAAGATATATTCAGTTGAAGAACGATAATCTCTTTGATACCATCAGAGGATACCGATGAATACTTCTCATCATTCCCATAGAACAGAACTGGATGAGCAGTTTCAATTGAAGGGAATCATTGGGTTTCATCCCAAAATAGTGGAGGTTTTGAAATTAGCAATTCGGGTAGCAGATACCGGGGCGATCGTGCTGATCTACGGGGAGAGCGGCACCGGAAAAGAGTTGCTGGCCCGGGCGCTGCACGACAACAGCCGCCGCCGGGATAATCTCTTTGTCCCGCTGAATTGCGGGGCTTTTCCGGATGCGCTCCTGGAATCGGAGCTTTTCGGATATAAAAAAGGGGCTTTTACAGGGGCCATGAGTGATAAATCAGGCTGGCTGGAGCATGCCGGGGGCGGAACGGTTCTGTTAGATGAAATCCAGGAGATGCCCCCCGCTTTGCAAACCAAACTGCTGCGGGTATTGCAGACCGGAGAGTTTTCCCCGGTCGGCAGCACCGAAATAAAACGGTGCGATATCCGGGTTATTGCAGCAACCAACAAAAATTTGCCGGAGCTGGTTCGCAAAGGAGGTTTCCGGGAGGAACTTTATTATCGCCTCAATGTCATCGACCTGAACCTGCCCCCCCTGCGGGAGAGAAGAAGCGACATTCCCTTGTTGATCGAGAATTTTCTGCAAATCTTCTGCGATCAATACGGTAAAGAGAATCTTGAAATTTCCCCTGATGTCAGCGAGATTCTCTGCAATTACGACTTTCCCGGCAATATTCGAGAACTAAAGAATATTATCGAACGCTGCGTGGCGTTAACTTTCGGCAACAGAATCGAAATTTCTGTTCTGCCGACCCACTTGCTGGAGAGGAACGGGCATTTTTCCATGGAACACAGGCTTTCCCCCTTCCAGGAAGCGAAAGAGCGGGCGATTCAAGAGTTTGAGCGAAGCTATATTATCGATTGCCTGAAAAATACCCGCGGAAATGTTTCCCGGGCCGCCCAGGTCGCCGGTATTCATGTCACCAACCTGCATTTGAAGATTAAGAAATACCAAATTGATCCCCATCTTTTTAAATAGATTCGCTGATTCGAGTATAGCGGTATCACTAAAACCATAGCGATGGCGCTATACTTTTGACCCTCCTCCCCCTTCTCTCCTTATTGATACCGTTCATTTACTATCTGTTGAAAAACAAAGGCTTCCATAACATCCAGAATAAACGCTGCTCCCGGTTTCAATGCTGGCACGACAATTGACTAATAACTGTCTAAGCACGTCAGGATAAATTATGAAAAAACCGTATGTGCTGTTATCGGGGAAAAATATCAGCAGGGATGCTTCCTTGATCACGGAACTGCAAAAGAGCGCAGAGGTCGTGAGCAATCATGATAATAATGCCATCGATGCCATACTCGAAGGCCGGCAGGTGGATGTCATCATTTTGGAAGTTCCCGGTTTGTACCCTGGTGAAGCGGAGATTATCCGGCGGATTAAAACCCGTTTCCCGGAAACAAAAATCATTTTTATTGACGGGGGGCGGGAGTTGATGGCAATGGCGTTTCAGTACGGAGCATCGGATGCCTACCGGAAACCTTACCGAAATGGAATGCTGGCGGAGAGACTCAAGGCATTGCTGGAGTATTAAAAGAAGTTATTATACCCGTGACATATATGACTATTAAAAGGAGAGTAAAAATGGATGAGAATTATAAAATAAAAGGGAAAGTAATAGAAGAAGAATCAGGCTTAGGGATTCAATATATAAGGGTATGCATCAATAATAGAGAAGATTGTTTGGCTGAGATTGTCACTGATAAAAACGGTTATTATGAAATTGAGTTGATAAACGATGATACAGGAACCGGCAGAAACATATTTGATAATCTAGTCATTATTTTCAAAGCCCCATTCAATCCGGATGGAGAAAATACTAATGAGATATTGGGCCAAACAAAACCACAAAAATTACCAAGACAATTCTTCAGGATTGATAAATTCAAATTAGCCACACTTACAAATGCAGGTGTAAAACTGCCAAACGTTGATTACGGAACAGGTAATCCCGAAGAACAGCTTAAAACTAAAACAAATCATGATAACAGATATCGAGTCATAAATAAGACTAAGGTACAAAACAGAACTGACAGGCTTAAGGGTTTTGACAAGATAATTAAGGATTCCCTTTCCAGAGCGAGGGATAATGACCATGAATATTTGAAAGAAGAAGATGATCTCAAACAAAAACAGGAAAAAATCTATACGGATGCCATTCAAAAAATAAATAATCAGGACATCAATGCTGAGGGGATTATTATTCTGTCCGCGGAACAGAAAGATTCGTTAGAAGAGTATCGCAATGAAGATGAGGGTAAATATAAAAATGTTCCAGGCTATACAGTAGATTCGATTCTTTATGCTTTAAATAGTGAATCGAATGAGAATCAGGCAAATTATCCAACCTACTTACTTAGAAATAATCCCATTTCAAATTACTGTAAACAAGAGACAAAAGAAGAAGTTTGTGCGAAAGAACATTTAAATAATAACGGCAATGGCATAAACACTCCTAACGGCGAGACCGCTGAGGAAGAGATCCTGCCTCTTACAAAAGAAGAGATTGATAAGCATTTAGGCAAATTAGTCCATTTCCAATCTTCACCGGAAGAACGGGTATACTTTGGCGAAAGGATCGGTTCGCGAAGACCAGACCAAAAAGATGTTCAGGATTCAATTGATTCGTTTATTTTGGAAAAAGGACCTGCCGATTCAGTAGCCTATTACGATTTCAAAAACCTGAATATTGCATTTAAGCACATATGGACAGAAGCTATAAATAAAGGAGTTTTAGAGACATCGAAAGATATTTATGACCGGCTCGTTGACCTGATTGAATATAATTTTGATATCACTGTTGAGGGACCAACAGCTCCGGATAAATTGGTTGCTGATGCTAATGATGCTTTGCAAGCCACAAATACCACCCCTCCCGCAAAGGTAGTCGCTCATTTTGATATAACATTTGAACAATGGAACAATCTCCATGCAACCTATCAGGAAAAACTAAATGAACTGGCTGACCACCTTGAGAACCGCGCAATTTCAGATAAAGAGAAGTTAAGATTTACACAACAAGCTGATCGTATCATTGCATTCGTTAAAGATGAAAAATATCAATCCTTACATCGTCTCATCGTTGAATTAAATAAATTGTTGAAAGAGAATTATACATTTACCTCGTTTCCTGTGAGAGATGATGGACGACGTAGTGTCAATTTTGGGTTGGATATTACCTACAGACAAAAATGGGAACCTTTAAATTATCAGGCTGGTGAATTGGCAAAAACAATAACCTTAGCACCCAAAGAAGAGCGGAAGTTTTCCTATAAAACGGTTATCAAACGCAAAAGGTCTGAAAAAGAAGCTGAGAAACATTCATCATCAATTCGTGAAGAGTTGAATACCACAACCCGAACCGAGGCAGAAATTATTCAAAAAGCAATGAAAAAAGCTGACTTTAATTTGAGCTATGAAGGATATTTTAAAACCAGTTTATCCGTTAACGCACAACGTGACTCGCAAGAAACAAAAAAGGATTTCAGAGAAGCAGTTCATAAAGCATCACAGGAATTTAAATCTGAGCGGTCCACCGAAGTTACCACGGAAGAGGTGTTTGAGACAGAATTAACCGAATTCGGTACAATTTCTAATCCTAATGATGAGCTTGCAGTTACATTTTTATTTTATGAACTGCAAAGAAGATACAAGGTATCAGAGGAGATCCATCGATTGACGCCGGTAATTATGGTGGCCGAGAGGGTACCTGAACCCCAGGAAATTGATGAGAGTTGGCTGATTGAGTTCGACTGGATATTGCGAAGGGTCATATTAGACGACAGTTTTATACCTGCCCTGAACTATCTTTCCACAAGTTTAGTAGGTGATGAATACGCCCTTAAAGAGATGAAGAAAAATTTGGATCAACAAAGGACACTTGTTGATGAAATTAAGCTTCAGGCGCTTGAATTAAAAGAACAAGTAGATAATAGATATCAGGCGTTACAGACTGCAATAGGGAATAGAATTAATATTGAAGAAACTGAAGAGAAGGAAGGATTTGGAAGAGACTTCCTTGAATTTTTTGGCGGAGATGCTCAAGGCGCTGAAGCTGCGAAAGCTCGAGAACAAGCAGCACAAGATGCCCATGATCAGGCAGTTATGCAAATGAAAGAACTGGCCAGTAAGCTGCAAAGAGAGATTATAGAGTTAAACGCATTGACTGAAAAATATACCAACAAACTCAGCCAGCATCTGAACCAAAAAACCCAGGTTGAAAGATTAAAGGTACATGTGAAAGACAACATCATTTATTATATGCAGGCTATTTGGAAACATGAACCGCCTGACCAACGTTTTATGCGGCTTTATAATGTTGAAGTGCCCTTTTTTGAAGGTGTTAGTAAAACATATAATATTGAAATAGAACCTGTTGAAAATATATGGACCGATCCGCAGGACGATTCAACAGCTCACAATTTTGATCTTAACACAAATATTCAATCTCAATTAACTTACAAAAGACTTGCGGAGGTGGCTGATGTCGGTAATCCGATCGGATATATGGGAAATTATATCATTTTTCCTCTCACAGCTCCCAATGCTTTAACAGATTATATGATGACGCCTTATGTAGATTCTGCATTTGGCCTGCGTGATCCGGATGAATTTGGCAATATGAACTTGCGCGATTTTGCCAAATACATCTGCTGCCTGCACGAGAAAATGAGCGAAGACGAATTCAATGCAATAAAACCGGCTTTAAAAGAATATTACAAATTTTTGCTAACCTCGCCGTTACGCCCTGGTGAAGATATGATTGTACCCTCAAATTCTCTCTTCATTGAAGCGCTGCCGGCCAAGCATGCATTGCTGGAAGACTTTAAACTGATGCACCGCGCCATTGATGTGAAAAAAGTGCAGGCGGAAGTGCGTGAAATGGAATTGGATAATTTGCGACAGGCAGCAAGAATTCTTGGAGATAATTTAGAAGACCCGGATGTGGAGAAGAAGATTGTGATTGAGGGGAATGGCACTAGTGTGGTGTTGCCGCAAGGGGAATAAAGTTATTACTTCAAGCGTCGTCAAGTTCAGATTGTAAGTATTTTGAAAATAGCACGATAAGCCAGATTTACTATGAGTGGCTCAACTACCGAAAAGAATAAGATTATATACGATGAGATAGGCCAGAAATTTCATGATATTCTCTGGCACTCGATAAACACTCCATTGGAAAGGAGTAAAAGAAATGCTGAATTAGCAACATTTGTTTATACTATCAAGCCAGTTGAAGCGTTTGAGCTCTATAAACGAATACATAAAGGATATGATCTGCATTCATCATTCTATAAACGACTAAACAATTTTGAAATCGAGAGTCTAAAACAGGTTTTTTTAGCTTCTTTCAAGCGGGACTTTTCTTTGAAAGTCTCTTTAGAGAATTTTCATGCTTCACTTACGAGTAATGCTAATAGAGGGATACAAGATCGAGAGAATATTGTTGATTCTAAACAGACAGATAGTCAGAATCAGCTGGTATTAGAACTAGGACGATTCGTTAGTGAGAATGCATCACAATCACCTTTCACCTCAGGGTTAACGCCTTCTATTACTGATAACGCTAAGGCTTTTATTAACCAACATAATAGAAAAGAAGGAAACCCTTTTAGTTCTATATCCGATGATGATAAAAAAAAGTTTTATTTTCTAGGCCAAAATAATCCAAATTCTTTAAAACCCCTTGACTTAGAATTAGCTAAGGTACTCACTCATCGTACTAAAGACTGGATTTTGGAAGCAGTAAAATCATATATGCAAGGCCAGCGAACGGACAAGGAAGAAATCTATTGGACTCTAATATCCTATGCGGAAAAACTCTTAAAAGAGGATGAAGAAGCGAAAAAATTGCATGTTGAAGAAGCATTAGAAATGGAATTATTAAAACAGATTGAAAAAGCATATGAAATATTTGAGTATCAGGAAAAATTAAGACAAAAGAGAAATGATCCACGATTCATTGATCCTCGGAGTAGCCCAGGTCTGGTTTTTAGATTGATCCCTCAGGATTGGGAAACTGTAACAGATTGGGTGAACGCTTGGAGGTTGACTTTAAACATGGCTTTAGATTTTGTTCCAATAGTAGGCGACATAAAGGGTATAGTTGAAGGTATTATTGGCTATGATATGATGGGACACAAATTAGAACTTTGGGAAAGAGGTCTCGGGGCAATTCCACTCGTTGGTAAGGCAGGCAAAGCTATTAAGAATGTAACAAAAGGAAGCAGGATTATTGCTGAGAGTCTGAAGGCAGTAGAAAAGGTTGCAGATTTAGCAGGGTTTGTTATAGTTGCAAAAGAAAAATTTTCTAATGCCGCTTTTTTTGTGGCACAGTCCATGATCATCTTACGTTACCCCAGACAGTGGAGAGAAAGTATAAAAGTAACCTCAAAAGAGATGCTTGAAGTCTATTTGCGAGCTTCAAGAATCGAGGAAAAGGCTGCAAATCAAGTTGTCAGAGACTTTGAAATAATAAAGAAAACAAGGCAAGACCTACATTTACAAAGAAGACTTGAAAGTGACTTGAAGTATATGGTTGAACCCATCCCCATCTCTGCTAAAAAAGTTGCTAATGAGAACATTCGAACAAGAACATCTTCTAGCGAGAAAGTGAATACCACTGCAAGTTCAGTTAGTAAAGCCAGTAGAGGAACATCGAATCGAGGTATTAAAGAGCAAAGTTCTGAATCGGTGTCACCCAAAATAGAGAAGACTGAAGCAAAACTCAAAGAGACCACAAGAAGCGTTACTAAACAGAGGAAGGATGATGCATGGGAAATATTAGAGAAGATGAAAGTGAAGGTAACACGTAAGCAAATATCGAGCGCTGGTGAAAACACAATTGAATTCATCGAAAGTTTTCATAAAAGCCCAGGATTTCACCGAGTAATTGAAGATTGGGCTGCGGGAGGATGGAAACAAGAAGGAGCTCGATTTGTGATAGAATATTCTAATGCAAAATTGAAGAACATGAGTCATGTTGAGTTTGAAGTTCCACTTCCTGTGAAAAAAATCAAAACCGATGGTACCGAGACAGTCGGAAGGTATATTGATATTCGTTATAGTGATGCAAAAACAGGACGCATGACTACCTTTGAGGTGGAGGTTAAGAATGTAAAGGATCTCTACTCATCAAAGGTCAAGCAGCTCTGGATTGACGTGAGTTCTCGAAAGGGAGATATACAAGGATTAAAGTGGGTTTTCAATTCAAAAAAATTGAATAAGCAATGGATTGTTGATAAATTTACTGATATCATCAAAAAGAATGAATACTTGAAGAAAGTGTTCGGTGATACTGAGAAGTTAATCAGAGAAAATCTAGATAAAATTATTGAAGTATTTCCGTAGTTGTCGGTGCATTCACATCTTTATGCCGGCCAATTGGAAATAAGCCAATGGTTATTATCAATTTTATCCTCTGACTTTGTCCCCGAGTACCTTGACAAGGTAATTGGCGTATGTGGATTTCATTCCTCGGCGAGTGGAGGCAGTGCTCGAACGAGCGATGGCTGGACTGGAGATGATAATATCTTATGTACTCAGAATATAGATTAGAAATCCTCAAACAAGAGATCCAAATTATAAACAACACCTTTGGTCGTCTGGATCAAATAATTTTCCAAACCAAGGATTGGACTGTTGTGACCTGGACGGGAAGCGTCGCTTTGCTATTAAAAGAAGGGAAAGAAGAATTACTCGTATTCGCGTTGGTGATTCCTCTTTTTTTTTGGATATCTCATGTAAGGTGGGTTAAGGCTTGAGTTTAACAACAATGATTCTATTTCTTGTTATCTAATAGGAGCGCATAAAAATGAATGAAGAAGACAAACTGCTCAAGATACTTGAAATTGAGACCAACAGAGTCAATCATCTCGATACCATACTCTTCAATATAAAAGTATGGACGACAACCTTAGTCATCGTGCTGATTGGTTATACAATCGGGGTTTACGGATTTCTTCTGTTAACACTGATTATTATTTGGCTGGTTAATCCTTAACCCCAAAAATTTTATTGCCGCCTAATGAATTTTGAAAATTAGTAGGAGAATATATGGCCTCAAACGATAAAAAACTTTCCGAAGCGAGCACAACAGAACACGTCAGCATTGAAAAAAGCGCGGACATACTTCAGGCCACATTTCAGCATTATTTCAATATGGCCATGGACCATAATGCCAAGGCGGCAACAACCACAAACATTCTTTTGGTTGTGGTTGGTGCGATTATCGCCATAATCGGACACGACAATGAAATAAAAGGACTTGTGGATAGCAGCGGCGCCATCGCTGTCGGTGTAATTGGTATTTTTGGTGTAGTTTGGGTACGGAAGCAACAGGAAAGGTATCACTACTGGCAGAGCATTGCGCTACAATACCAGGAAGAGTTAACCAAAATAGTGCCGTTGCTAAAACCACGAAACGCTTATGAAAAACACGCGGAGAACGTTGCCGCAGAAGAGGTGGGGCCAATTCTGGCCAGACGGATTTATGAGCGGCATCTCTGGGTTACGCTGCATGTTCTTGTTGTCATTCTAGGTTTGGGCCTCTTCTTAATCTCCAGCATCTGAGCCATTTTGCAAAGTTACTTTATCGGCTAATAGAAAAGTCATACGACGAAGTCCTGCAATAATGAAAATATGGCACATGCATGGCTAATAAATCCGATAGCTTCCATTTCGGATCCTCTGAGTGGCCTGTTACAAACTATCGCCATCGCTGCAACGGCTGTGACCCTGGTCTTGCTGCGTGTGAATGGCAGAATGAAGCGCTAAATTTTTTAAGAGAAATCACTCGCCTATGAAAGACCTTGCCGCCTACCGCCGCCAGCACCGCTGGGAGCTGCTCTTAAAGGAAATTGACCAGATTCACAGCACCATCAAAAACTTAGACGATATTATCTTCAAGACCAAAAATTTTGGTTTTCTCTTTTGGGGCGGCAGCCTGTACCTGATTGTGGAACACCTGAGCGGCGTGCCTTCAAAAATAAAAATTGCCCTCATTTTCCTGACCGGCCTGATTCCCCTGCTGTTCTGGGTAATGGACTACCACTGGCGCAAACACCTGCTGCAGTGCAGCCAGCGGGAACGGAACATCTCCCTTTTCCTTAACAGTGAG
>PHFX01000041.1 GCA_007618135.1 Candidatus Brocadia sp. WS118 | reverse complement strand
GTTCAACGAGTCCTCCGAATGGCGCTGCCAGTGTAACCACAAACAGCGTCATCATTGCTACATTCAGCGAGGCGATGCAGTCATCGACGATTAATACAAACACATTTACGGTAAGTGATGGCAAGGGTAATATCGACGGTACGGTTTCTTACAGCGGCACAACAGCCACATTTACTCCCTTGAGCAATCTGTCCGATTCAACCACTTATACGGCACGTATTGCCTACGGAGTGAAGGATTTAGCAGGCAACGCAATGGCCTCAGATTATACCTGGAGCTTTACGACTGGGGACTTTACTGCACCTATGGTTGTTTCCACAAATCCTTTCAATGGAGCAACCGACGTTGCCATTACCAGCTTCATTACCGCCACATTCGGTGAGGCGATGCAGTCATCAACGATTAATACGAACACGTTTACGGTAAGTGATGGCAAAGGCAAAGTCGGCGGTACGGTTTCTTACAGTGGTACAACAGCCACATTTACTCCATTAAGCAATCTGTCCGATTCAACCACTTATACGGCACGTATTGCCTACGGAGTGAAGGATTTAGCGGGCAACGCATTAGCCTCAGATTATACCTGGGGCTTTACAACAATTGATACTACTTCACCAAGAGTAATTTCAGCGAATCCAGTCAATGGTGCTACAGGGGTGGCAATTAACAGTGCAGTTACCGTCTCATTTAGCGAAGTGATGCTGGCTTCCAGCATTAATACAAATACTTTTATCGTGAGCGCCGGTAGCAAGAATATTAGCGGAATTGTTCTGTGTACTGGTGCAACGGCTACTTTTCTGCCATCCGGCAATCTGTCTCATTCTACCATCTATACGGCAAGAATTACTACAGGAATGATGGACTTAGCCTTTAATGAAATTGCATCAGACTATACCTGGAATTTTGTAACAACAGGGGATTTTATTGCACCGACAATCATTGCTACGAGTCCTGTCAATGGTGATGCGGGCGTGGCTATTAATCGTGGCATTACGGTTACGTTCAGTGAGGTAATGCAGCTATCCACCATTACCACAGATACCTTTAGCGTAAACGACGATAAAGATAACATCAGGGGGACGGTTTCTTGCCATGGTGCAACAGCCACATTTACTCCATTAAATAATTTATTACCTTACACTGCATATAAAGCAAGGATTGCCACAGGGGCGAGAGATTTGGCTGGCAATGCACTGGTGTCACCCTATACGTGGAGTTTTGAGACATCCGGGGATGTTGATAGTATGGCGCCAAAAGTCATTTTAACCAATCCGGTCAATGGCGCTGCGGGGGTGGAGGTTAGTAGTGTTGTTACTGCTACATTCAGCGAGATAATTGATGCTACTGATGTTACTAAGGATACTTTTCTCGTAAATAATGGCCGTGATAATATTAGCGGGATAGTGTCATACAACCAAACAACAGCCACATTTACTCCTTTAAACAACCTTTCCTCTTATATCACACATACGGCAAAGATTACCAAAGGAATTAAGGATTTAGTCGGCAATTCCATGATCTCTGATTACACCTGGAGTTTTACGACAACGGGGGATTTTACGGCTCCTACGGTCATTTATACAAGTCCTGCTAACGGCGCGGCCGGCGTGGTTGTCAGCAGTGCTATTACCGCAACATTTAGCGAGACGATGGATGCTTCTACGTTTGTTACAGATACCTATATCATAAATAATGGCAGTAATGATATTGGTGGAGTAGTATCTTATCTTGATAAAACTGCTACATTTACCCCAAATATAAAGCTGGATTTCAATACAATATATACAGCGACGGTTACTACGGGGGCACAGGATGTAGCTGGCAATCCAATAGCGTCTGCCTATACTTGGAGTTTTACTACTGAGCTGGTATCTAATACCCCGACACCTGGTCACACAGAAACGCCGATACCGACACCAACAGTACCATCGACTACAACACCATCGTCAACTCCTACTCCATCTGGATGCAGTACGGAGAAGATAGAGGTGTTTCCGGAAAAGATGCAGCTTGAAAGGGGAGAAATTGATATTGTTACTGTTACCTTAACAGGTACAAACGATTGTCCCGTAAAAGGAGAAACAATAAGGGCAAAGATACTGGAGGGAAAGAGACGTATTGTTGTTTCGCCACAATTCTCAATTACTAATCATAAAGGCAAGGCAGTGTTTACCATAACAGCCTTGAATAATACTGGGAATGCAAAGGTGAAGTTTAAAGCAGGCAACATAAAGGCCATAGTAAAAGTAAAGGTTGTAGAGCAACAACATCAATAGTTAATGATTTCATTTCCTGCTGTCGTGAGAATCACCAATTTTACGCCATCTGCCTGCTCAGAAGGACTCGGCATGTCCTTTCTCACAACAGGCGATATTGGACCCCATGCAGCATGGCCAGTCAGCCTCCCACTTGCTACCTTCTCATTTTCCGTATTGGTCACCGGAGAACTCCTTTCTTTATCTTCACAGCCAAAAACAAACAATCCAACCAATAAAATACTGCACAGGATAATCCTCTCTGGCTTCATACCTCTAAATATTGTGATAAGGAACTGACTGACACTTCGTATTAAAAGAGAAAACTAAAATAGGTAAAAAGCGGTGAGGATTAAATTTCCTTGAATGAGTTTAAAATGCTGATAAAATAAAGGAATGTAAACATTTTAAAACAGGTAATTAAAGCGTATGAATATACTTTTAATGTCCATGCCAGATTGCGCCCCACACTTTAATGCAAGGCGGTGGAGGGCGCCAAACCTTGCTATCTCATCGATTGCTGGTAACATTGTGGGCCATAATGTTTATATAGCGGATCTTATACTCCGGCGGGAGCGGATTACGGAAACCGTCAAGGAATTGATTGCAAAATATTGCCCGAACGTGGTTGGGCTGACGGCTATGAGTTTTCAATTTGCTACGGCCCGGAGGATAGCGAGTCTCATAAAAAATCTCAATAAAGATATTAAAATTGTGCTGGGTGGGTACCATGCCACGCTCATGTACGATGAAATAAGCAAAAGCGATGAATCTGCCCCGTTTGACTTTCTCGTGCGTGGTGAAGGGGATTTATGTTTTAACGAATTGTTAGATGCCGTAAGCAGGAAAAGAACAATTGAAAGCGTTCCCGGCGTTACCTTTCGGAATAACGGTGGTTTTATTCATAATCCCCCGCGTCCATTGGAAGACCTGTCGAAGATAAAACTACCTGATCGTTCCAAACGGATATGGAAGGGTTATCAATATTACAACTTTACGCTCGATATCGTGGAATCCTCCCGGGGGTGCGTGATGCCCTGCAATTTTTGCAGTATGGATAAGATGTATGGCAAGACATTCAGAAGATTTAGCGTGGAAAGGATACTTGCCGACATTTCCAATGCCAAGCAGCAGGGTGCAAACTTTATTGTCTTTTCGGATGATAACTTTACGTTGGATATCAAAGGGTTTGAGACCCTGTGCGATGCTATCGTTGACGCGGGGCATAATGATATACGCTATATCATTCAGGCAAGCAGCACGGGCATTGCTTCCTCCAAGACCCTTGTGGAAAAGATGGCCAGGGCTGGTTTTCGGATCGTCTTCCTTGGCATTGAAAACGTCTCGGAAGAAAATCTGCGGCTTATGAAAAAGGGAAACATCATCGAAAAAACAAAACTCGCCGTTCAGCGATTACATGAGCAAAATATCATGATTGTCGGCGGTATGATCATCGGGAATCCAAATGACAGGGAAGAGGATATTGCAAGAAATTATGAATTCTTTGTGGATTTGCAAATAGACTTCTTTGCAGATCAGATACTGACGCCATATCCCAAAACAGGCATGCGGGATGAATTGCTAAACGCCGGGCTGATAACCAATACCGGTGATTATAGCCGGTACAACTGCTTTTGGGCGAATATCAAGACAAACTATTTAGAACCAGATGACCTCCAGTTTCTCAGATGGAAATATAACAAGAAATACGCCAATTATATTTGCACAACTCCAGCCTTTATCAAAAATTATCCCCTTGCCTTTTATTACCGGCAGTATTTCAGGAGACCGTTCCTGAGGCTGAAAAACAGGTTGTTCAGCAACAACCTCAGTGAAATGGAGTTGTATAAAAGAGATATGGCAGGGGCTGAGGCCATGAACAAATTCTTTTGAGTATTTTGTTGTAATATGTCATTCCTTTGCTATGGTTACTCATTTATGCCAACATTATAAAGATAAGAGGTTATTCTATGCCAACCGTATCAGTCGTTAGATGTGATGATTATGAACTAGAAAAGATTTATCACTCCATTCATAAGTCTTTGAGCCTGCTGAATGGCGTCGACAAATTGGTTAAGCCAGGCATGAAGGTACTTTTAAAGCTCAATCTCCTATCTTCTTCGCAGCCGCCGGAAAGGGCTGTCAACACGCATCCCACGGTGGTCAGGGCGCTCGTCAATATATTTCAAAAAGACTTCGGATGTGAGGTCTATATTGGAGACTCGTCCGGCAGCGTAAAGAACGCTTCCACCTTCAACGCCTTTCGAATCACCCGCATCAATGAAATTGCCGAGGATACCGGCGCGAGGATCGTTAATTTTGATAAGGATGAGTACATTGATGTTCACAACAAAGATTACGAAATTTTAGATAAATTTCGGATTGCCAGAACCCTGCGAACGGTGGATTTTATCGTTTCGGTGCCCAAATTGAAAACCCATGGTCTGACGCAATACACCGGCGCTATAAAGAACATGTTAGGGAGCATTCCTGGTAACGGAAAAAAGAACGTGCATTTAATTGCGCCAAAACCAACGGTGTTTGCAAAAGCACTGGTTGACATCTATCATATGGTACCGCCCCATCTTATTATTATGGATGCCATTGTGGGCATGGAGGGAAACGGGCCCAATGCCGGTCAGCCGAAAAAGGTCGGTTTGATCCTTGCAAGTAAGGATAGTGTGGCTATGGATGCCGTAGCAAGCAGTATTATCGGGTTTGAACCTATGGCCATACCTACCATCCGGTTTGCACATCAGCGCGGCTTAGGTGTTGGAGAATTAGATACGATTAATGTAGTAGGTGAAACGATTGACGATGTGTCTGTTCCTGATTTTCAAAAACCTTCCAGCGGCGCCCAGGATTTTGCCGGGAAATATCTGCCCGATTTCCTGCTGGCCATGATGTTTGACAGCACCTGTTCCACGTTCTCTACGGTGAACCATTCGAACTGTACGAGGTGCTACGAATGTGTAAGGAATTGTCCTGCCGGCGCAATGTCGAAAGAAAGTGGCAAGGTAATTGTTGATAAGAAGAAATGCATCGGCTGTTTTTGCTGTGATGAGGTGTGCGATTTTCATGCAATCGAAATGAAGCGTTCGTTGCTGGGAAGGACGCTCCTGGGCATGGCAAAGGCCCTGGGAGTAGAAAAAGTTGAATAAACTCTATCGCTTAGTTTTTTGAAAAATAGGGGCGAAGCATTTGCTGGTTTGGGTATGGATACATTTATGCTAATTAGAGCAAATGCTTCGCCCCTACACCGTACGGCAAACATCGCTATTATTGGAATTTTTCAAAAATAAATTGTTACCGTTTTCTATGGCTACGTGGTTGGATAATTACACTTCCTGAGTATTTAATATGGAACTGCAGTGGACGAAGATATTTCTTCCTGAAATAAAGGAACTTATCGAAACCAAGGATTTCAAAGGGTTGCGTGATTTTCTTCGGGAACGCCATCCTGCCGACATTGTGGATATCCTCCGTGAGCTTGATCCTACCGAGCGAGTCATGGGTTTCAGACTCCTTGACAAACATAAGATTTCCGAGGTCTTTGCCCTCGTTGAACCGGTAGAACAGGAAGAACTTCTCAAACGGTTTACCGAGCAGCATGCGAAAGAAATTTTGGTACAGATGCAGCCGGACGACCGGACGCAACTCTTTGATGAATTACCTGCCCATGTCGTAGAAAAACTTCTAAAACTTCTCCCGCCCGCAGAGCGCAAGGAAGCCAATGAACTCCTGAATTATCCCCACAACTCTTCCGGTCGTATCATGACCCCGGAATACGTAGATCTTCAAATGGGCATGACCGTAGCAGAGGCATTGGAACACATTCGGAAAACCGGCCCCAACCGGGAAACGATTTATATTTGTTACATTGTTGACGAGACCAAAAGGCTTCGGGGCGTTGCTTCATTGAAGAATATTATCCTCGCCAATCCTGACCAGCTCATTAAGGACATCATGAATGAAAATGTCTTTTATGTCCACACCACAGACGATCAGGAAAAAGCGGTTCAGGTAGTTCAAAAATATGATATTCTGGCAGTGCCCGTGGTGGATAATGAAGACAGGCTGGTAGGCATCGTTACCGTAGATGACGTGTTAGACGTTGTGCAAGAGGAAGTAACGGAAGATTTTCAAAGGATGGCCGGTATTCAGACTACTGAGGAAGAATATTTTCGGGTGAGATTTTCAAAGCGGATCATCAATCGTGTTTCATGGCTTGTTATCCTGGTAATTGCTGCAACCATATCACAAACCATATTGAAAAGTTATTCCGGAGTCCTCAGCTCCGTAATCGCCCTTGCGTATTTTATTCCGATGCTTACTGGTTCCGGGGGCAATACGGGGTCGCAATCCTCTACCTTGATAATTCGCGCACTAGCTACGGGAGAAATTAAGACCAAAGAATGGTGGCGGATTTTATTGCGTGAATTTAAGGTTGGTATTTCCCTGGGACTTATCATGGGTCTTATTGCCTTTGCCATTGCTGCTATATCTTTGAAACAGATAACGATAGCCTCAACGGTGGGTGTTTCCTTGTGTATCGTAGTGAGTGTTGGCAATATTGTTGGCCTTGCAATCCCTTTATTCTTCCGGTTTATAAAACTGGACCCTGCCTTTGTTTCTGCACCGCTTATTGCTACGTTATTGGACGCTACTGGTTTGGTGATTTACTTTGAGATTGCCAGCAGAATGCTCTCTAAGTTTGCTTCTTAAGAATAAACGCCCCGCCAGGAAGCTTTTCACAGACATGATACCATGATGGGTCATTCAGGAAAACTGTTAGAAGAAGCTGTTTCGTAACAATTTAGTTTTTTGAAAAAGTAGGGGCGAAGCATTTGCCGGTTTGGGTATGAACGCATGTATGACAATTATAGCAAATGCTTCGCCCCTACACTGCGCGGCAAACATCGCCATTATTGGAATTTTTCAAAAAACTAAATTGTTACGCTGTTTCTAGTACCGCGGGATAGGGTGTATTAACTGTTTAGAACAGGGAATTGATTTTGCGCGTTTCTTGTTTATAATTACCTACAGCAACGAAGCCGCACCAAATCCCCCTTGTCGGTAGGACAAAGCGTCCCCGCTTGTCATTATGATGTCAACCGGGACGGTTGACCTACCTCAGTGGCGTAAGGGGTTCTAAAAAACATCTCAGGGTTACGAATTAATTTTAACGGATGACATATGCATGAAAGAAAGTGCCGGCAACCATGAGTAGAATGAATAAGGCGCTTGCCGGTATTCAAATTCTCATTTTTCTCAGCCTTACGTTGTGTAGTAGTGGCGTGACCTTCGTTTCCCAGGGAAAATCAGGCGAATTTCCCTGTAAGGGCCATACCTGTGGCTGCAAATCAGAGGCTGATTGCAAGGCGCATTGCTGTTGCTTGCCACAGGGCAACCAGTCAACGTCTCAACATGGCGTAAAAAAACAGAAAAACAGCTTTCAGTCATTCATAAGCAGCCTCACGTGTAAATCAGGAAGTGATCCGATTACCTGTATAAACGCCGAACTTAAATATATCTTAGAAGATTATTGTGTAATTCCTCAAATAACATTCTTCTGTTTTCTTGCCAGCGATACCCTGGTTCACCGCTGTGAGCCTATGGTGTCACCTCCCGAAAAACCTCCACGCTGTCACGCATAAAACCCAATCATCATTCAATAAATTTGGTACGAAAATACCCCTTACCCAGACCCCTCAGCCCACAAAGAGACGAGGGAACTTTCCCCCCTGTTTCCCCCTGTAAACGGGGGAATTATGGAGGGTAATTGAGATTTCAATACATTGAATCAGGCTGCCTTAGGCAGCGACTTAAGCTCCCCTCATTGTAGGGCGACCAGTCTGGTCGCTCTCCATGGGCCGGAGGGTTTTCTTCCCTCCTCACTTAAAAGAGGGCTCGGGGGTGTGTAACCATGCCTCTCACACACCCCTTTATCCATATGGTAGGTCAACCGTCCCCGGTTGACATCATAATGACAAGCGGGGACGCTTGTCCTACCAATGAGTGGAGCCAAAGTCGCTGCCAAAGGTAGCCTAAACATAAAAAAAGGAACCGTGCAGATATGAAAATTTTGGCCTTAGTTCTCTTGTTTTTCATCGGTATTAACAAGATTATTTATGCGCACGGCGAATGTTGTCTATCAAGATCCATTGCAGAGGCGACAATTTCCGGTGTAACCCTTGCGCCGAATTTTGGACTTTCCCTACACTACGAGTATGCCAACATGGAGACCATACTGGATGGCAGCCATAGCATAAGCCCTGATTCAGTATTGGATGATGTTGCTGCAACATGGCCGGAAATGCCTGAAGAGGGAAAGACCTTTTCTGTTCCTACACGGATGATTATGCAGAAGTACACCCTGCTGGGAACCTACGCCGTTGCCGATAGAATCCAATTCCTCGCCACGGTTCCCTATGTAATAAATGACATGGATATGAAGATGATAACACGGGGGAAAGGAGGCGGTCATCATCATGCCCCGCAGCTTGTCAAAGAGTCGTATCCGGGACCATTGGCAACAGACACGACAGATAACGATATGAGGATGAACATGAAGATGGACACCGTTGAGGGACTTGGGGATATAACCCTTATGGGGCTTTATACCCTGTACACCGATAAGCCCGATCTGCCAGCGAAAAAAGTCACTGTGGGTTTGGGGGTGAAAACCCCCACAGGGAAAAATGATGAGGAATTCGACTCCGGCGGCCTTGTTCACGCTGCAATGCAGCCAGGAACAGGTTCATGGGACCCGTTATTTCTCGTTAATTATATGCATACATTTCATCCGTGGGTCTTCCAGACCAATCTTTTTTACCAAATGACTACGGAAGGCGATGAGGGTTATGAATTTGGTGACAAAATCTCATTCGACCTTATCGCCAGGTACAAGGTAACCAGTTATGTAAATCCTGGTTTAGAATTCAATCTGTTCTATACAGGGCAGGATACCGATCACGATAACAGATACTCAAGACCGGACGAATCCCTTATAGACAATACCGATAACACCGGTGTTACCTCCCTCTCCGTTTCACCTTCTCTTCAGATAAAGATTCCTGGGACGAGCGGCAGTATTGACCTGAAATTTCAGCAACCTCTTTATCAGCATGCACGCGGCATTCAGCAGGTGGTGGACTGGCGGGCGATGGCCGCCGTTGTGTGGGCCTTTTAAATAAAGAAAGTGCCTGGGTTGTGGAAATAGTTACTATCGTGAACAGAAAAAGAAAGTTGCCCTTGTGAGTGAAGCGAAACCGAAGTTGTGAGTCCAAGCGAAGCAAACCCATGAGATTCCTTGCTTTGCTCGGAATGACAGTCATAGGAAAATTGCTTCGGACTCTCGTCCTCGTAAGGACATTTGCTTGGATACTGATTTGCGATGTTTACGATAAAACCGTCTTTGGAGAAACAAAGCATGAAGGAGAGAAGGTTTGGTGTAACAAGGTAGTTTTTGAAATAGCGCAGAAAAGCTCTGTTTGACGCTGAATCTGAATAGAAAAGAATGTAGTTTAAAAGTAAGCTCCGGAGGAGCGTCAGCATATATTACGAAACAATATATTGCTCCTCTGGGGCTTTTTTAATCCGTATTGTATGATGGTTATGGTGCGTTATCCAAAATGTTTTAGGCGCTTACTAAGCCTATTTTGACATTTTCGTAAATAGGGAGCACCGCTCCCTTGTGGTCGGCATTGGACGGGGGAGTCCACCCCCTAACCCCCGCCAGCGGGGGGGACACCGCCCGTGCTACTGATTTTGGATCGTCGGATTAGATTTGTCGTAACAATTTAGTTTTTTGAAAAATTCTAATAACGGCGATGTTTGCCGCGCAGTGTAGGGGCGAAGCATTTGCTATAATTGGCATACATTCATTCATACCCAAACGGGCAAATGCTTCGCCCCTACTTTTTCAAAGGATACTAAATTGTTACGATTTGTCTTTGTCCAAGCAGCAAAGTAAATATATCTATTGTATGTGTATTTAATTTGTAGTAGAATCCCGCATGTTACGAAGCATGGTAAACCTATCCAGAAAATAATCTCAATTCCTTTTCCTGTGATGTTAAGTAATTTCAAACAAAAATTCCTCCCCCTCGATGGGGGAGGTTGAGGTGGGGGAGAGAGAAGCGTGACCACCCTCCCCTGGCCCCTCCCAACAAAAGGTGGGGAATGTTTCGCTGCCGAAGGCATAATTTAATGTATAGGAATTTCAATTACCCCCCATAATCCCCCAGTTTACGGGGGGAAACAGGGGGGGGGAAAGTAGCCGAAGGCCTAATTCGATGTTTAGGAATTTCAATCTGGCATTGTAGCGCTGGGGTTTATCCCCGGCAATTGGCCGACCACGAGGGATCGGCGCTACGTCACAAAAGATGCACTCAAAGAAAGAAGTCGTTGGGTATTTGTCTTTTAAAACCCAACCTAATTCAATGTTTAGGAATTTAAAAGTTTTGTAAGTCCCCTCTAAAAAGAGGGGATAAAGGGGCATAAGCGTTAACTTAACAAAGTCCTAAATTTTAATTAAATTTTCCAACAATTGCATCTGCGAAGCTCTTTTTCTTGGATTTTCAGTTAGCATAAATGATATCCACTCCCACTCCTTAATACATTT
>PHFX01000204.1 GCA_007618135.1 Candidatus Brocadia sp. WS118 | reverse complement strand
TCCCGCAGGTTTAAGTAGGTTTGCACATACCCCTGGGAAACATTTTCCTGCGCCAGTGCCCGGGCAAATACTTCATCACTGACCATTCTCGGATCAATATGATCCTCGAACTCCTTTGCCATTTCTTCCTTAATCAGCAGGTATCTTGCTTGCAATTGCCGTAACTCAGTTTTAAAGTGGTTGGCATTGAAGCTGACATCTTCCATGTAGGGCGTGGCGCTGACCGATTCAATCGATTGGAAATCCTCGCCTAATCCATCGATATTGATCCCGGTATCGTTCAGAAACTGGGCGGTCTGCTCATCCATAAACAGGTTCATACTCTGCGAGTGGATATCCGTTAACGGAGAATAGTCGTCAATCTTTGGCTTAAAGGCCAGAATCGTATCCTGAAACTTCTGCTGCAAGGAATTATCCGCAACAGCGGTGACGTTACTCGGCGTAAATACCTTGATCAAATGTCTCCGGTTGAACCTGTCATTGGGATTCTTGAAGTTGCGGCTAAGCTCTTGAGAATAGAACACCACCGGGCTGCCGCTATCCGGTTCCCGACAGAGCTTTACTTTTGCAGCAGTATAGTTATGTTCCTCATCTACCGCATCCAGTTTAAAGTCTTCAATGCGGTCTTCAATTCTTGCCGGAACATCTATGATTACATTTTTCATTCGGTTTTCTCCAGATTTATGGGCATTATGATGTTTAATTTGTGTTGCTCAGTTTGAAACAAGGATTGTTCTGAGCAACTATTATAGCGCCAGGTGATCTCATCACCTTCCAGCGCTTTCAGGGTCTTCTCCAACAACTTCAAGTTGAAGCCGAACTTTACCACCTCTCCGCTGCGCCGCTTTATGGGTATGCAACTTTCAAAGCTGATATCCGCCTCGCGGTTATCCACAAACACCTCCAGCGTTCCGTTCTGAGCTGTCAAAATAAGAGTATCATGTCTGACCGGTTTGGCATACTTTACCACCCTTAACAGATCATCCCGCTTCAGGCGAATCTTCTTGAGTAGTTTTTTGTGCAGCACTCTTTGAAAATCAACAAACTCTTCCGGAATCAGCGGTATATACAACTCCAGCTTATCGCGGCAGGTGAAGCGCAAATAGTTCTTACTTCCTTCAACTTTGACATTCCCGTAAGCAAGCTTGCTGAGCAGTTGAATGCCTTTTTTGGGAATCACAGCAGTTAAATCGCCTGTCAGTTTGCACTCTTTATCCGGATCAAGATCCCTGAAATACTCCAGCACATGCCCGTCAGTGGCGCAGGATTCTAATCCCTCGTTCTGGTGGAGGTAGATTCCCTCCAGAACCGGTTTGAGTTGATTATCGGAAGTGAATGACATCTGTTTGTGAAGCTTCAGCAACACATCCTTTGACCACACTCCCAGCGGTTGGAATTTCTCATCGGGAAGTTTTTGGTACTTATCAACATCTTCCGATTCGTAGCGAATACGCTTCTGATCGAAGCATAACTCGATGTTCCTGCCGGATTGTTTAATCTCCAATGACCGCGGGCGCGCTTTCAGCATTCGTTGAAGGGCCTCTACGGGGATGGTGTAACTGCGATCATCATTCACCGGCAGACGGGCAAAGTATTCTTTGTCACTGATTAACAGGTATCCATCACGAACGCAGAGATGTTTTAATATCTCGCTGAACGCCTTTCGGTCGTACACTCGCTCCGCCACCGGCAAAAATTCAGCAATGGTGTGCAGCATATAAACCTCCTCTTTCGTTATTTATCCGGTGCAGCCCCGAACTTCAGGTTGGCAATCGGGCAGGTAGCGTTGTAAGGTTTCTTGGAACAGTAGTGCTCAGTGCATTCGTTGTTTGCATCAAAGACCACCGGTTTTCCCTGGTAGGAGCAGAACAGATGCAGCTTGTTCTGCTTCTTCAAATGTTCGGTGTAAACATCGAAAAAGTCTTTCAGCTCCACTTTACGCCCCACCTGCCGGCAGTAATGCACATAACCTTCCGCTAACTTCTCTAACAGACCCTCCCGCACCTCTCTTGAATAGATGGTTTTGAACCAATCCGGCAAATGGGGGCTGTTTAACATCTGCCTTCCAACAGAAGAAATCTCATCAGTGGCGTTCGGAGAGAGGTTGCTTACGACTTTAATTGGTTTGGAAGAGTTTGACAGCGGGAATAACGAAGTTGACACTGGATTTTGAGTCGTTGTGGGCAGGTTCAACCCCGTCAGAAAGCTGTTCAACCCCGCCACAATCTCGTTCAACACATCCAGCGGTTCATCCATTGGAATTGGTGAGACTTTCTTCGGTAGTTCCGGTTCACTGTAAGGCTCATCTTTCAACACTAACTCTATTGATTCCGGCTCAAAATCCATGCTCTCATCCAGAAAGAATTGCACTTCTGCGACCAGGTGCTTCCCCTGTTTGGAGGTGGTCACCACCGGGATCACAATGTGGCCCGGTTTAAATCCAGCCGGAAATCGCGGCTTCCACTGTTTGGTAATCAACAGTTCAGGGTGCTTACCTTTAAGTTCCTCGATCCAGTTATTCACCCGTTCTTTGATCCGTTCGGTAATCTGTTTTTTGTATTCATTGCTCATAATCCCTCCAGCGCTTTCCGTTCGCGGTCTTCACCCTCCATCTTCTCATATTCGTTCCAGATAATCTCCACCGGCGAACCACATTCCCGGCATACCAAACCGCCAAAGTTGTTCTGATCGATGAGTTTTTCTTCTAAGGATTCCAGAGGTTTTACATGAAGGATGGAGATAGTGCCGTCTTCATCAAAGCGGAAGGTGACTCTGAGCCACAGGGGAATCAGAAACCTACTGGAGTTTCCACAGGAGCAGCTTATTATCATGAGACCTCCTCTCTTTTCTTAGTTGTTTGAGTTCTTCGCGGTGATTAAATATCTGTTCTTCAACTGATTGATACTCCTTATCGGGGGACCATTCACAGAAAGGAATGGTGACTCTATTGCTCCCGCAGCGGGCACATTGAACAGAGTGATAGGGTTCTTCCGGGTCGAGAGCGTAATGGATAGTGTCTGATAGCGTTCCCAGGAGTTGTTCTTCGGATTCGTTACAGTCACTCCAGCAGACATCCCCTACCAGCAACCCTTCCGGAGTCACTCTGACTTCCCGAACCGTTTCCGCATCTGCCTCAAAGTAGGTGTAATTGCCGCAGTCGATACAAATCAGCTTGATCATACGACGACCTCCCGTTCGCAGTGAGCGCATTTAAGGTTAGAGGGTTTCAGTTTTTTGGCAATTAGATCCGGATATATCTTTGGGGTATCCAATGTCAACGCTCCGTTTTCGGATAGAGCAACCTCGTGAGGCGTCTGGATATCCGTCATAAACACCCGGTCTTTGCGGTTACAGCGGTTGCAGTGGGGAATCCTTACCCCGGAGAAAAGATCGATCTCGATGATTCCATCGAATATGGTCAGAGATTTAGGCCGGAAGGCTAACCAGGGCACATAGATGTAGGCATTGACCTTCGCTATTTTGGTTAACAGCGGAGAGATATCAACTCCATAGAGGTTCAACGAATAGTTGGAAGCATACAGCAGCATGATTCCGGTGCCACAGCAAGGGTCACACACTGAAAGTGTTTTATGTTCCCGTTTCGGGTCTCCCCCGAACGTCATTTGCACCATCATGGAAGTTACTGCATCGGGAGTCTGAAAGAATCCCACGGCGTTGTTTTTACCCATATATTCCATGGCCCATATCCCGAAATGCTCAGCCGGTTCTACATAGAACAATCCTAAGTTGAAGGTGCGATACCAGTAATCATCGACTTTCTCGGGGATACTGGGTGGTTCTTTGGTGGCTTTAAATCCCCATAATAGCCAATCCATGAAGCTATCCAGCGGGGATGACAGGTGATAGTGAGCGAAATCCAGGCAGCTTTTCAGGTTCTTCTGCACTTCTTGTTTGGGGTATGACTGGTAGGATCTAAAGTGAATATATGGAATCGGTTCAGTGAGGATGCGGTTTTGAAAGCAGATGGCGCACCAGTAATCCCACCTCCTGTAAAACATTTCATCCAGGCCGATCAGGTAGGGAATCAACCAGCCGGGCTTATCCTGGGTAGTTTTCATGGTGTTGTCTCCTAAAGTAAGCAGGGGATCAACACCGATGATGCTGATCCCCTACGTGTTAAACCCCAACTCTTTCTTCAACTCATCAAACGAAATACCGTAATGATCCCTCACCGCCCCCAATCCTTCCTCAAAGTGAGGGCAGCAGGTGGAGCAGTCATCTTCCCCGATCTCGCCATCCCTTTGAATAATGCAGTTACCGCAGAAATCCAACACTTCTGCTTTGGAGATATAGTTTCCGCAAGTTTCGCAACCCGGGCAGCCGTTCATGCAGCAATATTCCAGGATCTCTTCCTGCATGTAGATTGATCCGTCTTCACAGTTAGCGCAGTGAATGAACTGCCGGTCATCCCTGCGCAGCATTCTCCAGATATTAACCTGGATATTCTTCAGAGTTTTCTGCACTCTCGGATCGAGACTCACTTCCAGGAATCCGCCAGGGTGTACCGCCACTTGGTGCCTTAATCTCAGATCGATGAAGAAAGCATGGGTATTCCCACAGTCGAAACACTGCAAGTTGTTCTGCACATACCGACGCTTATCCGGTGGGTAGTAATTAATCTCTCGCATGATACCGCTCCAGGGTGTCAGTCACCACTTTGGCTAATGAAGCTGCGGCTGAGGCGATTTCGGCAGTTATCTGTAGGTTGGATACCACCCTCTCTCGCTTCTGTTCTTTGAAGTAATTGGAGAACCGGGAACCTACCAGGAATGCATTGGCAGTGAGTAAGACGGTGTTGGAAACCAGGCTAATGGTCTTAACCAGGGCGTTGGGGTTGACGTTAAAGCGAAGTTTAGTGTTATTCTCCATGGCGATACCTCCGAAATAAACGCAGAATCATTCGAATGATATGAATTATGGTGTATCTGGGGTCTTCTGCGATGATTCTTGTTTGCATAGGGCTCCTTTCTGAAGGATGAGAATCACTTGGGTGATTGCTTCGATGGTGGCTTTCTGCCGGCGGGAGCGTGAGTAATCGCGCAGGAGCACGATGGCGCTGCCGGCGATAATCACGCATAGAACCAGGGCAGCAAACAACGCTGCCACCTGTTTTAAGCTGACGTCAACGATATGGTCTTCCTTCTCCGGGGGTAACTTGGTGCTGCTCATGATTTCTTACCTTTGAAGAATGAAATTGCCTGAAAGACAATGTTGACGCCTCCGATGATCATGGATGCGATCTCGGTAATCTTTTCGATTTGTTCCAGACTCGGTTTTTTCATGATGACTCCTTTCTGAGAGTGATGATGATTTGGTGAATGGAGGTAATCCAATTCAAACGGGTTTGTAAAAATGATACAGTTGGGGGTGATGGTGAATTCATCGGTGCTGAGTTTTTTGCGTAGCAACCGGATTAGTTGTTTCATCAGCCAGTTCAACGCCTTATGATCGAGCAGCCGGTAGTAACAAATTACTTCTTTTGTTTCGGGATTGTAGTCAACGGTGAGTTCGATACGGAACACATGTGGCCTCCTTTATGGTCTTATGCCTAAAAATCTTCGGTGTTGACAAAAAGGATTCTTTTTGGCTAACTTTTATCATTCTAAGAGTACAAAATGTCTCGAATATAGATAAGTATTCACCATCATTGTCAGGCATACAAAAAATAATTCGGGACGCTGATCCGGTTACTTATAATGTCAGTCTTGTTAAACTATTTTTAAGCGGTTTATTCGCAGACTTTATGAACTAAATTTGATGAAGACAATTTTTAGTTGGAACGCTCTCCTTGAGGAAATAAAATCTCGAAAACTCTTCGAGTGGCTTGTTACGTATGGCATTGCCACAGCGTCAATTTTAGAACTTGTAGATCTTTTGTCTGGCCATTTTAAATGGTCCGATTACGTTTTTGAAATAATCTTTGTAATATTCTGCTGGGGAGGGATTCCTGCTTCAACTATTTTTGCATGGTATCATGGTAAAAAAGGAAAACAGAGATTTGAAAAATCGGAGATTGTGCTTTACCTATTCATTTTTTTTGTGACATTGGGTTTTATCTTTAGAATTTTTAATACTTCGAATGAAAGTCCACAAATATATCCACACACTATACGCTCGTTTATTCACCCACCAGAGAAAACAACTTTTGCTTATTATGGATTAGGTGGCAACTCTATTGCTCTCTCCCCAAATGGCAATTCATTAGCCTTTGTAGCTATTGATTCTTTAGGTAATCAACATCTTTGGATTCGCCAACTTAACTCCCTAACAGCTCAACGACTATTCGGAACCGAAGGGGCTAATTATCCCTTTTGGTCGCCAGATAGTCGCTTTATCGGTTTTTTCGCAGAAGGAAAGCTTAAAAAAATCGATATGTTCAATGGACAGCCGTTAACCATTTGTAATGCACCTATGGGGTGGAGCGGTACTTGGGGGCGAAACGATGTAATCTTGTTTTCAACTTCTCCTCCCAGCGTCATTTATATGGTTAGTGCTGCAGGAGGTGAGCCAAGTGCAGTAACAATGCTCGATACAACCCGAGGTGAATGGACACACTCATGGCCTCATTTTCTTCCAGATGGGGATCATTTCCTTTACTTAACAGACATTGCAAGAGGTGGTATGGGAATCAGGGAAGGTGCTAGTGTTCATTCAAGTTTAATTTGACGGATAAGGGGGTTATATTGATCTAAAAAGGCCAAGAGATGAGGAAAAAATATCGTGTAACTCTGACGGATGGTGAGCGAGAAGAATTAAAGCGAATAAAAGATAACCGAAGCTCGAAATCTCCGGTTGTCAAACGGGCTTATATATTGTTGGCAGCTGACGAGTGCGGGGAAAAGTGTTGGAATGATCAGCAAATTCATGAAGCTTATGGTGTCAGTGTTCGGAGTGTGGAGCGCTTACGGGAGCGTTTTGTTCTTGAAGGATTTGAAATAGCATTGAACGGAAAGGAACGGGAGATATTTAAGGAGAAGATATTCACCGGGGAAGTAGAGGCGAAGCTGATTTCACTTCGTTGCAGCGATCCTCCTACTGGATATGCTCGCTGGACACTTCATCTGTTAGCAGACAAAATGGTTGAACTCAACTATGTAGAAAGTATTAGCCATGAGAGCGTACGTCAGATACTAAAAAAAATGAGACAAAGCCCTGGCAAGTCAAAGGCTGGGTGATCCCGGAAGCAAGTGCCGAATTTGTTTGTCAAATGGAAGAAGTATTGGATGTCTATCAACGTCCTTATGACCCGGATAACCCGACCGTGTGTTTGGATGAAGCTCGTAAACAATTGATTAGTGAAACACGAGCACCTTATCAAGATGAAAAAGGGGTTGAATATGTGGATTACGAATACAAGCGTGAAGGCGTTGCCAATATGTATATGATAGTAGAACCGTTGGGTGGAAAACGAGAAGTTGTGGTTACAGATACCCATGATGGTTTGCAATGGGCTAAGATAGTCGCTCATATTGTTGAAGAAATGTATCCGAATGCTTCCAAAGTTACCCTTGTTGAAGATAATCTTTCGGCCCACAAGAAAGCAGCTTTATACGAAGTCTTCGAACCACATCGGGCCCGAAATATCCTGAAGCGGTTGGAGTTTATTTGGACCCCGAAACATGGTTCTTGGCTGAATATCGCTGAATGTGAATTAAGCGTACTGACAAGGCAGGGAATAAAAGATAGAGTTCCATCTAAAGAAGAGTTAATACGTCAGGTTGAAGCCTGGTATCATAACCGAAATGAGAAGGTCAAAAAAGTTGATTGGCAATTTACTGCAAAAGATGCCAGAATTAAGCTGAAACGACTGTATCCAACGATTATAACTTGAAAGACCACTAGTTATATTTCATCCTTGTCTGGTCTCAAACGATACTCTTCGAAGACAATAGAACCAGAATTATTATTTAACTCTCAATCAAATGCGGTCTATTCATCAGGCTATTTAATTTTTCTACATGAAAAAACACTTATGTTTCAGCCGTTTGATATAAAAAATCTTAAACTCACGGGTGATGCTATAGCAATTGCCAATCAAGTGCAATACGATAATGCATTTGGTAGAGGAATCTTTTCCGTGTCAAATAATGGAGTATTGGTATATCAGGAAAATATGGAACAAATCCAGTCGCAATTAACGTGGTATAATCGTGAGGGAAAACAAATAGGAGTAATTGACCAAACGGCTTTATTCGAAGACCCTGAGCTTTCACCCGACGAGAGGCGACTCGCAGTTTCTCGGATTGATGATTCCAATGGAAATGTCGATATTTGGATCTACAAATTATCGAAAAGTGGTAATAGACGTTTTACATTCAGCTCTGACTTTGATGATGATCCTATTTGGTCTCCTGATGGAAAGAGTTTAATATTTGCTTCAAATGGAGATATTTATCAAAAACTATCCAATGGTGCAGGGAGTAAGGAGTTGCTTCTTGAATCAAGTGCTGACAAAATTCCTAATGACTGGTCAAGGGATGGTAAATTTATTATATATACAACTCGAGATCGAGTAAAACGAAAGTTATGGATATTACCGCTGTTCAACAATCAAAAATCTTTTCCACTCTCTAATAGTGACTTTATGGAATTGCATGGCCAATTCTCTCCAGATAGGCGATGGATAGCTTATACCACTAATGAAACGGGTAATTATGAAATATTTGTTCGTCATTATCCTACAACAGGAGGAAAGTGGCAAATTTCCACAAGTGGTGGTGTTATGCCAAGATGGACACGTGAAGGAAAAGAACTGTGCTACATTGCTACTGACGGAAATCTTATGACAGTTGATGTGAATGGAGATTCCTCCATTTTTGAAGCTAACATACCGAAAAAACTTTTCCAAACTGGTATTAGCGATTTGGCTAATCCAAGACATGTTTATGATATCACTGCTGATGGTCAACATTTATTATTGAATACTTATGTTAAAACAAGAAACTTACCTATTACTCTTGTTGTTAATTGGATAAAGATATTGAAAAATAAATGAACGACCCAAATATATTACACAAAAGGCAGGGCATAATCGGGTAAGCGGGGGGGTTATCCTCCCACTCGTGTGCGGATCCACACTGGGCAGTTAACTTCTCAAAAGGGTACAGAATCTATATAAATACGGTATTGTATAGAAACTGTACCCTTTTGCAATTAACCCTTCCGATACCTTCCCACCGTCGTATGACTCGTATCAAATATCTCGGCAATCTCTCTATTCTTCTTATCCGGAAACCTCGCGGAATAAAACCGGATCGCGTCTTTCAAACTCAATGTTCCATTTGCTCCAGCAATGGAACGTTCCTGGTTCACTTCTTTCGCCAACCACCCGAACAGGCAGAGCATTAACGGTATCAGAATTCCAGACACCACCCCAATAAAATGTTCCATCAGGTTTCCAATCGACCATGTATTTGACATTGAGTGTAACACTGATTAAACCTGCGAGCACCAGTATAATCCGGGCCGGCATTAAGTGGATCACCAGCATCGAGAAATAAATCGACGAATCAATCGCCAGCACTAACAGGATTGTCGTGATTACCGGGAAGTTCAATCCGCCATTATACAGCTCGAATGTTTTGTAACAATGCTCGAACGTGGCCAGAAGATACAACAACGGCAATATTCTGTACCATTTCATTCAATCAACCCTCCTTCCCGAAAGCTGAAATATTTTCCATCACCTATTATTATATGATCCAGCACCGGAATATCCATGATCTTGCCGGATTGAACCAGGCGTGTGGTAATGTTTTTGTCTTCCCGTGATGGTTCCGGCTCACCGGAAGGGTGGTTGTGCACCAGAATGATACTCGCGGCGGCGTTCAGGATTGCCTGGTGAAACACTTCCCGGGGGTGAACCAGTGAGGAGTTCAGTATTCCCTCACTGACTGTTACATCGCGCACCAGACAGTTGGCGGAGTTTAGTATGAGTATCTTGAATATTTCCTTATTCAGATGGGCGAGCAGTGGACTGTAACGTCGAAACACCACTTCCGGGTCGGTGACTTTTATCTTTTGTGCCACTGGAACACTGAGGATGCGCCGGGCCAGTTCGAAAGTTGCCAGCAGTGTTACAGCTTTGGATTCGGTGATTCCGGGGATGTTGAGAAGTTCCTGGTAGGATTTCCGGGAGAGTTCCTGGAGATTAAAGTGTTGTGTCAGTATTCTCTTGGCGAGATCTACCGGATTGTATGCTTTGTTTCCGGTTTTGAGCAGGATGGATAGCAGCTCGGATTCGGTTAGTTTATCGGGTCCGTGGTTTATGAGTTTCTGTTTAGGCTGGTCTTGCGCGGGCCATTCGTTGACATGCATGGGTTCCTCCTGAGTCTTGTGTTATAAGACTCTTATGCCAGGAGGAGATAGACTATATTCTAATCAAAAAAAATCTATTCTTAGAATTGTGACGGCCTACTCAGGTCAGTCTTTAGCATCAGATAATATAGCTGTCGATGTTTTGTAAGAGGATTATTTAAACATGAGGCAGGTTATGCTATAACAATGTCGTAAAAACCATTCGAAATGTTACCAGAATACTCTTACCCAAAGAAGACAACTCTAGAAATAAATTAAAAATACCAACCAGATAAGGAAGTCTCACCGTGAAAAAATACCTCAAATATCTTTTCGGTTTGTTTAGTTTTGGATTGACGCTAATCAGTATGCAGAGTGGCTTCTATTTTTATAAAATATTATTCGGGTTAAGCACCGCGATTCTGGCAACCGGGGTATTTGAAATTTTGCGATTGGCAACTCTTCTTTACCTGTCCCTGAATTTGGAAACCAAGAAAAAAATAGTTGCTGCCGTTCTCTATGTCATGGTAGCCTTTATTTGCGCCTTTGCTGCATCATCCTCATTCCACGCCCGAATTATTGAAAGCTATCAGCGTGATCTTTTGCCATACACTATAATCATGGAAGGGCGTGCGAGCGTGATTCAACAAAAATATGCCGAAATTTATGCCGAAAAATTAGCCTCCATAGAAGAGAACATAGATATTTGCAGAAAAAAAACCATTCTGGAGCCGAACTCCACTTACTGGCCAAATCGTTTAGCGCAACTATTGGAGGATCGCCATGTCGTTATGATGGAACGGGACAGCCTGATCTCCTCAGCAGCGCAAGAGAATATCGGCAAATGGGTTGATCGACATGCTGCTATTACCGGCATTAGTTTCGAGGCGCTTCCTTTATCCAGGCTTGGGGCTGCTGCCATAACCGAAGCGGTGCATGAGTTATGGAATATAGGAGAATTAAGCGTTAAAAAGTTGATGGCCCTGGCAATCGTGCTCGCCATAGAAATCGGCATTATTCTTTTAGCGATATTTGCCAGATTCTACGCCATAGAAGCTTCACAGCAGAAAGAACTTTTATCCAAAGAAGCAGCCAACATAGCCAACGAAATGCCGCCTATTGGGCAGGGACAACCGGCTAAAGAATTGTCTATGCAGAAAAGCAACGGCAGAGCGACAGAACCAATCACGGCTTTAGCGCCCCAAGCAGAAAAAATCTCCCGGGAAGAGGCGCATCCGGAATTAGAACCTCCTGTTTACAGTGTTACTCATGAAGAAGAATTGCCGGAAAGTGAGGAATCTTATAACGAAGAGGCGAAGGAACCTCCTATGGCGGAAGAAAACAGTATGCCGGATGAGGAATTGCAAGAATCTGGGGAATCGCCTGATGTGGAAACTGACCCAAATCCTGATAATGATATTCGCCAGAGCATAATGGACCGGTTGCAATCCGAATTCCGGGAGCAAGATATAGAGGCATTTTTAAATATAAATGCCCCTTTCTTTAAAGAACATGGTAGGCTTGTCTCCGCGGGTAAACTGAATCGAAGATTACAGCCGATTAGAAGAACCTTAAACAAGGAATACACCAACGAGGATTTGGAGAAATTTTTTGAGTTCGATTAGGGTAACAATATCTCTAGAATTTGGTGATAGAACTTTACTTCTGTAATAGATATTTCAAACCGGTAAAATAGTGAATCGGGAGAGTCACAAAAACAAAATCCCGCATCTCTGCGGGATTTTATTTATAGTCGAATCCGTTTAATCACAGGATAATTGGCTATGCTTCCACGCTCTGTCCGGAAATTCTTCCAAACAAATGCAGCAGACCCTCGTCGATGCTTCCAGTGCCGTTAGTAGAGGCATAAACCTGGATACTTTGCAGGTCTTCTTCGCTAAGGGTAAGCTCCCCTTTTGCGCTGTTGACCTGGCTGCGAAGTTTCTCCAATAATTCTCGCAGGGCATCATCAGTAGATTCCAAATCGGCGTGATACTGCATTAAAACATCCATTTCTTCTTCCTGAAGCTTGACTTTGACTGTCATGATAAATACTCCTTCATTTTGTTGGACGTTCTGCATTTAAAAATGATAAATGCATTCATTTCACTTTTGAAATCTGCAACATGGGTGCCAAAGCACAAAATCTTTGCTTCCTCCCTCTGGCCTGAGTTTGTTATTTGATGATCTGTGTAGATACTGCACAAGAATTTTAATCGATCTAAATTCTCTTTTGAGTTTAAATTTCTCATATTCATAATGTGAACAGATTTCACAAAATCGGCCCGTTTCTTAACAAAAACACCTTAAAATCCGCATTAAAGTGGGCTTCATAGCCCTTTTCTGGTTGGCACGGTAACTGCATTATAAGTAGCGATGATTAAACAATAATAGGGATGTTAACAACCATCAAGGAGACAAAAATGTATCGTGTGTTTATTCTGTTATCTGTTTTAACGCTGCTGTTGCTCTTTCAATCCGGCTGCAACAAAGAAAATGATCCTGCCTCATCAAACGAGACCCAAACCGGTACGTTGAAGATTTATCTTACCGATGCACCCTCCGCTGTATTTGATTCGGTCAATATCATATTTTCAGAAGTCAGCGCCCATATCGATTCTCAATGGGTTACTGTACAAGGTGATACGATGAAGGTAAATCTGCTCGATCTCAGTAACGGAAATACCATCGTATTCGGTAGCGCCGATGTTCCTGCCGGCAAATATACTCAGATTCGTATTAAGATCGATGACGCTTATGTCGTCGTAGATGGGCAGAATCATCCGATGGATGTTCCCAGCGGAGCGCAAACCGGTTTAAAATTAGGACCTCAGTTTACTGTGGCCGCCGGTTCCACCTATGAACTGGTGGTTGACTTTGATGTGAATCGTTCCGTCGTAATTACTGGGCCGCCCCAGAATCCCGGTTATAAACTCAAACCACATCTTCGGGTCGAGACCATGGCCTTAACCGGTTCTATCTCCGGCACTGTCACTAATCCAGAACACCTGGCGGTAGCTTATGCTTTGCAGGAACAGGATACCGTCACATCTACTTATGTCGATACCTTAAGCGGCTACTTTCAACTATCCTTCTTGCCGCCCGGAACCTATACGGTTTCTATTGAGGATACCCTGACCCCACCACAAACTGCTGTTGTGGAAAATGTTAATGTAACTGCCGGTGCCGATAAAGATCTGGGACAAATTACCTTGCAATAAAAAAATGTAAGAAAATACCCAGAGGCATTGTCTTGAATTTATTGAAGAATTGCCCTGGGAAACTACCTTGCAATCTTCTCTCCAGAAGCCGACTAAGGGGTGTGAAGAAGGTGAATAAAATCAATGTACACTTTTCAATCTTCTCTCGCCCATCTCTGCGACTTGATGCCCTTGCAGAGGTCACACGGTCACAGTGCCGCTTCCAAGCCGCTTCGGTCGCTGCTGCCCGGTGTGGCTGGGTCAGTTGGCTGTATTATGGCTTTTCAACACAATTCCTTTCACCATTATCTAATGTAATTTTCAAAATAGTAAAATCTCAAGGGTGTATTTCCGAATATATATTACGAACATATTTCTTTATGGCCCCGGGGCAGGGATATTCTTCTTATGATAAAAGAAAATTCGTATTCGCCTGATAAACGGCTTAAAACAGTTTCCGATTACCTGAAAAAACCCTTGCCGGTATTGATAATCATTGCGGTTTTATTCTTGATATCACAAACACCGGAATATATTCTGGAAGTATTACCCGAAGAATTAAAAAGCCTCTTTGAAACTCAAAACGAATTACGAAAAGCCCTTTTAAAGATAAGCGGAGCAATTACTGTCCTATACAGTTTATCTTTTATCGTACGTCGAACAAAACTCTTAGATAATATCGCCAGAGTCTTTAAAAAAAAGTCTATTACAGAACGGTTAGCCAAAGCTGTCGAACAGCTTGGAGATACCAATAGTCTCAAAACCCGTCTTGGTGGTATATACGCACTTGAAAGAATAGCACGTGACTCCGAAAAAGACCATTGGAGTGTAATGGAAGTATTAACCGCCTTTGTAAGGGAAGATTCTCCAGTAAAAAAGGAAGAAAAAGACTATACCTCAGGAAAAAAGGTTGGAGCCGATATCCAGGCAATTCTTACAGTTATTGGCAGACGAAAAAAGGTAAGGAGCGAACCGGGAAGTATTGTTTTAAATTTTAGCTACCTAAGGGAAGTCAACCTCAAGGGAGCTGTACTCAGGAGAGCCGATCTTGTGAGAGCCGATTTCGCTGGAGCCGACCTCAGGGGAGTCAATCTCAGGGGAGCTGATCTCAGGGGAGCCGACCTCAGGAGAGCCAACCTAATGGGAGCAGTCCTCGTGAGAGCCGACTTCAGGGAAGCTGATCTCAGGGAAGCCAATCTCAGTGGGGCTTTTCTTATGGAAGCCAATCTTGAGGGAGTCAACCTCAAAGGAAGTCACCTTGGGAGAACATTCCTCATGGGAGCCAACCTTAGGGGAGCCGACCTCGAAGGAGCCCACGTCAAAGGTGCCCACACCCAGGGGACCGTCCTCGTAGGAGCTGTCCTCGTGGGAGCCGTTCTTGTAAAAGCTGACCTTATTGGAGCCAACCTCAGGGGAGCCAATCTCAAGCGAGCTAATTTCAGGAAAGCCAATCTCACGGGAGCCGACCTTATGGAAGCCGACCTCACGGAAGCCAAAAACTTAACACATGAACAACTATCCAAAGTTAAAATACTTTATAAGACTAATTTAGATTCAAATCTTTTAGAGAAAGTAAAAGAGAAATATCCTCATTTACTCGAAGACAGATATCTGTAAACTTCCTATTTTGTGTTTCAAACAATCCTTATAATAACATAAACAATTTTACTTACGTGTCAAACTTACACTCATTTGCAGAGTTAAAAAAAATCTTTAACTCCTTTTTCGGAATTGAAAGAAATTTGACTGCCATCCCATAAAAAACCAAGCGTTCATGTCGGGCAAAGCTCAATTAAAAAAAGTCTGGCATTGCTGCCAGACGCTATAGGGGGTGACTGAAGTACTAGAGTCATTCTTATCATCGGCAATTTGTTGGGAAAATTAAAAAGCGCCCGACATTTCTGCCAGACGCTTTTGGTGGGAGGGGAGGTTGAACTAAATGTGCTCTTGGTGGATAACGACTATGCGCATAAGCTGGAGTCCACCCCTGGGCTCAACCCGCTGCTGGTCGCCAGAACATGAATTGAGTACTGTAGGCTCGCCCTTTATACGTGGACGCTTCGTGAAGCTAGGCGAGCTGCAAAAGGGCTGCTTGGGCTACACGCTTGGCGAGTTGCTCACGATCTACCAATCCTTCGAGCCGCTGGCCGCGGACGAGTGCTACAAAGCGCGTCTGCCGCCCCAGAACTTCCCGCTGCAGAAACCGCTGCCCCTTCTCGCTGACTTCCACGACCTCTGCGCCCCGGGCGATACCCAATTCGTAGTCGATGTCACGCGCTGACAGACAATGCTTGACAACCTGCTCGTCTTCTCCAAATGCTTCAGCTACGAATTGTGGGTACTGCCAGATTTCACTGTCGATCTTCTCCAGCGTTGGAGCGATCCTAAGAAAGTTCGCATAAGCATCCTTGACGGCCGGCCAGCGCAACTCCATTCGGTAGCAAATCTCCGATGGTGGTGCTGTCAATAGGAACTTGCCGTCGCTCTCGACAAAAACGAAACCGCTAGTCTTGCCAAAATCCCGTGCTAGAGCCGCCACCAAATACAGACGCGTATTCCACCACGGTGTCGGCCCTATCTGCAGTTCGACGAACGGTACTTGACCAAGAAGTTCCAGGTTGTCCTTAATGTTCATCATATACGACGGGCCGTACTCTTGGGCCTTCAGCATCACGTCGATGGCCTCCAATTGCTGTGTCAGCCGCGTGCTTTCTTCTATGCGCATCGCGGCCAGAACCTCAACAGCCAGTTGGTCAGCATTGGCAAAGTAGCCGCTGCACCGCTTCTTCAACCGGGTACGCAGGTCATTGATACGAGCGGGGTCAGCATCTTTTCGTGCCTTGGGCCAGCGCGCCTCATCCTTTAGCAGAAATGTGAGTCGCGACATCGGCTTGGCGCCAGCCGCAGCATATTCCATCTCGGTCACCGAAAGACACTTTGGATTGGCATCGTCGGGGATATGACCGTAGCGCCAAGCGAAGATGCCGACGTAAACATCGCACGCAACCACGTCCCCTTGGCAGGCGAATTCGACCCGTTGGTCGCGCGCGACGTACTCCTCCATCATTACAACCTCGTAGCCCGCTTTACGCAAGGCCCGCGCCAGCGTCGCACGATGCCGCTTTAGATCAATATAAGTCGATGACAGATATATTTTCATGGCATTACTCCTGATGCCTTATTTATTATACAGCACAAAAGTAATTCTAGCCTAATTAATCTAGAAAAAATGCAAACTGTAGGGGCAAGACTCAAATCCGATTTTCGTATTACGGTCAAAGATAAGAAAATTGACGAATCACGTAAAGCAGAATTAATTAAATTGCTGATAGACGGGGAGCATAAAAAAAGCGCCCGGCATCCATACCGAGCGCTTGAAATAACCAACCATATTTAATGGCTGATAGATATTACGAGTTTGGGTTCAATTAGGCAAGTGTGAAGTTTTGGATGATGGTGGTTTAACCTTCGGGTTATATGCATTGCACTTTACTTTTTAAGTGTGCAACGTATTGCACATATTGTGGTATAGAATGCTGGTAATAAAGCAAATTCCAGGATTGATTGCACACTTTTGCCCAAGTGTGCAGTGCTTGGGGGGCTAATGATAGTTTCAGCAACCAAGCGTTTTGGCTCTGAGTCTTGCTTCACCCAAGTGTAATACTCGCAAAACATGCCGCTTACTATCGGACGAAAGCCCGGTCCGTTGTAAACAGGATTGAGCCGCTCGAAGATACTACGGAGTGTTAATGTGGATTCGCTGATAAAATTTATAAAAATTTGCAAAAACTACGGTCCCTAAAACAAATGCTGCTGTGCCAGATGTATATCCAAGAGTCTTGTCTATTTGTGCTAAAAGGGTAAGAATAAACATAACAAAAGAACTTGCTCCCAAAATAACAGTTGAAACTTTGGATAACAAAGGGCGAGAAACATGATCAAAAGCAAAGTCCACTACTTTTACAGAAATTGTTTCGGCTTGATATTCTATGCCTGTTTTGTTATCAGTAATTGAAATAACAATTTTATGGATACATGGTTGACATGTATCTAGCGGTTTTCCAAGAAATATCATTGTATTTAAAGACGAATCAAGTTTTTTTACGATTGGCTCAGAAAAAGTAATGTCAGGAGAAAATAGCTTAATTTTTACCACTTGCCCAAATTTGAGTTCGGTATTGTATATACTTTCAGCAAAATTTTCTCCAACAATTTCCTCGATTTTCTTCTTTACGTCGTCAGCCAATTCTTCAAAGTATAGTTGAACTACAAAAGGTGCTTCGTATCTTTTCGAAATTAATTTGGGATGCCCAATTGAAATCTTAAAATATCTTTTGCCAATGTCAGTTAGTAATTGTTTCAAATCAATGTTCACTTGTAGATTATCAGCGGTTTGCTCATTCACCTTCACATCCGACAACCAGAACCGATGTGCCAGATTTGGATCAAGTCGAGGTGGACGGATACCACCTCCAAACTCCGCCGCTCTTTTCTGTAGAGCATAGTCTGCAGAATCTGAAATCAAAGCCAGAGCGGCGATCTGACGCGTCTCGTCCTTGCCGGTCAGGTAAATAGCCAAAGCAGAAATGAGTCCCCTCAGCCCGCCTCGTGAAATGGTCCAAGCAATTTGCCAAGAACGCCAGCTGATGGAATGCTCATCATCACGATACAATTGAAACCAACGAGCACTTTGCTTCCCATAATATGAACTCGTTTCTCTAATCCAGTCAGTTACACATTGATGATATTCCTCAAACAAACCATTAAGGTCTGGTCGGAAATTTTCAAGCCTTGCCAACTGCTTCAGTAGATTGTTTATCATTAAAACTTCATAATAATTGTCTTTTGCAGCAAACTCAAAGAGAAGAGTTATGAGAACCGGATTATCAATCGCTATATCTGGTGATCTCTCATTCGACCACCAATTTAATAGCTTTGATGCTGTTTTAGATATTTCGGGTAGCAAGAGTGATTTTTGAGTTTTTAACTCTGATTCAGAGAATAAAACGAAACCAGGTGCTTGAGATACTGCCCAATTGTGATCATAATCAATATAATCATTATTATATCGATTATGAATTCTCTTGACTTCATCAAGGAGTCTTTTCTGCACTATAGGTTTTTTTTCAATCCTAACAACTTCACTTTCTAAGTTAAATTCATACGGAATCCAAATCCCTATTTCAAGAAGTTGAGCTTTATCCTCATAGGAGGTAGTATCCCCTAATTCTTGACTAAGAAGTTCTATTACCTTATCCCACCCCTGTTCTGGAAGTGGTAGATGAGTGAGTGTATCAAGAATATTCAATCTCACATTTGGAGATGACTCTTTCACCAAATTTAAGAGAATGTTGACTTCTCCTATATCGACACGAGCCCCCCTAGCAGATAATTTCTTTGGTTCAATGATCATATCTCATCTTCTCTGAAACTTTTTCGCCAAAATTATTCATGGTTTTATGCTTATTTTTAAGGCCCAACTATTGATTATTTTGCAATAAATAAATTCTCAATCGATGTAGAATCTTTATCTATATTAAAACAACATAAAAAATTGGGGTAAAAATCTTGTCCAGACTTAGATCCAATTTTCGCATCACGGTTAAATATAACAATACTTGAGAACTACACAAAATAGAACAATTAAAACTGGCCCGAATAATGTCAAAGTGATCTTGTGATAATTAAAAGATGGAGGAAAAATCATTGCACATTTTGACCATAGTGTGCTACATAAGTTCCCAATCACGCAATATTTATTGTTTAAAAATTCCCAACACCGCAGCTTCTCAACTGCGGTGCCGGGATAAACAGATTGCCCCATTCAACATCTTCCTCACAGCTTCCCATCGAATACAGATAATTGGAGGGGAGAGTGATAGGTGCAATTCAGGAACTGCACCTAAGTGGTGCCACGGGCAGGTTTCCGCCAGGAATAGCCAGCGGTTCTCGTTCTTTTCAGTAGATTGTGTATGGTATGGATAGCTCGCGAAGCCTATTATTGGTATGTAGTGACCGGTCGTGTGGAGAATGAGATAGCTGTTGGGGGTTCGGATTAAGCGTTGAATGGTGTTCCAGTGAGCCTTATCAGGCTCTTCTCCTTGTTTCCATCCACCTTTAAAATAGACCTGACCGCAGATTTGCTTCTCGAAGTATGCAGCAATGATCTCACTCCACATGAGGAAGATCTCGTGGGTGGGATGCTTGATAACCTTGCCGACGATTTTGTAGAGTAGCTCAGGTGAGAACTGCTGCTGAAAGAGATAGTTGAACCCGCTGGCGATGGATGCGATGCTGGATGGTGCATCGTGGGGCCTGGTGAGGGTATTGAGAATTTCGGTGTTTAAGTAAGTAGGCATAAATCCTCCGTGATGGTTTACGGGGTTCTTATGCCAGGATACCGGTGCAAGAGTCCATAGATAGGTTCTTTCCCGATTTTCCCCCTACCCCTCTTCCTTTAATACATTCAATACTTTCGTGACCCAGGTTCTGCTAACCTTTAGATTTCGAGCAAGATCGGCCTGATTCCAACCATTATCTTCCATCAGTTGTCTGAATTCTTGCGCCCGCTTTACTCGATTAGTCTGATACTTCTCAAGAAGTTCTTCTCGTGTTAACCCCCTTTTACGTCCCCTCCTCGGTTGATGGAAAATCGCCCATATTTTCGAATCTGAAATGCCAATTTTAGGAGGACAATACCCTGCATCTCCACCAGGATATTTGTCATAAGTAACTGAAATATCGAGATTAAAGGCTGATCTTTTTCTGAACAGACGACGAGTAGAAATTTTCACGTTTCCGAGACACCCACGGAGCAACCTGAAAAGCCTCAGTAATTGAGGCTTTTTTATTACCTCATGGAAACGTATTATCTTTACATCCTCTACTCCGAAAAGATTGACCGCTACTACATCGGCGCTTCGTATAATCCCGAAGAACGATTACAATACCACAATACCTTCCCGAAAGGATGGACCAGACGCGGAAGACCCTGGAAATTGATGTATTCTAAACCTTTCCCAACCAAAGAAGAGGCCATGAAATGGGAACGGTGGATCAAGCAGCAAAAAGACCGGAGAATTATCCAGAGTATTATTGACGGTTTGTTTCAGTG
>PHFX01000040.1 GCA_007618135.1 Candidatus Brocadia sp. WS118 | reverse complement strand
CGTCCGTTGCATACTTGAATCCTGCCGGTGTCAGCCAGAAAAAACCAGGTTTAACATTAAATAACAGGTGTTTGCTTCTCGTCAGCACCCAAATAGCATCTTTTAGCTCTTCACGTCCTCTTTTTGGACGTTCAAAACCGTAGTCAAAATAAAGGTCAATTACAGTCTTTGCTGGTATAGCTTCGGTGCTTTCATATTTTTTATGCAATTCAAAAAATAGCAACAGCATAGTCATTCGATAAGAGAACAAACGGTCAGGCCGAAAACCTCTCATATAAAGCTCCTTAGCCTGGTTTTAAGCACACCCTTTTGTTGCATCTCAGCCAGCTTATTTTGAAAGTCCAAAATCGCATCGTCTACTGTGTTAAAGCCAAAACCTTTGTAAAATCCTGGCAGGCGATTTTTTAGAATTTCAAGAGCAGTTTCTACACTAGGCTTGAAATTCAAATGACAAGGCTCGTTACACAAAATCATTATATTTGCTATGTGCAGTGCCAACAACTTATCAAGTTCAGGATTAGAAACACCTTGAATGCCGCCAAAAGGAACCAAGCACTCGTGCAATGCCGGATTCGTAACAAACAAATTAGGGCATGAGGGATGCTCGCACCGATTTCCTAGTAGGCCGATAAGCAGAAGTTTAAGCTCGGCTCGCTTTTCTCGCAAGTCTGGATTTAAGCTCTTTGTCGGCATTTTTGACTATATCCAAAAAATTGACTGCTTGCATGATAATCGTATTGTTTTGATTTAAACAAACAAGATTTGCAACATCAGGTCTGTGTAAAAGATCGGCATAAACTCTTTGCATGTTAATCTTTCTCAATTTCGACATATCCGAACACAACACTATCGGTGTTAGGCTGCAAACCTGTTTATAACGTAGAGACAAGTCTAGTAAATCTTTTGCAGCTATGGCAGCCCCGTAAGGAGTATAATTTTTCTTAAAAATAACGACCGGAATTAAGCCGTTGGCATTGGCTTCGGCCTGACGCATAGCAGCGTGCAGTGAAAGCTTCTCGACGTTTTTACATTCGAATGAGCAGGGAATCAGCTTTCTCGCAGCCGGAGAAAGCATAATATCCTCGCCAGCACCGCCCATCTGGCGAGGAATAATGTCGTCAGGCTCAAGCTCTGGAAACAGATAGTGAAGTTCGTCATGCAGCCAATTCTGCACGCGGCGGCCTTTAGCTTTTGCGGATCGGGTTTTCATAACTCTTTAAGCTTTTTATCGCGTTCTATAATTTTTATCATGGCCGCAGAAAAATCGGCAACATGATCCATTAACAGCGTATCTTGATTCGCATGTAAGGCTCCTGACATAGCATAAAGAACCGATGCCGTAGTCATTTGCTTATTGCTTTCACACCACTTTGCAAGCTCTGTTACTTTAGCAACAGTTTCTTGTTTTGTAGCTTGTCGATCAACTACAACAGATTTTGCTTTTTCAATTTTTACACCTGTTGCAACAATCACAAGCGCCGTAATAAACCAGGCTTTGAAAAAAGTCGTCATATCTGTTCCTTTTTCTCAAGTAAATGTTTATGCAACGGGCAGGTTTCTTCGATCATAAAACCGTGTTGCCGCCAAATAAAGAAACCCTTGCCGTTTTCATTCATGCTTGCATCACACGTACAACCAGACTTCTTTGCAGCTTCCGAGCCAGGCGTGAAGCTCTTGTCAAAATTTGTGCCGAGATGAAGTATCATTCTACAATCTCTATTCCGATAAGTGCAAGTTGCCTTTCAAAACAGATTTTGATGGAGCTTCCAATACGGATTTTTGACAGCGCCGTTAAATCATCACCAATTTCAACAGCTTTTAAGCCTGCTTCTGTAAAAGCAAGACCTTGTGCTGTTTGAATAGCTCTTATCCACAGCTTGGCGTCTGGGTGCTTGGCTAAGTCTTCTGCTGCGACGATCTCGCCGTTGATTCTGTACTTCATGATTTAAAAACCTCGCTTTCTGCTGAACCTCGTCTGTAATCGCATTCTATTCCCACCACATGAACCGGTTTATTAAGTCTGTACATTGTGTCTATCATATGCGCTGTTCCGCTGCTTTTACCGTCCCAAATCGCAATCAAAGCGTCGGCATAACCAGCCATTTCTTCGTTACGATTGAAACCTGCTAAAGCGTTATAACTCCGTCCATTAGGACTTTGTTTTATACGAATTTTGTGCTCCGGTAAGCCACTCCAATCTCTCCATTTTGGCCGAAAACGCTTAACTGGTATGTTTTGCGACTCTGCCCATTCTTTGCCTATCGTATCTACACCTGGAGCGCCGCCACAAATAACTTCGGTAATCTTGCCTTCGTGTTCAGAGAAAAGTCTTGTAGCTTTCTCCACCCAACGCATATCCGTTATAGAACGGCTTCCGGCAATAATAACTTTCATAACTATTCCAATACCCAGTCATATGTTTTTTCAAAAATATCTTTGTCGCAAATGTAAAGCTCGTCATCAATGCCTTGCATCAAATAATCCCCCGGCTTGCCAAGCTTGTAATCGCCTTCAAGGGTTTTGACTCTGAACTCTTCAGACATTTGCTTGGCATGAATTACTAGCGGGCGCTTGCGACAAGGAAACATCATTTCCGGTTTTTCAAAAGTCTCGAATATTTTCATAGCAGCCTCAACGAAGTTTCACCGCTGCTCATGTTTGTTTCAAAAACCTGATCGGGATAAAGAAACTCGGCAGCATGCTCGTAACCGGTTAGAACCAGAACTGTGCCAGTTAAAAGCTTTCGAATCCCTCGTCCCAAAGCTTGAGCTAGATCGCCATAAGTTGCTGAAAACGGATCATCTAGAATTAACAAATCGTCTATATTTTTGAATTTCGAGCCGTACAAATTCCGTTCTCCCAGGATAGCCGCCAGCCTGAACAAGTTTTGCTGTGCCATGCTGCCAATATCGTCGTAGGAAGTCCAGCGCATGTTGCTATAGCAGCGCGTCTTTACTCCCGCGAGCATCCCGTCACTGTTGAGCAACGGCTCGAAATCTATCTTGTACGGTGTTTCCAGTACGTCAAAAACCCGGTTGATTTCATGTCGCAAACTTGTGACACGTGGCAGGATAACACGACTCACCAACCCTGGCAAGCCGTGCTTGACAATCCACTCAATTGCTGGTTTTTTTTGCTCTAACGTCTTCTTTTTATCCAGCAATTTTCTGGCTTTTTGGATTATTTCGTTTTCTTTTTCGATTGCTTTTAGCTCGGCTTCTAAATTCTCAAGTTTGAGAAAATCTTCCTTATGTGATTCCAAAACCGTAAGATCAAATTCAGTAGCAGCCAGACTAGCTTTGGTGTTTGCTAAACTATTTTGGCAGGAATTTAGCTCTGCTTTAAGCCTTGTTGCTTCTGTAAATATAGTTTGAAGTTTGTCTAGCTCCTCGTAAAAAGGCTTTGCTTCGATTGCTTCTTTGATCAAGGCTTCCAAAATAGAAATTGATTCTTCATTGTATTTTTGTTTTTCGTCGTATTCGGTTCTTAACTTTGCAAAAGCCTCCTCTTTTTCTTTGATAGTTTTTTCAAGATTCTGGTACAATAAAGACTGCTGCACCGCTGCTAAATTCTGCCCTAGTTCAAATAACTCTGTTTCGTAAACTGCAAGCGCTTCGTCAAGCGGAGCTAGATCAAATGTCTTTAAAACGCCTGCATGCAGCATTAAATCGGCATTACACGACGGGCAAACAAGCGCAGCAGCCTTCTGTTGACTAATTCGACTGCACTCCTGTTCTTTTAACACCTTAGTTTGCTCCAGTTTTTGGAGCATAGCTTCATCGCCGTTTACTTCAAAAACTGTTTCTTTTAGCAAATGAAATTTGCTCAATAGATTTACAATCTCGTCGCTCTTTTCTTGATAAACAGCCAACGATTCATCAGTAAACGCCTGCCGTCTTTTTGCCAAAACATCAAGATAAGCCCGTTGATTGCCGATTTCCCGATAATGTGGCTTACCTTTTACCAAATCTTGTAGCTCTTTGATTCGCTCCTCCGATGGCGAACCCAGAGCCACAAGCTGTTTTTCGATTTCAGCTATTCTTGCCACATAATGATCTCTACTAGCCTCCTGCTGGCTTTTTTGTTGGGTTAGCGATGGTTCCAAACGATAGTTCGGGACGTTGGTTAAAAGCTCACTTAATTTTGTAATTTCTGCTTTAAGGCTTTCGGTATCCTTTTCCATTGCTTCCGGCAAGCCCATTTCTCCAATAGCTTTTATCTGCGCCGAGGTTTGGCGATGCTCCGACTCAAAATGTGCTCTGATCTCTTCTAAAATTGCACCCTGGAACAAAGATAAGAGATGCCTAGCTCTCTGATCAGGGGTCATTGCCAGCAGTGTTGATGAGTTAGGATTCAAGTAGAGGGAGCGAAAAAGCTCAGTCTGCACATCGCTAATCGACTCAATCCCGATCTTTTCTTGCAAGACATGCTCTTTTTCCCTGCTATCGAATTTATCAGTTGCTAGATCGGTTTCTAACCGGCCAAAACCGTTCTCACGAAATCGCTCGACATAAAAGTCAGAAAGATCGAGTTTAACGCTGCAATTTGACTCACCAGTCTTGACTAAATCAGCGACCGGTACTCTTTTACCGGAAGCGATGTAATAAGCATTACCTAGCAAAGCCCAGATAATCGCTTGCGCGAAATTCGTTTTACCGGTTCCATTGGGGCCTAGAACTGCTGTCAAGCCGTCAGGAAGCTCAACGCCAATCTGACCAATTGATCGGAATTTGTTGACTTTTACTTTCACTAAAAAACTGTCCTAGCAAGGTTCGTGATCCACTCGGCCACTGGTTAATCTCAGCCTCGATTTGTCTATCTGCATCTGTGTGAACAGTATCCTGAATAATCGAGGTGTCGTTCGTGTGAATCTCAAAATAAAAAGGCTTCTGTTCTGTAATACGAGCTTTGTAATCCTCGATAACTTCACTAGGTATTGGTTCAGGTGAGGAAAGAAAGACCCGCACAACGCTGTTATGCAAATCTGGTAAATCATCACCTACGTTGATCTTAACCTTTTTAAAAACAGGGTAGCTATCAAACGCAATTCGTTTAGCCTCATACGTATCTTCATCCCACATTACAAGCACATAACCACTTCGAATATCCGTGTCTCTCCAAGACGAGGCTCCAAACGTTCCGACAGAATGAATATGACAACCGTTATGATTGACCGAAACAGGCTTATGAAAGTCCCCCAAGAAAATAGCTTCATAGCCCAAACCAGCTAGTTCGTCTAGTGTAACGCCTTTGGCTCCGCTAGGCAACCAATCTCTAACCCTGAGATGGCCGGAGAAGAACCGGCATCCCGTAACAGAAGCAGGCGGTGGTAATATATCACCAGCCCAGCCTCGCATAAAAAACGGCGGGGCAATAATACTTTCATCCGTTACGAGATTGGCTCCGTATTCTCCGGTTTTCGTGCCAATGATAAACGGTGAAAGCGGGGCGATCTCACGTTTTGTGCCCTCATGATTACCCACTAACACAAATAATCTTTTCATGCCGTGATAAGCAATCTGCGCATATGTTTTACACAGGCGCTCAAGCAATTCCGGCCTCAAAATCCTGCTATCAGCACCGTCGCCTAAATCTTGAATCATCGTTGCATCGAAATGACGGCGCAGTACCAGATCGAGATTGTCGAGCTTGAGATTGTCTAAGTCTCTTAAATTCGGATCAGAAATGCCCAGGTGCATATCTGAAACTAATAGAGCTTTGCCGATAAGCTGAGGGTAAAAGGCGTTCATTTTGTTTTGAATTGAAAAAGTTTATTACCGATTGCTACAACTGTTTTTTCATCTTCATGTGAGACTAAATCAATCGAGGGCGCACCGGAAAATGTCTTTATTTGAACAGGTTGATTGCTAAGATAGTTTTAGCATCGAGCAGGTCGGAATTTTCGACACTGTCCGCGTTGACACGAACAATCTGAATATCTTCGCCCTCGCTTTCTAGTCCGCCGCCAGCAGAAATTTTCTTTCCAATAACCCCATAAAATAAGTGCATATATTCGGTTGAATAACCAGGCGACAAATAAAATTCTGCCATTTTTTGGATATGACGCAGCTTGTAACCGGTTTCTTCTTCAGCTTCTCTTTTTGCTGCATCTATCGGTGCTTCGCCGTCGTCAATATAGCCTGCTATAAGCTCAAGCAGCCATCCGTTTTCAGGATTGTGTGCATACGCAGGGTAGCGAAATTGTCTAACTAACAAAAATTCGTTGTTTACAGCATCAAAAAGCAAAATACCGACAGATTCGCGTCTTTTTACTGCAAGTCTTTCGATTTTTTGCGCCTCTGCGCCGTTAAACATCTCGTGTTCGAGCAATGCTCGTTCGACTGTTAAAAATCCGCTGAGTATCGTTTCTTTGTTAAGAACTTTAATTTTCATAGTTTAACCTTAGTTTAAAGATACGGTACTTCGTATTAGCAACTGCAACGTCCAATAAACTGCTAAGTTAAGAATCCAACGCATTTTGCGGTGCTCTGTTACGTTAAGATTGCTCCATCCGAAGTAATCGGAACCATCGACATAAAATACGATTGCGATAGTAATAAAACCACACAGTAAATTTATAAACATTTCTTAACTTTCAGTATGACATCCCGTCGTGACCTTTTTCAGGCTGTTGTTTTGTCCCATCCAAGCTAAGCACTTCAACATGTTTTTTCTTCTGCTGTACTTTAAACGTGTGCCACAAAAACCAAATTGACCGAAGATCACCTAAGAACTCATATCTATCTTCGGTATCTGCTAGATACTTATCGTCTTCTTTAGTGTCGTAAAGTACGAGTCGGAATAACATAATAAAGCTCTAAAATATGACCGGGAGAAAAATAAAGTTCAGGCGATTGGTTAGGTTGCCTTAATGTGCTTCTCCCGGTCAGAATAAACAACTAGATTTATGCCGTCTGTGAGCAATTGAATACTATCCGGTTCACTACTAGGAAGCTGTTGCGCCGATTCCATCCAACCTAGCTTTGCTTCATCCCAGGTTTCGCAAACAACATAAACATCTTTGCAGCCATCGGCACACACTCTAAAAAGCTTCATTTTGAAATCCTTTTTTTGTACTAGTTCTCTGCACAACCCAAGATACAACACCTAGTATTGAAAGTCAAGAGTTTTTTTATTAAAAAAACTGCCCTCTTCCAAACCGCAGAAGAGGGCAGCACGCGAAGGGGGTTTTACAAGTTTACGGATTGTGTTACAACTTTTTGCTGCGATTGCTGAAAATAGCTGGCAAAATCGACCGGTTCGGGCGGGTTGCCGATAGGCGTAATCACACCGGTATCTTCGTCACAATCTACAGTTGGAATACCAATCCGCACCGCTTCGTCACGGAGCCAAGCAGCGGTTTTGTACGGGATAAACAGATTCGGCCATTCTGCATACACAAACGGATTGAACCGGTTTTCCCAAAGGCGGCCTGCCCACCAACCGGCCTGCACTTCCTTACCGTTGATGATAGTCGTTGCGTTACCATCTTCATCGACGCTCTTAAAGCCTTTACCGATCTCATCGAGCGTTGTTTCAACCAGCTTGCCCCGTTCATTACGGTAGTAATAGCCGCCGAACAGAGAAAGCTGCGTCGAGGGGTCAAAATCGTAAACATAAGTTTGCGCCTTAACCGCATCCAAAAGACCCTGCGTAAAAGCCTCAGTTTCGAGCACATTGAATCGCACTGGCGGCACGTCGTGCATCAAAGCCACATAAACGACATCGCCATTGTCAGCCGGATAAGCACGAAAATAAGGCGCGATAAGCTCTTGAATCGCAAAAAAATCGCCCTCTGCCTGTGCTTTGATCATTTTTTTAACGTAGGCTTGCACAGGCTCAAGATCGTCAGGATGTACCCAAATACAGCCTTGTCCAAACTCGCCGGAAAGGAGACCCTTGAATTTGTCTTCAATTAACGGAGTTGGAAAATAATTCGTCCAATGCGAATTACCCCGAAGAGCATTAGTGCCTTTGGACTCAGTTGCCGTAACTTTAAACCGTGTTAAAAAAGGCGTATAAATCAGTTTGCCATTTTCAACAATCTGGCTAAAATGCCGGATACCTTTGTCAACCTCTTGTCTAGGCGTCGGCTCGTAAGTTGCATCCGGCATTACGATAGGACGAACATCGCCTTTGTATTCACCCAGACATCCGAACATAACTTTAGACGGGCCATAGGTGTAACCGCCTTTTTCCGGCCCGATTTGCAGCAACGGGTTTTTCACTGCGTTTGACTGCGCCCGGCGCTTGTCGTAGTACAGCCGATGTAACTCTAAAAAGGCACGTTCGGCATCCGAGCGGTCTTTCGCCGTATCGAAATACCCGCCTGAGATATTAATCGGCGTCCGTTTCGGGCTAGCATTTGCAACACTCCAGCCAGGGTACCAAAACTGGTAGTTGGCGTCCCACACACCAAATACACCGTTACGCGGCAGAGGCCGGAAGGTCAAAGCTTCGCCGACTTTCAGCGTTTTAGTGATCGTATTGTATTCGCGGCCACTTTGATCTCTTTGTGCATCTCCATAACTTGACATGGTTTGATCCTTTTAGGTTTTGATCAGTTCTGCAAGCTTCTGATTGTTGTAGTTTGCGCTTTCAAGAAGTTCTTTGAAGGACTTGATCGTTTGAACGGTTGCTTTCATAAAAGAAATGACGCGATTTCTTATCTCGTATTCATCCGGGTCTATCCGCGCCCATGCTAAATCCAGATTTTTATCCGAGATGTTAATGTTAGAGTTTGATACGCCTCCTTTTTCTCTTTGAAGTTTGCTAGTATTTTCAATAAACTCACCTTGCCGCCGCGCAAATTCCATTCTTTCTTGCAATTGCAAGTCATCTAAAAACTGGGTTCCGGCGTTATAAAGAGCGATCAGATCGGTCATCGGGTCGCCCATTCTCGCCAGCTTGGTACAAATTATAGGAAACGATACTTCAATATCAAGAATCTCTTCCGTTGTTCGGCAAAGATGGATGAGCTTTGCCCGCATCTCACCATCACGGTAGCACAAGATACGCCGATAAAAATCTTCTCGTAAATTCTTTAGGTAGGCGTTCTCTTTTGGCGTGGGTTGCTCTATTAAAGGAGAGCGTTGTATCGCAACGTCGAGCTTGTCAAACAGTTCTTTTCTTTCTGCCTCGTTACTACGTAGGTTGTGCGGTGCGTAAAAATCGGTTGACATAAATACCTCAAAATTTATCCAGGCAGTGATCGCAAAAATCCATCTCAATTGATTTACCAGGTTGTTTAACAGGGATTAAAAAATTCGCAAGAAACGCTGAAAATTTACAGCCTTCAAACGGCTCTAAATAATAAAAAATCTTGTCGCGTGCTATCTTTATCGGCACCCGCCAACCAGATACCTGTTTCATATTACGCTGTCGGTTGGAAGGATAAATACGATAGCCGGTGCGTTCGAAATAGTCAAAAATCTCAGGAAGCTCTCGCATATCTTTTATCATTATTCTGGTTTTGTGAAAGCGACCCAGTGTGTAAGATTGTGTTTACCACTTTTGTGCCCAAACAACGGAGGCACCGACGTAAGTTTCAAAATGTCTAACAGAGGAAACTCGACAGCCGCCCATTTAAAAATCAACGTTCCATCTTTTTTAAGAACCCTAAAACACTCTAAAAAGCCATCGCGTAGCATATGTTGCCACTCTCCTTCAAGTCTGCCATACTTTTTTCGCAACCACGAATTATTACCAACGCTTTCGTAATGCGGCGGGTCGAATACAACCAACGAAAAAAAGTTCGAAGAAAACGGCAGATTCCTAAAATCAGAAATAATATCCGGTTTGATAACTAAATCACGCTGCCCACTTTTTGCCGTTCTATCGTTTAGCGTATGCTGTTCGGCTCGTCTATCACAAAAAACAACACGCGGATTGTTTTTTTCAAACCAAAACATTTTAGAACCGCAGCATATGTCAAGAATTGTTTTTTTCATGCCTTAAACCTTATGCCATTCCTATAAAAATGCTCTGCGTTTTTCATTTCCAACATCTGCTCCCAGCCCTCTTCCGGCTCGACCGACCACTGCTTTTGTACTTCAGTTTCCGAACCCATATTAAACGTCTTGTCAAAAGTCGTAGTCAGGTATGGCTCCAAGTGGTTAAAATCTTCGGCATGCTTCTTTAAAAGAGCCTTGACCTCTGGGATAAGATCATCGTCGCATAAAATACCCCACTCATCATGCTTAAAAATAAACGGCGCAGCTTTTGTCCAATCGCCATTCAGATAACGATACAGGCTAAAAAAACCTGGCCGTGTTATTTGGTCTAACTCATCGACAATCTTTAAAGCCGTTAGCTGACAATCATCTCCGGTAGCCGAGCCTTGAATCACAAAACTAACAATCTTACGGCACATCTCAGCAAATGCTGCCCGTGCTTTGGCATTCCGCGTATATTTAACCGTGCGGAACTCCATCTCACTAAGCTCAATCGGCATTTCAAACCTAAATAGCCGACCGTGCAGGTTTCTTGTATGCGGTCTGGGCATCCGCAGTTTATCCCAAACAAATTGCTCTGCGTTGGCTTTGTAAGACGCATAACGCTCTGCCAGAAAACTTAACACCCGCTTACACTCGGCCAAAGGCAGGTGAATGTCTTGTTTCATTAAGTATTCGTGAAGCGTCTGAGCCTGCACGAAATACTGATCGGAGTAGGCGCTCGTTTTCATTGCCGTGTACCAATCCGTCCCTTTTCGACATTCCGCTTCCGTCAACCCAAAGCAGTCTTGTGCCAGTCCTGAGAAAGCTTTTGAACCAGACATAACCTCGGCAAGCATAATCGGGTCATTAAAAATAACCGCCCCGACCAGCCTTTCAGCTTTGGAACGATCTGTTAGCACAAATGACTTTCCTGGCGGTGCAACAAAAATATCACGGCAATCAATATTCCAGGTAACCGAGTTTCTAGGCCACTGGAGTAAATTGGGATCAAGGCAGTTTAAACGACCGGTAACGGCAAGCTGAAGATATACCGGATGCAACCACCACCAGCCGTCTCTGATACTAACATAACGAGGATTAGGCCCTAGTATTTCGCCATATCCTGAACCAGCACAGTGATCACACGCCCAGCGTGACTTATCCGTGCATTTCGGGCACGGTTTATACAACAGGAGCTTATCAACGAAATTACTTTTTCTATGCCTTAATCTTTGCAGCAACCCCCAACTTCTTAACAACGGGTCTTTTGTGTTGTAGTAAAGTAGGTTAATCGCATACTGATTTACAGTTACCGTTTCCTTGCGATTGGCCGCATCGTAGCGTTTTACTTCAG
>PHFX01000203.1 GCA_007618135.1 Candidatus Brocadia sp. WS118 | reverse complement strand
AGCAATTCATCAGCCCCGTGCACCAACTCGACGTGCTCGATCGCATCGGCGGGGGAGACGGCTTTGCCACCGGGTTGATCTACGGGCTGATTTCCGGCGAAGAACCGGAACAAGCGCTTCGCCTGGGCTGGGCGCACGGCGCGCTGTTGACCACTTTTCCCGGCGATGTTACCATGGCGAAATTGCCGGAGGTGGAGGCATTCGCCAAAGGCGGATCTGCCCGGGTACAGCGGTAATCAGACGATAGTTTCAAAGCTCCTTAATCTCAAATCGGCGGAAATATCGCCTGAAGAGAGAATCAAAAACAAAATCCCGCGGAGGTGCGGGATTTTGTTTTTAGCCGAATCCATGTAATGAAAGGATAAATGGCTATGATTCCACATTCTGGCCGGAAAGCCGATCGAATAACTGCAAAAGACTTTCGTCTATGCTTCCGTTGCCATTACCGGAGGCAAAAGCCTGGATACTCGCCAGATCTTCTTCGCTGAGGGACAGCTCGGCTTTTTCGCCATCGATCTGGCTGCGGAGTTTCTCCAATAGCTCTCGTAAAGCCGCATCCGCAACTTCCGAATCGGCGGGATATTGCATCAAAACATCCATTTCTTCTTCCTGAAGCTTAACAACGACTGACATGATCATTACTCCTTTAGTTGATTAAACTTTCGCATTTACAAAATAAATGCGCTTACTGATTTAATAGTTGGCAACATGAATGCCAAACCATAAAAACCGCGGTTTTCATTCAAGACACGGCCTTATTGCCAGCTATTTATAAACGTATTAGCGAATACCCGCCGCTTTTCTGTTGTTTTTTAAGTTTGGTGTGATCTACGTAATTTCTCCGGGTTTCTGTGAATAGATTTTACAACACCGGTTGAGGATGATCTTAGGATAGTGGGAGATGAAGATGGTAACGATATATTGCCACTTGCCAAAAAAGACTGGCCAAGAATATTTTTACCAACCCTGAGTTGTAGATTTTACTGGTACGTAAGGCAGGACTTGTCATTAGGCAGTTCATTGTCAGAAAGATTTCTTCACTTAAGGCTAAATTTCTATACAAACGTGACTACTTTAAAATACATTATTGTAACTTTAACTTTATTATCGTAATTTTAAAGCACACCAATATTAGTTTATTTAGGCTGAGACAACTAAACGGTAACAATAAATGTCAGCAGTTCGATACAAAATCCTTGAAGAAATTGGTAAAGGTTCTATGGGAGAGGTATGGCTGGCAGAGGATACCATATTGAGTCGCAAAGTTGCGTTAAAATTTTTGAAGCTCGAATTAGCACAAAATGAAGAATATAAAGAAAGAATGCTTCGGGAAGCACGCGCTATTGCCCGGTTAAATCACCCCAATATTGTACGAGTTTTTGATATCAATGAATTCAAAGACAGCGAATTTAGAGACGGGCAATATGTGGACCGCCTTTATATTGCCATGGAATATGTAGATGGGAAACCATTAGGAGCATATCTTAAGAAAAAAATAGACATAATTGAAATTATAAAAATCTCCGTTCAAATTACTAATGCGCTTGGCTACGCCCATTCCCAGGAGGTTATCCACAGAGATATTAAACCGGATAACATTCTCATTAATATGAAAGGACAAGTCAAGATCGTAGATTTTGGTCTGGTAAAACTTTCCAATATTTCCAGACCCCAAACAAAAGATATCATAATGGGTACCCTCCATTATATGTCTCCGGAACAAGCAGGGGGATCCGACGATATCGATTATCTGACGGATATCTTCTCATTTGGAATAGTATTGTATAAAATGATTACCGGTGAAAAGCCTTTTAAGGGAGAAACTATAGATGCAGTCATAAAAGCTATTTTAAATGACTCTCCTGAACCTCTATCAAAGTTTAACAAAGAAGCCACCCCCGGTTTACAAATTATTATTGATAAAATTTTAGCTAAGAAACGGGATGAGCGCTATCAAGATGCTGCAGAAATCGAGATGGCACTTAACAAAGAAATGGAGTTGTTGACTTCCTTGGATAAAGATGATGCTACAGAAGAAATATCCAAATATTCTGAAGAGTCAACTATAAGAATTTCTAATCTCGAAGATCAGCCACCTCGTTATAAGATACAAAGCGTCATTAAAAAGACCGGGATGAGCGAAGTAGTTCTTGCATATGATACAAAATTAGAGCGTAAAGTAATCCTGAAATTTCTGGCAGATCCTCTCAAGGCGGACCAGGAATATCTGGACAGGATGAAACGGGAAGCCCGTATTATCGCCAAGCTAAACAATCCCAATATTGTTCAGGTATATGATTTTTATGATAGCTATTCCTTTAAGCCGTACAAGGGGAGATTTTGTATCGTGATGGAATATATAGAAGGCTTATCATTAAGAGATCGAGTAAAGGCTGAGCATTTACCTGCCCTGAAGCTGGCAGAGATCATTGATATTTGCAAGCAGGTTTGTGATGCTCTTGGGGCTGCCCACTTAAAGGGAATATTCCATCGTGATATTAAGCCGGAAAATATCATGATTGAAAACACCGGTCTTGTTAAGCTGCTCGATTTTGGCATTGCAAAGTCAGCCCATACCACCAGAACATCTTCCAAAGATCAAATCATAGGAACAATCCACTATTTATCACCGGAGCAGGCGGATGGAAAAGATTTAGATAGCAGAACGGATATTTTTTCGCTCGGGATTGTGATGTATGAACTCTTAACGGGGGACCTTCCCTTTAAGGGCGATATACCAGCAGTTGTAATAAATGCTATTCAAAACAAAATACCAAAACCCATTACCGGCTATGATATAAGATATCCAAAAGAATTACAAAAGCTAATCAATAAATTGTTGGATAAGGATCGAAATAAGCGCTGTCAAAGCACCGCAGAAGTTAGGGCCGAGTTAGAAAAGATTGAAAAAATACTGGTGCATCCATCCCCATCACCGATCAACTGGAGACGGATCACCACGTGGTCGATTTTAGTTATGATAGTTATATTAACTTTGATTATAATTTTCCCCCAGATAATGACAACTACAAATACAAATAAAAGAATTCAAACCCCAAGCAACCCCCCTATTTCAGATTCAATTGCTCAAAAGGATAATTTAGATAATACTCCCCCGGATACAGTAAGCACTATTAATAATGAACCAAATGAAAACGAGTTTAGAGAACAACCTGTAGCCAGTTTAGGAACCATACAGGTTTATTCAAAACCTCCAGATGCGAATATTTATCTGGATCGAACAAATAAAGGCATAGTAACACCCCAGGATATGCCAAAAGTGATCACAGGAACGCATAAAATAACTTTAAGAAAAGAAGGATATGAAGATTGGCATGGATCTGTAGAAGTAAAAGTCGGTGAAACTGCTAAAGTATTTGCGGAATTGAAAGCACTTCGTTATAAGGTTAATATAATTTTAGAGCCCAAGGAAGAAGTTTTTACTCTTTTTATAGATAGCAATCTAGCCAAGACCAATATAACTGAAAGCTATACAATAGACATAGAACATGGAGAGCACCTTATTTATATTGAAAGCTACAGGAAATTAGATGATTCGAAAGTCTCTAAATTTAGATGGAATAAACAATTTACTGTGAAGAATAATTTTACATTAAATATTAATTTCAACAAAACTGTTCTGCTTAAGATATTAGCATTCGATGAAGATGATAGAAAAAAAGGACTACGGGCAAAAGTCTTTATCGATGGCAAATTTGAAAAAAACCTCCCTGGAGAAATAAAAGTATCCTATGGGCTACATGAAATTGAAGTTAGGATTGATGGTTATATTTCCTATAGTCGAACTCAGCAATTCGAAGAAACACAAACTATGGAAATATTTTTGAAGAAGGATTAACAAAATTTATTGCTTTTCTTTCTTATTGTCAAATTATTAATCTGTAGGTGGTCTTCCAATCGGTAGAGGGAATTTCCCGGGGTCTTCGGTGGCTGGTTTATCAATAAGTTTAATTATGGTATATATTATTGCCCCAGTCCCAATAACTGCTGCACCATAAAAACCTGCTTTTTTTATCCCTGAGGTACTTGTAGATGTTTTATCAGTTTTTATGTTAAGTTTCTTCTCCTTTATTTTAATATATAATTTTCTATACTCCTCACGACCCCAGGTTGCTAAACTGTCTGGGGGAGTATAATCTCTTTGTATATTTAAAATATTCATAATAGCTTTTTCGGCTTTAATTGTATCAGGATTTGATAACGCAAAGTAGGTATTCCCTAATATTTCATACATCGAAATTATCTCTTTTTCAGGGAATTCATTAAATTCAGAATATAATAATAGACAGTCCTCAAATTTGGCTTTTTCAATTTTAAATGTATCGGAGGTAGATAATGCAAAGATCGAAATTGGTTCTTTTTCAGTGAATTTATTAGGTTCAGAGTATATTGATAAACAGTTTTCAAACGTATTCAAGCAGTTTTCAAATGTATTTTTAAGTTTGTCAAATTTTCCTCTATAATAAATAGAATCGGCAGAATCAATCATCGCAACACAATCCTCTGGTAAAGGTTGCGCTTTTGCGGAACAACTTAAACAAGCAAAAATAAATGCCATAAGGAAAATAAAAACCAAAATAGACAAAAATTTTGGAGTGCGTTGATTCAGAATTGGGTGTTTCATGATTGCTTTTCCTTTACTTAATTAAAATCATTTTACGACTTATCGTTATATTTTGATGGGTTTGCAATACATAAAAGTAAATTCCGGAAGAGGCCTTAATTCCACTATTGTCTCTCCCATCCCACTCAAACCGGTATCGCCCTCGCTCTAATTCACCAAAATATATTGTTTTGACAAATTGCCCCAGGATACTATAAACTTTTAAGGTAACATTTGATTTTTCCGGGATTGTTATCGGTATGGTTGTGGTAGGATTAAAAGGATTAGGATAATTCTGCCCCAACTCAAACTGTTCCGGCAGCATTGCTTCATAGTTTGCCCTGATTGCCTCCAAATTCCCGACCGCTATTTTGAATGTTGAGGTATTTGTTACCGGTACAAATTCATATACCGGATTTCTTCGTAAATCAATAAACTGAAATCCGGTCTCAGCTATCAGATATACATCAAAATGAGAAGGAACTTGATCGATCCCCGAAAATAGCAATTGAGAAGAAATCCCTGGTTCGGTAATAACATCCATCTCCCACATTTCTAAAGCGCTGAATTCCGTGCGAATGTCGATTGCGAACTTTTTGGATTTGCTGCCGTTTTTGGTTCGCAGAAAATACACCTGCGGAGCCTTAAAAATGCTCCGGGGTTTGCGAAAAACCAGGTGGTCTTGTCCTATTTGGGCATCCATTGCCACTCCAAAAGACGCACTACGGTCAGTAAACTCCCCGGAGTTAAGCTGTACAGATACCCGCCAGATAACAGGATCAAATAACGATGAAGAGGCCGAATAGCCATGGGGATAAGGAATCTTCAAGGAATCCATATTAACATCGTTGTCAAAATAATATCCAACATAGGGCCATAACGTATCCGCTAAGGAGAAATTACCCTTTCCATCATATTCATACAAAGGATGCAGGATGGGAATTTGATTCAGGTTTATAATATCAGCCCAACTTACCGGCACTGGAAAGGGATTACTAAACAGATTCCAACCGGTGTGGTCCACATCGATCTTTACAAAACCGGAATCTTCCATCGGAAGCGCCGGGACGGTCTGGTTAATATTTAAATTTCCTTTATGGATGACCCAGAATGCTCTACCGGGTTTAAATTGAAAAATAGCAGAACCATTAAATTTTTCTAAATATTCACCGGGACTTCCTTCATTTCCGTTATCCCAATAAACTTCCCAATCCTTTCCTTGTTCTCCGGAAAGAATGCTGCTGACCGAAATATTACTATTACCCGGTAATCCTATTATTTTATAATCGGTGCCGGTGTAATCTTTGGGGTTGGCGCGATTGGGGAAGGAAACGGAGTTGTTAAGAGTAAGAGAGGAAATAGTGGTAAATTTAAACGGATTTGACCAGGCGCTGCTATCAGATTGGTTTAAAACCCGAACACGCCAGTAATAAGTTGTATTATTGGCCAGGCCGGCTAATTGGATCGAGGTAGTGTTAATCTCACTACTGTCAAACATTACAACATTGAAATTTTGATCAGTCGAGACCTGTAGTTGATAGAAAATTGCGCCGGTTGAAGGATTCCAATTCAAATTTGGATCAACCGGAACTTCAGTTGCATTATTTACGGGAGAAAAAGGAATCGGGGTTACCAAGGGGGCTCCAATAGTAGTAAAATTCCAGACTTCCGACCAGTCGCTGGAGTCCACTACGTTATAGGATTTCACTCGCCAATAGTAACTAGTATTGTATTCAAGATCCGTCAAGGTGGCAACGGTGTCAACGACGGTGTTATCATGATCTATTTCACTGAACATCTCATCCAGCGCTACCTGGTAACGGTAATAATCAATATTCAGCGATGCTGATTCCCATCGTAGGGTGAGCTCAGCGGGGATACCAGAGGCATTATTTAGCGGATAACTGAGCAGAGGTGGAGTGGGGGGCGGTGGTACATAAATGGCCACCCGTTCATAATACCAGATAGTTTCAGATGCATCGGTGTAATTTATGAAATTAGTGAATGAAACGCCGGGATTGGTATCATACATATAAGCAATATCAAGAATCAGGTTGTCCCCGTCTCTGAATACATCCTCCGTAATATTAGGGTACACATCAGAATGATTCGCAACACCCACAATTTTCTGGTGGTGTTCCCAGGTTTGACCGCCATCCATGGAGACAGCAGCCCAAATATTTGTCGCAAAAACCGGCCAGGTACCGGTGCCGTTACCAGTGGTCGCGTCTAAGAGCACAATACCGCCTAAGGCATTTTTTTCCCACTGCTGCCAAATACAGACCAACTCACTATTGGGGCCTTCGGCAAGGATCGGGTAGGCATTCCCCAATCCGTTACCAGGTCGGTTATTAGCCATGGCAGCTTGAACGGCAGGATCATTTGGTGCACTATATTCCGGGGTAGTAACCTCACTGAAGTGCCGGGTATTGCTATCCCAGTGTAGGATCGGCCAGTAATCGATGGAGGTAGAGGTAGTGGTATCTCTAATCCCTTGAACCGCGCCAAACACCACATGGTAAACACCGTCGCTGGTATAGAAGCCGTTCTGTTGGGAGAAGTTCTCGATAATGTACTGGGTATTGCCAAACGGAGTCTGAGCTACTGCATCATCATCCCAAATCAGGGTAAGGTTCCAGCTGGTACCCCAGTTGGTGGTACGGCATAGCCAGGTGGAGCCATTGGGCGGAAGACCGGTCCCCGAGGCAGGAGCAATCATATAAGCCAGTTCGGCAGGATTGTTGGGGTTGAAATCCGGCCAGCGTTCGCCATTTCCGTAATCAGTGACACCGGCAAGGGCAATGTTAGTGCCATCCATCCAGGTTACGCCGTAATTGTTGCTATATTTTAACACACTGCCCCCGTTCCAGTTGGCATTCGCAAGCTGGCCAATAAAAACCATAGTATTGCCATGGCGCGCGATACCAGGAAAAACGCTTTCGGTAGCGAAACTGGTTAGCAACGTTGAGAAGGCATACCCAGCTTCTGCAGCGTCGGTCCAGAACTCAATACCAGCATGAATGCCAATGAGCGCTTCATCATTTTTTCCATTGATTACTCTTCCCCAACCGGTCTCGCGGTTCTCAACAACAGACACATTACCGAAGAAAAATCCCAGACCTACATCATAATAGTCGTAAGTCACATATCTGGTCGCGGAGGCGCTGCCGGCTCTTTTCATGAATACTGCGTGAATGCCGTCGCTACCGCTGCGGTAGGCATGGGCCAGCATTCTTCCCATTTCAGCATTGGTGGCGTAGTCGTACCAGGTTCTACCGATTTCTACCGCAGTGAGATTTTCAACCGGATTTGCCGGGGGATAGTTGTTGAGAGTTTGCATTCTTTCTTCCCATAATTGATCTTCCACCGGCGTAACCTTCTGCATTCTTTGTAAATTGTAGTCCTTTGCGAGGGTAGAAAAACTTACCGCGAGAAGAACAATCAGAAGTATTGTAAAAATCCTTGAGAACATAAACAGCTCCTGCAGAAAAATTAAACGATGAATTAGAATTTGACACCTTACAATGTTATTTCAAAATAGTAAATCTTCTTCTCGCTTCTTCAAGCTAAACATTATAATCAGTGGGTTGGTGGGTTCGGATTTAGGTGGTATCAAACAAGATGAAACAAAGTTACAAAGCACTAGACCGGTTAATTTGCGTCTGGATAAACATTTGCGTTGTATATGCATCACTAGCTCCTCACTGATATTCTATAGCCTCCGGATAACATAAGTTTATTTAAGCAAAATCATCTTCTTCGCCCGGGCAAAGTTGTCGGCCTTCACCTGGTAGATAAAAATGCCGCTGTTTACTGCCTGCCCGACCTCATCACGGCCGTCCCAGCTGAAACGGTGCTCCCCGGCCGCTAATACTCCGTTATGCAGGGTGCACATTCTCTCGCCCAGGATATTATAGATTTGCAAGGTAACGGTTTCCGACACTGGCAGCGTCAGGGTGATTAGGGTGCTCCCGTTGAAGGGATTAGGATAGTTTTGCCCCAATTCAAAGGTGTTGGGAAGGTCTTGCCAAACCGGCGGCTCATCTTCTATTCCAACAACGGTTCCACCGATAGTAGTCTGTAAAATGGTACCACCATTGCCCACCACCCAGCCGGTACTGGCATCGATGAAGTCGACAGTGTAAAGATTAATGGTAATTCCGTTCATCAGACTGATCCACGTAGCGCCCCCATCTGTGGTATGAAGAATGGTGCCGACACGACCCACAGCCCAGCTGGTGTTGGCATTAATAAAGTCGATACTTTCCAGCATTTCTGCAGAGGGAGTCGGATTTTGCCAAACCCAGCCGGATTGGGCCATAACGCTTCCCATCATCACAAGAATGATTCCTGAAAAAAAAGTTCTTAACAAAGATGTCATATTAATCTCCTTCTTATCAAGGAATGGAGATTCATAATATTATAATGGCCAATTTACTTAATGTGAAATAAAAATCAAATAGCTCAAATAAAATTATTCAAATTTTTTGTTTAGGTTAATATGTTTTAAGTTGCTCCTTAATAAATTCTATTTTCGCTTCTGCTTTTCGGTAGAATTCAAATTCCTTATCCGGGGCTGTATTCTGCACTTTCTTATATAAAACCAATGCTTTCAAATAAGCGGTTTTGCTTTTGTAGGCCATAATTTTATAAGCCTGGTAGTATAATTCTTCCGCTTCTTCTTTCTGGCGTTCTGTCAGATTGGTTTTTTCGGATGATTCTTTTTCCGACAATTCCGATTCGGCGTTGGCCTCCCGATAATGGTTTGGACTTGCCGCTGTTTTCCCATAAGATGGCGGGGCAGCACTCGCTGCAATCGTTGATTTTTGATTTGCCATATCGGGAATAGGCTGTTTGGCAGGAATCGCCTTTGTTCCGTAATTGTTACTATTTGAGGGGGGTGGTGTATCGCTGCGCTGGCGTTTAATTGGCGGTTTGCTTGTTTTTGGAATCGTTTTGCTAACATCCTGGTCACCCTTTTTCAACTCCTCAATATTCTCTTGAGACGACGGGATAGAAATTTTTCCCTTGGCAATTTCTTCTGCCGCCAGCCCCAGCCAAAAATCAATTTCATCGGCGTCAGGATATTTCTCTTTTAACGCCCGGAGCGCTGTTTCCGCATTTGCCAGGCCCTCGTAATTTTTTGCGTCTATCAACGCCACAACATTCAGTATCTCTTTTTCAACCGCAGCGGTTTTTTGCAGTTCGTTTAGCAAATCCGATAATTGTGGATTGCCGGGATGATCTTTCAGCGCCTTCCGCAATTCCTGAATGGCAAGTTGATAATTCCCGGTTTTCCGGTATGATTCAACTTTTTGAAAAACGATATCGAAATGCGGATCGGAGCTTCGATGATTGTTTCCTCCCAGGAAAAACCCGGAAATCAACAGGCCAACCAAAAATATCGCCAGACAGAGATATAACGGCCTTTTCGCAAATTTTGAGGAATAGAAAGGTTTATATTGATTATTCTCTTTTCGACCCGGTTTATCCGAGTTTGTCTTCTCAAAAGCAAGCGAGTAGCCGGATATTTGAATGGTATCCCGCAGGGAGGCGGGGCTTTCGCCAATCTTTTGTTTGTTCAGATAAGTTCCGTTGGAACTTTCCAAATCCTTCACTATCAGCTTATTGTTATGATAGAGCAGTTTTGCATGGCGTCGCGACACGCCCGAGCCCGCCAGTTGGATGTCGCAATTCGGCTCCCGGCCAATCAGGTATTCTCCCTCTGATAAAGGGATTTTTTTGAGAACTTTTTGGCCTTGTTTGACAATAATCTCAATTATCATTTTATTTTGACCTTTAACTTCATTTCGTTTTTCTTCGCCCATTTATAATCCGGGTGGTGCATGTCGGGAATGGCGATAATGATCTTTTGGATATATTCATAGGCTTTGCGAAAATCTTTTTTCTTGTAGTTGATTCTGGCGTTATCCTTCCACTCCGCAATTTTTTTCGACAACAAGGTTACGGCGTTCCGGCTTTCTTCTACGGCCCGGGTGTATATTGCCAAATCGGCCCCGCTGGCATACCTGCCCAGTATCTGAATGCCCTGCTGCCATTTTTGAATGCTGGCGTAGAGATTCTGCTCATGTAATTCCCGGTTCATGAACAATGTTTCCGCGGTTTTGAAATATATCGCCGCTTTATCAAGCTCCGCCTGCGGTACCGGGCCTGGCAGCATGTCCGTGGGTAATTCCATCGGAATGATGAAGTTCGCATCATACCCGGCGACTGTCTCGGCAGTGCTGTCGTTTGCCTGCGACGGCTGGCCTGTCCCCGTGAACAGCATTTTCCCCATGATAAACAAAATCAGCAGCACAAAAACCCCGGCGCTGATTTTGGATATGGTAGATTTAAGATATTTGCCGCTCAATTCTTGCAGTTGTTTTTTGATGTCATTTTTTTTCGGGGGGACATTTTCTTCTAAAATAGTTTCTAATAAAGAGCCTGTTTTCCTATCCGAAGCAATGGCTATAGAAAATCCTTCTTCATTTGCTATTTCTATATCGGCCAGCGGTTTTTTCCTGGAAAACACCTGGGTTTTATCATGATCATTGTTTGCTGCCATTGTTTGGTTCAGAACAACGGTTGCTTCCTCGCCGGAGATATCCAGGTTCAGCGTACAACTGCCGATTCCAATTCTAACGCTTTCTGTTAAGTGAATTACTTTATTGTGGGCTATTCGCCGGTCGTTGATAATTGTGCCGTTGATGCCGTAGTTTTTCAGGTAAACGCCATTTTCATTCACCCGGAATTCCGCATGGATGCGGGAGACGGTTTTGTCGGGAATGCAAACATCCGATTTTTTGGAGCGCCCGACGACAATTTTGCTTCCGGGCAATAATTTTATTTTTTCCCCCTCGTTTACCCCATTGTTGATGGTCATAATGATTGTTGCAGTTGGATTCATTTCACTCGCCCTTTCAAAAATGATATTATTTTAAATTCATGATGGCCGGGATGATCGTCGGGCCGAATATCAT
>PHFX01000202.1 GCA_007618135.1 Candidatus Brocadia sp. WS118 | reverse complement strand
GATGCGGTGGGCGATGATGTTCAAATCCGCCACTTCCTGGGCGTTTTTGGCGAAAAGCTGAAAGAAGCCGGTGTCATCCACGCAGTGGTAGTCGTCGTGCCCGGCGTGCACGTTCAGGGTGGACTTGGTCATCGCCCGCGCCCCGATGTTGAGAATGTAGGTGAGGCGCTTGCCCACCGCGGCGTAGAGCGACTCGTGCATGTAGGCAATGCCCTGCCCGGAGGAAAAATTGGACGCCCGCAGGCCGGTCATGGAAAGCCCGGCGGTGACCGCGGCCGCAGCGTGTTCGCCTTCCGGCTCGATGAAAATCAGCGGCCGTCCGGAAATGTTGATGTGCCCTTTGGCGGTTTCTTCCGCCCAGTATTCGCCCATCTGGGTGGAAGGGGTGATCGGGTATGCGCCCGCGGCGTCGGTGGATTCCCGCTCGCACATAATGACGGCGGTGTTCCCGTCCATGGCGTCGCGCGTTCCCGGGTATTTGAAAGTTTTCTCTTGTTTAGCCATGATGAGTTTCCTCTTTTAGTGTGATTCGAGTCTTAAGTATTATCTGGTCTCTTTTTTTAGACGGGATAACAGGATGGACAGGATTATTTTAAAGATTCTCGATGCTGGATTCTCGATTCTCGATACGTTTCTACCGGTACGTAGGCAAGTGGGAAACGAATCGAGCATCCAGTATCGAGTATCCAGCATCATTCCGGTTATCCAGTCAATCCTGTTCATCCTGTCAAAAAACCATTTAAAGTTTGTTCTGTTTATCCAACCGACAGTTCTCGAACTTTTCGTTTTACCTCAACCTTTTTTTCTCCAAAATTCAGGAGCAATCCAACGTCTTTCCCGGTTGCTACCAGGTAGTTTACCAGTTGGACCTCATGGGCAATTATAATCCGTTTGACCGATTTTAACTCTACGATAATAGAATCTTCCACCACGATGTCCGCTTCAAAATCTCCCACTATCTCGCCTTCATAGTAAACCTTTATTGGTTTTTGGGATTCAGCTTTTAACCCGGCTTTGCGAAATTCGATTAGCAAATACTTCTCGTAAACCGATTCAAGAAACCCGAATCCCATTTTATTATACTGGAAACGGTCATTAATTGCGCTTTTTTATCTCTCGCAAAGACGCTAAGACCGCAAATTATCTATTGGATGGAGCATTTCTTTGCGGGCTTTGCGAGAAAAATTAAGTTTTTGACTGTTCGCAGTATAAAAACCTCAATTTATGCCCGCGTGCAGTATATACACACGATACGCACAACCAATGATCTTCTCCGAAAATTAATCATGGAAATTATCTGATTAAGAGTAATTTCCGGGTGGCTGTAAAAGCTTTCGATTCCAACCGTAGCCAATAAATCCCGGAAGCTGCCGGCCTTCCATCCTCGGTGATGCCATTCCATTGAATTGTATGATCCCCAGGAGAAAGAGGTTCATTGAGCAGCATTTTGATCCTCTGCCCGCGGGAGTTGTAAATCACCATCGTTATATCCGCCTGTTCAGGAATCCGGAAGTGAATGGTGGTAGCCGGGTTAAACGGATTGGGGTAATTGGCTAATTCAAACGTTGCGGGATGTTGAGAAACACTGTCTCCCGCTGCCGGGTCTTTCCAGAGGGGATCGCCGCCGTAGAGGGTGTACCACCAGGGATCGGCAGTCGTGCTTTCTATGGTATAATAGGCCCGCACATCATAGCTGAGCAGGTATTCGGTGTAGCTGCTGGTTCGGATGTAGTTGTTATCGGTATAGGAAGTGGTTCCGTGGGATTTGGTTGCTAATAGCACCGGGTCGCCCAGGGTACCATATAACTCTTTGATTCTCCGCCAGATTTGGTAAGTACAATTGGAATTGGGATGTTCATCCCACACCAGTTGAATAGGGGAACCCACCGGGGCAACATTGTGGAGATTTTGCACCCGCACCGGTTTACCGGTAAAATGGGCAGTGTAAATCTTATGGCCGTTTGGCAGGAATGTTTGCACCCGGTTTGGATAGGTATTGGTGCCATCTGACCAGTAACTAAAAGTATAAGAAATACTGTTATAGGTTTGATTGATTGCTTCACCAATAATTGTACTTCCATCGAGAACGTAAAACTCTGTAGTTGGCGAAGAATACGAGGTGCTGCCCACTTTTATGCTGCCCGGATTACCAACACCGACAAAATTGTTCTGGAAGATAATGTTGTATTCGTTCTTAAACCAGGCTTCCCATGTAACCATTTGAGTATAATCATCTGTGATCTCTACAGATGTAGCTTTGGGCTTAGTCTGCAAAGCTCCATTCTTCTTCCAATCCTGGAAGCGTTGAATAAAACCACCATATGTATTCCCATCCTCTATGGCATTCAGAGAGATCCATGATTCCCAGGCAAGATTTGGCTCCGTCCAGGGTGAATTATGAGAAATATTATTAACTTTGACCTGTCCGCCGGTGAAACTGTTCTTAACGGTAATTTCCCAGCGCGGCCATTTACGGTAGATAAAGACAGGGTCTCCAAAAAGACCGATTACAGAACTCAAAGTCTCATTTAATCTCTCGTAGGGATCGGAAGGACCTAACTTATGATCAACGAAAATACTATCCGAATTATTCTGTCTTGTTGAAGAGTCTGGAACTGCCCTTACGTAAGCGGCATGATTTCCAAAGGTTAAGATATCACCTACCTGTATATCGCGGTAATCAAGATCAGAACCTGGGAGGTTTACCTTGTAAAAATAATTGCTGTTGATCCCTTCTCCGGGCATACTATGTGCGGGGCATACCGAATGATTCCAGCTTCGGTTATAAGCCCGGGCCATGGCATAGCCATAACAGGGAGCATAGTAATTGCCAGTATGGGTATGTGACCAGGGAAGATGCCGATCTCCCGCCAATAATGGAATAATGCTTAAGAAAATAAAAGTAAAGGTAGTAAGTTTCATGACTATTTCCTGTTTTTTAGTTTTTAAAACCTCATCAAAATCTATAGTGGAGAGAACTCCGTAAAGAAACAATGCCTTAACCTTACCAACGAATATTGTTTTGATAAATGAATCATCTACCGTGGAAAACAACCGTTTTTTCTGGAAAACCAATGGTATGTCCAACAACAAATGCTTCCTGCCCATCACTCCAGGTATCTGAAAAAAACACCCCCGGAGAAGTTAGTTCAGGAATATCATACCAGTCTTTACCATTGTAATGAAAAATTTTCCCCCCCTCGAAGGTTAAAGCTGCTACAAAAATGTTCTCATCATCTGTGCCAAACACGTTAATCACCGACAGGGGGCCCAGGATAATTGACCAGGAGCTACCATTCCATACTCGCAGCGCGTTACCGCCAGCATATAATTTTCCGGAGGGGCTCATCCACAGCCCGGTATAGGAATCGATGTAGTATTTGGTGCTATCTCGGGCGACCCATTTATTATTCTCATATTGAAACAAATAGAAATATTCCAATTCGTTTTCCAGAAAAATATTGATCACCATGTAAAATCCGGATGTTTCATTGCCAGCTATAGAAAGAATATTCAGGAAACGGTGTGGCGGGAAGGAATAATGGATCGTATCTGGCTGCCAGGCAAAATCATCATATTTATACAAAGTGCCGAAATGCCCCCCGGCCCACATCCTGTTTGGTGAATCTCCCCAAATAGTTTCTAATCCCTGTTGTTTTATTAGTGGCATTTCTTGCCAGGTCGATCCATCATAATGAATGATTAAACTGCTATCCAAAAAATTAGGAGGAGGGTTAGGATTAGAATAAAGATGCTCACCTACTGCCCAAACATCATTCGCAGAAAAGCCATGAATGTCAGCAAGGTCAATTGCTCCTGGAATAGTGCCTCCCTGGGTAGTGCTTAAATGAATATCTTTCCATATTTTGCCATCGAAATGCCACATTAATCCTCTGTTCATCGAATTATGCCCAACCGCATAAACATTATCTGGGGAGCTTGCCCAAATTGCAACCATTATAGTTTGGCTACTTCCAGGGTATTCAAGGGTATCCACCGTCCAGGTATATTGGCGGGGATCATTAATCACCTCAATTGGCTCGGTGCTTTTCTTACAACTAACCACACAAATTGTGGATATGATGATTAAAGTGAGTAGAACCCCAATTTTTCCATACAATTCTAAACGGGTGATAGGATCAATTTCGATGATTTGGCTCATAGTAAGCGACCTCTTAATTCACTATTCTCAATTCCCCATTCGCCATTCTCAATTGTTAATGGTGAACGGTCAATGGTGGATGGGTTAATGTCACGTCGGCAGATCCGGCAAAGCGCCCTCATCGAATTAACAGCATTTTCTTCACCATTACAAATTTTTCCCCTTTTTTCTCCGGCTCCGCCGCCAGGCGATAGACATACATTCCCGATGCTACCTGCGAGCCGGCGTGGTTGGTGCCGTCCCAGGGAACGGCATAAAAATCCGCACTTTGCCGCGCATCTATCAAGGTTTTAATTTTCTGACCCAAGATGTTGTAAATCTCCAACCTTACCCAGGCGGGTTTGGGAAGCTGATAGCGAATGGTGGTGGTTGGGTTAAATGGATTGGGATAGTTCTGGGACAATGCAAACGTGGCAGGAATTTCAGCGATTGCCTCTGAAGCAGAAGCGCGATTCAAAACCTGCTCCAAAATGTGATCCCGAAAAGATGAAAACGCGGCAATGCCGGTTATTCCATTCAAACTATTTGCTTTAGATGAACCTGTTTGCCCGGTTAATAACTGCACGGCACTCAAATCCAGTTCCGCATACAATGAATCAATTGTAGGGATTGAATTAGCCAAAAGCTGGTTCAAATTGTTAATCACTACAGAGAACTCCTCATCAACAATCTCACATTCGTTGATAAATGCCGGGGTCTGTTTCAAAATGTATGGATAAGAAGAAGCCGACTGCAAATCGTGGAGCGTGTTCTTTAAATCTTGAGTGGAGATACCCGATTTTAACCCGCAGCGGATTAAGCGGGGGAGGGAAGAATAGGAAACGGCGGAATCCGGGTAGCTTTGGAGTATTGAAAAAAAGCGGTTATATGCTTCTCCAAAAAGACCGGAATCTTCCAAAACCACGGCATGATGGAACAGACTGTCCAACAGAGAGATTGCGCCGGTTTTTCCAAAGGAATAGCGATTTACCCCGCCAGCGCCGGAATTGCTCCCGGTTTTAGCAAAACCTCCCTGCACATTGGGCTCTTCATCATAAGGATCAATGATCAGTATGTCTAATGGATAGAAGCGGTCGTAATCGAAATTCCTTTCATCCATTCCCCAGTAGTTCCCGGAAATATTGATGGAAATTTCAGCCCCATCTTCCGGTTCCAGGTAGAATAAAAAGTTATCTTCATTGATATTGCTTTCGTCAATAATGTCATTATGCCCATTGGCCATTTGCGGCTGCGCGTAATCATGAAAATAGAGTTCCGAGGATTCATAGGGAAATTGCACTTGCGCCGGATCGGTTCCGTTATTCTTCACTAAATTCAAGTTCGCTTCATCTTTGGCATTCAACACCGGAATGCTGGAAGCAAAGGCCAGCAAACCGTTGCCGCGATTGTTCCGAATGGTATTTTCCCACAAGAGGGGGCTGCTGCGATAGAGGGTAATCCCGGAACGTTCGCTCCAGGGAAGATCGGTTGGCACATACCCGTTGTTTTCGATGGTGTTATTGTCCAACGTCGATCCCTGGTCCCAGGAAAGGAAAAGGCCCACAGCATCATTATCGGAAATGATATTACCGGAAACAATTAACTGGCAGCGGTTTAAATCCAGACCTTTTCCGTTGGATTCTAAATGATTACCGGAGAACGTTCCCTGGCATAAATTCGCATAAAAGGCAACGCTGCTATTATTGCTGTAAGTATTATCCTGAAACTCCAGGCCGGAATAAAACAATTCGCTGCCCGTTTCATTATTTTGGATGATGGAATTAGCTACCGAGAGATTTGGTAAAATTGCCGGTTCGCTTTGGAAATCGTTAAACAGCCCTTTAGTAGAATTTTCGATAACACAGTAATCAAAATTAATTTGGCTGCCGGCGTCAGCATACAGCCCTTTCCACTGCCCGCCGGCGTTGTAGTTGGTAAAAGTTATTCCCGATGACAGGTTTCCATAAGCATTAAGAATGCCCTTTATCTTGATCTGCTTATTATTTGCAGACTTAGCCGTTAATCCCGGCACAGCATTAATATTGCCCGTGCCTGAAAAATCACCGAGGAAAACAATTTCATTCTCCCAGGCGGGCGGGTTGAAGGGGTTGGTCTGGGTGGCTTCCGGGGTATTTCCGTAAAGGCCAATATTCACTCTCCCGCCGTTATTGCCGGGTTCCCGGGAATAATCCGCCAAAGGGTCGCCAGCATCGATGCAGGGGGAGGTTTCTTGTAAGTGGTAATCGGGCTGGGGGCCTTGTGGATTGACAAACTGCGGGTCGGCGGAAAAATTGCCGGGTTGATCGAAAAATGAGAGATTTTGAGAAGGGGTTATGGGATAGAGACAATTATACCGGATAGTTGTGTTATCCACTGTTGGTGAGGTTACAAAGCTTCCAGAAGTAAAATTATAGAAGATGTTATTTTCAACAATAAGAGTGCCGCTGTTATTTGTTCTGTTGATTGTAGAATTATCAATCAATGTATTACTTTTAAAATTCATGCTGGTGGGATTTGTAAAAATCAATGATGAACTTTGGAAAAAACAATTGGTAAAATTGAAAACTACAACACCGGAATTGGTATTAAAATAGGTCAATGGTGAAGAGGTAAAACTACAGTTGGAAATGTTCAATGTGGCGCTGCCAGCCACATTGGCCACATCAATGGATTTTAGATTATCTTGAAAACTAATTTGTTCAATGTTAAAATTGAGCCGCTTTTCAAAAAAGAAGCCTTTTTGTGCTTCTCGAATGGTCATATAGGCTGCTTCAATCTCAGCTGTCTCATCAGCAATCACCAAACCACCCCATTTGTTTCCGCTGACCATTGGTTGGAATAAAATTGGCTGAGTTTGGCTTCCGATGGTTACTAACCTGCCGCCTGCCATCAGGGTTAGTTTGAGGCCGGCGCCAAAATTCACCGTCGTTCCGGGAAGAACAGTTAGTGTAGCGCCTCCCATGACATAAACATTTTGATTTATTTCCTGGGTTCCACTCCAGGTGGCGTTTTCATAAATAATTATATTGTTACCGTAATCATGGATAATGTTTACTAATGTCTTTTGGGTTCCAGATATCCAGCGAATGTTGTCAATAGAAATTCCTGAAGAAGTGGTTCCATCCCGCAAATTGCTGGAAGGGGTAGTATTGTCATTAAAGTTTTCTCCACTGTTGTTAGGATCACCCTGAACATAAGGAAAAGGATGGCCTACTTGAGTTTCAGGTGGATTAGTATGAAACTCATTATTAGCGCATTCTATTCCTTCATAATCTTGATAATCAGTGGGGTCAATATGCCAGATTAATAGCCCGCCTTCGTTTCCATTCGGATCATGGAGGGGATCGTTAGGATCATATTCCGGTTCGACCGGCGTATATAGATCAAAGTTGTCTTTCAGGCGGTTTTCTAGTACAAAAAATTCATCGCTGTCGATAATATCGATACGATAATAGAGGGGATTGTCATAGTTGTAGATAATTTCAAAATCAGTATAGCTGGGGTTACTCAAATATATGGGATCTACCCATTCCCATAAAAATTTATAATAGGGTGAAAAAACCGCCGGGCAGGCCATGTCAAGAGGCAAAGGGCCTGAAATAGCAGGATCCGCTTCATTCCCGTTATATCCTCCCCTACTCATAAGCGACCAATGCCAGGAATCGAAATTTGAATTCCCCTTATATTCATCAGCAGCGCCCAATTGATGGCCAAATTCGTGACAATAAACACCAATATGGCTGAAAAACGGGTTGAAGTCAGGGAACTGTTCACCGACAATAGATTTATGTCCCACATTCTTCGGTGATAAATTTCCTAAGCCCCAGGTGCCGCCATAAACATAAATAAAACTTTCATAGTCGGACAAATTGATATTGGTAAATGTTTCCTGAAATACAGAATCTGCATGGCGAATGAAATCACCATAGCTATAGTTGCCACAATTGTAGTCTTCAAAATCTCCCGGTAGTTGTATCCATTGGGGCACATATTCACCTGGATAGGCAGGGTCAATAGGGTTTAGAATTACCGGTTGGTCGTTTTTGCCGATAATATCCAATAAGCCGCGTGATTGCTGGTTGTAATAATCGCGCATACTACCAAATACTTCTTTTTCTTCGGGATGTGGACTGTTCGGACCTGGTTCACCAATCCAGATATCTTGTGAAAATATCAAATTATCAAAAAATTCTTTTTTGTATCCATGTGGAAATTCTCCTCCTGGCTCGGATTTATATTTTCGACTGGTCGCAAAATCCACTAAAATAACACCTACTTTTACCGCAACGGTACCACCATTTGCCGCCTCTCTCTTTTGCCTGTACCACTCGGCATTCTGGCGCAGTTCTTCCTCAAATTCAGCCTGCCGGTCGGCAATCTCCTGCTGCTTTACTCCCGAGCGTTGTAGTTGGTACGATTCCGCAAATGGTGCATCAATCCCAACTTTGTTAGTTGATGGAACAAAATCACCGTTTGCTCCTAAAACAGCGTAATAGTAATAGCCATCGACTCCTTGAACAAATCGATAGCTATCCTGGGTTTCCATCCACATTTCAAATTCATCGCCCCAGGCGCGGGCAGTAAAAGTAACCCCATTAGGCTGCTGCCATTCGATAAAGCCGCTGTCAAAAGGGATGGCTAGAAGGAATGAGAAAATAAAACCATTGAAGATAATTACCTTTACACATGAAAACTTCATAATGCCTTTTCCTTATAAATTATTTTATGGTAATATCATCTGGATGTCTCTTTCCATATACTCATTGAAAGAGCGCTCCTTACCTGATTAATATCATTTTTCTTACAGCGTGCTTATTTTCCGTTTTCAATTGGGCAAAATAGATTCCAGACGCAGCCGGCAAACCGTCATTACCGAAACCATCCCAGAAAAATTGATATTCTCCGGGATGCAATAAACCCCCATAAACGGTGCCAACGTTTTGTCCTAAAATATTCACTATTTCCAATATAACTTTAGCGGTTTTATGAATTGAGAATGGTATAATCGTAGTATTGTTAAAGGGATTCGGATAATTCTGAAATAGTTGGAATTGATAAGGGATGGTGTTTTCACTTCTGTCTATAGAAGTAATCACTTCCCCTAATTGCCCGTTTTTGCTTACCTGTTGGGCGTAAATACCATGATATGATACGCCAAGTTTCCCCCAAAACAGGATGAATCCATCATGTTTGTCAGATATAAAATTGTAACCACCTTCAGGGCTTAAATCTGATATTAGAATATCCAAATTATTCCACAATCGATTTCCAAGGGAGTCCAACTTTTGAGAATAAAATAATTGATTATACACTCCTCCATATCGATCATCGAACCAGATATATATGCTTGAATTATTATCACTTGGTAGAACCCTAAGGCCACCTTTATTAGACATGTAAGCACTTACTAATCTACTCCCTCCAGGAAATAACAAATTCCCGTTATGATCAATAAATTGAACATAAGAATCATAATTATCAGGCCAACTAATGATTTTACTCCAATAAATTACCAAAACCGAATCGTCACGTATAGTAATATCACTAAGCCCGGAATTTAAACCAATACTATCCTCCACGGTAACACCATCAGCCCCCCAGAGGAATTGACCATCCAGAGACATGCGGTTGGCTATTATCTTTCTATTAATTCCCGAACCTTTTACACTGGCTAACCTAATATCGCTGGTAGGACCCAATATCATGTGTGAATATCCATCGATTGAGTTTGTGGTCCAAAGAATGCTACCATTGCTATCAAAGCGTTGAAAGGTATATTCTGAAGCGCCGTCTTTGATGTATTCAATAATAAACCCACCATTGCCCTCAACTGAAGCGGCAATAGCATTGGTGTTCGGATAAAGCGGATCATGGATCAATATCCCTTCATCTCCCCAAAGCCGCTGGCCGTTGGGAGTGATACGCTGTGCATGTAATGACCTGATATAAATAGAATCCAAATCAACCTCAGCAGCAGTCCATAAGACATGTGCACCACCCTGGCCATCTTCAAGTATTTTAAATGTAGAAGGCGAATGAATTAATGTATCTAACGCCACCAACTGCCCTTCGCCGCCCCATAGTAGGTTTCCTAAGCTGTCAATTTTTTGAACTTTGAGCTTATAAATGATTAAACCTGAAGCAGTATCTACACCCATAACCTCAGAATAACCCATTATGGCGTTACCGGAACCGTCCGGTATAAGCTTTGGGCTGCTTCTTCTATCTCCTGGGCCGGGAATTTCTACATAACTTGACCATTGTAAATAGCCATAACGATCTAACTTCATTCCCCAAATGTTGGGATTGTTGGTCCAAAAAACGTAAGCGCCGCCCTCTCCATCTGTACAGGCAACCGGATTCAATCCAAAGGGAGAGACTTGCAAATTTTGGGTAGGATCGTTGCTCCACTGTGCCTCAATCAAGGTTAATGGAAAAAGGATCAAAAGAAAAAATACCATGGGAAGCATGTTCAATGCTCCAACCGTGTATTCGCTAATATTTTCTAATTCATTATTTTCCATTAACTATTCTCAATTGGTTAATGGGGAACGGTTAGTTGCTAATGGTTAATGTCAAGTCGGCAAATCCGGCAAAGTGCTTTTGCGCAGCACCTTTTTGCTTTCCCGCCCCTTGATAATGTTTCCGTCTTTTTCGATCCAGAGAATTGCGCCGGTGGGGCAGCGCTGGATCGGCGCCTGGGTCTTGTGGTTCTTGCTGTAGTCGATCACCGGCAGGTTGTTGGCCATTTTGATCATGCCCGGCGCGTCCGCGGCGCAGCGTCCGCAGGCAGTACAGGCCACTTCGCAGTCTTCCAAAATTTCGTCGCCCGCTTCCAAGTTTTTGCAGGCCACCCACAGGCGGTGGCTGGCGGGATGGAGAGAGAATAAATCTTTCGGACACACTTCCACGCAGTCGCCGCAGGCGGTGCATTTGTCTTCATCCACCACCGGCAGGGAAAATTGATTCATGTGGATGGCGTCGAAGTCGCACACCACTTCGCAGTCGGCCAATCCTAAACAGCCCCAGAAGCAGCCCTTACCGCCCCCGGCGACCACCGCGGCCGCCCGGCAGGTTTTCAGCCCCTCGTAGCGGGCGCGGTTGCGGGCGACGTTGATGCCCCCGGCGCAGGCCAGCCGCGCCACTACTTTTTCCTGCGCGCCCACGTCCACTCCCAAAAAATGCGCAATCTGCACCCGGCCTTCTTCGGAACTGACGGTGCACTTGCCCGGCAGCGCCTGGCCGCCTACCAGCGCCTCCGCAAAGGGGCGGCAGCCGGGAAACCCGCAGGCCCCGCAGTTGGCGTGGGGAAGCATTTCCTCAACAATGTCTATGCGGGGGTCTTCCTGCACGTACAATTTTTTATTGGCTAAGATCAGCAGGGCGGCCAGGATAACCGTAATGCCGCCTAACGCCGCCACGGCGGTCAGGATAACTGCCATAGTGCAAACCTCTGATGTTTACCGGAGTACAAAACTTCAGTTTTGTACTAAAAATTTAAATTTCATAACACCAATCTCTGGTGGAAAAACGGTGCAAAACTGAAGTTTTGCACTCCTTCGTAATATACCTTTCTTACCGGGAATGTTATAGTTTGTGCACTGCGGGAAAAGCCGAAGGAGAAGTTGAGGGTCGTC
>PHFX01000039.1 GCA_007618135.1 Candidatus Brocadia sp. WS118 | reverse complement strand
GCTTACGTTGACGGCGATGGAACCGCCGATTTCCTTTGAAGCGGATGCTGTGCGTGATGAACAGGTCAAAATTTTACATGCCATTCAGTCGATAACTCCGGAAGGAGTCCTCAGGTGTACGGTGAGAGGGCAATATGGTGAAGGCGTAGTACAAGGACAGCGCGTGCCCGCTTACCGGTCTGAACCAAGCGTGCCGCCTGATTCTTTTACGGAAACGTTTGTGGCTATGAAGCTGTACATCGATAACTGGCGCTGGGCCAACGTGCCATTTTACCTGCGGACCGGCAAACGGCTCCCCTGCCGGGTTACCGAGATTGCCATTCAGTTCAAGAGCGCCCCATTTGTATTATTTCGCAAAACCACGGTAGAACAACTGAAACCAAACTTGCTGGTGCTCCATATCCAGCCGAATGAGGGCATTTCGCTTAACTTTGGCGCCAAGATTCCCGGACCGCTGGTGCGTATGGGAACGGTCGATATGGAATTCAAATATGAAGACTATTTCGGTCGCACGCCAAGCACCGGGCACGAGCGGTTGCTGTATGACTGCATGCTGGGAGATGCAACCCTGTTTCAGCGTGCTGACATGGTTGAGGCCAGCTGGGGTGTGGTGTCAACGATACAAGATGTATGGAAGGCGCTGCCACATCGAAAATACCCTAATTATGCAGCAGGCACCTCGGGTCCGCAGGAGGCCGATGATTTGATAGCAAGGGACGGACGGGAGTGGAGGAAATGTGGCCGGTGATTTCGGATAAAGAGGAGACATGACCAAATCAACTGTCAAGCGAGAAGTCCAGGTTGTCGGGAACCCCGATGAATTAAGCCGCAGGGCTGCACAAGAGTTTGTTCGTCTGGCTGATGAGGCAATTCGTGTGAAAGGATTTTTCACGGTTGCCTTGTCTGGCGGTTCCACTCCGAGGGGACTCTATCTGCAACTTGCCTGCGATGATTACCGTGAGCAGGTGTCGTGGCCGCATGTTCATCTATTTTGGGGAGACGAACGCTGTGTTCCGCCGGAGCACCCTGAGAGTAATTACCGTATGGCATGCGAAGCCCTTATTCACAGGGTGCCTATTCCGAAAGAAAATATTCACCGGATACCGGCGGAGCGGGAAGATCGAGCTCGTGCGGCGATGGAATACGAGCAGACATTAAAGGCATTTTTTCATCCGGATGCGGGAGCGTTTCCCCGTTTTGACTTGATCCTGCTCGGTATGGGAGATGACGGACATACTGCCTCCCTCTTTCCTTTTACCTCTGCACTTGACGAAACGAGTCATCTCGTTCTCGCAAATTATATAGAAAAACTTGATGTGTACCGCTTTACCCTGACGGTTTCCGCAATAAACCAGGCAAGGGAAGTTATGTTTTTGATTTCCGGTGCATCGAAAGCACCGGTGTTGCGGGAAGTCCTTGAAGGTGATTATCAGCCGCAAAGATTGCCGGCCCAGTTCATACAGCCGGTAAATGGCAGGCTTTTATTCATTGTGGACCGTATGGCTGCCGGTAAACTAAGGCGTATTTAAGTTTCGGGCGCATGATTTTGATACTGATGTTGGCGAAATCAAAATGATTTCTGATTCCTTGCGGTGATTTGAAAAATATTTTATCAGACGCAGAAAGAGCAAAGAATACAGGAGGTTGAGAAGTTGAGAGGCTGGGAGGTTGAGAGGTTAATCTTCGCAGCTTCCCATCTTCTCAGTTTCCCACCTTCTGATTTTATCTCCGCGCCCTTAGCGTGCTCGGCGGTGAACTAGACTTATTAAGGAAAGTAAATCTATGCCCAGAGACATACCCGTCGGAAATGGTTCGTTGCTCGTTACCTTTGATCGGGAGTATCAGATTCGCGACCTCTTTTATCCGTATGTGGGAAAGGAGAATCACACGATAGGGCACCCCTGTCGCATGGGGGTGTGGGTGGATGGGCAATTCAGCTGGTTGGGAGGAGAATGGCAAAAGACATTACGATACAAAGAGGATACCCTGGTAACGGATGTGAAGGCACGAAACGACCGGCTGAAGATCGAACTTCAGATGTATGATATCGTGGATTTTCACTTAAACATCTTTGTGAAAGAGATTATCGTCAGGAATCTTGAGGGGAGGGATCGGGAGATACGACTGTTTTTCAATCATGACTTTCATATCTATGAAAATGAGGTTGGGGATACGGCCTATTATGACCCGGATACAAGGGCCATTATTCATTACAAGTCCCAGCGGTATTTTCTGATTAATTGTTGTGACCCCACCAAGTGCGGTATAGATCATTTTGCAACGGGAATCAAGGAAGTACATGGCGCTGAAGGGACATGGAAAGATGCCGAGGATGGCGTCTTAAGCGGTAATCCCATTGCCCAGGGTTCGGTAGATTCGACCCTGGGTATCAATCTTCAGCTAAAGGCATACAGCGAAAATATAGCTCATTATTGGATTGCCGTAGGTATGAAATACGACGAAGTCGTAAAACTTAATAAGGTTATTTGGGAAAAAACACCGGAAGAGTTGATACGGCGGACAGAAAATTACTGGAAATTATGGGTTAATAAAGAAACGTTTAACTTCTCTGGCATTCCCCCAAGGCTTATCTCTTTTTTTAAAAGAAGCCTGCTGATTATCCGGACACAGATTGACAATGGAGGCGCCATTATTGCTGCAAATGATTCAGATATTGTCCAGTTCGGGAGAGACACGTATTCTTATATGTGGCCGAGGGACGGCGCCCTGGTGGCATATGCCCTTGCTATGTCCGGGTATATGGATGCGTCCAAACGTTTCTTCCAGTTTTGTGCAGATGTCATTTCCAAAGACGGCTATCTACTGCACAAATATAATCCCGACCGGTCTTTTGCCAGTTCGTGGCACCCATGGCTGAAGGACGACAGGAAGAGCCTTCCCATCCAAGAAGATGGGATTGCCCTGGTCATTTGGTCATTATGGAATCATTATGATGAATTCAGGGATATTGAATTTATAAAACCTTTGTACCGGAGTTTGATTCTCAACGCCGCGGAATTCATGGTAAAATTCAGAGATGAGGAAGCCGGTCTGCCGCTCAATTCATATGATTTGTGGGAAGAACGCTACGGGGTGCATACCTTTACCGTATCTGCGGTCATTGCGGGTTTGCGGGCAGCGGGCGATTTTGCCAGCGCATTCGGTGAACAGGAATATGGCGATAAATATCATGACACGGCAGATAAAATGAAGGACGCCCTGATAGCATATTTTTACCATAAGGAAGACGGCCGATTTGCAAGGATGGGGAAAAGGACGGCAAATGGATATGAGCTGGATATGACGGTGGACGCAAGTCTTGCCGGGCTTATTGCATTTGATGTCTTCGGTGCCGAGGACGCAATGGTTGCGGCAACGATGAATGCCGTAAAGGAAAGACTGAGGATAAAGACTACGGTAGGGGGAATAGCCAGATATACCAACGATTATTATCATCGGGTGAGTAATGATATAGGACAGGTGCCAGGAAATCCGTGGTTCATTTGTACCCTGTGGATTGCGGAGTATGAAATTATGCGCGCAAAAAATCTGACTGAATTGAAAAACACCCTCCCAGTCCTGGAATGGGTCGTGGATAAAGCCTTACCATCGGGTGTCCTTGCGGAGCAGGTTGATCCATACACCGGGACGCCGCTATCCGTATCACCGCTTACCTGGAGTCACGCGACCTTCGTTACAACATTGATAAAATATATGAAAAAACGGGAAAGCCTTATCCTCTGCCCCGAATGCGGCAATTCCGAGTTTTATATGCACCGCCATGTCCAAAAACCAGGCTGAGCTTTAAATTAGGCCTTCTGCGGCTTTCCCCCCTGTTTCCCCCCGTAAACGTGGGGATTTATGGGGGGTAATTGAAATTCCTAAACATTTTAAATTAGGTTGCCTTTGGCAGCGACTTTAAATCTCCCCTCTAAAAAGAGGGGCCGGGGGTGTGTTATGGCCGATTTACACACCCCTTAATCCCCTCTTTCTAGAGGGGAATTACAAAAGATTGAAATTCCTAAACATTAAATTAAGCCTTCGGCAGCTTATTTAAAGAGCAGATCGAACCGCAGAACAAGGAATATCGAATGGTGAAGTAAAATACTTCATCGATTTTCAGTTATGGGAACTGCAATACGCCCCGACTTGTACATGTCGGTTAGGCGTCCTCGCCTGACATTACTTTGACAAGTGGTGAGGTTTCTTCTACCGATAGGGGTGAGAAGGGGATTGTTTCTGCTGGTTTATTTAAAGGCAATTTTTCAAAAAGCTTAAATGGTACATTTTTTTGTTTGTAAATAGTGAAATTTCCTGTTATATGTATTAATATTATCAAAATATTTCCACTACACTACACTACACAATTAAGTCTATGCCGTGCTGTTTCCTTACAGAGCATTAAATGAGGAATACGGGATGAAAAAAAAGAAAGAAAGTCAATGATCTTGATCTCAAAAAGGAAACCTTAAACTCTTCATACGCAAACAAACCTGTACACCCTCACCGGAAAAAGAAGACTTTACCTGAGAAGATAGAAAAGAAATCTTTTCCCGTGGTAGGATTGGGGGCCTCTGCTGGCGGATTAGAGGCCTTCGAGCAATTTTTTTCCAGCATGCCACCCGATTGCGGGATCGCCTTTGTCCTGGTTCCTCACCTTGACCCTACCCATGCAAGCATGATGTCTGACCTGCTGAAAAGATATACGACGATGAAGGTCATTGAGGTAAAGGATAAGATGCGTGTTGAACCAGACCGTATCTATGTGATCCCGCCAAATAAGGATCTGTCCATACGCGAAGGGATCCTCCATTTATCTGCACCACAGGAACCTCATGGTTTGAGGATGCCTATCGATTACTTTTTTCGCTCTTTAGCGGAAGATTGTGGAGAAAGGGCTATTTGTATCATCCTTTCCGGAAACGGTACGGACGGGACTATGGGTTTAAGGGCAATTCATGGGGCAGGTGGAATGTCTATGGTTCAGGAGGTATCCACTGCCAAATATGATGGCATGCCGAGAAGCGCTATCAGCACAGGCCTTTCTGACTATGTCTTGCCGGTACAAAAGATGCCTACACAACTGGACTCTTATATAAGACACACGTTCCTGAAAAAGGCGGTAAAAATCCCTTCCGGCACTGAAAAAACCCCAGAGACGATACAAAAGATACTTGCCATCATTAAAAATAAAACAGGCCACGACTTCTCTTTTTATAAAAAAAGCACCATCAACCGGCGAATCGAACGGAGGATGAATCTCCACGATATTGAAGACCCTTCAACGTATGCCCGTTATCTGCAGGAGCACCCGGATGAAGTGAAAATGCTTTTTAAAGAGCTCTTGATTGTTGTTACCAGCTTTTTCAGAGACCCGGAGGCCTTTGAAGTCCTTAAGAAAAAGATATTGCCCAAATATCTTGAAGGCAAACCCGAAAGTTACACGGTGCGGATATGGGTTCCCGGATGTGCAACCGGAGAAGAAGTTTACTCGCTTGCAATAATACTCAGAGAATGTATGGAAGAGATGAAACGGGAATTTAAGGTCCAAATATTTGGCACGGATATCGATGAAGATGCCATTAATACAGCCCGTGCAGGCGTTTACCCGAGTAATATTTCTATCGACGTGGACGCGGAGCGATTAAGGCGTTTTTTTGTAAAACAGGAGAACTCATATCGGATCAAGAAAGATATCAGAGAAACGGCGATCTTTTCCATTCAAAATGTAGTCAAGGACCCTCCTTTTACCAAGATGGACATTATAAGCTGCAGGAACCTTTTAATCTATCTGGAAAATGAGCTGCAAAACAAACTATTACCGGTCTTCCAATACAGTTTAAAACAGGATGGGATTCTTTTCCTGGGAACGTCTGAGACCATAGGCGGATTTGTAAATCTCTTTGCTGTTATCGATAAAAAATGGAAGATCTTTAAGTGTAAAGAATCAACACCTTCAACTTGTATGATACCGCTCCAGGAACCAAGCCGGATGTTTGCGCCAGTTTTGCATAGGGGCGAAGAGAGAATCGCGAGAACTGAAGATGTCAATATTGATGAATTGGCTCATAGGGCGCTTCTGGAGAAGTTTGCCCCTCCCTGTGCGATTATCAATGATCAAGGCAACATTCTCTATATTCATGGTCGAACAGGAAAATATCTGGAACCTGCTCATGGGAAACCCAACTTAAATATTCTGGAGATGGCGCGGGAAGGCATACAACTTGAACTGCGTTCCGCTATTCATACTGTCGTTACACGGAAGAAAGATGTTATCTATGAGGGATTGCAGGTAAAGATCAATGGCAGTTACCAAACCATCAACTTATCGGTAAAACAGGTTAATGGCCTAAAAGATAAACCAGGATTACTGATGGTGGTTTTCGAGGATGTCGTACAGACAAAAAAAGGGGCGAAAAAGAAGGGCATATTAGCTCAAAAGTATGATAAACATGCTTTAAAACTGGAACAGGAACTCAAGTATACCAAAGAAAGCCTTAGGGCAACGGTTGAAGAACTCCAGGCATCCAATGAGGAACTGAAATCTACCAATGAGGAGTTGCAATCCTCAAATGAAGAATTGCAAAGCACCAATGAAGAACTGGAGACCTCCAAGGAGGAATTACAATCGGTGAACGAGGAATTGATTACCGTAAATTCTGAATTGCAATCGAAGATTGATCAACTCTCACGTACCGAAAATGATATGAGGAACCTGCTGGACAGCGTAAAGATGGGCATCATTTTTTTAGACAACAACCTTCATGTCAAGCGCTTCACCATGGCAGCTACCAGGGTATTTAACCTTATCTCGTCGGATGTGGGTCGTCCGATCAGTCATATTGTTTCAAACCTTGAATATGACAACCTGATAGCGGATGCGCAGGAAGTACTCGATAAGCTTGTCCTCAAGGAAATAGAAGTGCGAACAAAAGATAAAAAGTGGTTTCTGGTGAGAATTGTGCCTTATAGAACCATGGAGAATGTGATTGAAGGCGTTGTAATCACTTTCACCGATATCAATCAGGTAAAGCAAGCGGAAGAGGAGCTCAATAAATTAAACATTGCCATTCAGACTGCCCGCAAGTTCGCCGAGGGTATTGTCGAGACGATTCGGGAACCGCTTATTGTCCTGGATGCTGACCTGCGTGTGATGTCGGCCAATAAGTCTTTCTTTAATACCTTTAAAGTACGAAAAGATGAGACGGAGGGGAGATTAATTTTCGAACTCGGTAATCACCAATGGGATATCCCTGACCTTAGGAGACTTTTGGGTGAGATTCTGGTTAAAAATAATTATTTCGAGAATTTTAAGGTTTGCCACGAGTTTCCGGCTATCGGGAGAAGAAAAATGTTGCTGAATGCCCGCAAGATTGCCCATGAAGGAGTTGGCACACAAATGATACTTCTCGCTATTGAGGACATCACGAATCACAGGCAGGCCGAGAATTCAAGTTAGAAAGTCCCCTCTTGGGAGGGGATTTAGGGGTGGGTAAGTCGGTAATTCGTGAGATATTCATTGAGATTTCACGACTAAGGGACCCACCCCTAACCCCTCCCAAGAGTGGACTAATTTGTGTCATTGTAAAAATGTGGACTTAAGTTAAACACGGACAAACAAAGTTTGTCCGTGCCACCCTGAAACCCGCTTAAATGAAATGAAAATTCCTATACTTAATTAAATAAGGAACGGTGGAATTTAGGGCACAGGCCGTTATGAAGAAAGACAAATCCACAGCAAAACAAAAGGGTGCATTGCGCAATAAGACAAGAAAATCACTATCCCAAAAAGATGAAAGTCCTCAAAAAAATTCCGCCAAAAATACCAAGAATCTGATTCACGAATTGCGTGTGCATCAGGTTGAGCTGGAAATGCAGAACGAAGAACTTCGCAATGCTCAGATAAAAATCGAGGAATCACGAGCCAGATATGCCGACCTCTACGACTTTGCCCCGGTCGGATATTTCACTTTCGATCGGCACGGGCGGATTATAGAGGTGAACCTTGCTGGCGCTAGGCAAGTTGGTGTTGAGCGGAGTTTTGTGACAGGTAAACCCTTTTTTCTTTTTGTCACGCCGGAATTCCGGCGGTTGTTTCATTCTCACATCCAGAACGTTTTTACAACAAACACCAGGCAGTCATGTGAAATAAAACTCGTAAAAAAGGACGGCACATCATTCCATGTTTCAATAGAAAGCATACCATCATGGGATACCGAGGGAGATGTGACCCAATGCCGATCTGCTATAACAGATATCTCAGAGCACAAGCGGCTGGAGGAAAAAATTAAACGCATGGCATATTACGATGCCCTTACCGACTTGCCAAACAGGGTATTGTTCAATGATCGTCTAACGGTGGCGATTGCTCATGCACATCGTAACAGAGGCATGCTTGCCGTACTGTTTCTCGATCTCGATAGATTTAAGATTATTAACGATACGATGGGACACACCGTGGGAGACCAGTTGCTGCAAGATATTGCCAACAGACTGAAAACATATATGCGCGAAGAGGATACCATTGCCAGACTTGGGGGTGATGAATTTTCTTTGTTATTGCCAGAAATCTCTCATGAGGAAGACGTGCGCCACATTGCACATAAAATTCTCGGTGCATTTAAATGCCCATGGATGGCCGGTGGGCAAGAATTCTATATCACTGCCAGCATGGGAATTGCCCTGTATCCCAATGACGGTGGAGACGCTGAAATCCTGATAAAGAACGCCGATATCGCCATGTATCACGCCAAGGAACAAGGGAGAAATTGCTATCAATTTTACATTCCATCCATGTACACGAAATACTCTGAAAAGATGATGCTGGAAAGCAATCTTCGCCGGGCGCTGGATTGTGAGGAATTTGTAGTGTACTATCAGCCGTTAGTGGATCTTTGCACAGGACGGATTGTTTCTATGGAAGCCCTGGTGCGTTGGCAACACCCCATTCGAGGGCTGCTTTTTCCTGAAGAGTTTCTTTTTTTATCTGAAAATATCAGTTTTATTATCTTCATTGATGAGTTGGTGTTATATAGTGTCTGTTCACAGATAAAAGCGTGGCAAGATGCAGGATTTCAATCTTTGTGCGTGGCAGTGAATCTTTCAGCGCATACGTTCCATCAGGAAAATTTTTTAGAAATGATCACTTCGGTGTTGAAAAAGACAGGCATAAAACCACATTTTTTGGGGCTGGAGATTACTGAAAGCGTTGCCATGCGAGATATAGAAATTACCATCCATAAATTAAACGAACTTAGCAAATTAGGCATTCAAATCTCTATTGATGATTTTGGCACAGGCTTTTCTTCTTTGGCCTATTTGAAAAAGTTTCCCATCAATAAACTCAAAATCAGCCAGTTATTCGTAAAAGGCATTATGACCGATCGGAACGATCAGATAATAGTGACATCAATTATTGCCCTGGCGAAGAGCTTAAAACTCAAGGTTGTCGCTGAAGGAGTGGAGAATGAAGAACAGTTCAGTTTCTTAAAACAAAGACAATGCGACGAGATTCAGGGATATTTATTCTGCAAGCCATTGCCTGCCGAGGTGTTTTGTAAAGATTTTGCCACGAGCACCCCAAACCTCAATGACGCGAAGACATCTCTAAAAATTTTGTAACGATTGATATTCAAGAGGTTCACAATTTGTGATTAATAAACCTGTTTTTTGAAAAGGTAGGGGCGAAGCATGTGCTCGTATAAATAAAATGTATCCGTATTAACTTTAGCAAATGCTTCGCCCCTGCAAGTTCCAGATGGATTTACCCGGTAAAGAACGGGCTATGATTTTTCCTTTTTGTGCACCTGGGTGACCAGGAAATTCTGAATCCCCATGTCCTTGATTTGTTGCAGGTATGCCTCCAGGTCATTTGCATGCCGTTCCTCGTCAACAAGGATATGTTCAAGCAACTCGCGTGAGCCGCCATCGGCTTCATCAATGCACAGTTTGATAGCCCTTTGGAGCCTTTGAATGGCAACCTTTTCGAGTCCGTAGTCGTTATCGACTTGTTCTTTTACCGCACTGCCCACATTGATTTTATCAAGTTTGGTGATAATCGGGATGCCTTCAAGATACAAAATACGCTCAATCAAGATTTCCGCATGCTTCATCTCTTCTATTGCCCTTTTTTCGGTATCGTCATACAGAAGTAAATATCCCCAGTTTTCACACATCTTGGCATGGATGAAATATTGATTAATGGCTGTTATCTCTGCGGTAAGTACCTCATTCAGTACTTCGATAACTTTTGTGCTTCCCTTCATATAAATTTCTCCCCTTCTTTCATAAAGGATATCTCCGGTATTCTCAAAAAACGCATTATAATGAAATATCATAGTAATTACAAAACAAATTTATGGCTTTCTTGACATGGGATCGTGGGCATGTATCCAGGCATTAAGGATTGCCTCTTCCTTCATGCGTGAAATCTTTAAGAGGATCTTTCCGTATTTTAAAAGGAGATAAAATGGATAAATTACATAGTAAAAATAGAGCATCTTAGAGGTCAAGGGAAGTGAATATTTTTTAGAGATAACTTCTGGGTTAGGGAATATACCTCTCCGTAAGATCTTTAGTTTCTCTTGAAACGTATGGGCTATTTGTGATTGAATCAACGTGGTGGGAATGCGGGTGCGATCATCGTCTCTGATAAGGATTCTCCTCTTGATAAGCCGTACTAATTCTTTGTCGAAATCCTCTGATCTAAATCCGCGAAAGGCATTATGAAAAACGTCATCATGCTCCCCCATGATTTCCCTTACGATGAAAAGGGTAGTATAAATAAGGCTTTCTATCCCGTATTTTTTGGCTTCAGACTTAAGCCTTATCCAGTCAATCTCATCCTTGTAATATTTGAGCGTCTGAAAGATATCGCACAGTTGGATAAGGGCGCCTTTACTGCTAAAAACCCCAATTATGTCATTAAAGCGGTGTTTGAGAAAATGGAGGGAAAGATGCATAATCAGGTCATGAGGACAGAGTATATGTGCTTTGTTGCCAGAAAACTCAATAGCCTGAGCCCCTTCCCACCAATTTTCAATAATTTCGTTTTCCATAACCCGAATTCTGGATGGATGCGATTCCTGTGCTATATGCCAGTGAATTTCAACCAGTATATTCTTGTCCGGATGCACGTAACTTATATGGTGATGTACTTCCCGATACCATTCCGGGGACATATCTCCATGAAAATGATACCCTGATTCATGCATTGTTTTTTCTGCATAAGGGAGCGCTTCCTTTTTAACGAGAAGATCTATGTCACCCATTGGTCTTAAGCCAATATCGCCGTATACTGTTTTCGCCAGGGCTGCACCCTTAAGCAAAATCACTTCCACGTCTTTTTCACGAAGCGCTTCTAAAATTCCCCTGAGTTCTGCATAAAGGTACATATTTCTTGCTAAATTTTCGTGATAGGCAGTCCTGAGCCGGTCCATGATCTCACGGGGAATCAAATGGTCTTCCCGGATGTTCTTAAGATTATTGTATAACAAGGGAACAATGCCATGCCAAATCGCAGTCTCTAAAACCTCTTCCCAGTTGAACGAATGGCTGATAATATCTTTGACCTTGTTCAGTGCATCCTCTGGCATTCTGGCCTGAGCGCAGTATAATAAAAGCCTATTTTCGTGTGATATGTTCATAGTCATGAAATTCAAAGTCGCGGTTGCAGAGCAACGAGCCTCGTCGCTCTACATTGAAAAAGTTGCCGAAGACCTAATTTAATGTATAGGAATTTCAATTACCCCCCATAATCCCCCCGTTTACGGGGGGAAACAGGGGGGAAAGTTGCCGAAGACCTAATTTATACGATCAACCATTGTGATAATTCTGTTTGATTTGCTCCGTCTTATCAGGAAAACAATACGTTTGCTGGTAGGCCTTTGTCAGTTCGGTGTTTCTTTCCAGAAAAATATCGCCCTGGTAAAGCAGCCAGGCATGGCCATCCAGTCTCTTGTGTGCCACATATCTTACCCCAAAGCATACCTGCACATCCATCCCCCATTTTCTCAGAAAATAATAGAGAACCAATGCGCGTTTG
>PHFX01000038.1 GCA_007618135.1 Candidatus Brocadia sp. WS118 | reverse complement strand
AAGCGGAATGATCTTATATTTGAACGATTTTCTCACAATCCCCTTTGGGCTGCAATATAGTTTTTAATCACGTCTTGCGATACGTTACTGGCTGTGGACGCAAAATATGATCGCGTCCACAGCGAGGGCAGAGCCAAAAGATGTTTAAACCTTTTTTGTAACTCATGCGAAGTAACGCCCTTGCGTTCTATACGACAGTTATTTACTCTGGCTCAACAGTTTCGATAGTTTCTCTGCCGAGGCATAGGACAAAAGCTCGATCCCTCGCGCTCGCGCCAATTTAACTTCTTCTAACGTATAGACATTAGAAGATCGCCTGTCCATTACAAAAGGTACGTCTTCAATAGCAAACTCGCCCTCTTCTCGATCCCTTACTTTAAACATCTGTAGCCATACTGCCCCGTCTTTCCAATAAAGTCCACCCTGCAATGCCGCTCCGATAGACACCATTGCTGTACCGTATGCTCCCATACCATCGGTTCTGTTTTCTTCGAGCTTTTGCCCCTTCGATCTTTCACCTTTTCCATAGTGAGCAATATAGATACCGATCAAATTCATTTTACGGGTCAACTGAAGGCACTGTGCCACAACATTCAAGTCTGCACGATACCCTTTATCCTTGCTCATCGCTTGCAGGAAAATGAGACCGTCCAAACAGAAAACCGCTACTTTTTTGCCCAGACGTTGCTCAATATCCTGCAAGCTTTTTTTGATAAAGTCGAGATCGAATTCCGACACATCCATGTAAAGCATAGTGTCAGAATACTTCTCAAACCAATCCAACATTGCACGATCAGCATATCCGCCGTCCAAAGCATTACGGAGTTCTTTCTTAGTCATTCTTGATAAGGCTCGCATATCTAGCCTGACCTGTTCTGCAATGGCTTGTTCCGGCGAGGCAAACACGACAACTTCGTTACGGCTGTAAGCGATTTCAGCCATATGCCGAGTAAACCGCTTAATTAAAGTTGTTTTACCTGTTCCCTTATGCCCCTCAAAAAAGATAGGCTGTCCAAATCCTACACCGCCCAAAAATTCATCCCATTCTCTGAAACCGAACCGGTAAGGAGGCACGCCTTTTTTAAGATCAGCAATCCCAAGATTCCGAGCCTCTTTAGCACGATACCAAACCCGATTTTCACCGTTACCGACTGCATGCTTGGGACAAGCTTCAACTGTATGCTGTTCGTTGCAAAAAAATAAGCAGGTTGTGCCCCAGGTCGAATCTTTGCTACCACAACCGGTGCGGTAGCCTCTTTCATAAACCTGCCGAACGCTGGTTTTAACTTCAAACTCAGTAATTTTATCTTTGCGATTTTTATTCAAGCCAGGTAACATACCTAGCAGCATGCCTAAAGTTGCATCTTCAGGCATCCAACGGTAGTGCGCTGCCAAAATCGAAAGTACCTGATTACCGTAGCCCTCCGGTAGCGTTCCCTGGCTAACATGCTGAAGCATATTTGCGATACAGGCGGGCATCTCGGTTTGCATTGCTGAGGGACGCGGAGCCGAATAAGCCCCTGGCAAAGTGACCCTTGCCTGAACGCCGTAGGTTCCTCTTGCCAGTTTTTCAGAAGATTCTTTCCAAAGATCAACCAACGCCGGAACCGGAGCGCACTCCCAAAACAAACTACCGTCGAAAAACTCAGGTTTAAAAACACCGGATAGGCTAACGTCCCTGATGCTATCCGGCGTCATCAGATGGAAATCTTCCAACGAAATAGGCGTTTTATACAACCCGCTTTTCTCATTTATCGTTCCGGCTTCTCTGACTAAACGATTGATTTCAAAGTTCTTAGCATCAATCTTTGTACCAAGAAGCTGCCCAAACAAACTTTCGACAACCGTTTTAGCAATCGAAAAATTGAGCATATCCGGCTCGGGTAGAAAAGCCCCGGCATGCAAATAAACGTGGAAGCCCTTGCTGCCTGAAAAAAACAATGACAGGTGCTCTTGTTTTACGCCCTTGCTAAAAAGTATGTCCAACGATTTTTTTAAAAGGTCTAAGGCCTCTGCTAGATCTTTTCCATCGACATCTATAAAAAGAAAATCTAAAATATGCTCGCCACGATAACCTGCGACTGAGCTGGGAATCTAAACCAACTGCGATACCATTCTTTTTGTCCCTGTGGTAAGCCAAGATTACTAGATACACATTTTTGAATCCAGTCTTGAATCTTGCAAACGTCGTTTCGAGATGCCAAGCCTGAAGTTGCAGAGTCAACGAAACAAAATTCCGAAAATCTCACACGGATTTCTCTTTGATTTCTCTAGTAAGCTTCCAAATAATGTCAGGGATTTTAGACCCTTCTAGCATTTGCGGCAAGTTATTTCTGTGTCTACTTAATGCTCCGTTCCAAACAGCGAGCGGGTCTTCCTCGCCACTCAATTTCGAAAGGCTGTGCCGCAGCACCCAAACAACACTATTGTTTTTAGCACTCTCGAACGGTATCTCTGCCATACCTAAGATACCTTCAACCAAAAGCGGCAGAGGAAAATCTTTAAAATAGCAATTGAGCAGTCTACCACACATCTCCACCAAATCTTTCTCGGTATAGGTAAACGAGGATTTGGTATCGGCAAAAAACAAAAGGTTCGATACCGCATCTGCCAACATTTCTCTGGCAGGATGCGTAGACTTAACCTGCATAAGTTTGTTGTCAAAAAAAGATAAGAACCAGGGCCAGGGTTTTAGGCCCCTCAGAGCCAATTTTGGAGGAGGTGTTTCCTTCTGAACGACATCAATGATACGCATTCTAGACACTCTCTGCAAGTTAAATACTAGCCCCCTTTAAGAAAACTGTTCAACTCGTGCAGCAGTTTTTGAAACAGGTGCGCAGAAATTCTAAAAACCGATACGTACAGCCCCAAACTCATGATCTCAAGTAACACAACGTCGCCTGTTTTTTTAAAACGAAATTTACGTCCGAAAATATCTTGAAAATACAAAATATTCTGACCCAACGTCGTTTGATCAACTCTCTGAGTCAAATCAAGCCATGCTTCTCTTGTATACGGCTCGTTAGCATAAGCTTGTGTGTTATGAGGATCACTCATGATTTTCTCCTGTTAAATATTGTCAAGTTTTAAATGTTGGTAGCCTTTTTCGTCCTTACCAACCTCTTCCGAGGTAATCACCGGCTTACCGGTAGCATCGTAAACCACACCACCATGAACTGGTATTTTATGCTGCATACCAGTATTGACGTGATGAACGTCCATTGTATCACTACCGCTATGAGGAATATCAACCGTGTAAGTTTGCTCTTTATTTAGCTCTTTTACTGCTTTCCCAACATGCGGCATAGCAGCGGCTTTTAAGCCCTGATGTTTTAACATCTTAGCATCGCGGGTTATATTGAGTAGTTTGTACACGGCAAAATGCGTAGCCGTGTTTTGCACAAACTCGCCGCTATAGATCACAAAAGCAGCTACCGATTGTACGTGAAGGGCAAGAGCATGCAAAGGTAATCTGGCTTGCTGCGCTGTACGCGACGCCGCTAAGGTAGCTTCTGCCGCCGTATTGTAACGAATTTCGACTTCTTTAATTTTTTGATCGAGCCGGTTAGCCAAAGCAACGGCTTCTTTTAACTCAGTTTCAGAAATCGTCCCGCCGGTAAAGGTGTTCGCTTGGCTCTCCCTAAGCTTTTGTTCCAGTCGATCTATCATTTGCATCGCATTTTGATATTCACGATATAACGCTTCACCCTCTGCCCAGATAGACTCCAGCGCTTTGTTTTCATCAATCTTATTTTCGATCTCAATACGTTTTTCTGCCAGAGCATCGCGCATAGCGACATAAGACTGAAGTGACTTAGCTGCTTCCCCAACCGCCCGCATAATGCTTTTCACAAACTCAATTTGCAAAAGCTGCATCCATTGCAAATGAAAATCGCGGGTAAATTCACCAACAGCGAAACCGGTTTTGTCATAAACTTTTTCGGTAATCTTATTATAGGTAGACCATAAGCTCGTATCAAAAAACTTTGCAAACTTTAGCAAAGCGTCGATTAAAACGTTGATGTCCTTACTTTTAGCAGCCAGCCGAATTTTGCTCATCTCGTCTGCAAAGATTTTGTGTGCATCGAGATTTCTGGACATCACTTCGACCAACTCTTTGGTACGCTGCATATTCGTCGCAGCGTGCGCAATGCGTTCGACATTCTCCTCAACCGCCTTGCTGGTCAAGGCATAAAGCCCGCCGCCAAACTCATTAGAAATAAACTGCAAATTCTTATCAATCGTTCCAATCACCTGATCCGCTGTTTTTTGATACTGTGCCATGAACGGCTTCATATCTGCGTCGGAAATCGGCGTCTGTGCGGTCATAAGACCGGAGCCATTCTCACGGCTTTTGCGTCTTTCGATATTTGCTGCTGACAAAGGGTTAAGACGGGCGAGCGCTGACGATTTAGGTAATGCTACCTGCGGCTTATTTTCAAGGTCTTTTATTGAAGCTAAACTTGACATCTTATATCTTTTGTTTAGTTAATTCCGAAATTTCCATGTCCTGCAATAAACTATCGAGCTTAACCCGAATACGAAAGGCTTGCGTTCCCCACTGATTCGGTTTCGACAGTCGGTTTTTGTTTACGAGCAAAATAAGCGTCCCAGACCAATTTACGAATACCGCAGTCTTGAAAAACGTCTAAAAGAACCCGTGATAGCGCAAGCTTACGCCCTGTCTCTTTGCAGAATTGATCCTTGAGCGAACAATGCGCGATTCCTGCTCCTGCCACAATAAAATCGCTAGCCGGGCTGCTCAATTCGGATTTTTCCAAATACGCTATTGTGTTCGTGTATTTTCCATCCGAGTTTTTGGTGTGCTCAAATCTAACCCGGTACCTCGAATTACCAATATTGAAGTAAAACATGATTGCTAGCCTCAGTTGATTAGAATCTCTGCTTATTTTCGACGCCCTAAGATAGCACATCCGGCAAACAAAAGCAAGAAAAAAGTTATTGACTTTGTAAAAAAATTGGATTACATTTCTGGCACGCTGTTTAACCGAACTTTAAGGAAGACTATGAACAAAAAAGTGGTAAAAAAGAAAGAGGTTAAAAAGACCTATTGGCGTAAAGACTACGCCCAACCCTCCCAATTCAAAATGCCCACAAAGGATTACAGAGAGCTTGTTTCACTCTTTAAACAAGCCGGATATAGAAGCTGGCAACATTGGCTGGAGCCGGTCTTAACGGAGCAATTTAGCAAGCTCAAAAAAACGCCTTATGTGATAGCCTATACCGCTACAAACGAGACGGAGATGACAAACACGCCTTCTATTCGAATTGACAAGGCACTCTACAGCGAGTGGGTAGCCACATCAAAAAGCATAGGCCTGTCCATCAGAGCGTTAATCAAAGAGTTTACTAATCAGGAATACCAAGTGCTGAAGGGCCTGGAGGCACAAGGAAAACTGGACACGTACAGTAAGCTCGTCCAGAAGTAAAGTTTGTCTGAAGAGGGAGGTTAAACCCTTTACCTGATGTCTGGGTAAGGGGTTTTTTATTTGCTGCCTATAGCGGTGGTATGGGGTGGACGTAGTACCCCAATTACCTATCTGCTGCTGTATAGCGGCGGTACAGGTACGGTAACGACCTTGCTTAAAGCTATCGGCCTATCAAAACACGATTGATAATACGATCTACTTTAGCTCTGCGGCCTCTTCTAAGCTCTCTTGCACGATCAGTTATGCGTTTTTTCAGTTCGAAGAGCTTACCTTGCTCTTTTCTGAAGCTGCTCATTTGCTGGTAAATATACCCAGATGACGCTTGCGCTCCAGATAGCTGATTATACAGGAGTTGGGCTTGTTTTTGAGAGGAAGTGATCTGCTGTCTGAGGGTTGGTCTTTTCTTCCTCTGCTTTGGTTTACTGCTGGGAGGAAGATCGGATTTCTTGGGCTTAAAGATCGTTTTTTTCTTGTATTCGACCTTTTTTTTCGCCAAATTATCCGTCAGACAGTCGTCACTGACCGCATCACGGAAGTATCTAATATCTATTTCCGTGCAGTCGTACTCAGTGTATCCAGCGTCAAGCATGCGGGAGACAGTATTTTCACAACCGTCCAAACGGTTGCGAGCATAGGTGGCGGACAGGGGTTCGTCCGGCTTAAAAGCCAAAGCCAAATCTTCTTCCGAAGACTCGTCTACGATCCGTGTGCCGCGTTGGATACACTGTTTATGTTCGGCTAAAGCCCGCTTACGTCTCGCCTCGATCTCTTTTGAAATCTCTGCAAAACGTTTTTCTAAAGCTTTATCCGGTTCAGTGGACTGTTTTTCTAAAAACTTTTCTTGTGTGACTTCATCCGGTAACATAACATAACCGGCATCCCCAGGCGACAAAATATCCCCGCGTTTGGCGTATCTTACCAAGATACGATAAATCTGTTTAGCGGACGTTCTATAGCGTTTGGCTGCCCACTGTGCAGAACGTCCGTGAATCCCCTCCAGATATACGTCAATAACCTTTTTCGGTATTTTTTTCTTGGAACGTCTTTTTATACTATTTTTAGAGATTGGTAAAAGCTCACCCTTTTTGTTTGCTAATGGCGCAAGAGTTTTATCAGGTGTGTGTTTATTAAAGTATGCCTTCATTTCTTGGTAGGCCTGGTATCTAGGGCCGTCCAGGTTTTTAATTTTAGCAAGCTCGGCACGTAAACGTCCGATTTCATCGGCGTTTTTAGCTGCCATTTCCTTGCGATTTAGACTAAGGGCCTTTTCGTAGCTGGTGAGTTTTATTTTGCCGTTGGGGAGAACTTCTCGGTTTTGTATACCGGTGGGAACATCCCGTACAATCGTGCCGCCAGACAAATAGACAATACGCAGCCGGTACGCCATTTGGGCGCAGTGCTGGTGTATAATCTCCGTGCGGGCTTTTTGGGAAAGCCAGCGACCGCTTTTTTTGGTCTTTCGGCGTCGAGAGGGCTGAGGCTGCTCTTTTAAAGCAGGGTGTGTCCCTAGTAAGATTTTTTTCGCTTCAACGAATTTTAGCATATTCCCTGGTCAGCGTCCGTACTGCCCGGCCTTCGCTCATTCCTTGCCAATCTTGCAATTTTTTGATTCGTTCTTTACAACGAAAGCAATATAAGGCTCTGGCGGCTCTTTTGCAAATCGCACAAGCGTTTTTCATATCCGTGCGCCTTTGTTATAAGTTCCGGCTGCTGCCAATAATGTGATCGAATTTATTATTCAAAAACTTATCAATACAAAAGCTAGCTTGTCCCTTTGTTAAAGAGTCTGGAAATTTGAAGTTTTTGTAGAACCCCTGAAAAAAATCTATGAGCTTTGCTAGCTGTTCGTAGTCGTCCTCGTACAACTCATCAATATAGTTTATTTGCGTCTCCGTCGCACGGCCAAAGTTCCATTGGTTTTCGGCGTAGCGCATGTGCTTATAGTTTAGCTCCTCCTGGAGTTCTACAATATTTGGCAGCGGATTCTCAACCAACGGCACGTCGTTTCTTGGTTCACCCAGTCGATCCACCTTTGCGACAATCGCCCGTTCGACAGCGGCAAGCAGGTCAATTGCGCCGATTACATCATCCCGGTATTGCATGACCTCATCGAATGTTTCGCAATTGCGTATTTTGCCTATTGCAGCTTGTGCCTTGTTACGCAAATCCTCGGTTGCTAGTCGGTCAGCCATAGATAATCCTTTTAAGTGTCCTGAAAATAAAAAACCCCGTTGGTGTCTGTGTAGCCCAATGCTACCCAACGGGGTTTATCTAAAACTCAACTCGTTGTCTAACATTGGGCTGCCACACAGACGCCTAATGATAACGATTGAGTGCGTGAAAGTCAAGGGGAATTTTTCGTGTTATCGTACAATCCGCGCATACCCAATTCACACACATTGGTGGTGTATACTCCTCCAGAGTTCGAGGGTAATCGCAGCTTGTGCCCGTCGATATACTCGTACAGGGCGCGGTGATCGGTTAGAAGTAGAGGGCAGTATTCTATCCCGTCTTTTATGATTCTAACCGTCCCGATGCAATCGCAAAACTTTTTTATTGCCGCAGACGTTTCATCGTAATTCATGGTTATCCTCAAGCTATTTTATTAGTGCAAGAATTATCATCCCGGCACAGGTTAAAAGCCCCATTGTTACCGCTGCCAACTGTGCAATTTTAACTTCCCGCATTAGTTTTTCAACTAATGTTTCGAGCGCGGCGATTCGTTCTTCGGATGTCATCTGATCTTCCCAATTTTCAATATCTTGTACCCACCTTGCAGCTTGTCAAAAGCCGCCTGATGATCTTGCTTCCCCTTGATGTAGACATTTAAATTGTTGGCAGCAGCATCAAGATCATGCTCTGCGCCGTGTTCGCAAAACAACAGGCCGTTAGCCTTCGCTGCAAACAAAGCGGTTTCGGGCTTGCCGTGATCGGAAGCGCACGGCGTCACTGCGCAAATAACGTAATTCGTTTCGGTTAAGAATCCGCAGTCAACAACCTCTACTTTCGGACTTACCCGATACAGTGCCGAACCTGTGTAAAAATTTTTGCGCAGGCTCCTAACTTTGATTGCGGTTCCGTAGTATTTGGTTTTCTTTGGGTTTATCTCAACTGGTGTCATTTGCTCGCCGACGCAAGAAACTTTTTGGCTTCGTTCCGGCACTGGACGAGATTGTTTCTGATCTTGCGTTTTTGTTTGGAGGTCATTTTACCCGCCTAAGAATCAGTTCATATTTTGGCACATCTTTATGCCATAACTCTTTGGGGAATATGAGCTTTTCTAAATGCAGCCCTTGCGGTGCTTTGCATAAGGAAATATGCTCGTAATGATCTACACCAATTGCCCAGGGATAACCAACGCCTAAAACAACCTCATTTGGAAATTCAGGTTTCTTTTTCATTTAGCTGTCCCTTTGCTTCGGCAATTGCTTTTTTAGCTTGCGCTGCGATTTGCTCGTTCTGTTCGCATTTGTTCAGTTCAACAAAACCGTCTACAATCGTTTCTGCAATACGCAGCCCGTCTCTGAATCCGCGTTTGTAACTCCTTTTGATAAAGTGAAACACGCGGTCGGTTAAAGTATTTGCGATGCTTTCATTCCTGCTCATTATGTCCGCTCCGATACAATGTTGTCATATACTGCTCGCGCCAGTGTTCGCGTTTTCGGTAGCAATAATAAATTTGTTTGCGTAGCTCTTTCAAAATATCTTGCAAAGAAAAGAAGACGTTGTAATCGTCTACGTATATTTCTTTTTCTGCTTTTGAGTAGTGACACCCCTCTATGGCATTGGTAAAATCTCCGAGATTTTTTGCCGGGCTGCCGTTTGTGCTTATGTTTGTAATCGTCAGGCGGTATTCTTTATCAGGTTGGGTGTATTGCCCTACGATACGGCTTTCTTTTAAAACGCCCTGGTAAACCTTGTCTGCTGCGATAAACCAGCACGGCTTGCCGATTTTATCATCGAAGAGAGATTTAGATTTCTTTTTCATTTATCGCCATCCCCGTGTTCGAGAATATGCTGGGCACGATAGAGCGTATCTCGATAAAGCTTTAGGGCTGCCTTTTGTTTTCCGGCAAGCGACAGGAGCATTTTAACCGACATGGTTGTATCGTCCGCTGCATACTGCTCAAGACAGTTTTGCACGTAGAACAAGTCAAGATAGGCTTGTTCAATTGGTTTTAATCCTTTGGGTTTACTCATGACTTTTTTACTCTGTAATATCAGTTGTGTTTTTGAAAAAATGAAATCGTGCATGCCAGTCGCCGGGGTCTTTTCCGTATAGTGAGCAGAACTTCGCCCTGGCTTTAACTGATGAGCCTATTTCTGTCTTCATATATGTTGGCTTGTAATCCAGAACACGACCGTAGACTACCCCGCGTGCGATTCGTTCGAATGCGCATAAATAGGTAGCTGTATATCCTTGAATCGTTTTGTGGATATAGAGCGTATCGCCCGGTTTAAAATCTTTCAGGCTCTTACTCTCGAAATTTTCGATGTAGTTGAATCCCGTCATAATGTTTATTTGCCCAATTGGTTTTTGTGCTTGGTAATTTCTTTACCGTTTTTGCGTAAGAACTTTGCAAACAAGCCGGTGTGGTAATCCTTTTCTGCCGGTGTCAGCCTTGTGTTTGACAGGCTGGAGGTATCCCAGGGTTCATTTCCTTTTGTCCAGTTACCGTCTCTTTTAAAGTAAAGCTGGCCGTTCTTTTTATCGTGAACCACACCGCGATTTTTTACGCCAAATAAATGCGCGTGCTCTGGGGTGTCTCCAAGCTCTTGTTTTTTGGCTTCTTTTTCCCAACGTTTTGCTAACCGCTCGGTACGAATGACCGAGGGCAGCAAATTATCAGTTGTTGTACGTGCAGTTAAAACCACATCTGCTAAGAAACTAAGCAATGACATTGTGTAAAATCCTTTCAATTTTTTCGATGCCCTATAATACGAATAAAAAAATCACGAGTCAAGAATTTTTTTATTGCTTTTTTCTTTTTTTATGTTATCTTGTGCTTAGTCGTTTGAGCAATGCCGAATTTCGGTGAACGACATAACTCACTACCTTCATTAGCGACTGAGTGGTTGGCCGCTTGTTTTGTGCGATTGTTGTAAATGCTAAAACCCGTCAGTTCATTGCTCGCTGGCGGGGAATTTTTGTTTAAACGTGAGATACGATATGCGTTACATTTATAGGCCTGTGGAAGTAGAAGCGTACCAGGTTGGCGGCATAACACCAGTAAGCGTGATCGCTAAATGGTGCGGATGCAACATTATTAAAGATGGTAGAAAATTTACCGCTGTACATGTTGGCGGTGTTATGGCTTACATGGGTGACTTTATTGTGCGCGAAGGCAGTGAATTTTATGTCATGCACGAGACCGAGTTTAACAAAAGGTTTGAAAAAAAATGACGAGAATTTTTGTTTAAACGTGAAAGGGTGATATATGGCGACGCTTGTTGGTAAAGAATGTTGGAAAGCGGTAGGGCATACGCTTGAGCACGGTGTTGTTATTGAGCATCCCGACAAAAGTCAGACAGGATTTAATGCTGTGGTTGTAAAAAAAGATGACGGCGATATAGAAAAATGGGCTTTAATTTTGACAAGCTTTACTATAGATGACGCAATATCATCATGTAAAACACATATAGATTACTGGGAAATGAAAAAACGCGAACTCGAAAGAGAGCGTGAGCGTCGCAACAAATAACTAACAAACGTGAAAGGGTTATTATGAAAACAGTTGATGAGTACACGGCGCAAGAGTTAGTTGAGCTTTCAAGTGAAGAACTTGAACGATTGGTTGACATCGAAGTTATGAAGTCCGGCATTGTTTTGCCGGATGTTCCGACAAAACCAGGCGATTTCAAGATTGAGAAAACTGCGGCGGTTTGGGAAATTTGCAACGGCTCGGAAGTTATTTGCGCGTTTCCGAGCGAAGAAATTGCCCAGGCGGTTCTCTCGGCGAGCAAAGGCGAGTTTCTGAAGGAATCTTATATTTATGAAATTGGATACGAGTTCAAGTTTATGGAAGCTTGCAAAAAGGCCGACATCGTGAAACGCTATGTTTACGATGAAAGCGACTTACGCGCCCGCGCAAAAAAACTGAAGGTTTCGTCTTCTGAGAAAACTATTTATGAAAACAAAAAGCGTGAGTATGACGAAGCTTTTGGAAAAATTCAACGCCTGCGGGATCACGTTATGTCTGCCTATTGGCAAGCTATGTCAGACAAAGAAAACGCCGAGAAGATTTACCGGACGTTTGAGAGATACAAACAATTATCGAATGGCGATTCTGATATCGCTCTCGGTTTCCTCAAGAATGCGTTTACTGGCGACGCTATCGAAAACGCCAATACATTTTTGTCGGCAGACAAACAAATTGCATGAACACAATCAAGAAGGTGCAGAAATGAACGTTAGCAAGAAAACACTCGCGGTTATCCGCAAAGCGGCACTTTATCAGCTATGGAACGGTTCCGGTGCTTTGAATGAAGATATTGTTCAGGCGCTCGAACGAATCATGCCGCGAAAAGAATTCGACAAGTTTTCGTTTGCGTCTCTTGGCGAGATTCAATACGAGCTTCAGCAGATCGGTAAATCCAACAAGCGCAAAAAGGCCAAGCCATGAAATTTGAAGTCGGAGAAAAAGTATTGTGGTGGGATGGCGAGTTTGTGCGGGAAGGTTTTGTGTTAATGTCTTATGAAAACAAGTCAAGGATTTATATTGAAAAAGATGTGGTAAATGCTGACGCATATAATTGTGATCTGTATTACAAGACGCCAAATGACATGCGACGTCTTGTGTCCAGAATTGAAGAGATGCGGTACAGATTAGAAAACATCTCCGACGAACTGCGGCACAAAATTGAAGAGGCCAAAAATGACATGTAATCACAATGAAATCTTGCGCTTTTTGGCGCAAGACACGATGCTGGCTGATGGTATTTGCCCTATTTGTTTGCAAGCTAAACTCGCGCAGGCCGTGAAGGTGATCGAAGCGGTGGAGCGGTTTAAAATAAGTGTCGAGCGTATCCTTGATCCAAGTGATGAAGAATATATCGACATATCAAAAGAACTCACCGCCGCGATTGCAAACTTTAAAGCTACTCCTCAATCTGGTCAGGATGCGCCTCGTTGAGGGCTTGAAGCTCGGATGCTACTCCTGACCGTTCGGTAAGTGCTTTTAGAATAGCTTCGCGGTCTTGGTCAGGTATCAGGCCTTTAGCTTTAAGCAACATGTCCAGAACGATTTGCTGCTTTTCCAGATCGGAAAGCTCTTTAGGCGGGGTGCCAAATGCTTGTTCTGTGATCCATTTAGCTGCTTGTACCTGCTGATTGCTGTTGGGATCGCTGGCAGTTAAAGCAGCTTGTTCCATGATAACGTCTAGACGGCTGACAGGAGGGGAATTAGGGTCGTTGCTGACGATTTTTTCTAGGGCACGGATCGCTGCATTAGCTAAAAAACTATGCCGGTTAGCTTTTGATAAGGTAGCGGCACTTTTTCCGATAGCAAGTGAGAGTTCCATAATTGAAGATATTGAACTTATGTTAGAAAAGCAACCAATAAGAGTCGTAAGGCAAAAGAGACTAGACACGGCGCTTAAAGAGACTGTTCGTCGTGAGTTTGTGCCGATTTTACGAGCTATGCGGGAGGTGGAAAAGAAGCTCGATTATGTGGTACAGGTTATTGACGCATCCCGAAAAGATGTTGAAAGCCAGATAGGCAGGGTATCCGGTGCCCCTGAACAAAAAAATCTTGAGCCTTATTTTAAGAAATTTAAAGAGGCTGCTGAGGCTAAGTTTGGCAAGCCAGTTTTGTTAGACAGAAAGTACGCTGTGACACATATTGTCGTTGATGGTAAGATTTACGGGGCGATTGATAATGAGATTGGTGCGATCTATAAAGTACGGTCGTTTAAAACAGGCCTTGCTCAACGGTATAGAGTATTTGGGAACATTACCGACGAATGGTACGGCTGTTTGGATTTGACTCCGAACGGCTGGAAAACTAAAACTTCGATACTATAAAGGAATTCGATTTCGATGAGCAAACTGGTTGAAGCGATAGGACAAGTCGTAATTGACTTGAGTGTAACCTGCGCATTGATGGCTGTGGCAGGCTTGCCGGTGTTTGTCGCTGTGAAATTCGGAGAAAACACTTCGTTGGCGATCTTCACGCCGGTATTTTTAATCATCCTGTTTGTAGGTAACTTGAGAAACGTTTGGAGAAAAAATGTACTTTGAAATAATCCCATTTGAAACCGGGGATTGTGACGTGGCTATCATGCCTGCAAATTCCGAAGACGATTATAATGCGGCCTTTGAGTATGCTAAAGCTCGTCTTAATAATGAGTTTGACAACTTGATCGGAGAGCTAAAACAACATGGTTTTAGTAGGATTATTGACCCGGAAATCAGAGTTAGCATCAAATTGTGCGATGGGGAACCACCCATAATAGATTAGGAGAAATTGCAATGGCAGGAAGTGCGGGGAAGTAAAATACCGAGTGAATATAGGCTTGTCATTCACGACGCTCACGTCGAGAAGCCGAACGATTGGCGTGATGTTATAATCGAAGGGGAATGTGTAGCTTTTTGGGATGATGAAAAATGGATAGGCGCGGCAGGTGCAATTGCGCGACAAGTAAGATGGTGGGCGGATTTTCCGAAGATATAACGTCTCGGCTGCGGCGTGGAAAGCAGACACGCTCATGGTCAAAGATGCGCTTACTTCCTTTGGAATAGTAGCCTTTGTTAAAATCCATGAATCAGCCGAATTAGCGACCGGCCAGCCGAGACTTTTTTACTAACGCTATTTGAAAACGAGTTCAAAGGAGCATGATATGAAAAGACCAAATAAGTTAGATTGGCTTGTATACAAAATTTTCTACTGGCTTTGGAATCCAATTTTCCAGAATAACCCAGAAATTGCAAAAAGGTTTATCGTCCTAT
>PHFX01000037.1 GCA_007618135.1 Candidatus Brocadia sp. WS118 | reverse complement strand
TTAAAATAAAGAAAAAATCAAGGGAAACGGGTAAAAGAACCGTATTTTAGCAAAAACCCAATCTCAAATTTTAAAATGATCTCTTGGTAAGGAAAAAATCGCCCTCGCACTTTTACAAAAAAGTGCGTTTTCGTTCAGACACTACTTATTAAGGTCGTTGAATGAAACCGATTCTCGGTTGTTTTAAACGTACTGAAAAAGGTGGTAGAACAGAGAATTGACGTTGTGGTTTAGGTTTATCCATTTCCATTTACATAAGGATGTATATGTTTCTATCTCTTTCGTCTGACAGTGCATCATGAGCCTCCCCATGCTTTATTTTATCTTTTCAACAAACTCCCTGGCAGCCACGAGGTAATCTCTCACTGCATGGGCATTATAGATGAGCCCCCGATAATACCCGGCTATATGGAGTGATTCGTAAAGGTTCTCGAATTCCTTCATAATTTAGCTTTTTTTCCTATAAGTTCAACAGAACCTTTTCACGGCACGCTTCACTTACCACAAGTCATAAGTCCTTGCAAGATATGGTGGGCGCTAGTGGATTCGAACCACTGATCCCTTGCGTGTGAAGCAAGTGCTCTAGCCGCTGAGCCAAGCGCCCAAAACATGACCTGCCGCTTTTTGATTATTCTATGAAAAATTCAAACTGATTTCCATCCTAAAAATTTTACGCGTTGGTTATCTATGGTCATTGCGTTCTTGAGTTCTTTTTTTATAAAGAGAACGCATGAGTAAAATCGTAATTACAAACGAAAGGGTAAAACCGTTTGCCAGTGCAATGATAGGATTTTTTAAATGAATTCCATACGTCAACCATAAACTACACCCCACCAGGAGAAGCGTTAGCATGGTGGGAGAAACGTCACGTAATTCCCTCGTTTGTATGCCTCGTATTATTTGGGGGATAAACCCTACGGTGGTGCAAATTGCGGCAATTGTACCCAGTACCGACCAAAACATAATTTTTTCCTCAAAGGTTTTGTTCAGGATTATCTAATTTTGTTGGATCAGGAGTACTATCATGATATGATAACGTGCAAAGTAACTTGCAGTCAAATTTTCCTGCCTTATTGCGGGAGACGGAAGATAATATTTTTAAAAGACAAATTCTGACGTGGTCGTTATGTTACCATATTTTCTAAAAAATGCATTCGGTAAATTAAATACCTTGAAAGAAAGATAATTAATGGGAATTTGGGACATCGCGATATTTGTAATTTCTCTCATGATTATGGTCGTGGGAATGGCTGGGATTATCGTACCGATCATTCCAAGCACGCCACTTATTTGGGTGGGAGCATTCATCTATGCACTCTGTACGCATTTTGAAAAAGTTACCTGGATAATGTTGTTGCTCTTTGCATTAATGGCCATTTTTTCTGTCGTATTGGAAAACCTTGGGAATGTATACGGTGCAAAAAAATTTGGCGCTACACGATGGGGAATTCTTGGTTCACTCGTGGGTACCGGCGCCGGATTCTTCATGGGTGGTCCTGTCGGTTTGATTTTAGGCCCCATCGTTGGCACCATTATCTTTGAAATGATAGGGGGAAAGGGTTACCAGGGGGCGTTGAAGTCGGGACTGGGTAATTTTGTGGGTTTTTTAGGAGGGTCGATGTTAAAATTGATTATCGGCCTTGTGATGATTTCTCTCTTTGTCTGGAAGGTATTTTTTGGTTAACGAAAGATTTTACATTTCCAGCCGGATTTTGCTTGACATGAAATACTGAGCGTGTTATACAAAACCAGTATATTATGAAATATCAGAAAGATACCCCCTGAGAAATCAGTGGATATAAAAAATTGTTATAGAAAACGCCGCCTTACTTTCGAAGATGCATATCTGATCATTTTCGGCAGTAAGGTTTTTTTGTTTAAGGGATTTCAAAGTTTGTAGCATAGCATACCAGACAACCCCCTCCATCCGTCTTTTCTAAGGGGGACGCGAAGAACTCCCCCTTAACAAAGAGGGCAAGGGGGTTGTTTGTGCAGAACATTTACTGTTTGAATGCCTTGTATTCTTCCGGAGAGAGACCTCTATAACACAGAGATAAACGATGAAGTTTCTGCTTATCGACAACAACCAGGATGACCGCGAGCGGATGAAACAGAACGTTCAAAAGGAATTTCAAGACCCGGAGTTCCTTGAGATAACGACACGGGAGGACTTTGATGCGGTTATCGGAAAAGGCGCCTTCGATGCCGTGATTACCGATTATCGTCTTGACTGGACAGACGGATTATGGATTCTCCGGGTGGTCAATGAACGGTTTCCTTCCGTGCCGGTAATTATGGTTACCGGTCACGGGAGCGAGGAAATCGCCGCGGAGGGGATGAAATCCGGCCTGAGCGACTATATCCCGAAGCGGAAAATGCACGATTTACCCATGGCATTGAAGAAGACCCTGCGGGACGTCCGGCCGGGTAAGGAGCATGACAAATCAGGAAATCACGGAAAAGTTTGTCACGGGCGATATCGCACTCCTGAAACCTTTTCCGACTATGCATACACGTTACGCGTTGAATCTGATGGTACCTTTGTATGTGAATGCATAACCGAAGCCTTTACTCCCATCACCGGCTATGCTCTTGAAGAAGTACATGGGCATGACGGTTGGTATAGTCTTATCTGCCCCGAAGATAAACCCCGTTTTCTCCAGCACAGGAATTGCCTGCTTTCCGGGCGGTCGAAGACAAGCGAATTTCGCATCATTACCAAAACCGGTGAAAAGCTCTGGCTGCGGGATTATGCTCAGCCAGTGTGGGGAAATACACAAGGCCGTGTCATCTCTATCTATGGCACAGCACACATTCTTGCCGAACGCAATCAGGCTGAGGAACGTATCCGTCACTATGGAGAAATCTTAAATAATGTACAAATAGGCCTGATTGTCTGGCAATTAGAGGATGTTGACGATACGAAAACCTACAAACTTATTACCGCAAATGCTGCAGCAAATCAATGCACCGGAATAGCGCTGGGAAATTTCATCGGAAAAACCATGGCAGAGTGTTTTCCCGCCCTCACGGAGTCTGAAGCGCCAAAGACGTATGCCGAAGTCATTCGTTCCGGAAAGATGAGAACCTTGAAAGAAGATCATTTCTCTGATAAAGGCAATTTCACATCGATCTTTTCCGTCAAGGCTTTTCCCCTCTCAAACAATTGCGTGGGGATTGCATTTGTTGATATTACTGAGCGTGAGAAGATGGGCGAAGAATTGAAACTATTTAAATTGCTGTTTTCAGAAATAAGAGATCTTGCATATATTTGCGATACGCAGGGCAATATCTTATATGTAAACAATATCTTTGAAAAGCTTACCGGCCATAAACCAAAGGAATTCATGGGAAAACCCTTTTCACCCCTTTTTGATGAAGAGAACCTGAAAAAGGCAATGGATTTCCATGCAAGAACCGTAAGAGGAGAAAACCTGCAATTTGAGCTCACGTTTAAAACTACGGGGATCGTATGCGAATACAGGAATTTTCAGTTAAGGGACAGCCGCGGAAAAGTCCTGAGAACCATTGGCATTGCCCGAGATATTACGGAACGCAGGCGTGCGGAAGAGGCTTTACAGGAATCACACAAACGACTTACTTCGGTTTTGGATGGGCTGAATGCGGTGGTATATGTTGCAGACATGAAAACCTATGAAATCCTCTATACAAACAAATATCTGAACGATATTGTTGGAAATGTAACCGGCAAAATCTGTTGGCAGACGTTTCAGGCGGATCAGGTTAGCCAGTGTAATTTTTGCACCAACGATAAACTTTTAGATGCCAATGGAAATCCTGCCGGTCTACACTCCTGGGAATTTCAGAATACTATTGACGGGCGATGGTATACCATTTCTGACAGGGCAATCACCTGGGTGGACGGACGTATTGTCCGGCTTGAAATCGCAACCGACATCAGCATGCAAAAACAGGCCGAAGAGGCGTTACGAGAAGCAAATCAAACTCTTCAAGCGCTGATTCAAGCCTCGCCGCTGGCTATTATCACCCTAGATCCACAGGGAAATGTTACGATGTGGAATCAAGCGGCAGAACACATGTTTGGCTGGAAAGAGCAGGAGGTACTCGGTCACCTCCTTCCCATCGTTCCTCATGATAAACAAGAAGAGTTTCGCACATTGCGCGAAAGGGTATTGCGGGGCGAGGCGTTTACCGGCGTAGAAGTGCGTAGGCAAAAGCGAGACCGCTCTCCGATTGACATCAGCATCTCTACAGCACCGTTGCGCAATCGACAAGGTAACGTTAGCGGCATTATGGGCGTTGTTGCCGATATCACGGAGCATAAACGAACCCAGGTTATTGACGCTTTATTTAACGAAATTGATCAATTTGTGCTTCAAGGACAATTGCCGGATTTTATCTTGCCGTATGTTTGCACGCGTCTTACCGATATCTTTGCCTATCCCCTGGTCTGGATCGGTATGAAAGAAACTGATGGCACGGTGAGTATCTCAGCGCAAGCCGGCACCCATGGTAATTATCTTAAAGATTTCAAGGCACGATGGCAAGATGTTCCTGAGCATGAGTGCATCGTTGGCTTTGCCATTCGTACCGGAAAGTCACAGACCATTGATACGCAAGAACCTGCCTTTCAGCGATGCCGGGAACGTGCTTGTCGGTATGGGTTGCACTCCTTTCTTGCAGTTCCCTTATATTCTGGGGGTAAGGTGATTGGTATGCTGAATTTGTATGATCACAAGACCCACGCCTTTGATGCGGAAACCATTCGTTTGCTGGAAAACCTGGCTGCCCGCATCAGCATAACCTTGCTGGTTGCAAGAGACCAGCAGCAATTGCGCCTGCATAGCGCCGCAATGGCATCGGTGGCTAATGCCGTATTTATTACCGATAGCGAGGGACGAATTACGTGGGTCAATGCTGCTTTTGCCAAACTAAGCGGATACACATCAGACGAGGCCTGTGGCCTGACCCCGCGCCTGTTCAAATCAGGCAGGCACGATTCCTCATTCTATCAGCAGGTATGGCAAACGATCCTTGCAGGAAATGTCTTTCGCGGAGAGGTCATAAATCGCCGCAAGGATGGTATTTTTTACACCGTAAACCAGACCATTACCCCGCTGCTGGACCTGAATGGAAAAACGTGCCACTTCGTTGCAATACATGAGGATATTACGGATAAAAAGGAGACAGAAAAGCAGATTGTCTATATGGCACATTACGACACACTAACCAATCTGCCTAACCGTATTTTGTTTACTGACCGCCTGCGGCAGGAAATGATCCATGCAAACCGAAACAAACGACTGACATCGGTGATATTCCTCGATCTGGACCGGTTTAAAACAATTAATGATACGTTAGGGCATGCCTTTGGCGATCTGTTGCTAAAGGCCCTTGCAGACCGTCTGAAAAATTGCATCCGTGAAGGAGATACCGTGTCACGATTGGGGGGAGACGAATTCATCTTCATTATCTCAGACATCCTCCATCCACAGGATGTTGCTCTTATAGCGCAAAAAATTCTCAGCGCCCTGTCTGCCGCCTTTCACCTTGATGGGCATGAAGTGCACGTAACCTCCAGCATTGGCATTGCCATATACCCATTAGATGCAAACGACATGGACAATCTGATTAAAAATGCCGACATTGCCATGTACCATGCCAAGGAAGAGGGGGGAAGTACCTTCAAGTTTTACATGGAAGACATGAATATTAATAACCTTGAAAGGCTGATGCTGGAAAATGACCTGCGCAAGGCGCTGGCAAAAAGCGAGCTGGTCGTATATTACCAGCCGCAGGTAGATCAGAATACTGGCCAGATTATGAGCATGGAAGCGTTGATACGCTGGCAGCATCCCAATCGGGGAATGCTCTACCCTAGTAAATTCATCCCCATTGCCGAAGAAACCGGACTTATCATCCCTATTGGTGAATGGGTGCTGAAGACCGCCTGTACACAAACCAGGGCATGGCACGATGCAGGATTTCCCAGTCTCCGTATTACCGTCAATCTTTCCGTGCGCCAGTTTAAACAACAGAATCTTGTGAACATGATTATCCGCGTGCTACAGGAGACAGGCCTTGACCCGAAGTATCTGGAGTTGGAACTCACGGAAGGCATTATTATGCAGAACGACACGGCTATTCTTGCTACCCTCCGGGAGTTGAAGTCCGTTGGCGTCCTCTTTTCTATTGATGATTTTGGCACCGAATATTCTTCTCTGAGCTATCTGAAACGTTTTCCCATAGATACACTCAAGATTGACCGGTCCTTTGTGCAAGACATTACGACAAATCCAGACGATGCGGCAATTGTCACCGCTATCATTGCCGTAGCTGAGAGCCTCAAACTGAAGATCGTTGCCGAGGGTGTTGAAAACACAGAACAGGCTGATTTTCTCCGTGAACTCCATTGTAATAACATACAGGGCTACCTTTACAGCCAGCCGTTATCAGCAGGTGATATAGACCATCTGTTGCAAAAGGGCATAATAATGAATACCAAATCTCAATGACGCTCCCTCGCACAAAGGATCCTCAATTCATATGCTTTATTATCTCATTGGCAAACTCGGAACACTTGACCAGCCTGGCACCCGTCATCTGACGTTCGAGATCGTAGGTCACCGTTTTGTGCCGGATGGTCTTTTCCAGGGCGCCCACAATCATAGCTGCTGCGTCGTTCCATCCGAGATGCTCAAACATCATAACCCCTGACAAAATAACAGAGCCAGGATTGACCTTATCCAGTCCTGCATATTTCGGGGCGGTACCGTGAGTGGCTTCAAAAATAGCGGCCTTATCTCCGATATTAGCCCCGGGAGCCATGCCTAAGCCCCCTACCTGGGCAGCACAGGCGTCGGAGATATAATCACCATTGAGATTCGGCGTAGCAATCACATCATATTCTTCCGGTCTCAGGAGCACCTGCTGGAACATGGCGTCGGCAATCCTGTCTTTTATGACAATTTTGCCTTTCGGCACGACGCCGATGTGCTTCTTGAGGACGTCGTCTTCCGTTATCGTAAATTTGGGAAATTCCTCTTTCGCCACCTCGTAACCCCATTCACGAAAGGCGCCTTCGGTAAACTTCATAATATTCCCTTTATGCATGAGGGTTACGCTCTTGAGTTCCTTGTCGATAGCGTATTGTATAGCGCGCCTTACCAGCCTTTTTGAACCGGCGACACTCATAGGCTTAATACCAATGCCTGAATCCTTTCGAATCTTTTTCCCAAGTTCTTGTTCAAGGAATGCAATGAGCTTTTTTGCCTCAGGAGACCCCTTTTTGTATTCAATCCCTGCATATACATCCTCGGTATTTTCACGGAAAATGACGACATTGAGTTTTTCCGGCGATTTTACCGGACAGGGCACCCCTTCGAAATACCGCACCGGACGGACGCAGGCGTATAAATCAAGTTCCTGACGAAGGGTAACATTAAGACTCCTGATACCGCCACCGACAGGTGTGGTAAGCGGTCCCTTAATAGCAACTTTATATTTCTTAATAGCGTCAAGGGTCTCTTCGGGGAGCCATTCACCACACTCTTTAAAGGCACATTCCCCTGCAAAGATTTCCTGCCAATAAATACGTTTTTTTCCCTTATAGGCCCTGCTTACTGCGGCATCAAATACGCGGACGGATGCATTCCAGATATCCGGGCCAGTGCCATCACCCCTTATGAAGGGAATAACAGGGTTGTCAGGGACAAGTAATCGGTTTTTTTCTATCTTTATTACTGCACCATGATCGGAACGGCTCTTTGCTCTCAGCAACTTCTCTACCTCCTTATTTTATTTGAAATTTTTACCAGTAAGTCTTGTGTCTCCTGATCGCCGGGATTGAGCGCAAGGGTCTTCTTAGCTGTTTTTTCAGCAAGTTCATACTGGTGCATAGTATAATACGCATTACCGAGTAACTTATAAGCTGCAATCGATTTCTCATCTATCTTAATGGCTTGTTCGCATTCATAAGCGACTTTATCCCAAGCCGCATTTTTCAAGTATAGATTGGCTAAAAGTACATGAATATTTGCAAAGGCATGATTTGGATAGGTCTTCGTGAATGTCTGAAGAATTTGTTTGGCATCGGCGTATTGGCCTTTATTGGCAAAGGTATCGGCCAGGTTGTACGTGTATATGGGGTTGTCGGGTTTCAAAGCTACAGCCTTCTGAAATGATTGTACCGCAGTATCGGGTTGTTTTTCCTTTTGATAAATCACGCCAAGATTGTTATGGTAGTCCGCCACGGATGGATTGAGGGTAATAAGTTTTTCATAGCAGGACATTGATTCTTCGTACTTACCCGCAGAGAGATACAGTTTTGCCAAATTTTCCATATAAACGGGCTCTTTTGTGTCCATCTCTATCGCCTTCTTGAACGCATGAATTGCCTCTTCGTGCATGCCCTTTTTGCTCAGGATAGCCCCGAGATTATTGTAATAACCAGCCTCTGCAGGGTTCAGCTTCACCGTCTTCCGCGCAAAAATGACGGCGTGTTCCAGGTCTCCTTTTTGTAAATAAGCATTGGTTAATCGGTCTACAACATTCAAATCATCTTGCCGGATCAGATATGCCTGGCGAAGTTCTTCAATCGCCTGATCCAGATTTCCTTTTTTTGTATATGCAGAAGCGAGGTTGCTGTGGAAAATGGACTGAAAAGGATCTGCGTCAATTGCCTTTTCATACCAGACAATAGCGCTGTCTATCGTGTTTCTGCCAAAGCGGTCTGCCAGGAATTGGTGAACCATACCCAGATGAAAAAACCCCATGAAGTGCTCCGGAATCAGCCTTAAGGTATTATTGGCTTCCACATATGCCTTTTGTATCCATGCCTCATGGTTTGTCTTCAATGCAACTTGTATATAGGTCCTGCAGAGTTCATCCCGGTAAAAGGTTTCGTATGGATTAAGAAACACAGCATGTCTGATAAAAGGCACTCCCTTTTCTGTCACCGTCTGCAAATTTTCCTTCTCATACTCTATGATCCTTCGCCCATATTCAAAATAGGCGTCCGCTCGATAGACCCGAAGAATAAAAACAGAGGAAAATCCTATAACCACGAGCGCGAAGCCACAACCCAGCCATCTGCAAACATTACGAAGTGGAGAAGCTGGACGGATGGGAGATCGAGCATATCCATGCCATCCCTTTTTTCGACTGCCCAATTCCTGAAATTCCTGATTTCCATCAGTTCTCGAGTCATGTTTATCAGCCTTCAATACCTTTTCAGTTTCGTTGAGTTTTACGAGAGAGATACAAAGCCCCATCATTACCCAGAAGAGTGAGACAATCGGGGTATTCCCAAAACTGAATTCATTTTGTATCAGATAGGATAGTATGCCTGACAAGAGTCCCAATAAGAGCAATTTATATTGGTCATGCAGCAGGGTATAATTTTTACCCATATATCTGCCAAAAGCCCAGAGCACCCATACGTAGGTGCCAAGCCCAAAGATCCCCCGGGTGACTACTGTATCAAGGATGTCATTATGAATCCTGTCTTGTCTGGGGAACCAGAAACCACCGTCATTTTCCTGGACGGAAAACACCTTGGCTAAATATTTCTGGTAAACAATCCCTATGGTGTCTGGTCCAATGCCCAAAGCAGGGTAATCTTTCACAATACAGATTGCGGCTAAGTATTGAAATATGCGTGAAAAGGTGGAGTCACTAATGGGAATTTTATTTGCGATCCAGGGCCTTTTAGGGGTTTCCGTTGTATCAAAATTTGGTTTTTCACCGGGGGATTCAGCGATCCGTACATCTTCTTCTACAAAATGCTCGATAAAGCGGCGAACTCCCGATGTTTCATGTTTCACATTAAAAAATAATCCAATAAGCACAAAGGAAATAACAAGAATGATATACTGGTGTTTTTTTGTAAAAGGTCTTCTGTATATGACGATGAATAACGGCGCCACGCTACCAAACAATGCTACAAAGCATGCGCGGGTATTCGTAAACCAAAAAGCCGTATAAACAATCATAGAAACTAGATAAAAAATCCATATGACAGGATGATTGTTTTTCGATAGGGTAGCGTTTCTTTGCCATGAAAATTTGCTCAAAAAACAAACAACGGTTAATGGCAAAACCATAACAAGGTATGCTGCAAAAAATACCGGATTTCCAAAGGTAGAGAATACGCGCCTCGCCTCAAAGCTGCTCCATTTGAACATATCGTATCCATGATGTTGTGCAATTCCATAACACGACGAAAGAATAGCGCTGGCAAGGATTGATGTAACAAGTATGTAAATCCTTTTTTTTGTAGTGATAAAATAAACCGTGGTGTAAAAAAGGAACAGATAACATACCGTAGCAGTCAAACCCTCAAATCGTTTATACGTGCCGAAAAGGCTCATGAGGGGATTTATTGACAGGATCGATGAAACGATAAAGATGCCGAGGTAGGCAAGGATGGGTATGTCTATTGCCGTTGGTGAAAATTTGAAATCGTGTTTACATGCTACTAAAATTATCCATAAAGCCACAATTGCCGTCGTTAGTAAATATAAGACTGTTACCTTGCTGAGGTCAAAGACGCTGTAAAGTCGTATATCAAAAAAAAGAGGAACGATTACCACGGTTGCGATTAAGAAGACAATGAGTAATTTCTCACAATACCGCGCAATCGTTTCAAAAGTATTTTTCATTGAATCATTCATTATTTTGGGTAAAATCTAAACGAGCATCTTGCCAGTGCCAGGAGTGTCCCCTTTATTAATTTTAGACTTTACCATGCAATGTGAAGATCGCAATTAATACAACATCTGCTGTTGCCGGAGGTGGTGTTACCTATATAAAAAATCTGTTGGCGTATTTATCAAAGCTAAATACACCCCATCACTATCTCATCCTGACAACATGCACCGGGAAAGAGATCTTTTCCTTTTCGCATCCTCATTTCACATTTTTATCCTTTCAACTGCCTTCGAGAAGCTCCGTATTGCGCCTCTGCTGGGAACAGATAGTTTTACCCCTGTTCCTCAAAAAGGAAAACGTGGATATGCTTTTTTCCCCGGCAAATGTGTGTCCTTTTTTTACCAAACGTGCAAACGTAGTTATGATACAGAACATCGAACCTTTTAGCAATAGTGTTCCGGAAAATCGCGGTTTCATGCAACGGGTACGTCTGAAATTCCTGAAGATGCTCACGATATTGTCGATACAAAAAGCTCACATAGCTATTTTCCCCTCAACAAAGGCCCGTGTTGATATTGAAAAATCGGGGGTCCTGATGAAACATGCCGAAGTTATTTACCACGGTATTAACCGGGAACTATTTCATCCCTTTCGTGAGGATGATAATACATTGCTTCAATTGAAGAAAAAATATCAAATAGACACCTTTCTTCTCTTTGTATCCAACATTCAGAGATACAAAAATTTCTTTGAATTGATAAAGGCATTTGTCTTATTAAGGGACAAAATAGACAGCGCCATCCAGCTTGTCTTTGCCGGGAGCTGCTTCGACAGGGCATATTATAACGAGATGAAGGCGTTTATCACAAGAGAAGGATATGATGACCGGATTCTCTTTTTAGGGAGTATCCCCTATGAGGATCTGCCCTATTTATACTCTGCCTGCAAATTATTTGTATATCCTTCTACGTGCGAATCGTTCGGAATGACTTTGGTGGAGGCAATGGCCTGCGGCGCCCCCATACTTGCTTCGAACAGAGAGCCAATGCCGGAAATTTGCGCAGATGCAGCCCTCTATTTTGATCCCATGAACCCGGTTGCTTTAGCGGATGTGATCATGAAGACCCTGAAGAATCCGGACTTGATCTCTGCACTGGCAAGGAATTCACTGGAAAGGGCAAAGACCTTTTCATGGGAAAATACGGCGATAAACACTTTAAAAACTTTTACAAACATTCCTTAGCGCAGTAACGCCGCAACCAAATCCCCATTATCGGTAGGACAAGCGTCCCCGCTTGTCATTATGAAGTCAACCGGAGATGGTTGAATATGGCACAACCATGATACCATCCGGTCCGGTTGACCATAAGGAAAAATTGTTATGACAAGCGAGGACGCATGTCCCACCAGACGGTAGCGCACGCCTCTCGCTTGCGCTAAAAAATTCTTCATGACGTCAGGATAACAATAAGTTCATCTTTTCCGTATGCCTTTAGAATTACGATACGATTGCACAGAAATGCCAAGAAGAATTACAAAAAAGTCCATGGTAATTAGTTTTGTTGTGTTTTTCTCCCTGCCGCCATTTCCACCCCGTTGTTTTAACTGCTGAGTATTCTTGTCGTTAAAAAATATCATACCTTCGAAAACATGTTTGGAATACCGTTTGTGCTAACTGACCAAACGGCATAGAGAGGAAAACAAGGTACCC
>PHFX01000006.1 GCA_007618135.1 Candidatus Brocadia sp. WS118 | reverse complement strand
AGGTCTCAATAACAAGATTCGGGTGATCCAGAGGAGGGCATACGGCTTGAGAGATGAGGAATATCTTCGGCTAAAAATTCTTACTTGCATGCTGAAGGAGATATAAAACTGCTCAATTTTACCCACTCACTTGCCTGAAGACCCTCTTTTTGGGAAAGCTTGCCTAATTTTTTCAAAACCAATGTTTGTTCAATAGTTGAAATAGCTGGTTTGATAGCGGATGGTTTTAACAAACCTGCATCCTGCCAATTATTTATTAAACACTCTCCTGTTGTAAGATTTTTGTCAGTTTTACTGGTAACTGCCATAATAACAATATCAGGAGAAGTATTATTATACTGGTTGGAACTTATAATTACTGCGGGACGCTTTTTCGTAGCGGTCTGATCACTAAATGGGAAAGGGACAATGACAATATCACCTTTATTATAGGTTGTCATATATTGCATCCTCTTCGTTGTCCCAAATTTTTTGAAATACTGAAGCGGATAAATCCTGAGAAGCTTTTATAAGGATGCTTTTTTCTCTTTTACTTTCTAAAAATTGAATAAAGTCAAAAACTTCTGAGAGAAGATTTTCTGGGAGTTTATCAATCTCTTTTTTTATCATTTCTTTCACCGTCATTTTTCGTTTCCTCTTTAATAATATTGTTATTTTGCCAGACTCTATTTATCCAATAAATTTTATCACATAATTACTACAATTATACCTGATTTTGATAATTATAATAGACCTCACTAAGATACCACGCCTTTAACAACCTTAATTTCCTCCTCTTCTCTTATCTCATACGACCGATCACTATTTTATCCTTCTATCGCCTTAATTCCACCTTTTAGTGGTTCGAGAATTGACTTGCTTTCGGCAAACTGTTATTCAAACATTTCCTGCTTTTTTCGGTCTGATGGGTCTATGGATATTTTATTTCTGTTCTTCTTGAGGACTTCAGTGAGTTGATTGAAGTCATGTTCGTGATATTCCTTTATAGCGGTCTTGTTGGCAAGGGTATCAATCTCCGAACCAATTTCACGTTCAGGTCATTTCAGAAAGCCCTTGATTTCTTCATTCTTCCTTTTATTTATTTCAATCATCTGCTCGGCGAAATAGGCAGAATAAGCCAAAGTTAGCATACAAAAAATGAGACTCCAATCTTATCTTTTGTGTTAGTTTGTTTATAATTATTTTTGCATCATTGGCTAGTGAAGTATCAGGTGCAAGATACACAACTTGTTGGAAAGAATTAATTGCCTCATTTTCATATTTCGGATCGTAGTTCTTGTAAGCCTGTCCAAGATAATAAAATGCCTGAACAAATTGCGGATTTAGTTCAATAGCTTTTTTGCATTTCCCTGATTGTCGTATACATCGATTACCTGACGTTCTGTCTGATTATCCTCAACAGAGAGTAAGGACGTGCAACCAGCAATTCATGATGCATGCGATGGACACAACTATAGTTTTTATCGTCATTTTATACTTTCTTAGCCGATTTTAAGATTTCCTGCAAATTTATCATGTACCATATTTACCGGTAATTTTCCATTGACAAATATTTTATAATTTTGCTTTTTACAACAGGAAAATGCATTAAAAGTTGCAGCCTTTGAATGCCCTTTTCTCATAGCTGGTTTTCATGTAATACCCGAAAACAAAAACAGCCTTTTGACTTAAATTTCATGCCGTGATAAAATGTGCATAATAATTTAAAAAACAATTAGACTAAATGGAGTTACAAATATGATAGCGATAAAGAAAAAGGCGTTAGAGGTAATTTCAAAACTACCTGATTCTGCAAGTATGGATGATATTATGTACCAGCTTTATGTTTTAGATAAAATTAGAAAGGGGCAGGAAGCAGTAAAAGATGGCAAGACTATTTCTGTTGAAGAATTGAAAAAAGAAATGAAATCATGGTAATCTAGTCTATTCCTGCAAAACAGGATTTGAAGAAGATAGATGATTTATTTAACGCAAGGCCACCTTTCTGTATGTTCCTTGATAAATTGAATAATATCCTCAACTGATTTTTCTCCACGTGCGATTGACCAGAAGAATTTTTCAAGTTCATCGGATGGAATCAGGCGATATCCATTTAATCTAAGACATACATCTGCGACTACTAAAGCCGTCCTCTTATTTCCATCAACGAAAGGATGAAAAGCAATTATTGAATCAATAAGAGCCGCAACTTTGCTGTGCAAGTCGGCAAACAATTCATATCCACTGAACGCTGTAAAAGGCCTAATTAAGGCAGATTCCAAACCGCCAGGATTTACAATACCCAGTAATCCACCTGTTTCTGCAATAACCCTCTCATGAACAAGTACGATTTCTTCAAGAGTAATCCAGTTCATTTTGCCAGTTTTTCCAGTGTTTTCCGATGTTCTTTAATAGATAGGTCAGTAAGACTTTGTATACGGGCAATTCGTTCCTTATCGAGTGGCGATGGGACCAGAAGGATATCATTTCCAATTTCTATAGCTTCATACAGTTTTCCTTCCGTTACTGTCTGAAAAGTGTCGGGCATAACAACTTGTCCTTTTTCCTTTCGGGCTATTCCAAGATATTTCACATGCAATCTCCTTTTCGATTAAATTGAATGATGAATGGTTTTGCTGCTATTTTATAATTGATTGATTTATTTAGAAACAAAAATTTCAGTATTTTAACTGTTCTTTTTTGAATTGCGGTAGAAAAAGACTGCAGATACAAATACTGGACACTGGACAAGCCCCACTGTTTTGAAACGCCAACAAAGCCTTTGGCTCGTTCCCAAACCATGTGCTGAACTTGTTGAAGTATCTGTTTAGGAACGCAATGACCAAGAAACTCCGTTTCTGGCTATTTTTGCACCTTTCCATACCCCTTTGTCTTCCAATCCTTATCATAAATTCTAATATAATCATCATTGATAATTACATGCTCTTTAACATTTCCCTTGTTATCATAAATAGTAATCATCTGGCGTTCGGCTTGTTCATCCTGCATAGATAAAGGCGCACAACCAGCAATCATAATGCATACGATGGATACAACTACAGTTTTTATTGTCATTTTATACTTTTCTCGGATAACCTGCAAAGACCCCTGGCACTCCTTCAAATACAGATGCGTATTAAGTTTCAATTAGTTTCTCCTTTATAAAATCAAATGCATCTGGGAATTTGCTCCAATTAAAATAACTGTCATTAATACTAATTCGAAAAGAAAAATTATTTGCCTCTTTCATTGGCTTTGGCTCAGGCGGAACCCATCCTTCATTTATTGGCACGTTGTCCTCTCTTCCTTGCCAAAGCCATGTGCCACTTCGCTCGTTATGTTTTAACGTTTCAAGAGGGTCTTCTATTAGAATACTGCGATACCCTGTTTGATCTTCTACAGATGGACGAATAATAACCATCCAATAGAGTTTTGGATTTTTACGAGCCTTTTCAACTTCTTTAATGGACCAATATAAGGAACCAGCTTCAGCATGTTTTACTTCGATGTGGTATGTTTCTTTTTGGTCGTGTGTTAATACGATATCACTTTCCAAATTATCTTCATCCCGTTCGGGACGGCCACTGATACACCATTTATGCGGTTCAAGGAGTTTTTTCAATTCATTGCGGAACCAATCCTCAGCTTCCTTCCCTTTGTCTTTTCTAACCTGTGTACTTCTATGAGTTTTGCTGGTTTCATCCTCTTCTTTGAATTGTTTGGGGTGCTTCTCGTCATCGATACTTGCTGAACGTGTCGGCATACCATCTTTTTTCGGATAGTTTGCAAAGGAAGGTTCTGTGGGTGGTTCCGGCGAAAATGACTTTGATTTATTTTCTTCTGCCGCCATGGTCGGTATAGAAGTATCAGGAGTGATAGATTGCTCCAATTCGTGAACACTGTTTTCAGGGACGTCTGCTTCCCGAAGACGTCTCAATACCCCCTCCCATGTCCCTTCTCTCATAATATTTTCAAAAAGGCTGGAAATGCTGGGAGAAGAACTACTATCAGTCAACGCCAGGCCAAATCCTTCCCACATATTCTCTTCATCAATCACAAAGGTTTTGTCTTCTTTAATCCAGAAGGGACGGGAAATATTATTTGCGATTTCTTGCCCATCCTTTCTGTTAACTTTTAGTTTTAAGTTTTTTACTACATCAATAAGAAGGCTATCGGGATTGGGAAGTTTTATATTGTTTTGAATTGACTTAAGAGCTTTATACCTTTCCTGATAGCGTTCCTTTGCGGATGTGCTCAAATCTCCATTTTTCCCTTCAAAATAATGCTCAACTGCAATCTTCTCAGACAGGCGACCAACTTTGAACAGCTCATTTATGTGTTTTCCTTCTTGTAACTCCAGAATAAAAACTGAATAACCATTTTTGAGAAGGGCATTGCGGGTTGACCGTTCATTTAAATATCCCTTATCAACCCAATAAACTTCGGATTTTGGTCTGAAGTCAAGGATTTCAATTTCATCCCGCCAGATTATACATGGGATTTTATCAATAGACATCAACCATGAACATGAAGTAATATCCGGGATCTCGAAAACCTTTTTCCATAATGTTTTTACAATTGTTTTAGCCTTTTCTTTATCTGTATAATCCTGAACATGCTCAGGAAGTTTCTTGAGCCATTCTTTCCATTTGTCATCATGCAAAGGCGGCAAATTTTCACGCACGCCGAGAGTTCTTGTTAAAAATGTTTTTATATCTCGTCCTTCCTGATTATCATCCAATGCGATATCAATTTCCGGCAATAGACCGCCAAGACCTTTTCCCGGTAGATAACCATCCGAAGGAGATATCCATCTGTCTTTGTGAATCAAGCTTGGTTTACATGGTAGCCATGCAACTTCACTCAACTGCCAGTAAGCAAAAGAAAAGTGAAAACTTGAATTGTTACTATTATCTACTCTATCGTTGTAATCACCACCCCTTGTACAAGTAAAAGTCATGTTACGCATATTCCGCATGATGTTTTCTGCTAACTGTCCGGTAATTTTAATACGGTCTAATGACTTTGTAGGTAATGCATCGGGAAAGTATTCGATGCCCCACTGCTTTTTTAGCTTTGCATCACGTTCAAACTCAATTTTCCCGTAATATTCCTTTGGGGATAACGATTTGCAATACTTTTCCCAATAGCTGTCCGGAATAAGGCCTTTCCAGCGATTTGGTGGATATTTCGGGCATCCCTTAAAATCAATCTCGTCTTGTTTAGTCTTTGCCTCAAATTTGAGCACTTTAGATTCCCATGATATCCCTGCATATTTAAGTTTACCTTTGATAACACCTTTATCCTCTTCTCTGAGCGATTCTTCCCAATCTTTAAGGGGGCTTAATATCCCGCGGTCAGGAATTTTCTTGAAAAACTCGTCAAAGCTGTCTGGGCCATCCCATAATTTCCCCGCATAACATTTCCATGCGGGCATCCATCCTTTGTCAGTTGGGAAGTGAATAGCTTTGGCGAGCCTGTTTTGCTCATCATTATCCCAAAACATTGGTTTCGTATCGTCAAAAGGGTGATTCTTGCACCAATCCAGATAGAGCCTCAAGGCTTCCCATCCGTATTTCTCCCACCATTCCTGTTGGTCGATTCTTTGCTCCAAATATGGTATTAGTACGGAATCTAAAAGCTCTTCTTTTTCACCTCGAAGCAAGCCACCTTTTAGAATATCTTCCCAACCTTTTGTTTTTTCCTTATCCGTTTCCTTCTCATAATTCTCTATTAAACTAAGAATTTCCTCATGTAGTATATCAATCGTGAGCCATTCAGGTAGAGGTTGGTTCGGACTTTTTCGAAGAAGCGGTATTGGCTCTTTTGATAATGAACGGGCTTTCCCTTGTTCAGTCCACCAACATGGGATATTGTGGCAGTTATTTAAAAAATCTTTCCGCTTTTCTTCATTCAGAGTGCAACTTACCACAACCTCATGCAATGTTTCCAGTGATTCCCGGCAATCATCCAGATTACTATTGCGGCAATTCTGGAGAATTAATGGATATTGCTCACTTTCTATGTTCTTTGCGCCGAAATGCTTTAATGCCTTTTTGCATTTTTCATCAAAAATTAATTCTGGCTCTGCAAGATTTAAATCCTTAACCTTTTCCGATGTGGAATCAAGAACTTTGCCAAGATTATATTCCCACAGACGGACTTTCTCTGGAGTTACCTTGCATCCTCCCACACACGGTACAAACTCCTTTCCGGCCATTTTTTCTTTGCTAATTTCCCACAGAAAGGAAGCCACTGTACTCTCTTCCGGTTCTTGGTCTGGTACTAATGCCCTGAGTACGGTTGAAGCCGGAACGCTGTCAACAATACGGGAGATTAAGTCTGCAAATTTATCCCTATGACTGGTATGTCCCGGTGGATTACGGACGTGTTTGCGATTTTGCTCCAGGTCAAACGAACCATGTATTAAAGCATGAAAGGGAAGTTGTTCTGATGTCGGTAGGAAAACATAAAGGGGGTAAGTTCTATCAAAAGAAACCGGTATTCCTTCTTTCAAAGGGAGAGAAATTGCCGCGCTATGACGTTTACCGCCATCTTCACCACTCCAAGTATTTGTCCATAAACGATACTGAAACGTTTCTCCTCCAATTTTCTCTTTAATGGAAATATCGCAGTCAGTCAACTCCCCGGGTTTATCACGCTTACATGAATAAATTCTGTGGGCTTGGTTTGGAAGTATTATTTTGAGTTCTTCTATATACTGAAAAAATATCATACATTCAGGGGTAAGATTTTCCAACCATCCTTGGACTATATCTACTTTCCCTTTTCTGAAAGGGAGCCGTATAACAGTCACATAATCTTTTTGGAGTTCTCTGATGCTTGAATCCGGCGCAATTTCGTGAGGTATTCGGAAAGTGAGGGGCGGTACATCTTCGATTCCTTTGATTTCATCTTTGATTAATTTCTGAGTTTTTTCTGCCGAAAAACAGAAATTAAATTCCCCTGAATAAATTTCTGGTTCTTCCGTTATCTCCAAGACTGATTTAAATCCCAAACCCTTTACCCCAATAAGGTCGGCTGACGAGGTACCTTTAGGAGCCATAGCATCATCTGCATTCTGTAATAGCTCCCAGATAGCCCGACCCCCGTAATCCAGTTGTGTTTCCTTTTCACCTGAATAGTCTCCCATTAACCTATTAGGATTCCGCTTGTACGTATCAATTTCGAGATTTCTTATTCCTTCAATAAGTTTTGTGTCTGGAAGGTCTTTGGGTTTGTAATTTTGTTTTGTGCCTAAATGAGAGGCACATACCGAAATTACGTTCAGTCGGCCAAAAGGCGTACCGGTATTAGCGACCAGTAAGACGCCATTTTCAATTTTAATTAAACAGGAGCGTACATTATCCATACTTGACACCCTATTTCCCAAAATACTGCCTATTTTCCTGATTCACGCTTAAAGATGCCAGCAACTATTGAAATTTCTTTAGCTAAATTGCTAATTTTGTCCAATAATTTCAGGTATTTATTTTTCTTTTCTTTATTTTTATCAATGTAATATTGTCGAGTAAAATTATTTTGCTATTCAGATATTTAAAGAGGTATTTTCTGTTGTATCGATGGAATGTAGAAGCCCTTAGTAATGCTATGAGGAACTGAGAAGCTACCGGTGATTGCAGGTGTCTGTTACACCAAGGGAAGTATTCATAGTAAGATTTCAGAAAACATTTAGAACGACAGATAGAAGCGGCTTGTCATACTGAATTTATTTTAACCCATCGTAAAACCTCGCTTGGTTAAATACATGGGTTTTTATTTTACCCGCTCCAGTTTTGCATATGCCAGCATAAGATGCTTTGTCCCGCCAACATGAAAACTTACCTTGACGCTCGCCTTTTCATTGCTCCCGTAAACCTCCATGACCCGTCCAACACCAAAAAGGGGGTGTCTGACCACTTCTCCGCACACAAAGGTCTGGGTGGCTTCTCTTGACGGAACACTCGCAGAAACCGGGGTGGCTCTCTCCGGATCAAAGGTGAGTGGTGTTTTATGGACGAACCCACTGCTTGTTTCATCAGGATAATAAGCATACTCACGGTTGGTCATGTCAATCTTCTCTATAATTTCATCTGGTATCTCATCTAAAAACCTGGACGGACGGCATAGGTTCATCTGCCCGTAGTGCATCCTGCGTTTGGCGTGGGTAAGGAAGAGCTTCTTCATGGCCCGTGTGATACCTACGTAACAAAGCCTTCTTTCTTCCTCAATCTTATCATCCGAGTCGTTTGATTCTGAGTGGGGCAATAACCCATCCTCCACGCCGGTGAGAAAGACAACGGGGAATTCCAAACCCTTGGCCGTGTGAAGGGTCATAAGGGTTACCGCTTCTGCGGTATCTTCCAGTTCATCTGCATCGGAAACAAGCGCCACCTCTTCTAAAAATCCTTGCAGGGTCCCCTCGGAATAATTTATATCATATTCATGGGCGGCATTGACCAGTTCTTCCACGTTGGCAATGCGGTCCTTCGCTTCTGCCTCCCCGGATTCCCGGAGATAGGCAAAATAGTTTGTTTTTTCAATCACTCGTTTAATAATATCTTCTACCGGTGATCGGGGAAATTGCCGGAAATCAGAGATGAGTTCTGAGTACCTTTTGATTGATACGGCCGCTTTGCCGGTAATTCCCGGTATCACGTCAACCTGTCGTACGGCGTCAAAAAGGGAGGTGTCATGATGGGTAGCCCAGTCCTCCAGTTTTTTCATCGTCGTATTTCCTATACCGCGCGCCGGTGTATTGATCGTGCGTTCCAATGCCACCTCATCATGCGGATTGATGCATAACCGTAAATAGGAAAGGACGTCTTTTATCTCCTTCCTTTGGTAAAATTCGACGCCACCAATGATGGTGTAAGGGATACCGGAGTTTCGCAAAGAAATTTCCAGGACGCGCGACTGGGCATTGGTACGGTAAAATAGCGCGATGTCCGAATAGCGAACACATTCCTTCGTTAGTTCTTTTATTGTCTTTGCAATCTCGTCGGCCTCTGCGTGCTCATTTTCACAGGAGATTATCGTGAGCTTTTCTCCCGATACATTTTCTGTCCAAAGCAGCTTTTGTTTCCGGTATTTGTTCTGCTGGATGATGCTGGAAGCTGCATGAAGGATGTGCTTTGTAGAACGGTAATTTTGTTCGAGAAACACCACCCTGGCATCAGGGTAGTCCTTCTCAAAATCCATAATATTCCGGATATCCGCCCCGCGCCAGCCGTAGATCGATTGATCCGGATCCCCCGTCACACAAATGTTTTTGTATCTGTTTGCCAGAAGCCGTGTGATGGTATACTGGGAGTAATTCGTGTCCTGGTATTCGTCGATGAGGATAAACCTGAATTTTTCCTGGTACATTTCCAAAATATCAGGATGGGTCTTAAAGAGTTCTATGGTTTTTATCAGGAGATCATCAAAATCCAGGGCATTGTTGGCTTTGAGAAGGGTTTGGTATTTTTTATAAATCTTGGCGACCTGATTATAATAATAGCCTGAAGTAGTTGAGGCAAAGGTTGCGGGGTCAATGAGTTTATTTTTCGCGTTACTGATGGAGCTCACGATCGTGCGGGGTTTCCACTGTGTGGTATCCAACTGGAGCTCGGACATGATGGATTTCACCCGGTTCATCTGATCGGTCGTATCATAGATACTGAAGTCCCTTGAATACCCCAAGCGGTCGATGGCGCTTCTCAAGATGCGTGCACACATCTTGTGGAACGTTGAGACCCAGAGTCCTTTGTGTGAAGAAAACTGCTTTACCCGTTCATCCATCTCAGCGGCGGCCTTGTTGGTAAACGTAATAGCCAGGATGTTGTAAGGTTTTACGCCCTGTGACATCAAATAGCCAATGCGGCGGGTAATGACACGGGTTTTTCCGCTCCCGGCCCCTGCTACTACCAGGAGGGGGCCTTCGAGATGGGTAATAGCTTCACGCTGCCTGTCTGTGACGTCCTGTAAGAGTGTCATGTTGTAGTACAAGTTCAGAAAATTCAAAATCTGAAAAAATCTGTGCAATCTGCGAAATCTGTGGTTCCAAACGTTTTTATTTCTTTGCAATCAGGCTTGCAATGGCCTTTTTATTGTTTAAAACCAGTTCCCGATAATAGAGAATTTTCAGGTCTTTGAAAAGATGTAAAAGTTCGTTCGATTGTAGTAAATAATCCTTATTTTTAGGGCCTTCGAACCCACGTTCCCAATTTTCTATGGTATAGGTCTCGTAAATAATCACACCACCCGGTTTCAGCGCTGCCTTCATCTGGGGCACAAGGTCGCGTTGCAGATAATAAAAGCATATAATCACATCGTACGTATCTTTGGGCAATTGATACGTCTCTAAATCAGCAACAAAGGCATGGATCGCGACATTGCTCTCCCTGGCCAGTTCCCTGGCTTTTTTAATGGCTGCTTCAGAAATATCACAGCCGTCCACCTCAAAACCGTGTTTTGCCAGGAATACGGCATTGCGCCCTTCGCCCATTGCTATATCCAGCACCTTACCTCTGGGTAAAAGGCCGATATGCTCCCGAAGAAATTCAACCGGTTCTTTTCCGAAGATATAAGCCTCCGTTCCGTATTTCTTATCCCAAAACATCTTATCCTGGGTATCTGCAAACAATGAAGATACAACAGGATTTATATAAAAGAATATGAGTAAAGATAGAGACAAAAAAATGACCGCGGGGTAAAAAGAATTTTTGTGAATTATCTTCACCATGCTATTTTTCCCGATATATGGCCTTGGCGCCAATATCTCTTCGATAATGGACTCCGGCAAATGACAGCTTTTCAATCGCTCCGTAAGCCGCCTTCTGCGCCTCCTGCAGGTCTTTCCCCAGCGCCGTAACTCCTAACACACGGCCTCCGTTGGTGGCAATCTTTCCGTCCCTGATGGCCGTTCCTGCGTGGAAAACCTGGACATGGTTTAATGCTTTTATGGTTTCAAGGCCGAAAATGGGAACCCCTTTTTCGTATGAATCAGGATACCCCTTCGATGCCATAACGACACAAATGGAGGCGCCGTCATTCCATTCAATTTCTGCGTCTTCGAGGGTATTCTTTTCTGTTGACAGAAGGATCGGGACTAAATCACTCTTCATCCTCATAAGGAGGACTTGTGTTTCCGGATCGCCAAATCTGGCGTTAAACTCAAGTACCTTTGGCCCTGTGCTGGTAATGATGAGACCCGCATAAATGACGCCCTTATAAGGGCGATTTTCCCGCTTCATGGCGTGAATAACAGGCACCAGAATATTTTCCTCGATAAAAAACTGTAATTGCTGGGTAATGAAGGAGACAGGCGAGTATGCACCCATACCGCCGGTATTAGGCCCTTTATCGCCATCATACACGGCTTTATGGTCCTGTGCCGATGATAAGGGCAGAATTGCATTCCCATCCGTAATTGCAAGGATGGAGACTTCCTCTCCTGAGAGAAACTCCTCGATGACGACCCTGTCTCCCGCATGACCAAATATTTTTTCTTTCATGATATCATCGAGATGTTTGTTCGCTTCATCGGGTGTTTTGCAGATAAATACCCCCTTCCCCTTTGCCAATCCATCGGCCTTAACAACCAGGGGAAATTCACAGGTTGTTATATGCTTTTTTGCCTGTTTTATATCCTCAAAGATCTTGAAATCTGCCGTGGGGATACCGTGTTTTCTCATAAGGGTCTTTGCAAAAACCTTACTTCCCTCAATTGCCGATGCCCGTTTGGTAGGACCGAAGATCTGCATATGTCCTTCACGAAACCGGTCGGTGATGCCAGACATTAATGCATCTTCAGGGCCGACTACGGTCAAATCTATTTTTTGTTTCAGTGCAAAGGTGTAAAGGCCATCGATATTTGCCGTATCGATGTCCACGCATTCGGCAATTTCAGCAATTCCAGGATTTCCTGGTGCGCAAAAAACCTTTTTTACCATAGGTGATTGCGCTATTTTCCATACAAGGGCGTGTTCTCTTCCTCCGCCTCCGACAACCAATATCTTCATGTGGTTCCCACCTTACTTGCTTATCATGCAACAATGAGTCCCAAAGGGACAAAAGAGTATAGCCAGGGGTGAATCCCCTGGAAAAGAAAACATTGCCTTAGCGCGGCTACGCTGCAACCAAATGCCCCTTACCGGCAGGACAAGCGTCCCCGCTTGTCCAATATGATGTCAACCGGGATCGGTTGACCTGCCTTGAGAATAGCAGCAGCTATTGTATCAGAAGAAGTGTGAAAAAAGGAAAGTTTTTTTATCCTATTGCGTTTAAGTCTAATTCGCCAAAGTTTTTTGTCCTTGACAGTTCAGTGCTGACTGATATACTAGTTCAAGTCAAGAATACTTCCCAATGCATGGACTATCCAGTTAATAGATAATTGCAAATAACGCGGGGTAGAGCAGTCTGGTAGCTCGTCGGGCTCATAACCCGGAGGCCGTGGGTTCGAATCCCACCCCCGCTACCAATAACATCAAGGGTTGAGGGGCGTCCTCTCAACCTTTTTTATTGCAATCTGCAAACATTATCCGGACGAGCAACCACTGACACACTCCATAAATGATAAAAAGTAAGCAACAAACACAGATCTGGAAGGCCGGGGAAAGTAAAACGTATTCAACAGAAATACCTTCAATTCAGAGAAACTGTCCGTTTATTACTATCAGATGAAATGTTCCGCAAAAGGAGTCGCGGCCCCCGATATGCACAGAGGTGATTTGTCGGAGAAAGACAGGCAGAAGATTTCCGGTTTCTCAACAACCCAAAGCCAAGAGACTCCTATGCTTTCTTGGCTGCCGCCCTCTTAATCGTTGCGGTGAGATAGTCCGCGGCCTCAACAGCATCACACCAGGTTTCAAGTTCCACCCATTTTCCTGGCTCAAGATCCTTGTAATGCGTGAAGAAGTGGACGATCTGGTCGAGGAGTATTGCCGGGATCTGCCGGTACGAGGACACGTCTTTGTAAAAGGGGTGAAGCTTGTCAACCGGAACAGCAAGTATCTTTTCGTCCTTCCCTTCTTCGTCCCTCATGACCAGCATACCAATAGGCCGACACCGTATCACAGACCCGGGGATTACCCGAACAGGAGAAATGACAAGAACGTCTACCGGATCACCATCGTCTGCCAGGGTATGTGGGATAAAACCATAATTACACGGATAAAACATCGCCGTATGCAGAAAACGATCCACGAAGATAGCGCCTGAGTCTGGATCAACTTCATACTTCACGGGCTCGCTTCCCAGTGGAATCTCAATGATGACATTAACATCCCACGGTGGTCGAAAACCAGTCTGGATTTTATCAAGGTTCATCGTACACCTCGTGTTTCATGTGTATGCGGTCTTTCGTAGTCGTGCAAAAACTCATGTAGTAGGTAAGTAAAGTAGAGAACAATTAAGTCTGGAAGCGCACGCATTGTAAAAAAATTTCTAGGAATTATGTCTCGTGCTTCTCAAATGATCGTAATAACACCATACCACGAAGCGGTGATAAAATCAAAAATAAAAGACGGGTGAGTGCGGTGCATTGTGCCGCATCTGTTCATTGATCCGTTGCCAGTGAAAAAGATAAAAAAATATATCTCAATTTTTCAAAATTCTATTGAATTTCATCCGGAAATTTGTTTCACTAAGCAACCTAATTTTACTTATCCCGTTTTATGTTTTTTTACTTATTTAAGGGAGCCAATCAATTATGATGATACCGAGGTTGGTGTTCTTTACCAAGGGCGTCGGAAAACACAAAGACAAGTTACAATCTTTTGAGCTTGCCTTGCGAAAGGCAGGGATAGAAAAATGCAACCTGGTAAGGGTATCCAGTATTTTTCCTCCTAATTGCAAAATTGTTACGAAGGAACAAGGCACTGCCATGTTAAAGGGTGGGCAGGTGATTTTTTGTGTAATGAGCGAAAACTCCACCAATGAGCCGAACCGAATGATATCAGCCTCTGTGGGTATGGCCGCACCGGCTGAGCAGGAACACTATGGATATCTGAGCGAACACCATGCTTTTGGCGAAACCGAGGAGAAATCAGGTGATTATGCAGAAGACCTTGCCGCAACCATGCTGGCTACCACCCTGGGTATCGAATTTGACTCCGCAAAAAACTATGATGAACGAAAAGAAATTTACCGGATGAGTGGTAAAATCGTAAAGACCAGAAACATTACACAGGCCGCCCGTGGGGATAAGAATGGATTGTGGACAACGGTAGTCGCTGCTGCCGTATTTATTTTATAGCTTATCAGTCCTTGAGGGGCGATAAGGATGCAGCAACTATCATGTTCGGTATCCATGCACGACACAAAAAATCTTGCGGCGGTGTTTCCTGAAGTACAAGCAGAAATCAGGTCTGAATTGGTGTGAGAAAGATTTTACAACCAAACAGCATTTCAAGAATTTAACCTGTGTCTCACGGTCACCTTGATTGGAAGGAATTTTCATTTTAATTAAGCGGTTTTTGCGGTAGGGTGGATTAAGCAAAACAAGTCCACCAACATTAAAAAATAGTGAAGGTGGATACGGCGTAAAAACCAACGCTGTTATGAATAGCCCGGCAGCCGTTAATGTGCCCATACCTTATTTAACCTATCTCCAACACACCAAAAAGGAAACTCCGTAACGTGGAAGTAAGTACTACCGGATGCATTGTTGCTCCCAGGGGATTTCAGGCGGGCTCCACCTATTGTGGGATAAAAATCGCAAAAGATAGCCTCGACCTGGGGATCATCTTTTCAGAATATCCTGCAACTGGCACTGCCTTGTTCACAACAAACCAGATTTATGCAGCTCCGGTAAAGCTCAGCAGAAAAATTATCCAAAAGGGGCGCATCCGGGCATTTGTTGTTAACAGCGGCAATGCGAATGCATGTACGGGAGATCAGGGTTACAAAGACGCTGAAGAAATGGTGCGGATTGCCGCACGATACCTGAAAATTTCTGAAGATGAACTCCTGATCGCCTCCACGGGAATTATCGGAAGGCCACTCCCCATGGACAAGATTAATGCCGGTATTCAGGCTGCAGTCAATGCCCTTGGAAGCACTCAGGCGCATGGCAATGATATGGCACGCGCCATCATGACAACGGATACGAGACAAAAGGCTGTTGCCGTCAGACTGAAAATCAACAACAAAGATGTGACGGTCGGCGGGATTGCGAAAGGGGCGGGGATGATTGCCCCGAATCTTGCAACCATGCTCTGTTTCCTTACGACAGATGTCTCCATGCCGGCAATGCTTCTCAACGAATGCCTCAGAAATTCAGCAGAATCCTCTTTTAATCGCATAACTATCGATGGTCATATGAGCACCAACGATACCATCGCCATTATTGCCAATGGCGCCGCCGGGATAACTATCCCCGTAAAAAGTAACGAACTCCAGATTTTTCAGCAAGGATTGGATTATGTAACCAGCTATCTGGCAAAGGCTATTGTGCTGGATGGGGAAGGCGCAACAAAATTTGTGCAAATCGATGTGATTGGCGCAAGATCACGGAGCGAGGCAACAAGGATTGCCAGATCAATTGCAGATTCGCCTCTCGTAAAGACGGCGCTTAACGGGGAAGATCCCAACTGGGGGCGCATCGTTTCTGCTGCTGGTTATGCAGGCGTAGAACTGGATGCATCAAAGACCACCCTTTATATCAACAATATCCTCATCTTTGCGAAGGGAATGCCCACTCAGTGCGACCTGAATGTCCTGAGCACCTCCATGAAGAACAGGGACATTACGATCCGTCTGGAACTTGGGTTGGGGGACTATAAGGACACCGTCTGGACGTGCGACCTGTCACATGAATATGTAACTATTAATGCAGAGTATCATACATAAACTGTTTGCAATTTGTACGAATGAAAATGTATTCGTTTCCGCCGCATGATGCTTTTGTTATTTACGATGTGAATTAATTACCGCTTCGCTATGCCCGGAAATACCGGATAAAAAGACACTCCTTCATGAATAGTGTCATTCATGCTTTTCCAACCCTCCCACCCTCACTCCTATAAGCCTGACCTTCTTTTTTAGTTCAAACCTCCTGAGGCAATCAAAGGCAGCCGTCCTGATTTCATCCACAGAATTCGTCGGTTTTTCAAGGGTTTTAGCCCTTGTATGGGTTTTGAAATCGCAGAACCTTATCTTCACGGTAACGGTTCTGCCCTTATAACCAGCCAGTTTCATGTCTTTTGCGACCTCCCTGGTGAGTTCTGCAATGGTCCTGGCTATAAGTCTGCCAATGGTCAATATCCCTCTGAAAGGTAACTTCTCTGCTTGTGGATTTTGGTTCCCAATGGGTAATAAGAGGGCTATCATCAATTCCTCTCGATGCCTCGTAGAGATATTTTCCATAAGAATTTCCAAATTTCTCAAGGAGTTTTTCGAGAGATAGTGAAGCGAGCGCTCCAATGGTCTCAATACCCATCTCCCTCAAGTATGCCTCAGTTTTTGGCCCTACGCCCCAGAGTTTTCTTGCCGGCAATGTCCATATCCGGTTTTCTATATCATCTTTGACGATGATGGTAAGCCCGTCCGGCTTTTGCATGTCTGAGGCAATCTTTGCCAGGAGCTTATTGGGCGCTATCCCTATTGAACAGGTGAGGCCGGTTTCCTGTTTGATCGCCAGCTTGATCTCCTTTGCGATCTCTTCCGGCGGTTTATCTATTTGGGATATATCGAGGAATGCTTCATCAATTCCAACATCTTGCATGAGCGGACAAAACCTGCTCAGGATATCCTTTATTTTCTCAGATACCCTTGCATATTCCTGGTAATCAACAGGAAGAAAGACAGCATGGGGACAGAGTTTGTATGCAGTTCTTAATGGCATTGCAGAGTGTATCCCAAACTTCCTGGCTTCATACGATGCCGTTGATACAACACCTCTTTGGGTGGGATCGCCACTTCCGCCAATGACGAGGGCCTTGCCGATCAGGTTTGGATTTCTCTTTTGCTCAACTGCGGCAAAGAATGCATCCATGTCGATGTGAAGGATTCTCCTCATCGCAGCTTCTTTTCCCTCTTTCGTGCCCTCTCCTGAAGCACGTTTCCCAGCTTGTGTAAATTCTCAGCCACTACTCCCAGTGCACAATACCTCTTAAATGCCTTCAACACTTTGTCCAGGCACTACAAGCCGTTTTGAAAATTCACCCCTTAAAAATCAAGGGTCTTCCGCCGATCTACGCCAAAAAATTCCCGTTGGGGGGCGAATTGCGAAAGTCGGGCTAGAACGCCAACGTAAACCGGAAAAGAACTACTCTTTCCGGAATAATGAGTGGGCTGGCAGGGTCTGTGTCCTGAAACTGGAACTCTTCATCAAACAGGTTTTTTGCTTCAACCGTGACAAGTCCCCAGCGTTTCGGCAACCGATACCCAACGGAGGCATCAACTACCCAAAATTGATCCTCTCCAGACTCAACAGTCCCTTGTATTGGCTCTCCAAAATCTCCTTTCTGGTGAATATACGCTGGTTTTAGCCGCCCAATAAATCCTGATGGATGAAAGAAACTGATTCCAAGCGGCACCCGAAATGTTTCAATATCGGTGAATAATTCGGGGCCGGCAGCATTATCAGACCTTTCAAACCGTTCGTAAAGAAATTCTATACTTGCTGCAAACCAGGGGTGAGGCGTCCAAAAAAGATATGTGCGACCCAGATGCTCTTCAAAGTCTCCTTCGTCCAATCGGGTGATATTCTCAGATATATCGACAAACTCAAAAGGAACTTTCAGTTCCCGTTTGGAAAATTCAACTCCGCCATATAAGGTGCGCGAAAACTTCTGATCGAAAGCAGCGCCGTAACGCCATACATCTGAACCGGGAGGATCATCAAATAGCTGGTTAAAGCCCGCAACCTGGGTAGGTTCGATAGTCTGGTTTGTAGTAAGGGTTCTTTTTAAGGTTCTGAATATTGCGGCACGAAATGTAGTATTCGGGAGGATCTCCCAGGTTAGTCCAAATTTAGGATTCCACTGATCACGCTCTACCATGAAGCCATTTAAAAAGTCGGCGCTTCCACCAACAGTCCATGTCACACTTTCCGGAAAGACAATTTGTGAATAGATGTAAAAGTTCGTATGGTGATCGCCAAAGTCCTGAACCGTTGTTGTTGGAACCGAAAGAAATGTATCCGTTGCTTCTTCTTCAAGATCGGAATCAACATATCCGGCGCCACTTATAATACTGAATTGCTCATAACGGAACAGATGCTGAAGTTCATTCATAAAAGCATCATTTTTGTCTTTGAGGTCGAATGAAAAATCAGGCTCTTCAAAAGAAACTTCAAAATCGTCGTCCTGATAAATGGTTGAAACGATAAGATCGGAATTTGGGGTAAAGGCATGATGAAAACCCAGTCGTGCCGAATGTGTTCTTTCCTTGTAACGTAATGTTTCACTAAATAAATCAGGATCAAATCTCAGATCCAAATCCCCTGTTTCCCTATCTTTCTGTCGGAACTCTGCCTGAATGCTGGTTTTTGGCGACAGGCTTAGCTGGGTAAACAGGTTGTAAATATCCAATTCATTGTCATTATTTTTGCGGAACCCGTCAGTCTCATAATGAAACTGACCGATGCTGTATGATAATTTGTCATATACACCTGATTGAACAATTTCATCTCCCCGCGTGTTATTTCCACCGGCAACACCACTTGCTTGTAATGCAAGCCGGTTTCTGTTAAAGAGGGGGTTAAACTCCGTAAAAGAAGCGTCTGTCGGGCCGGAGCCTTCGAGTATGAATAGATTACTCTCTGCAAGATGGGGATGAACGGGGGTAATATTAATAGGTTGTAATAATTGAGACTGCAGGAGCTCGCTGACCCTTGCAACCTCATGGCGCGGCAGCACAGAGTACACATCGGCAAGAAATCTGTGCGCAGAATGGTTGCCCGGATCGGTATTTACCGACTTCCAGCCTTCAACGAGGGCTAACTGCTGGAATCCAAGGTCAGTATAAATACGCGCAAGACTGGCGCTCCGTGCCGCCAGATCACTGTCAAGAAGCAGGCGCGACCGGTAAACGGCCCGGTTATCGTTTAACTCAATCGATTTTTGCAAATCCTGCAATGCCTCAACGGGACGGTTTTGTGTTTGTTTTTGTATCGCATCGTAGAAAAAGGGAGTGGGGTCGAGCGGATCGAGTTCTTTTGCCATGCCAAATTGGTCCTGCGCCAGCTTGTCTCGCTTTTCTTCAAAATACGCCTTACCCAAATAGCTGCGGATAATTGATTGATTCGGATCAAGGCTGGCAGCAATTTCAATTTCCCTGCGTCCCTCTTTCAATTTCCCTTTTCGTATCTTCGCCAATCCCAGACCCAACCTTGGGAGCGGATCCGCCTGATCCAGTTCAATTGCCTTTTCAAATGCCTTTATTGACTCTTTTATTTTATTCTGGGTAACGTATGCGTATCCCAAAACAGTTTGTATTCGTGCTATCCTTGGATTTAATGACACCGCTTTCTTTGCGGACTCCAGAGCCTTATCAAGATTCCCCTGTGATAGCCAAAGCTCTGACAATCGTGCCCATGCAAGGCCATTCTCCGGAGCTCGTTTTACTGCTTCCTGAAGACTTGCCAGGGCCTCTTCAAGATTAAAATGTGCCTGATGGGCGTAGGAAAGGGCAATGTATGCAGGAGCTGAATCAGGGTTTGTCTCAACTGCTTTGTGTGCAAGTTTGAGTGCCTTTTCATTTTCCTTTTGTACGGTGGCAATAATTGATTGGAGCGCTGTAGCAGTGCTATCACCTGGCGCTAAATTCAACGCCTTTTCAACATCTGCATATGCCTCTTCAACACGCCCCACCGTAAGGAGCAATGCGGCCCGGTAGTTGAAAAATCGTGGGTCCTGAATATCGTTTGGTGCATTCTCAATACGGGAAAAGGCATGTGCCAGATCGCCATCCCAGTAACACTGTATGGATTCCCGGATCATTTCCTGCCATTTGTTTTTACCATCGTCAGGAAAATCTTCTCCCCGATAGGAGAGAATTGGTGGATAATACAGCGCCCACTGCACGGCATCTCTGGGACGCACTACAACGTATGGCGTGGGCGCCTTCCCTGCCTCGGCTATTGCTGATTGGCCGCTGGTAAGTGAAAGGGTGCCGACCTGATTCGTTGCTAATACCCGGCCTTCAAATACCGTGAGTAAAGTTTTGTCTTCTCTGACTACCAGTAGGAATTCTGTGCCTTCTACTGTTGCGTCTATGAACGGCGTATTAACCTTTAAAGTCCGGGGAGTGCGGCTGATGAAGTGTATAGCTCCCGCCAGCATATCCAGAAAAGAGGTCTGTTTCTCTTCTATACCCGTAAAAGTTACTGTGGTATTTTGATCGAGACGGATAACTGTTTCATTGCTCAAGACAATACCTGCCAGGCTTTGTTCTGACACACGAATCATATCGCCAGGGTAATAGGTATCATCTAATTTTGCAGGTTCCCACGGTGTTGTATCCTTTCTTTTTGCCTGTACTTCGCCCTGCACCGATACAATTTTAGCCACCCATTCCTCGTCCGTTTCTGCCCAGGCAGCCTCTAAGAATGAGATTCCGGCTTGTGTAACTATGAATAAAACCCTGGTTAAAAGAAGGTGTCGAATTCGTTTCATCATAACCTCCTCAATGAAACTTGGTAATCCCGTTGACTTATTTTTTATCCATACGAACCACTCCATCCCACGATTCACCAAAATCTTTTCCTCTGTATTCTTTACACAATGTTACGAAATAGAGTGAAGGACCATCTTGCCCGTATGTTTTGATAATGGTATAGAATTTTTCTAATGCTTCGTACCAGGATTGCCTCTTAAACGCATCGAGTGCATCTGTGTAAGATAGACAGAGGTCCCTCTGCTTTTGATCTGATTCTTCTTTCCGGCATAACAATTCGTATATTACAAGAGGCTTTGATTTTCCAACCAACAGGAATTTTCCGATTTCCCTTACCAAAAAATTGTCGAGTTGAGTGATTACCTCTTCGGAGGCCAGTGTCTTTGTGCCTAAATATTTATTCAATCCCTCTATCCTTGCCGCGGTATTGACAATATCCCCTACAGGGCGGTACTCATAATGATCTACCGCGCCAATATTGCCAAGCAATACCTGCCCGGAATGCAGGCCTATGCGGGTTGGAAGCTGTGTAAAGGGGGAAGTCTGATTGAATCGACAAACTCCCCGTTCAATGTCGAGCGCTGAGAAGCAGGCATGCATCCTTCGTTTTTCTTCCGGACGCATTTCAATCCATATAGCCATCGCTGCATCTCCCACGACATTTGTAATCATCCCACCATGCTTCCTTATCGGCTCAAAAATCGTCTCATAATATTTATTCATAAAAACACCCAATTCTCCCGGGCTCATAGCCTCAGATAAAGAGGTGTATTGTTCTGCATCCGTAGATAAACAAGTCCCATAAACTACCTGGCCGTGTGTTTTTAACCCTTCAATATTTTTTGTTAACTGATCAACAATTTCATCAGGTATATAATATTTGAATGCCGTTCTGATATTCTTACGTTCTTTATGCGTTTCAATATATCTACATACCAGAGCGCTAAAGAAAGCCAGTGGCGCTTGAAAAAACAAGGGAATAATCAATGGATACCATGCACCGGTATTCTTAAATTGATGCAATGCAAAAATGAAATACAAAGCGCTTATTCCTGCAACACTTCCTGCAGAGATGAGAGAAGGCAACCGAAGACAAAAAATACCGAGCGCTAATCCCCAAAGGAAAACGACTGTGAAATATGCATAATAACGGAGTGGTTGAATCGGCATGTCTTCGAGAAGATTTGCAAAAGCAGTTGCAGCAATTTCAACTCCGCAGAGATCAAATCCGTTTGCTTCCGAAAACACTGTGTAAAAGCTATCCTTTTGTGCTACGGTTAAACTTCCGGAAGATCCAACAAATACAACCTTGTCGTGGAAGCGGGGATACATTGATTCTGCATTACCGTTTGAATTTGAAAATTGCAATACCTCATAAAAAGAGATCGTGGAGATAGTATAAGAAGGTCCAAAATAATTTAAATACCGGCTATCGGGATCCTGGTAAATCTTTATAAGTGACTTGAGAATCCGGTTTTTTTCAGCATCTGCCGTCGATGATTGTGACTTTTCCAACTCTTCTATCATTTTTTCCGGAATCTGAGGTTTATGTTTAAAAATATCTCTCAGGGTCTTGATGACTTTTACGATTGATTTCGAACGAATGATCTCATCCCTGCTCTGTGGTAACTTGTCGCTTTCGGCTGAATCAAATTTTTTGAACAACTGGATAAATCTATCGTATTCCGTTAATGCGAACAACTGAAAGGTTACGACTGGAATGGTTGGCATATCCCCGGCAGACGTTTTAAATGTCCAGTACTGACTTACTTTGAAAGGCCTTTTGGGCAGGGGAAACGGAGCTGATGCCAAGGCGGACCGTTCAAATAGAGGAAGTGGTGACACCAGTTTCTCAAGGTACATGTCTCCAAGAGATGTATCTTGTTCACCAGTCAAGGTGGCTTTATCTTTCCTCAGTGATCCGAAGAGGATAACATTGGAGGCATTTTTGATTGCTTTGGCAAAAACATTATCGTCTTTTGGAGAAGTAGGTTCACTAAAAAAAACGTCAAATGCAATCACTCTGGCGCCTAAGGTGATTAAGTTTTCTATAAGAGTGGCATGGAAAGAGCGGGGCCATTTTTCAGGGTGATTCGACAGGTGTAGCCTATCTGCGGTATACTTGTCTATATTAACAATAACGATGTTCGGTGGGGGTTGACGAGGCCCCCTTAATTTAAATAATAGACCAAGATCTATATTCTCCTCAAGACTACTTACAAAAGGAAGAAGGCTGATCACTACTCCTGACAAACCAATAAGTAATCCCAGGATTATCTTCCTGTTCAGAGAGAATATTGATGACAGGCCCTTTTGCATAAATTTTGCCGTTCATCAGTAGGGTGCCATATAAAATCGAGAGTATTTTCAAATTACTAAATTCTTTAGTTTGACTAAATAATTAATATAGAGCATAAATAAGATTTGCTGTCAAGCGAAATTTGCAGTGAGATTTAAAGATATATACTCAAGAGGCTCACAATTTGTGATTTATAAACTTGATACAGAGTCGCCATAATCTAACGGGGTGGCACGGCCAAGCTATGCTTGTCCGTGTTTTTACAATACTGGTTAATGCCTTGTACTTGCGTGGCACTCCTTGTATTGTCTATCCAAATGTTAAAATGAATACTTCGTAAACAATGCCGTGCAAGGCCAACACGGACAAACGGAGTTTGTCCGTGCCACCCTGTTATCAATTTAAAATTCACCTTTTATGAACATCTTGAGTATATCTGTTTATTGATCGATATTCTGGAAGATTTCTCAATCCAAAATTGTAGCCGAGCGGAAATCAGGCGAAAGCGGATAATACACAGAGAAGCTGGAAGGAGATGCAGAAAACTTTATAGTGCCGTGAGGTGTATGACGGGAAGACGAGGTCTGCTCTCCTTTAACATGCCAGTTCCTGGATACCGGCCTACCGAAACAACCTTGCTACAGTTTCGCCGATATCTGCGGGGCTGTCTGCTATAGTAATACCAGCATTTTTCAGTGCATCAATCTTTGACGCTGCCGTGCCTTTACCGCCGGTAATGATTGCCCCGGCATGTCCCATGCGTTTGCCCTGGGGCGCCGTTCTGCCCGCAATAAAACCGATAACCGGTTTTGTAATCTCTTTCTGTATTATCCCGGCAGCCTCTTCTTCCGCACTACCTCCAATCTCTCCAATCATTACGATAGCTTGTGTTTCATGGTCTTTCTGGAATAATCGCAGGACTTCCACAAAATCAGTTCCTACGATGGGGTCGCCTCCAATCCCAAGGCATGTGGATTGGCCTATCCCTCGTTGGGTTAGCTGCCAGACAGCCTCGTAGGTGAGCGTTCCGCTGCGTGAAACAACTCCGATATTACCGGGTTTATGGATATAGCCTGGCATAATGCCGATCTTGCAAGCCCCGGGTGTTATTACGCCCGGGCAATTGGGACCAATAAGGCGAGTCCTTCTGTTTGAGAGATATTTTGTTACCCTGATCATATCCAGGGTAGGAATTCCTTCGGTGATACAAACTACCAGCTCAATTCCAGCGTCAGCAGCCTCAATAATAGCATCTGCTGCATAAGGGGCAGGTACATAAATAACGGAAGCATTCGCCCCGGTCTTTGTCGCTGCTTCGAGCACATTGTCAAAAACAGGAATGTTGTGGTGCAGCGTACCGCCTTTACCTGGAGTAACGCCTGCAACCAGTTTGGTGCCATACTCAAGCATGCGTTCAGAGTGAAAACTGCCTGCATGTCCCGTGATGCCCTGGCAGAGAACTCGTGTGTCCTTATGTATTAATATTCCCATCGTTTTAGGAGTTTTGCAAAATACTAGAGAACCTTTGACACCACTAAGTTTGCAGCCTCTTTCATATCTTTGGCAGCGGTAATTTTTAGACCAGAATTATCGAGGATCTTTTTTGCAATTTCAACATTGGTCCCTTCCAGCCGGATGACTAAAGGGATGTGAATTCCGACTTCCTTAATGGCCTGAATAATGCCGGAGGCGATTACGTCGCACTTCATGATTCCTCCAAAGATATTGATCAAGACTGCCTTCACTTTCGGGTCGGACAAGATGATCTTGAACGCCTGTGTGACCTGTTCCAGGGATGCGTCACCCCCCACATCCAGAAAGTTGGCTGGTTCTCCACCGTGCAGCTTGATGATGTCCATGGTAGCCATGGCCAGACCAGCGCCATTTACGAGACATCCGATATTTCCTTCGAGGCCTATGTAGCTTAGCCTGTGTTTCCTTGCCAAAGCCTCTGCAGGAGAGATATCCTGAGAAGGGATAAATTGGTTGAATTCGGGGTGGCGGTAAAGGGCATTATCGTCAACATCCATCTTTGCATCCAGCGCACAGATTTCATCATGAGCCGTTACTGCCAATGGATTGATTTCTAATAATGAGCAATCGTTTTTCAGAAAGGCGTCAAACAGATTCGTGGCAAGATTACTCAACTTTGTTGCAAGCGTACCGGATAGGTTCAATTGAGAGGCAATACGACGCGCCTGAAATGGATGGATACCAAAGAATACGTCAATCGGTTCTTTAATAATTTTATCGGGTGTTCTATTTGCGACTTCTTCGATTTCCATGCCCCCTTCGGCGCTGGCAATCAGCATCGGTGTTTGGAGGCAACGGTCAATCGTTATTGCAAGGTACAGCTCTTTTTTTATGGGAAGGGCTTCTTCAATAAGGACATATGTAATTTCCGTGCCTTTTTGACCGGTTTGACGGGTTACAAGATGTGAACCCAGCATGCCGCTGACACATGCCTGCGCTTCTTCAGGAGAACTGGCAAATTGAATTCCGCCGCTTTTTCCTCTGCCGCCGGCAAGTATCTGTGCTTTTATAACACAACGGTTACAACCGATTTCCTGAAATGTCGTTGAGGCATCAGCACTCCGGGATATGGCTTTGCCGCGGGGAATACAAACACCATACTCTTTTAAGATATTTTTTGCCTGAAACTCAAATAACTTCAAAGATGTTATTTCGTCTTATTAGTTCCAGATTTTTGCAATTTATCGGATTTGATACTATCGCGAAAATAGATACGCACCTGTTCTACCATTTCATCGTCGGAGATAGAAGTAATACGGCCTTCGATGTATTGCTTTTCTACCCATTCCTTTATTTTTGTGACCCCTTCATGGGTTTTGAGAATTTGCTCATCGCCTTTCAGTTCAAAAAAGATATTAATCCACTGAGCAATTCCCGCCACACCGGATTTATCAGTTACCGCAACGCCAAGGGGTCTGTTTAAAAGTTTCTTCGTATCAAAGATATTATAGATTTCTTCGTTCTTCAATAACCCGTCCGAATGGATGCCTGCACGGGTAACATTGAATTCAGAACCTACAAAGGGTTGCGTCGGCGGGATGGGATATCCGATTTCATTGCGGTAGTAATCCGCAATTTCCGTTATTACGGTCGTATCAATCTGGTCGTCGTTACCCCTCAAGGCAAGGTATTCGATGATGAGCGCCTCAATGGGGGTATTTCCCGTACGTTCTCCTAACCCTAGTAACGTACCATTAATTACACTGCATCCATAAAGCCATGCGCTTGTAGCATTGCTTACCGCAAGGTAAAAATCATTGTGGCCATGCCACTCCATATATTCTGATGGGACACCGGCAAAGTGGTTGAGGCCGTAAATAATGCCGGGCACACTGCGCGGCAAGGCGGCGCCGGGGTAGCTAACACCCATTCCCATAGTATCACAGGCTCGGATCTTTACAGGAAGTTTGCTTTCTTTCGATAATTTCATGAGTTCCTTGGCAAAGGGTACCACAAAACCATAAAAATCGGATCGGGTAATATCCTCAAAATGGCACCGCGGAATAATCCCCTCTTCAAGTGCGGCCCGCACGATATCCAGATACATATCCATTGCCTGTTTTCTTGTCTTGTTTAATTTCAAATAGATATGGTAATCGGACGAAGAGCACAGAATGCCTGTCTCTTTGAGTCCCATTTCTTTGACTAACTTGAAGTCATTCTTTACCGCCCTGATCCATCCCGTAACCTCCGGATATGTATAGCCCCGTTCCATGCATTTTCTCACTGCCTGCTGGTCTTTTTCATTATACAGGAAAAATTCACATTGGCGGATAAGTCCATTCTTGCCGCCCAGTTTATGAATCAGGTCATAGAGGTCGACAATCTGTTTGACGGTATACGGTGGACGGGATTGCTGTCCGTCCCGAAACGTGGTATCGGTAATCCATATCTCCTCAGGCGGGTTCATCGGATTCAGCCGGTAATTAAACGATATTTTCGGTATTTTATTATAGGGGAATACATCCCGAAAGAGATTGGGTTCTGCTGAATCCTGTAATTGAAAAATGTATTCTTCAGGTTCTAATGTGTTGCGGCGTTTGTTAAATCGGAGCATCTTCAGTTTCCCCCTATTGATATTTTTATTTATCAATAATAACAGAAAAATCCTAAATTAGGATTCATCCCAAATTCTAATGGAATATTTCCATAAGTCAAGCGAAATGATCAGGAAGTCAGACGTGCCCATATTCCCAATAACTTTTCTTTTTAGTAGTGCTACAGCAACGGTTGTTTTTCACTCAAGTCGTTCATTGCAATCTTCTCACGTATATGCTAAACTTTTTCCTTCAGTCTAATGATGCTGTTGATACGAATATTATCTCTTCTGCCATATCACAAGAAATTCCTCCTGAAATTGAATAAATATCTGGAACTCACAACCCCCTGTCTTCTTCTGTCAGCAATATCGGGCATTGTCTTTTTTAATACCTTAAACAACGCCTTTGTGTATGATGATTCTGTTACGGTTGTTACGAATAGTCTTATTAAAAGCTGGAAAAACATCCACTTCATCTTTTCCTCTCATTATTTTATCCTTTCTGGAGAGTTGAGTTATCGTCCCGTTGTTACGGTATCGTATGTTATTGATTATTTCCTTTGGGGTTTAAATCCCAAAGGTTTTCATCTCACAAACGTCTTTCTGCAATCGGCAAATGTCGTGTTATTTTACCTGTTTCTTAAGCACGTTGTGAGAGTAAACACCTTCAGTTTCATAGCAGCATTACTGTTTGCCACCCATCCGGTACTTACCGAGACGGTGAATTCTATTAGTTACCGAGAGGATCTCCTGGCAGCGCTCTTTTTCCTAATTTCTTTTATTCTGTTCCTGAAAGCTGACAAAAAACCTTTATCACCGGGAAAATTCCTGCTGTATTATACCGGAAGCTTATTTTCATATCTCCTGTCCCTCTTTTCAAAAGAGATGTCAGTTACCTTGCCCATCCTTCTTGTATTACATAATCTTTTTTGTTTTTCTTCAACCATTACCCGGCAAGCATTTGCAAAAAGGATGAAGGGTATTTATCTCGGTTATCTTGTCATTACCGGTTTTTATCTGTTCATTCGTTTCGCGCTGTTCCGGCATATATACATCAGGCTAGATCAGTATCATGACAATATATTTGTCATGGTCAAGGTTCTTGCATCATATCTTAAGATCTTATTTTTCCCCTGTGACCTCAATGCAGATTACGTAGTGCCACCAGCAACGAATGGGAATATTTCTTTGATAATTTCAGCGCTTTTGATTGTTACCGCAGTTGTCTTGATAACACAACTGTGCAGGTATGATAAACGATGTTGGTTTTTTGCATCATGGTTCTTTATTACGCTCTTGCCTGTTTCAAACATCATCCCCCTTGGAAATATTATGGCAGAGCGATATCTCTACATTCCTCTTATGGGCTTCTCAGGGGTTGTTGGTATCATTGTTCAGAACTACCGTGTGAAAAATAAATTAGTCACGATAGGTTTTGGTGCAATTATCGTTATGGCGGGTATCATGAGTATTCACCGGAATGGGATATGGCTTGAAGATTTCACCCTTTGGCATTCAACGATCAACCGTGAGCCTGAGAGTGCCCGAGCCCATATTAATCTTGGCGTTTCATATAGTAAAAAAGGGTTCTATGACTATGCCGAATCAGAATACAAAAAGACGATGGAAATAAATCCAAGAGACGTAGATGCGCACTATAACATGGGAAATGCCTACGAAAGGAATGGCAAGTCAGAGGCTGCCATCGAAGAATATCTGGAAGTATTGCGTTACAACCCGGGTCATGCTGATGCCTATAATAATATCGGGGGCATATACAAAAACCGGTATCTTTTCGACAGAGCTATTAACTCTTACAAAAAAGCAATCCAGCGCAACCCTTTTAACCCCAATTATTACGACAACCTTGGGCTTGTGTATTATGAGAACAGGCATTATAGCGAGGCTGTTGCCGAGTTCAAAAAAGCATTAAAAATAAACTCCGTAATCCCCTTTATACACAACAATCTGGGTAATACCTATAAGGAAACGGGAGATTTCAAGAGAGCGCTGGCAGAATACAAGACAGCAATTGAGCTAGACCCTGCCTTTGCCGATGCTCACAATAATTTGGGAATTGTTCATATGCGTATGGAAAGATATGAAGATGCTATGGTGGAATTCGAGACTGCACTCCGACTTAACCCGAAACTGGCTAATGCACATAATAACCTCGGCATTGCCCACGCACAAAAAGGAAATTATGTCAGGGCTCTCGATGAGTTAAACAAAGCTGTCGCACTTGGATTTGACAATGCGGACGTACACAACAATTTGGCCGGAGTACATTTAACCCGCGGATCAACCGATCGTGCGATCAGAGAACTCAAGCGAGCGTTACAATATAATTCAAAAGATAGTAATGCCCACTGTAACCTGGGAAACGCTTATATTTCAAAAGGCATGGAAAATGAAGGTATCTCTGAATTAAAAGAGGCCATAAAATATAATCCCACCGATGGGGAGATATATTATTATCTGGGAAATGCTCTGTACCGGAAAGGGGATTATGAGGCAGCAGCAGACGCCTTTCATCAATCAATTCATTATCAAACAAATAACCCGTTATCTCATAAAATGCTTGGTATTATTTATGGCGAGCATCTCCATAATTCTACCAGGGCATTGTACCACGTGAACGAAACATTACGATTAAATTCTCAGCAACCTGTAAGGAAAGAGATAGAGGAATTCAAAAATGGCATGGAAAAGTAGCACATCCGAGGAATTGTGGGTTGTCACTCCTATCCAAATTACCCCTTCCTTTCAATTTCAACAATTTGATCGTATCTGCATTAATAAGTTCAATAACATCGATGGAACAAAACAGGCTTGATTCTTTTAACGCGGGTATGATTTCTTGCAATTTTTAAAATTCTCCATCTTATTTTTTGGTTATTTAATGCCTTTGCATCACTACGATACCGGCGCATGGTTCGTCTGGAATAGATATTTGACTATCTGCGCATTGACCGTTTTGTTTGTTTCTCCCGGAAGCCGGTTTATCGAAAAGGAATGATAATTTCCCAGATAACACTTAAGACGGTCACCCTGCATCTGAACAAGGATATCCTGAAAACGCAAGTTCTTATTCAAGACGCCAAAGGGTGAAACTTGCTCTCCCAGCCTTGCCAGGGAAAATAAAAGCTTTTGATCAGAAAACAAATCAGGGCGCCGACTCAAGGGGATGCAGTTATCCGGCATCTCAGAGATAAAGAATCCTTCGTTCCGCCCACCTGGAAAATGTCTTGTAAAGACACCCACAGGGATGGGCACGTTAATTTTTAATGCAAACAAGGCATTTGCATTCATCCATAATTGTTTCATGCTGCGATAATCAGTCCGCGATGGACTGCTTTGAGAAACCCGTACGATGCGGAGATGATTTACCAAAACGTCGTCACGGTCTGTTTCTCCCATAGTATGCAATGCCTTTTCCAGGGTTTCTGCCGGGTAATTCCTCCGGTAAAATCCATAGAACCGGGCGCTTTTGAAGACGCCGAATTTCTTGTTTTCACGAACGCAAAGTCTTGATGACTTTTTGGCTCCCTTCTTTTGTATCTGCACCGTTGTGGACTCGATGCGCCGTGCTGCTCTCTTACACCGGCTGAAATCGCTGCCAATGTACGACCGGAGAAATCTGATCCGTTCCGTATTGGTGAAACTAGCTTTCTCGCGGTTCAATTTCGCCAGATACCAGAAACAGAGCTTTTCCGGAAGGCTTTTTGTGTGAACTGAAACCATTTCAAAGTCGATTACGATGATCCGTTTGCTTCCGTTTTCATCATATACCAAAAAATTATCCAGTGAAAACGCATCCTGTTGCACACCTGTTTCATGAATATTTTTTGCAAGCCTGCCGAATTCCTTCAAAACATCCCTTCTTTCTTTCAGCAGGGTATTGCCTCTAAAATATTCCCGTATCGACTGACTATGCGCAATTTTTCTCATGATGATATACGACTCTTTTGTAAACAGATATTTTCGTTCTCCGCAGGCAACAGGCACTTCTACCGGGACGCCTCTCATCGCTGCCAGATAGGTTGTGTTAAACTCGTGAAAACCCCGTGTGTGCTTGAAGCACTGCTTTATCTTTTGAAACAGACGGGGATAGTTATATATCTTCACGAGATATGTCTCGCTCCCGCTTCCATGGGTAATTTTAAATTCACCCATCCTTTTATATTGGTGCCGCCTGAAAAGGGGAGTTGCCAGCAGGGTCTCCGTGGTAGCATCTTTGATCTGCTCAAGAAATGGGACAAGAAAAGAGTGCTGTCTATGGATAAGCCAGTGAACGCGGCCGATCGTCCTCGACAGGTATCCGTCAAACGCAGAAGGGTTCGGTACGGAAAAAGGGAAACGAAAAAAACTCACTACCTGCCGGAAGAATTGCATCGAACGCCACCCTACCTTTTGCCCTTTTCGCCTGCTTTTTTTATCTCACGGTTCTGTAGCCGTTCCCAGAGCTTTACCTGTTTTACAAAAATATAGAAGGCGCTCGAAGTTGCAATAATAAATCCAGGTAGACCATCCAGAAAACCCCGCTTGAAGAAATATCCTCTGATAAATTTATACAGGGGTTGAAAGAGCAGTTTGAACAGGCCAAAACCCTTGCCACGATCTGCCGTAACATCAGCAAAGATTGTGGAATAGGTATCTATCGTCCTCAACTGATGGGCAAAGTTTTTATAATTGAAGTGATACAGATCGTGTTTCATATACCTGGTCTTCCCCTGCACGACAACCCGTCCATGAGGATTTGTGCCTTGCCATTGTCCGCAGCCCCTCTTGAAGAGCCGCAATTGGTGATCAGGATACCACTCTCCATGGCAAATCCACCGGCCTAAATAAAAACTGCGCCTGGGGAAAAAGAACCCCAGAACATCCTCCGGGTCACGAATAGCTTTCTGAATTTCTTCCATAAGTCCGGGCGAAAGTCTTTCATCGGCATCCAGACACAGGAGCCAATCGCTCTTTGCCAGGCCAATGGTGTAGTTCTTCTGATCGATATTTCCCGGCCATGCCCGTTGATATACCTGATGGGTATATTCCCTGCAAATATCCACCGTCTTATCGGTGCTCAATGAATCCACCACAATAATCTCATCGACCCACTTTACACTCTCAAGGCAATCGCGGATGCGTGATTCTTCGTTAAACGTAATAATACAGGCCGATAGGGAGAATTTTCGGGTCATTCGTGCAGTGCTTTTTCAGGAATGTTTGTGTGGAAAGGTGGGATAAGGTTTTAGGAATCCCATGAAAAGGTAACCAACAATCGCCAGCAGGACTCAGCTTCCACCTCCTCAATAAAGAAAAATAGTATGCGATGATTTTTGAATTCAAGCAAAGAAAATACCATGACAGGCGTTTGTGTGTTTTACTCAGGGGCGTCCTCCTGGATGCCTCCATCGTCACCTTTTCCTTCATCCGTTTCTCTTGCCGTTTCTTCAGTGCCAGGTTCTTCTTTTGTCTCTTCCGGCACAACACGAGCAACGGAAACCAGCTTGTCTCCTTCCTCTATAGAAAAGAGCGTAACCCCCTGGGTATTCCTTCCGATGGAGCGAATGGTATTTACCGGTGTACGAATTACCTGTCCCCGTGCGGTAATCATGATCAGCTCGTCTTCGTCTCTTACATCAATCAGTGCCACAACCTTTCCGTTCCTGTCGGTGGTTTTAATATTAATGACGCCTTGTCCACCCCTGCGATGAACGGGATATTCAGCAAAATCGGTGCGCTTTCCAAACCCCTTTTCACAAACCGTCAGCAGCGTTGCCTGCTCGTCTACGATTACCATGTCCCTGACTTTATCACCCTCCTTGAGGGTGATTCCTTTCACCCCGTGAGTTACGCGCCCCATGGTCCTGACATCTTCTTCGGAGAAACGCATGGCCTTTCCCTGTTCGGTGCCCAGGATGATATCCTGTTTCCCATGGGTTAATTTAACGCCGATCAGCTTGTCTCCCTCATCCAGGTTAATAGCAATAATGCCGCCCTTTTTCGGATTACCATACGCACGTAATACCGTCTTTTTAACAATCCCATTCCTGGTCGCCATCACCAGCTGCCGTTCGTCAAAATCCCTTACGGGAATGAGAGAAGTTACGTTTTCATCTTCCTTTAACTCAAGCAGATTGATAAGCGCCCTTCCTTTGGCCGTTCTGGCCATTTGCGGCACATCGTAAACCTTGAGCCAGTAAACCCTGCCCTGGTCGGTAAAAAACAGGATGTAATCATGGGTTGAAGCCACAAAGAGATGCTCTATGAAATCCCCTTCCTTCATATCGGCGCCGGAGACACCCTTGCCGCCGCGGTGTTGTTTCCGGTAAGCGGTCAGGGGCAATCGCTTAATATACCCTTCGTGGCTGATAATGACGGCAACATTTTCCTCGGCAATGAGGTCTTCTATATTCAGATCAGTAACGGCGCCAACGATCTCCGTGCGGCGTTTGTCTCCGAAGCGTTCCTTCACTTCCTCCACGTCTTTTTTGATAATGTCCAGCACCAGCTTCTCATTGGCCAGGATCGCCTGATACCCCTTAATATCGGCGCATAACTTTTTATACTCTTCCTCGATCTTTCCCTGTTCAAGCCCCGTCAACCTCTGGAGTTTCATGTCAAGAATGGCGTTTGCCTGAAGTTCCGAGAGGGAGAATTCACTCATGAGTCCCCGCCGCGCCGTTTCAATGGAATCGGAGGTCTTGATCAACTGGATGATTCTGTCAATATTTTGCAGGGCGATCCGCAACCCTTCCAGGATATGGGCGCGGGCTTGTGCCTTTTCCAGCAAATATTTCGTTCTGCGTATGATAACAACCTTTCGATGCTCGATATAGTAAACCAGCATCTGCTTCAGGTTGAGCGTTTCCGGCCGATTGTTGATCAGGGCAATCATGATGATGCTGAAACTATCCTGGAGTTTGGTATGTTTATAGAGCTGGTTTAAAACAACTTCTTCATCCTCCCCTTTCTTCAGATCAATGACCAGACGGCTTCCATCGCGATCACTTTCATTGCGGATATCCGAAATGCCCTTAATCTGGTCTTCTCTCACCAATTCAGCAATTCGCTCCAGAATATTGTCCCGGTTTAGCTGATAAGGTATCTCCGTCACAACAATGCTTTTCCTCCCGCTCTTGGACGTTTCTGTATGAGCTCGTGCCCTGACGATAATCGTTCCGCGCCCGGTTCTGTATCCTTCCCTGATCCCTTCCATACCGCAGATTAAGGCCCCGGTGGGAAAATCAGGACCCTTGATAATCTTCATTAATTCATCAACGGTAATCTCTGCGTTATCAATAACTGCGATAACTCCATCGCAGATCTCATTGACATTATGAGGCGGAATGCTTGTGGCCATCCCAACCGCTATACCAGAGCATCCGTTACACAGTAAATTGGGAAATTTCGAAGGAAGAACAACCGGCTCCGTCCGGGTATCGTCATAATTGGGCACATAATCAACGGTTTCCCTCTCCAAATCTTCCATAATAATCATCGTTGCTTCGGTCATGCGGGCTTCCGTGTAACGCATTGCCGCTGGCGGGTCACCATCAATAGAGCCAAAATTCCCCTGTCCCTCAACCAGCGGATACCGGTAATTAAAATCCTGCGCCATGCGGACGAGGGTTGGATACACCACCTGTTCCCCGTGGGGATGATAGTTACCTGTTGTATCGCCTGCAATCTTGGCGCATTTCCTGAATTTAGAACGGGGGCCGAGACCGAGATCATTCATGGCCACCAGGATGCGCCTCTGTGATGGTTTCAGCCCATCCCTGACGTCCGGAAGTGCGCGGCTCATGATGACGCTCATGGCATAGCTCAGATACGAATCCTTCATCTCTTCTTCTATAAATAATTCTTTTATATTTTCTCTTCTTTCAACCATGGAGCATTACCTCAGCAACAAAAGGATTGTTTTTCTTCTCTTCTGCTATTGTCGTTGACGGCCCGTGACCGGGATACACGATGGTTTTTTCGTCCAGCACAAACAATCGTTCCTTAATGGCTTGTATGAGTTTTTTTTCATTACAACCTGGGAAATCTGTCCTGCCAACCCCTTCTTTGAAAAGGGTGTCCCCCGAAAACAGGACAGGGGGGTTTTCATGATCCGGATTTTTATAGTACAGGCATATTCCACCCGGCGTGTGTCCGGGTGTGTGAATTATTTCAAAGGCATGTTTTCCGACGGTAACCGTATCTCCATCGTTCAGCAATCGGTCTGCCATAGGCGACCTCACCGTTGTGCCCCCATAAAAAGCGGCAAGGATGGAAAGGTTTTTTGCCGGGTACGGGAGCATATCCTGGTCTGCTTCATGAACACAGATTTGCCCATCAGGAAAGGCTTTTTTGAGCTCAGCATTGGCGCCAATATGGTCACCATGTCCATGGGTAATTACGATATTTTTCAGAAGCAGCCGTTTCTTTTTCAGAAAAGCGATAATCGTTCCCGCATCTGCGCCGGGATCGACAACCATCGCCTCAGCAGCGTCCTTATCCATGACAATGTAACAACACACGTGTAAAGGTCCTACCGGTATCTTGTGTATCAGCATACTTACTTTGACCGCAAATAATTTTCGATCATCTCTTTCAGCTCGCAGGGGCCTTTATTATCCCACAACCCGATAATCTTTCGTTCACGTTCTGCATTTTCAACGGCATCTGAGGCGTGCGCCGCGTTTTTCATGATATCCTCGCCGTAAATCCTGCGGACCTTGCCTGGTTCGCCTTTCTTTGAATCCGTGGGGCCGAGTATATTTCGTATTTTATGAATGGCATCCGGGCCGCGATACAACAGGGCAAGGCATCGGGCGGTTCCTGGTTTTTTCTTTTCCGCCGGACTTGATTTTTCAGGATCCAACCCCGTCATGTACTGCACAATCTTGTTAAATTCGTTCCTGGCATTCATATCCTTGAGTTGTTCTGACAATTGCACCGCATGGTCATGAACGATCGCATTCGGCACTTCAAAGGCAAAGGCTGGCTTAAAACTTTCTTTGAGCTTTTCAGCGATCTTTTCCGGCTTGGGCTTTAATTTTTCCCGGAAGATGTTGATTAACGGGCCATAAAAATCCTCCGCCTGGGCAATGCTCATCCTTAATAGCTTTACCCCGACAATAAACAAACCCGTTCTTGAAAACATATCAATCATATTACCGGGCAACGGACTCTGTTCCTCAAAGGGCTTGAGAATGACCAGGGTTGTTTCCGCCTTCACCCCTTCGGAAAATGTTACAATATCCTCCAAAACACCCCCATCACTTGGCAAATATTCGGCAAACAAGGCTAATTGTTTGTCGTTCGTGCGATGGTCTGCCGCGGATACCACCGCCGGTTCAAAATATTCGATTTTGCCATCCGAACTCTCTACAAAATCTCCGAAGCTGCCCCGAATTGTGTGTCCCTGGAAACTGGTAATCGGTCCGATCACGTCATCCTTCAGCTTTTCGAGGGCGCGGGGACCTTTAAAGAAAAGCAATACCATCCGGTTGGTAATTCCAAACTTGTTCACCTTCCGGAAATTACTGTTGATATAGTCTTTCATGACCTTTTTCCAGGACGGTTTGCAGTCTTGTTCCTCGATGGTCGCACAATATTTATCGACAAAGGCATCGCTCGGCGCAAACATGGTTACGCCCACAAAATCCAGGCTTGTCAATGAAAGCAAACGGCCCAAAATACCGCCGGTACGGCTTTTTAAAAGGCTGTAAGGAGTAATCAATGCATAGGTTAATTCATCGGCCATACGTTTTATTTTTCTCCAAAAAACAGAATACGTTAAAAATGCACAATATCCGTGAAAAAGATTAAGGAGAAAGAGAGAAATGGAAAAGTCTTCCGTATGCCCTTGTACTTCTCCCCTTCGCCCTTTCTCCTTGGAATTTTAATTGAGGAATTCTAACACAATTCCTGAAACAGGTCAAATACTTTCATAATCTCCCCCAAAGATCTATCATTCCATTTTGATTACGTCTTTGGGACGCAGCAACCAGGAGGCGTTTTCATAAAGATAATCATAGCCAAATTTAATCAGGCTTTCGAAAACTTCCAAACATAATTTTTTCCTCCCTTGGTGTAAATTCTTTGTAACAATTTAGTATTTTGAAAAATGTAGAGCCGATCCCTTGTGGTCTGCCCCATTCGTTAGCAATATTGGCGGGGGATAAACCACCCGCGCTACGTATTCCGTTTCTTGTGGATCACCTATTGGCAGCGCCTGCTTGCCCAGCCGCCGCTGAACCGCGGCACAATGAATTTTCGCATGAGGTGCACACTTCCTATTGTTTCTGACTATGATCCAAACGAAGCCCCAGTGGGCTATTATTTACGAGCCGGGGTATTTCCTGTGTCATTTCAAGAATTACCGGGTGTAACGGCTTTTGATATTGCCGACAATGTGAGTGAGTATTTGGGGTATAGGGTAATAGAGAAGTGGGCTGAGGAAACAAAACATGAAAAAAATGCCTAACAGCGCACTGCAGTGAAATCGAACCACTTTGTGCTATTTGAACAGGCCAGAGTTTGAGATTTACAAATCGGTTATTGGCTCTGTGAAGTCATTCAGTGGTTTGACTCGCTGAGCTTAGCATCAGGCTTCGTTAGCTACCTGCCTGCCTTTGAGGCTACCAGTTTTGTAAGTTGGGTAGTGCGTAAGCGAAACTCAACCGAAATACTACATCCTATATTTTGCATACCCTGTTCATCACAACAGTTTCTCCGCAATCTGGATGGCGTTGAGGGCGGCACCTTTTCGGAGGTTGTCGCTTACAACCCACATATTGATTCCATGATCAATAGATTCGTCTTCACGAATACGGCCCACGAAAACTTCATCTTTCCCCGCAGCCATGGTTGCTAATGGATACAACTGATTGGCTGTGTCATCCACTAATTTAACGCCCGGCGCCGTTGAAAGAAGCTTCTTTACTGCCGCTGCGGTGATTTTTCTCTCTGTTTCTATATTTACCGACTCGCTATGACTGCGAATAACAGGCACACGTACAGTAGTTGCAGTCACCCTGATGCTATTGTCACCCATGATCTTTTTGGTCTCATTCACCATCTTCATCTCTTCTGATGTATACCCATTAGGAAGAAACGCATTGCTCTGGGGAATCTGAGGCAATACATTAAAGGCAATCTGGTAAGGGAACAGATTTCTTTTAAAACCTTCATGCCCGGACAGAATGCTTGCCGTCTCCTTTTGAAGTTCATCAATTGCTTTCAGCCCTGCACCGGATACTGCCTGGTACGTTGACACAACAATCCTCTTTATCCTTACGGCATCATGGATTGGTTTCAAGGCAACCACCAGCTGAATGGTGGAACAATTCGGGTTGGCAATCACGCCGTGATGCTTCGCAATATCCTGTGGATTCACCTCGGGCACTACCAAAGGGACGTCATCATCCATTCTGAAGGCGCTGGAATTATCCACACAAACGGCGCCACTCTCGATAGCATACGGTACATATTCCCTGCTGATGCTTCCTCCAGCACTAAAAAGGGCAATCTTTATGCCTTGAAATGAATGCTTCGTCAGTTCCTGTACGGTGTAGTCACATCCGTAAAACCGCATCTTTTTCCCGGCAGAACGTTTAGAGGCTAACAACTTCAATTCTTTCACCGGGAATTTTCTACTTTCCAGTATTCTGAGAAATTCCTCGCCTACGGCTCCTGTCGCACCAACTACTGCCACATTTACTGTCATCTCTTCCCAAAACTCCTTTCATCGTTAAAAACATCATTTCAGCTGCCAGCAGCTAACAGAGGCTGCTGATGGTTATCGCTCAAAGCGATCTATCTAATACGTATGAGAATATCATCCTGAATTTTTTCTCTTTGTTTAACCGGCGCAATCTGAGCTAAAAATCGCTGCGCATCACGATAATACCCAGCCGTTGGTTTCAAACCGGGGAGAAGCTGAACCCAATATTGATTTTCCAATCGCATAAACAGCTCCCGAATATACTTACTGAACATCGAAGCAAGGGCTACTGCCATACACATATCTTCGCCTTTTTCCACAAAGGATATCGTCATTTTCTTACGTGCCGTATTTACTTCGTATGTTGAAATTTTATCTCCCTCCTTTAAAACACGGATATCTGCAAGTGCTAATTGCTCTTTCAGTAAGTTGGTATAAGTATTTCTGCCCCCTTGCTTGTCAACAATTAAACGTATGTGCCCGTTAGATAAATTCCACAGTCGGGAAACAAGTTCTGCGCATGCTTTAAATAAGACGATAGATTTATTTCGAAAGAGCAGTACCTGTTCGTTAAACTCCTGTACCGGGACAACACAACTGCTTACGTGGAAAAACCGCACATCTTGTTTACAAAAAGCATGATTTAAAGCATCTGCACCATTTAAGAGAACGACACGATTTGTGGTTAAAGGCAGCGGATAATCTTTCCCGTCGTACCATGGATAGCGGCTGAGACCTCTGATATTATGGTACGACAGGCTGTCAAGCAGTTGATAAAAGGAAGTGATGTTTAAGCCTTTTGATTCAAGGAACGAAAGAACGCCTACTTCCAATGGTTGTAAGCCTAAGTCATGGTGTGTCCGATAGAGTTTTTTACTATCCCGGACAGCAATTCGCTGATTTCTGCCCTTGAGATCGTTTGAAATAGCATCCTGTAATAGTTCCCACAATGAATGATCAATCTTCTCATCCGGTACATAAAAAGCAGCTATGGTAGTTACCAGTGGTCCAAGTACGGGACCATAGCCGGATTCATCAATACCTGCTATTATAGCCATCTCGAAACATAGTTAATCATATTCATAAATATTATCTTTCAATGATTGAAAGTCAAAGTGAAACCCTGTTTTTCCTTTTACACCAATTACACCAAGCTTTGTGCCGGTCGGGCTATAGGGAGACCCCATTCCCCAATGGTTTTTCAACTTACTGAATACCGACTGCGTCGAAGGCAGCTCGTACGGTAGTAAGTTCGTTCCCGATGCCATAAAGATCTATCGTGGCCTGTTCCACGGCATCCCTGGCATCAACAAATTGAGAGTTGGCTGAAAGGTAAAACATGGCATAATAATATATTTGTTTTGCCTTTTCAGCGCCAACGTTCGCATGTGTGGTAATCAGATACGCTGCCTTATTGGGAATGCCAGAGTTTTCGTGGACGCCGCCATTGTCGGTCCATGGCCAGCTGGCTGCACGATACTGTTCTGAAGTATGCTCAGGCTGACCCCAACTATTCAAAGGATCTTGGGGGTTATAGTTGTTTTCGGGATAACTATCGGTTCTGAAGGGGGGGTCATCCAGTCTTCTCATGGCATAGTATGGTCCTTTATTATTCTTCAGAATATTTTCTGCCATCCAGTAAGGGAGGTCGTCTCCGTAATCGATCGATGCAAACATCCCCATAACATCTGACCATGATTCATTCAGTGCTCCTGGTTCCTGGCTATAAACGAGGTTATTTATTGCCTCCGTGACACCATGGGTGATCTCGTGGGCAACAACATCCAGCGACCCTGAAAAAGGGAGGAAATCATTGCCGCCATCTCCATAGACCATCTGAGTTCCGTTCCAGAATGCATTGTCATAATTGGTTCCATAATGAACGGTTGATATCAGGCCGTTAACAGAGTCGAAACCACTACCAACAAACCAGGAAAAGTTACTGAAGTTGTTTTTGTAGAAATCAAAGACGTAGTTTCCGTAAAAATGGGCGTCTACCCCTGCGGGGTCTTCCCAAGAGTTGTTTGAGTCCTTCATTAGGTTTCCCGGAAGGGTTTTGATATTATTCGCAGTATAAGTCTTTATTGTTATGGAAGTCGTGTTGCTAAGAGGGGCGTTACCGAGATAAAAAATACCGCCTTGCTCGTACGTGTCAAAACTCTTTAACTTTCCATCAATACCAATGCCAGATCCAACAGCAGCACCAGCATGCATAACCCTGTTTTCCATGAGGACGATGGTGCCGTCATGTGCGTCAATATAAACACGATAACGTGATGGTTCCGGATAAGGATTAAACGAAAAATCTATCCTGTAAGTAAGATAGAATTTCCCTTCCCAATGAAAAATTGCCAGGTTCGCGGTGACGACCTTTTCATCAATATCCAGTTCCTCCCTGGCTTTTTCCTCTGCTTCTGCAGGGGAAAGAGTCGGTGCTGTTTTAACCGGGATATTCGGTTCAAAATAGTTTGCTACCGTGGTGATGACCCCTTTAATTATCCGTACGGTAATTTTACCACCTATGACCTCAAGCCCGCCTTTTTTTTGCTTTACGGTGATATAATATCCTTCAGGTACTGCTTTGATACTTTCTAATTCTATGTCTTTTTCCAGGTCTTGTATTCCCAATAGGATCTTGTACTTCTTAATGAAGCCTACGGCTAATGCTTCTTCAGGCAGCGCTGGGGGTTCTGTAAGCTCTCCCGAAAGAAATTTCGCAACACCCCGGCGCTCATCCCATTTCATACTAAAATTTTTCGAAGATATCTTTTGTAACTCTGCAAGAGCGGTTCTTTGATCTTCTGTTGCAGCAACAGGAAACTCTCCTGCCATAAGAGTAATGCAATTAAGAATTATTACAAAAGGTACTACTACTCTTGTCCAATGTTTCATAGTTTTATTCTCCTTTTCTCACATAAGATTCGGCAATTTAAAAATTTTTTTCACCCGTTGTCAATAAAAAATATTTTGATGAATGAACAAGATCTCAATAAAAAATGTTGATGTTTGTTACTGTATTCCACGGGTTCAACCGACTTTATCTGAAAGAATATTGATATTTGTGGTTGCATTTGGTAAATTGAACACCACATATTGTGTTTTGAATGAGAAAAATGCATGAAAGGAGACGCAAACAATGAATCTAACAGACGCGATTGATATGGTAGCAAAAGGCGAACGAGATTTGCAGGAAAAATACACCAAGTTGGCTGAGGAGGAAACAGACCCATTCGTAAAGGCTTTTTTACACAGAATTGTTAAAGACGCGATAAAACATGAAAAGAAAATATATAAGAAATATGAAAAGGTATTGGCTACCTTAAACAAGAAGACTTATTAAACTCTACAATATCAATAGCCCGGAAACAAAAACCCCCAATATCTTACACAGATATTGGGGGTTTGATGTCGCAATTATAATTAAGTGACAACTCCATATTTTTAAACTCCAGCCAACCAAAGACAATTATGCTATAATATAAGAGTGTGCTTCTTTAAATAAATTTTTATAATTTAACGACTTTTGTAGCTTTGTAACCCTTCTGGTCTTTAATGACTTCGAATTCCACCTTGTCTCCCTCTGCAAGGGTTCTAAAACCCTCACCTTGGATAGCGGTTTGGTGTACAAACACATCTTGGCCATTATCCTGGGAAATAAAACCAAATCCCTTTTTGTCATTGAACCATTTTACTGTTCCTGTTGCCATTCTGAAAATCACCTCCTCTCACATTTGAAAAATTCAATAAAAAACAAAAAGGCTACGAGGTATTAGCCCTTGTAGCCTTTTATTATCATGAGAAACGGCTTTGTAAAACGACCCAACCACATGAAAAAATATTAGCAAAAAATAATTATTAAAGCAAGAGAAATAATAGAATTATCATGAACTGGTGTGATAAAATTTATTTGAATTTCTGCTGGGGGTTTGTTACACTCCAGCATCCAAAGATATCGTTTGTTTAATAGAATGTATTTTTATGCAATGGCGGAGGTTTAACAATAAAATGCCTACAATAGTTGCTGATGTAGATATCGATAAACTGCTAGAAGTGGAAACATTATCAAGGGAAACCATCTCTTCTATCAAGGAACAGGTGTATAGTTCCAGAGAAGTGCGGGAAAAGCTGGATGCAAAGATTGCCTCACTAAGGCTCAGTACAAAAAAGGGGCATGACGGGGCCGAAGCCAAGGACGTAACCCTTTTATTGGGGATATCAGAATGGATTGTCGGAAATGCAAAAGAGGCTTCCGAATTCCTGAAAGAGGTCAAAGCAAGGAAAATTGGTGCTTATTATTTGGGTAAATGCTATCAGGAATTAGGCGATTACGACCAGGCTTTGGAATGTTTTGAACGAGCCAAAAAAACGGATACCGAAGAATTTGATATTTGCATGGATATCGCAGAAACCAAAAGGCTGGCTAACAAGAACGAAGATGCATTGAAGATCATCAAAAGTTTCTCCCAATCACACGGGAAGGATCCAGAATTCCATTATCAATTGGGACATTGTCTGGATGTCCTTGGAGAATACGATGATGCACTCAATCATTATGAACAATCACTTCGAATAGACCCAAACTATGCAAAATCTCTATTCCGTATGGCTTTTAATTACGATCTCAATGGAGAAGACGAAAAAGCCATTGAATACTACGAGCGGTGCATAAATTTATGCCCTAACCATAAGAATGCATTTATCAATCTGGGAATATTGTACGAAGATAAAGGCAACTTTGATGATGCGGTATATTGTTTTGAAACAGTTTTAGATGCCGAACCGAACAATCCCCGCGCCTTGTTATTTTTAAAGGATGCGAGAGCCTCCATGAACATGTATTATGATGAGGAGATTTCAAAAAAACAAGGGAAGGAAAGCGAAGTGCTGAATATCCCCATTTCAGATTTTGAACTCTCGGTAAGAAGCAAAAACTGCCTTGAGAAAATGAACATTCGCACGCTGCGGGACCTTACAAGAATTACCGAGATCGATCTCCTTTCTTTTAAGAACTTTGGAGAAACCTCACTCAACGAAATTAAGGCTATTTTGTCGCAAAAAGGATTACGTTTGGGGCAGGCATTGGAAAGCGACCGTGAAACTGAGGTTTTTGGGAGTAAAAATGCAGAAAAGAAGACGGACTCCATGAAAACTGTTTTGGAACTTGGGCTCTCCACTCGTTGCAGGAATGCCTTGAGTAAGGCCGGTATTGAAACAATCAAAGACCTTACAGAAAAGACAGAAATAGAGTTAGATCAAATGGGGATAAAACAAAATTATATCGACGAGATATGCGACAGGTTATCCGAGATTGGTCTGATTCTAAAAACCGTTGGCAACGATAACTCAGGTTTGGACGGAGGCCTTACAGAGTAGCCTCTTTAAACAATATTTCGGATGGCATGATTGCGATATCTGGGGATGTGTGTGCATGTTAGATTACATCCGAGGGCGGGTGGTTAGTAAATCTCCCACAAGACTTATCTTGGAAGTAGCTGGCATTGGTTATCAATTACACATCCCATTATCTACCTTCGAAAAGATACCCAGTCACGAAGAGGTTACCATCCTTACCCAGTTATTTATCAAGGAAGATCAGATAAAAATCTTTGGGTTTGCAACAGGAGAAGAAAGAAATTTATTTCAATTGTTGCTTTCGGTGAATGGCATAGGGCCTACTACGGCAATCACCATACTCTCCGGCAGCTGTGTGGACGATATTAAAGACGCCGTTGCCCGCGAAGATGCAAAGGCCTTGGAAAAAATCAAGGGAGTGGGTAAGAAAACAGCCGAACGGATCATCCTGGAACTCAAGGGAATTATAAAGGAAATTACACCTGCCATGCCTTCAGGCATAGATACCGGACAAAAGGCGCTGGTATCTGATGCCGTTATGGCCCTGGTTTCTTTAGGTTATGGACGGCCAGTGGCTGAAAATGCCGTAAGCGAAGCGATAAGAAAGTTGAGGACCATTGATAATGTCGAAGTGCTTGTAAGGGAGGCGCTAAAATACAAAGCCTGATTGTCGTCACAGCGTGCGAATAAAATCTCACGGTAGGATATAGGTTATGATAAAAGAAGATATTTTATCTTCCACACCGATGGTTGAAGATAAAAATCTGGACTTTACGCTCAGGCCAAAGAGGTTCAGTGATTTCATTGGACAGGATCGCATAAAGGAAAATCTGCTCATTTATATTGAAGCCGCAAAGAAACGAGGAGAGCCATTAGACCATATATTATTTTCCGGCCCTCCCGGCCTGGGAAAAACAACGTTGTCTCAAATTATCGCTAACGAAATTAATACCTCGATTAAGACAACTTCCGGCCCCATTCTCGATAAACCCATGGATCTTGCCGGTATTCTTACAAATTTACAACACGGAGATATTCTTTTTATTGATGAAATCCATAGGTTGAACACGACGGTTGAAGAGTACCTCTATTCGGCAATGGAAGATTTCTATATTGACATTCTTATTGACCAGGGACCTAAGGCACGATCGGTAAAAATCAATTTGCCAAAGTTTACGCTTGTCGGTTCTACGACCCGGGAAGGGTTGCTTACGGCACCGCTCCGTTCCCGCTTTGGCGTACTGGAAAAATTAGAATTCTATCCGTGGGCTGACCTGTATAAAGTTGTGTGGAATTCTGCCCATATTCTCTCTATCCGGATAGACGAAAAAGGGGCTGAAATTATTGCAAAAAGGTCCCGTGGCACCCCCCGAATAGCAAACAGGTTTTTACGACGTATTCGGGATGTTGCCCAGGTTCGCGGGAACGACATAATTAATGAAGAGGTCGCCCACATGGGTTTACAGATGTTAGGGGTGGATGAAAATGGTTTGGGAGAAATGGACCGTAAGATACTGGAAACCCTTATCCGGTATGGTGGTCCCGTTGGCTTGAAAACTATCGCGGTTTCGGTAAGTGAAGAAGAAGACACCATCGAAGAAGTGTATGAATCGTATTTGATTCAAAGGGGATATCTGGATAAGACTCCGCGGGGAAGGATTGCCACCAAACTGGCCTATGAACATTTAGGATTTCAATGTCACTCAGAAACGGGGCTCCAGAAAAGATTATTTTAAAGGAGTCTTATGAATCTTTTGTTACATATTTGTTGCGCATGCTGTCTCTGTGCGCCATTGCATGAACTGAGAAAAGAAGGCTTTACGGTAACAGGGCTCTTTTATAATCCAAATATACATCCATTGCTTGAGTTTCGGCGGCGGTTAAAGGCGCTGCGCGTATTTCAGGAAAGCGATCCTATTCCGGTAATTTACTGTGAGGAGTATGGTTTACGGGAATATTTGAAGCAGGTTGATCATGCGGGCAATGACCGGTGTGCCGATTGTTATACCATGAGACTTAGATTTACAACGGCATATGCACGGGAAAACGGATTTGATGCCTTTACCTCAACCATGTTATTCAGTGTCTATCAAAATCACGAACAGTTAAAGAGGTTTTCAGAAAATCTAGCATATGAATCCGGCATTGATTTTGTCTATCGAGATTACCGTTATTTGTCTGAGTGTAGCCATGATATAGCCAAAAAAAAGATGATTTACCGGCAGGGATATTGTGGCTGTGTCTTCAGCGAATATGAGCGATACAAAGACACTACCAGAGAATTGTATAAGGGCAACAATCTGGATAAAAAGGCGAAAGAAAACACCCGAAATGTTTTCAATATCAAAAATACGTTACAACGATGCGACTGTTTTGATAGAGGAGAGGGTGATTCTTTTTCTGCTACTCTGTCAGATACCACACATTGATTTGTACCTTGGGGGGTGTCTGCAGTGCTGTTATAAAACAGATGTAGGTATGTCACCTTTTATAACGGAAATAAGATGAATGGATAGGGTATTTTTTTTGATGTTTGCCACAATATTGCCAATCATTTCCGCAGGAATTCCTCTTTCGTGCCACAGAGACAGGACGGTGGTTCAAGATGGAGTCCATGATTACGGACCCCTTATGGATAAAATACCCGTTATACGTGTGCTTCTCATAAATGATAAGCGTGAGGCACAGGTGGCAATCACTGGATGTTATCAGATTACCGGTAGTTTAACAAACGTTATAGATCAAGGGCAAGGATTACGAAAGTGCACCCTATCAATAAGTGACGGCGGTATCAATATTGGGAATAAACATTATAACTATAGTGAATTAAGGATTGTAACCCAACAAGATGGGGGAATTGAATTAAATAATGTACGATATCGCGGTGAAATAAGAATAGTACAGCAATTGAATAACAAATTCTCCGTGATTGAAGAAATAGATTTGGAAAGTTTTATTGCCGGTGTCCTTGGGAGTGAAATGCCACAAACATGGAATGATGACGCCCTGTGCGCTCAGGCAGTAACGGCAAGAACCTATGCGATGTATAAAAAAAAGGTAAATCGGGATAATGTTTACCATCTGGATATGTTAGAACTCGCATATCGAGGTGTGGCCAATGAAACAAGTCGGATTATCAAAATCGTGCAGGACACGAAAGGGATCGTGATGGTTTATAATTGGAATATTTTCCCTGCTTATTTCCATAGTACGTGTGGAGGACATACGGAAGATGTTCACCATGTATTTGAGAAAGACAGTATACCACCCCTCAGCGGAGTGGAATGTAATTATTGCAACAACTCCAAACATTCCCATTGGAGTAAGGATATCAGTAAATCAGCCATTGAAAAAAAATTACAGGAGGCCAATGTGTCCATTTCCAGCATACGTGCCGTAAGGACGGTTAATCCAGGTGCCGGCAACCATGGTTCGCGAGTTGAAATTACCTCTGCTAACGGAACGAAAGAAATGAATGCAAATGATTTTCGATTGCTGATTGGTCCGAACAATTTGTTAAGCACCTCCTTTCAGGCGAAGAGCAATGGAAAAAGCATTACCTTTTCGGGAAGGGGTTGGGGACATGGCGTAGGACTGTGCCAATATGGCGCTCAGGCCATGGCCCAAAAGGGTTTTCAGTGGACTGCCATTTTGAGACATTACTATCCAAAGATAGAATTGGTTCGAGTCTATTGATGCCTCTGTAAGGAGGTATTTTGATTTTTAAATGTCTGGCAGTCGATAAGCAAACAAAAGCCCGGTGTGGTGAGTTACGATTTGCGAATCATCATATTCCTACGCCGGTTTTTATGCCGGTTGGTACACAAGGAACGGTCAAAACGTTAACGCCGCAGCAACTAAAGGAGACTCATACAAAGATTATTTTGTGTAATGCGTATCATCTTTGTTTACGACCAGGGGAGAACATTATTAAACAATCAGGCGGTATCCATAAGTTTATGGGATGGGATGGCGCAGTTATCACCGATAGCGGTGGATACCAGGTTTTTTCCCTCAGTGGTCTGACAAAGATTTCGGACAACGGCGTGGAATTCCAATCCCCTGTCGACGGAACAAGGTTTTTCCTCACCCCTGAAAAGATGATGCAAATACAAAATGATATCGGGGCAGACGTTATTATGCCGTTTGACGAATGTGTGCCGTATCCCTGCGAACAGGACAGGGCAAATGTGGCAGTAAAAAGAACCCTGGAGTGGGCAGCGCGTTGCATGAATACCCACAAAAATCGGCAGCAAACGCTCTTTGGTATTGTTCAGGGAAGTGTATTCAAGGAACTTCGTATTGAATGTGCCAAAAACCTCGTGGAAATGAATTTTGAGGGATATTCAATTGGTGGACTCAGCGTTGGTGAAGGAACAATCCTTATGAACGAAGTACTTGACTATACCGTAGATTATTTACCACCGGATAGACCCCGGTATTTGATGGGTGTTGGGTTTCCCGTGGATATACTGAATGCGGTAGAACGCGGGATCGATATGTTTGATTGTGTGGTTCCCACGCGCAATGGGAGGAATGGGTGCGCCTTTACCAGCACGGGAAGAGTGAAAATACTCAATAGTCAATATAAGGAAGATGCCACCCCTTTAGATAGGACGTGCAGCTGTTATACATGTCACAATTTTTCGAGGGCATATCTGCGGCATCTGTTTTTGGCGCATGAAATTTTAGGGATGACTTTAATTTCATTACATAACATATTTTTTTTTCAAACGCTGATGCAGCAAATAAGGGAATCCATTGTGAATGGTGAATTTAAAAATTTTAAGGTCGATTTTTTATCAAGACAGTCTGATTGAATAGTAAAGGAATTTCGATGTGAATTGTAGCGCTGGGGTTTAACCCAAGCAATTGGCCGGCCACAAGGGATCGGCGCTACGTCTCAAAAGATAAATTCAAAGAAAAAAGTCGTTGGGTTTTTGTCTTTTAAAACCCAACCTAATTTAATGTATAGGAATTTCAATTACCCCCCATAATCCCCCCGTTCACGGGGGGAAACAGGGGGGAAAGTCGCCGAAGGCCTAATTAATCAGCATGAGGGGTATAAGACAGATTGGGAAATAGTTATTTGAATGAAACTTTTTAATAAAGAGTAGGAGGAATATGATGTTTTTTCTATTGCAAGCAGCCGGAAAACAGTCATCGCCGGGTGGAATGCTGTCCATGGTACTTCCGTTTATCCTTATGTTTGTTGTAATGTATTTTCTGATCCTGAGACCGCAAAAAAGAAAGGAAAAAGAGCGGAAGGCATTGTTGTCCAGGATTAAAAAAAACGATCGGGTCGTAACCGCTGGTGGAGTCCATGGACTTGTTACCTCTGTCAGAGAGCATGAGGTTATTCTTCGTATAGACGATGCCAAAGATATAAAGATCAAGGTTGACAGGAGTGCAATTGTTACGGTATTAGAGGTTTCTCATGACGACGACACAGAAGAGGCAAAAGAGTCTTTGCAAGGAAAAGAAACGAAGTAAGCATACATCACTATTTATGAAATTGACAGTTTACCATACACAACGGAAAGGGAGCCGGTTGAGGAGAAAGAAATGACGAAGAACTTACGATGGAGGATACCTATTATTGCGGTAGTCATTGCTATCGGTATTATGGTTTTGTATCCACCATCAGAAAAGATTTTGATCAAGGAGCACGTTAAAGAGATTGATGGCAAGATAGCCGAACGGACAGCAATAGAAAGATCGTGGACACGGTTTTTCATAACGAACCCTGTCGTTCGTGAAACGATTGTTAGTGAAGAAACGGATAAAGACGGCAAACATATCCGTAACAAGGTAGTCGAGCACGTATCAAAGGGCAAAATTAAACTAGGATTGGACCTCAAAGGCGGCTCAGAGCTGCTGTATAAAGTAAGAGTGGATGAAAGGGAAAAGCGCCCTGGAATTACCGGGGAAATTATAGAAGTATTGAAAAAGCGGATTGATCCGCAGGGGGTTGTCGAGTACCGAATACAAGAACATGGCAGTTATAGGATACTCATTCAGGTTCCCGGTGCGACACGAACGGAAATAGAGGGGCTCAAAAATCGAATTACGCGGCTTGGCAAGCTTGAATTTCGGTTAGCGGCTAGCAGTGACAGCCCGGAATTTAAAGATGCCGAGGAAGGAAAACAAGTCCCGGGTTTTTATAAACAATGGTTACGAAAGAAAAAAGGCGAAGAGGGTGAAGTTGGTAAATGGTTTCTGGTGCAAAATAAAATTGCTATTTCCGGGGAGCATTTATCCAGAATCTATGCTGATCGTAAAGGAATTACCCCCGTTGTTGGGTTTGAATTTGACGCCACAGGGAAGTCCAAGTTCGGACAGATAACAGAACGCAACATCGGAAAACCACTGGCAATTATCCTGGATGGTACGTTGTATTCGGCTCCCGTTATCCGTGATCGCATACCAGGACAAGGCATCATTGAAGGAAATTTTACCCAGGACGAAGTTAATGAGCTTATCGCCATTATGCGTGCAGGAAGCCTCCCTGCAGATCTCGAACTCGAAATGGAAACCATGGTCGGACCAAGTTTGGGAAGGGATTCCATCAACAGAGGATTAATAGCGGGGGCGATTGGTGGTGCATTTGCCATAATTTTTATTGGTATCTATTATCTGGGCGTCGGATGGATTGCCAATTGTGCAAATGCACTGAATATCTTTCTCATTGTTGGAGCCATGGCGCTCCTGAATGCCACCATGACCCTTCCGGGTATTGCAGGGTTGGTGCTCATGATCGGTATGGGTATTGATTCAAACGTGTTGATTTTCGAAAGAATCCGTGAAGAAAAGGCCAAAGGGAAGCCTTTGCGAACAGCTGTGAAGGCAGGATATGAAAAAGCATTTTCCGCGATTTTTGATTCCCACATTACTACGTTAATTACGGGCGTGATACTTGCCGCAGTGGGTACCGGTCCTGTAAAAGGATTCGCATGGACTTTAATCCTGGGTTTGATCATCAACCTGTTTACCTCCGTTTTTGTGACAAGAGTTGTATATGATTTATTCATGGATTTCAGCTGGATCAGAAAATTTTCCATGTTTAAGCTCATCGGCATTCCCCATGTTAAATTTATTAATTACCGTTTTATTCTGGTTGCTGTTTCAGGTGCGTGTATCATTGGTGGGCTGACGATCTTTGCACTCCGCGGTAATAAAAAATATGACATTGATTTTACTGGTGGAACCCTTGTGCATCTCCACTTAAATACTTCCACACCGCCTGGATTCATAAGATCCGCATTGGCTGAAACCGGATATGAAGAAGCTGAGGTACAGAGCGTCTGGTCCGGAGAAAATTTGACGCAGTTTGCATCAACGGCAAATGAATTTGGCATTAGAATAAAAGAGCTTGGAGAAGAAAAAGTAAGAGAAAAAATAACTGAAGATGTCAAAAGTGTCTTGGATGAAAAGGATTTATTTGAGGGGATTGATTTTATTGAGCCGCTGGTTTTTAATCTAAGGCTTAAAAAACCAACGGAGGAGGCGATTGTCCAAAAAGGCTTAAAAACAGCAGGTTACAGCGAGGAAGATATAATATCCACAATGCCGGTGAATCAATCATCCAAAGAGTATGTAGTGAATATTTTAGGTTTGGAAGATACGAAAAAACGCTCACAATTAGTCGGCGCGGTTATCGATGGATTGAATGAGAAACTAATCTTCCGTGACGTTAAAATTGTGATTGGTGATGTTGTTGAAACCTTGCTGACACAAGATGCAAGCGGACAAGCTTCCAAGCCTTTTATGGATGTGGAAGCCGGCGAATCTATAGACCCTGCACTTCTTAATATTGAGCTTAACAAACTGGGGTTTAGTAATATTTCAGTAACGGGTCAATCGAAAGAATCTGCAATCGCACGGACAACCAAACTGAGAATTGAAGGGCCGAGAACAAACTTACAAGATATAAAACAAACGCTGAAGGGAACCATTGCAGTGCCAAGCATTGCTATCCTGGGGTATGAAGCTATCCGGGTAGAGTTAAAAGAAAGTACCGGAAAGGGAAATTTTGTGACGCTACTTCATGGAATTAAGCCCATCAGAAATGCCGTAAAAAGTGTTTTAACGACGAACTCGCCCGCGCAAGTATTTACAGTTCATATGCAACCTTTAAGTGCAGGAAAAGTTCAAGAGAAAATTAAAACCGATGTCATGAAGAGATTTAAAGACAACTTGTATAAGGAAAAAGTTGATGTCTCTTTTGAACGGCTTCAAGATGTTTCCGGAAGTGCGATAACGAACGATGACAAGGCAGGCCAGGCAAATCCGGCACACGTTCGCATGATCTTGTCAAAACCTTTGAAAAAAGAGGTTATTGAAGAAGTGCTTGCCTCTGCAGGATACCGCGACATTCTGGAACAGGGTTTGGAAGATGGAAAAGAATATCAAACGGTCAAGATTGATCTTCCTTCTCAAAAAACTGAGACGATAGAAAGGACTATTCAAAGTGCGTTTGAAATGCCTCAGCCCCTTAAACGGATCGTAAGTATTGGCGCTACGGTTGCCGGTGAAATGAAGGGCCGTGCTATCCTTGCGGTAATCTTTTCTTGTATTGCAACCATATTTTATGTATGGTTTCGGTTTGGAGACTTTAAATTCGGTTCTTCAGCGATTATCGCAGTTATTCATGATATCCTGATTACCTTGGGCGCTGTAGCAGTAGCGGATCATTTGTTTGGAAATATGAAGATTGACAGTGCCATGGTAGCGGCATTTCTCACCGTAGTGGGCTATTCCTTGAATGATACGATCGTTATATTTGACAGGATTAGAGAAAATATGGCAGGTCGGGGCAATTTGCTTACGCCGCAACTGGTTAACGACAGTATCAACCAGACATTGAGCCGGACTCTTTTGACAGGGGTCACTACGATTGGTGTATTGTGTGCCCTCTTCTTCGTGGGTGGACCAGAGATTCATGGATTTGCCTTTGTTATGCTCGTAGGAATTATTGTAGGTACGTATTCAACGATATTTATTGCATGCCCTATGCTGCTTAAATGGAAGGGACTTTCTCCTGCAAGCCAGGTATTGCCACGACAAAATTACCCGATTCAAGGAAAGGAGGTAGCAAGTAAAAAGGGATAAAGAGTCATAATCAATAAATCTGTTTACAGAATAGTGTCTGGTAGCATGAGCAGAATTTTTTTTGTAATAATACGGTACGTATAAAATCGTCGAGGGGCATGAAAGGCTGAAAAGATGTTTTCATTTTGTTGTTCATTCCTATAAAACCTACGAAAGGAACAAAAAACAATGAAGAGAGATGTACAAGTTGGTGTAACTTTAGGAGTGATTATTATGGCAATTATAGGTGTCTTTCTAAGCACAAGAACTACGGTTAAAGAACCTGCCATTCCCATTCCGGAAATGGAAGAGCAAACACAGGATAAGGCATTAGAGATAAGCGAATTATCACCAGAACCACAAAATGCATCTCAAGAGTCTCTTCAAGGGATGACGGCACAAGTGCAACATCCCGAAGAAAAGGGATCGTCCGTTTCAGATACTGCTAAAACCGATGAACAACCAGCGCAAAAAGACGACAGAATCATTGAGGTAGAATGGAGGAAATCAAAGGAACCCGATCCATTACCTATAGCCAGACATGATGAGAAGCTTTCTTCAGAATCAAACCCTGATGACTGGAAAGACATTTCTTCTGACGATAATAAAAATACTGCTGCGCAAGTTACAAAATACAAGGTGAAATCGAACGACAGTCTTCGTAAAATAGCAAAAAAATATTATGGTGACGAATCGAAATGGTTAGTTATTTTCACCGCGAATCAAAATAAAATTCATGATCGGAACAGTCTCAGAATTGGCACGGAACTTATTATCCCCGAAGAAAAAAGCGTATTACAGAAGACAAAAACAAAAGCAGAGACAACGACCCCGTCACTCTCTCAGTTAATTCAGGTGGAAGCAGGCGAATCCGATGTTAAAAAGCACACGGTAATGCAAGGGGATTCACTTTACTCATTGGCAATTAAGTATTATCAAGATGGCGCAAAATGGAATAAAATATTTGACGCAAACAAAGGAGTCCTTAAGGGTACAAAGGCCTTAAGGATTGGACAAGAGCTTGTCATTCCCGATATCTAATGCTTTCGAGGAGTAAACATAATGAAATTTAAACGTCGTTTTCCATATCTTTCAAACGCCCTCCTTTATCTGCTGGTAGTCATACTATACGGTGCGTTACTCGATTCTTCCGTCAATGCTCAGGAAACGGTGAATACCTTCCCTATGTTCCGATATAATTCAGAAAGGACAGGACGGGTACCTTTTGCCGGACCTTCCGAAAATAATATTACATGGAGTATATCCAGTGCAGGAGAAATATGGTCGTCACCGGTAGTGGGCGCAGATGGAGTTATTTACATTGGCAGCACGGATGGAAATTTGTTATCGATAACTTCCAACGGAAAGGTTTTGTGGGCGTTTAAGAGTGGTGATGAAATATTTGGTTCTCCGGCAATTGGCGCAAACGGTGTTGTTTATTTTGCTTCTGTAAGCGGGAGGCTGTATGCGGTCAATCCTGATGGAAAAACAAAATGGAAGTTCCAGACCACGGGCGCCATTCATTCATCTCCCGCTATTGGTGAGAAGGAAACGGTGTATTGCAGTTCTTACGATGGAAAACTTTACGCAGTTGCTGCAAACGGAAAACTCTTGTGGAGTTATAAAACTGATGACTCAATTATGCTTTCCTCCCCTGCCATTGGTAAGGACAACACGATTTATATCGGTTCCTGGGATAAGCGTTTGCATGCCTTGAACCAGGATGGCAGTTTAAAGTGGCGTCTGGAAACGGAATCGAAAATAGATGCTACGCCAGCCGTTAGTGATGCCGTTGTCTATATTGTGGATATGAACGGAAAACTCTATTCCGTAAATTTTGACGGGACATTAAAGTGGGCATTTGACCTGGGCAGCAGATCACATTCTTCTCCGGCAGTAGGTGCGGATGAGACGATTTATGTAGGTGCACAAGACGGCAACTTATATGCAGTAGCGAAAGATGGTACCTTGAAGTGGAAATTCAAAACTGAAAAATCTATTACCGCATCCCCTGTCATCGATGCAAATGGTACTATTTATATCGGCTCATGGGATGGGAATGTATATGCTATAAATACTGACGGAACGCTCAAGTGGAGCGTAAAAATTGGCGATCCCCTACTTTCTTCCCCGGCAATCGGTTCAAGTGGTATGCTTTATGTCGGCTGTGTGGATTGGAAACTTTATGCAATAGGGCAATGATTTTTTCATTCACAAAATGGTTTTACTTAATCACTGTTATAAGGTATAATATTTTAATTAGTTTTTATAACGAATACTCATCGTATGTGGGGGGGCCGTTAGCCACATACTATAGTAAATGTATTAAATAAGTTGACATGTGCTGGTCATTGCGAGCGATAGCGAAGCAATCCCACCATAGAGATTGCTCCGGTCTGGCACCCTCGCATTGACAACTTTCCTTATGCGCTTACTATACTTTAGCCCATATACTTTGTACAGGAGAGATTATCATATGATTGGCATATCAAAATTATACTGCGGGACGGTAGAACCATCAGATGCATTGCGCTACGGAAGAGAGTCCAAGAAACTTCCCTCCCATTTATTGCAATTTTCTCAGGACAAAAAGCCAGTTGTTGTATGGAATGTAGGGCAGCGTTGTAATCTGAAATGTATCCATTGCTACTCCCAATCAAAAGATATTGAATATCCGAATGAATTGACTACCCGTGAGGCAAAGGCAATGTTAGATGACCTTGCAGACTATGGTGCTCCGGTAATCCTGTTTTCTGGCGGAGAACCCCTTATGAGGCCAGATCTGCTTGAGTTAATTGGATATGCAAAAGAGAAAGGGTTACGGGCGGTAATTAGCACCAATGGCACCTTGATTACGCGGGAAAAAGCAAACGAATTGAAAAAGTTTGGTCTTTCTTACGTGGGTATAAGTCTGGACGGCCTCCAAGAAACTAATGATCGTTTCAGGGGCATTCCCGGTGCATTTGAAGCCGCATTATCGGGAATCCGGAATTGTCTTTCCGTGGGTATTAAGGTTGGGCTGCGTTTTACCATTAACAAAAGAAATGCTCATGATATTCCCGGCATCTTCAAACTCATTGAAAAAGAAGGTATCCCGCGGGTGTGTTTCTATCACCTGGTTTACTCAGGAAGAGGTTCCAATCTGATTGAAGAAGACCTGTCCCACAAAGAAACCCGAGAGGTTGTCGATCTTATTATGAATAAAACGAAAGAGGCACACGATAAGGGCAGAAAAATAGAGGTGCTTACCGTAGATAATCATGCCGATGGCCCGTATGTGTATTTACGACTCTTGAAGGAAGACCCTAAGAGGGCAAAGGAGGTATTTGAACTCCTCCAGATGAACGAGGGAAATAGCTCGGGTAAGGGACTTGCCTGTATAAGTTGGGATGGAGAGGTGCATGCAGACCAGTTCTGGAGACAATACTCATTTGGAAATATCAGGAAAAGAAAGTTTAGCGAGATATGGGAAGATACTTCGAATGAATTAATGGCTAAACTGAAGAATAAAAACCCTTATATCAAAGGGCGGTGTGCACCATGCAGATGGCTTTCTATTTGTGGCGGCAACTTCAGGGCACGGGCAGAGGCTTATTATGGCGACATGTGGGAACACGACCCTGCCTGTTATCTTACCGATGAAGAAATTGGAATTGAGTCCGTATCAACCAAAAAGGCAAGACAAAAGGTGGCTGTTTCGTGATTCACTTTCAATGTCACCCTGCTAAGTTGGGTTGTCTTACTTATTTTCAGGCAGTAAGCTTTTCCTGGCGATAAGGAACTCCAAAACAGCTCTGGAGTAGTAATTCATGAATTGCTACTACACTATTAAAATTACTGAAGACTTGATTTTATAAGAAGCATTACATCTGCCTTTTCAGAATAAAGGGCAGGTGTACCTGATCCTGCTTATAGTCACCGGTTAGTGCATACATGATGATGTTTATTCCGAGACGAAATGCCATAGACCTTTGTGTTTCACCACCAGGAGTTACTTGGTATTCCCACGTACCAAGCGGGTCTTTAGCCCAGGCGCCCCCCAGGTCGTTCTGTGAATAAACTATCGCCGTTCGGTTTTCTATCGTTATACCTTCCAGATAAGATTTTTCCATAATCCTGCCATAGGCCTGATTCAGTAAATAAAAAGACTTGAAAAGGGTATGGTTTGCAGGCAGCTTTTCCAGGGATTTATTGGGAAATAGCCGTTTAATTTCCCGGCGGACAGAAGCATCAAACCCAAAATCGTTCTTTCCGATGCAGTCGTCAATCAAGAGTGTGCCGCCAAATTCCAGATATAATTTTAGATTAGCAATTTCTTTCTCGGTAAGAGGTGGGAATTCCTGATCTCCAGACATATAGAGAAACGGGTATTCAAAGATAGTGACATCATCCGACCGAAGAATTACGGTGTCGATACGCGCCTCAACGCTGGTTCGCTTGATGAGCTCCCACATAAGACGCTTTCCTGCGTTGGGTCTGGGATTCCAGTTCCCTCCCGAATATTCCAATTGGGCAAAGGTAATTTTCGAGGCCTCACCCATAGCAAAAATGGTATGGGATAAAAAATTGAAACCACAGATTACACAGAGAACACATATGAAGAATCTGAGATTCCTGCGGATAATAGACCGCAGAGGCACAGAGATACTGAAACTATAAAACATAATATTTACCTTCTTTCCAAACGACATAATCCATTTACTTCATGCATTGCATCGTCCTTCCTTTACTTTTTAAAAATTACAAAAATTCAACATAATTCTCCATATCTTTATCGGTTAAAACTCTTGCAATTAATTCTACCATTCTGATGCATTGGCCAATAGAAACATTCTTTGAATGCGAAAATATTATTCCATTGTGGGCAACATCTTCACTGCGCGCTATTCTCAGGAAATCAATGTCATGGGTGAGAATAACGGCTTTCATTTCTGATGCCTTTCTGATATGAAACTCATCAGGTTTGCCTAAATATCCGAGTTCTCTTGCTGAAAATACCTCTATTTTCCGCCTGCGTAATCCTTCAACTATAGAACGTTCTATATTTTCATCAGCATAAATCTTCATTCAATTTTGCTTTTAGCTTGGATGGGTACTGTTTTTTGAGTTGAGTTAGAAACGATTGATCTTGTCGAAATTTCCTATCAAACATATCCTTATGTTCATAGTAATAGGACAAGGCATCATGAACCTGTTCGAGTCTCAGATGAGGGTATTCATCTATAATACTATCAGCACTCATCCCCATTAGTTCATATCTGATAGCTATATCTAGTACCTTTATACGGGTGTTACGAATAACAGGTTGTCCACCTGCAATTTTTGGATCTATAGAAACATAGGGATGTTTTATCTTTTTTACAATCGACATAATTTTCTCCTTATTAATTTATTCGCCCTTTTAAAGTCTTCCTTTGCGCCCTTTGGGTCTTTGGGTGAATTAATATATTTTCTACTCATAAGTATCTCATATAACTTCCATTTCACAAAAGCTATTTTCGTCTTTTGGTTATAAGCAATTTTGTGAATTATGAAGGCAGTCTTAAGCCCGATGTTATCTGCTGTCGCCTGCATTTCCTTAGAAATTCAAGAAGCAAGACCCCACTAATTCACTTCTCGCTCAAACCTCTATACAAATATCATAATTCATGGGGTGAGCGTGTATCCAGTCAAGTAGGATGGGTCAAGCAGAGCAGACCCATCACAAAGCAGGTGTCATAGATATTAACGCATTACAGAACCATTAAACATTAGCGCCTGAATTTGTTGTCTGTATCAAAATTATGCCGCCGTGTTATTCTTTGTTGTATTTCCACACCTTTGGCTTTGATTTCATCACCTGCAAACGTTCCTTCTCTTTTTGATTTAAACTCCTCCTCTGTATAGGCGATGACTTCAACAGGGTCCATGATTTTTGCCCTGGCTAAGGCAATACCAATAAGTTCAAGCCGTCTTAATAAATTCATATCTTTAAAATCTTCTGAGATTATGGCTAGATCAATATCGCTGTGTTCATGAGCAGTGCCTTGAGCATGTGAACCAAATAATATAATTTTCGTAACTTGAATATCCATAGCCTCAAGGGCAAGCTTCACATCTGCTATAATTTTAGACATTTTTTTATCCATTTGAAAACCTCCCTGGTTTCAGTCAGGTACGTATTGACCGTTTCTCTGTCATAACTTTTTATAAGTTCTTTAAAATCTTCTGGATATCGAGTCGGAATGCTCACATCGCTTAATTTGCTTATGAAAGTAAACATATCCTCTGATATTTCCAAACCACTTAACTGTAGCAAGTATCTCAAACTATGCGTTTTTGGCGGTACCTTTCCGGTAATTTCTTCAATTTTTGCCTTTAATAACTTTTCTATAGCAAGATGGCACATAAAAATTGTATAAATATATCTGCCTGCATTAAACATATGTTCTGCAGTTTCCATATCGTAAAGGGCAGAATCTATCCAGTTTTTAACTTCCTTTTTTATTCCCATGTATCAGTGACATAGATATTAACGCATTACAGAATCATCAAACATTAGTTCCTGAATTTGTTGTTTGTACCATAATTATGACCCCGTTTGTAATGATTCATACTGGGATAGGAACACAAATAATCTCTTAATCTAGATACTTCGTTACCTGCATCCTGAAGTGTTTTGATTATAAAGTTGGAAATGCAGTGATCTGCAAAGAATTTCAGCTTCATCAGATCGCAACCTCAAATTCTGATAGCGCCCGCGCGTAATCCAGACAAGCAGCAATTTGCTCTTTTGTAATATCTGGAAATTCCTCAATAATTCCGTCTGCCGTCTTACCTATCGCCAGGTATCCCAGTATAAGGCTAACCGGAATTCTTGTCTCTTTGATTCGAGGTCTACCACGAAGAACATCGGGCGTGCTTACTATATAGTTCCTCCAATCCACCTGCATTTTGATCTCCTCCTTATAATGTTTTCAGGATTTTACTTCGCTTGATATTTTGAAATCGTTTTGAGCTTTTCAAGAAATGCCTCTGATACGCTGCGTGATTTTATTAAGACGGAGGCCTCGTGGTTTTTCCTTAGTGCGCTATATGTCCAGTTCGTACTGCCCACGATAGTGATATAGTCGTCTATGACTAATACCTTACTGTGCGTAACACGGTCGATACTGTCGTAATAGACAGGGACGCCATTTTTCTTGAGCAGTTCGTACGCATTTTCACTTCTTCTTTCCGTCTTTTTCCCTTTTTTCCCCGTTTCCCAAAACATGGTGTTTTGATCAAAAATTACACTCACCGTTAAGCCGCGCCTGTGGGCATTAATAAGGTCATTTACTAAATTATATTCCCAACCCCGATTATATTTTGGATCAATATCGGCCATGTACATAACACACAGGATGGATTTCTTTGCGGTGGTCAATGCCTGGTGTACCTGTGGATAATAGTCTTCGTCCATCAGGGGTATGACATCGTCGGCAGGCAGACCAAAAGATGAAGGGTTGTAAAAGACACAGAGAACGAAAATGGCCGTGAGGGAAAATTTATTTATTTTGTGTCTCAGATATTTCATGTGCTTGATTGCCAGAAAAAAACGTTTTACCTTTTGGAATTATTGCAAAGTTCCCATAGTAAAGGAAGGGGTAATTTCATCTATCCGGACCGAAACAAGCGACTTTTTAACCATGTCCGGACCGTCAAATAAGACCTTGATATACCGCTCAGAGTAACCGCATAATTTGTTTGTTTTGGGGTCTCGCTCCATCTCTGCAAGTACTTTAACACACGTGTTTAAAAATCGTCTTTTATAGGAATAGGCTAAAGTTTTTGACACGGCATCCAGCCTTGACCTTCTTGTTTTAATAATTTGAGGTTGACAATGGTCAGTCATCTTTGCCGCCGGGGTACCTTCTCGTGCACTAAAAGGAAATATATGCATCCTGCTAAAGCCAGCATTTTTACAGAGATTGATGGTGTTTTCAATGTGTTCGTCTTTTTCTCCCGGAAAGCCAACGATGACGTCAGTGGTAAATGATGGCGAATCAATTTTTGACCGGATGCTATCCAGCGTTTCTAGATATTGCGATGAGGTATACTTTCTATTCATCCTCTTCAGGATAAAATCATCTCCACTTTGTAATGGAATGTGGAAGTGGGGACATATTTTTCCTAAATGCATAACAAGGTCGATTAAATCGTTGGTTATTTCATTGACTTCGATTGAACTCAGCCGGAGTCTCTCTAAGCCTGATAGATTACTGAGCATCTGAATAACACCCAATAAACGGTAGGCTCCCTGAGTGTCCTTGCCATAGGCCCCCAGATGAATGCCCGTCAGTATAATCTCTTTGTAGCCATTATCAATTAAACGTCTTGCTTCTTCTAGGATATCCTGTGGTCTTCGGCTCTTGATGCCTCCCCGAACGTAGGGGATGATACAATAGGAACAGTACATGTCGCATCCGTCTTCAATCTTCAGAAATGCCCTGGTATGACCTGCAAAGTGGCTTATCTTAAGATTGTAAATAGATTCTTGCGTGGGGACACGGGGCACCGTGTCCCTACTTACAATCTCCGCTAATTGTGCCTCTTCGTCCTTGGTAATCACATAATCCACCCCGTCTATGTTTTTAATTGTTCTGGCATCGGCCTCTGCATAACAACCGGTTACAACAACAATTGCACGAGGGTTCTTTCGTTTAACCCTTTTGATGTGTTGACGTGATTTTTCATCGCTGGCCGAGGTAACGGTACAAGTGTTGATTACATATAAATCGGCTGCCTGTTCAGGGATGGTTTCAACAAATCCTTTCGCGGCAAGGGCTTCCCGGATGGCCTGGGTCTCATATTGATTGACCTTGCAGCCAAGCGTGATAAAGGCGCATGTCTTCATGTTTTTAACAGGATAGCGTCAAATATAAAAAACTTGACAAGTATTGCCGTCAATGTACACTACTGTTGACAAATAAGTCACAAGGGACTAAGTTAAGGTGATTTTATCAGACGATGCAACCTTTTTGAAGAGAAAATACAGATGATTGTTGGTGTACCGAAAGAAATTAAGCAGGATGAGTACCGGGTGGCTCTTATTCCTGCTGGTATAGAAGAGATGCTGAAACACGGCCATACCGTGTTAGTAGAAAAGGGCGCTGGTTTAGGGAGTAGTATCCCGGACGAGGAATATAAACGGGCAGGTGCAATACTCGTGGATACTTTTAAAGAGATTTATAACCAGGCTCAGTTTGTGATGAAGGTTAAAGAACCCTTGCCTGATGAATATCCTTTCCTGAAAGAAGGCCAAATTGTCTTTACATTTTTCCACTTTGCCGCCTCACAAAAACTAACAGATACGGTAATAAAATCAAAAATAGTAGCCATTGCTTACGAAACGATTCGGGATGAATACGGGCAACACCCGATCCTTACACCCATGAGTGAGATTGCTGGGCGCATGTCCATTCAGGAAGGGGCAAAATGTTTAGAGAATCCCACGCATGGACGCGGGATACTTTTAGGGGGAGTACCTGGGGTAGCCCCTGCCGAGGTGGTCATTATTGGTGGTGGTGTTGTAGGCGCCAATGCCGCCAAGGTAGCTGCCGGGTTTGGGGCGCGAGTCTCCATCCTTGATATTAACGTAAATCGGCTACGGTATCTGGATGATATCATGCCAAAAAATGTAGTTACCCTCATGTCGAATACCCAGAATATCCGGGGAAAGGCCGCAGCAGCCGACGTACTCATTGGTGCCGTGCTCATTGAAGGGGCACGGGCGCCGTGTGTTGTGACAAAGGAAATGGTTCAAACGATGAAACCCGGTGCCGTGATTATTGATGTGGCCATTGATCAGGGGGGATGCGTGGAAACAAGTAAACCCACAACCCATAGCAAACCCACTTACCGGGAATATGATGTTGTTCATTACTGTGTGACCAATATTCCCGGCGCTGTGGCCTGCACATCAACCCATGCGTTGGCTAACGTAACGCTGCCTTACGCCATCGCAATCGCCGACAAGGGCTATGAACGTGCAGCCCGGGAAAACCCTGCTATATTGAAGGGTATTAATATAGTAAAGGGCATGATTGCCAATAAGGCCGTTGCCAATGTCTTTGGATTGCCTTACAGCGCATTCGGGTAACGAAAAGTGTGTGTTTGCCAATGCCCAAAAGAAAAAACGAAAGGCAACCAGCAAAATTGTTGGGTTGATGGTATTCTTAAGCTTCGAAAAACACGCTCATTTGATCATTGCGTCACAGAGTTGTGCCAAGATAATCTCCCAGTGCCTCTTGCCACGGCCTCATGGTATGTCCGCTAGCTGTGGTATATTTTGAGCAGTTTAAAGAAGAATTCTGAGGTACGGTAGCCGCGCGTTTATAATCCCTGGTTTTCACAGGATGTACTGATACCTTGTTGCCGGTTAGTTCAAAAATCTTCCTTGCCCATTCATAGCGCGAACATGTTCCGGTGTTCGCCACATGATATATGCCCTGAAGGTCTTTTGAGATGACATTCCAGATAGCATAAGACAAATCGGTCGTATAGGTTGGAGAACCGATTTGATCGGTCACAACGGACACGGAGCCGTTCTTCTTTCCCAAGTCCAGCATGGTGGTCACAAAATTTTTTTTATACTGGCCGTAAAGCCATGCAGTCCTGAGAATCGCATACTTCTCGCATACTTCTTGTATGGCGATTTCTCCGCTGAGTTTTGACTTGCCGTAAATTGAAATAGGGTTTGGATGGTCAGTTTCGACATAGGATTGGTTCTTTGCACCGTCGAATACATAGTCGGTACTGATGTGGATAATCTTTACTCCTGTTTCTTTTCCTGCAAGCGCAACATGTTTCGCCCCTGTTGCATTGACAGCAAAGGCGTCTGATATATGAGTTTCGCATGCGTCTACATTCGTGAATGCGGCGCAGTTGACGATGATATCGGGAGTCGTCTGGGCTATGAATCTTGAGGTATTTGGGCCTTGTGCGATATCCAACTGCGCATGATTTGCAGCAATCACTTCAAGGGAGGGAAATGAGGCATGTGCAAAGCCGGGTAATCTGTTGACCAGGTTCCTGCCGAGCATGCCCTGTGAGCCAAGAACAAGTATTTTCATGTCTGAAGCGTATCGAAATGCAATTGGTAAACACGTTTATATTCTCCCTCCTCTGACATCAGTGATTCATGGCTCCCCGTCTCCGCGATGGATCCGTTTTTCATCACAATAATCCGGTCGCAATGGAGTATGGTGGAGAGACGATGAGCAACAATGATGGTTGTTTTCCCGGTAATCAGGTTATTGAGTGCCTCCTGCACCAGTTTTTCAGATTCATAGTCCAGGGATGAAGTTGCTTCGTCCAAAAGCAAAATTGAGGCATTTTTCAGTATGGCACGGGCAATGGCAATCCGTTGCCGTTGCCCGCCGGATAATTTTACCCCCAATTCACCCACAACGGTATCGTATCCTTTGGGGAGAGTGATGATAAATTCATGGATATTGGCGGACTTTGCTGCAGCATAAATATCCTCATCAGAAGCATCCTTCCTTCCGTAGAGGATATTTTCACGAAGACTGCGGTTAAACAGAAATGTTTGTTGAGAAACGATGGCAATATGTGCGAGGAGAGATTCGTGTTTAATTTTTCGTATATCGATTCCGTCAATTTCCACACCGCCTTTGACAGGGTCATAGAAACGCGGTATCAGATTTATGAGTGTCGATTTTCCGGCCCCGCTCTTCCCGACAATAGCAACAACCTCTCCTTTGTGGATCGTGAGGTTAATATCCTTTAGGATAAATTCTTTGCTGTTATCATAGGAAAAACTGACATCGTTAAAGGTGATGCCCTCGTGGATGTCTTTCATGGTAACGGCTTCAGGATGATCTTTTATGGTGGGTTCGATCGTAAATAGTTCAAATACCCTATTGACACCAGCCAGAGACTCCTGGAGACTTGCATACCCTTTGGCCAGTTTCTTGACGGTCGTGATTACCATAAAGCCCATGGCGGTAATAAACCCGCCAAGTTCTCCGGGCGTGATGTTCTTTGACATAATGATATATCCACCCAAAATAATCAAGAGCGCAAGGCCCAAGGTATAAACAAATTCGCTGGTGCTGGTGTTGACTGCCTTTGCTTTGACCAATTTCATCCTTTTCATGAAGAATCGGTCACTGATTTCGTGGATTTCGCGGCTCTCTTCGGCCTCCATCTTAAACGCCTTTACAATTCGAATTCCCACAAACATTTCCCGCAGTGCGTCGGTGAGGTCGGAAAGATGCCGCAAACTGCCCTTTCCGTGCTTCTTGATCTTCTTTCCCATGATAAGCACAGGAATAAATATTGCGGGAAAGGCAACCAGGGTAAGGAGAGACAGTTTCCAGCTAAAATAAAATGCCAGGGTCAACCCGCAAATCAACTTCAGCGGCTGCAGCAGGATATCATCAAAAAGTACGGTGAGCCCTGACTGTGTTACCGCAATGTCGTTTGTTAGTCTGGAGAGGAGGTCTCCACTCTTCCTGTTCTCAAAAAAACTCAGTGGTTGGGGAAGGATATGGTCGCATACCTTGTTTCGGATATCCACAACAATAGCCCACATGACAAGATTCCTGAAGTATTGCTGAAAATAACAAGAAAGGAAAATAATAGGGGCAAAGATTGCCATTGCCACGCCGATGCTTGTGAATGAATGTGTGGCACATTTTTGTAATTTTTCTATAAACGCGAATTTGCCGAATATCTGTTTCTTAAATTGCTTCGCCGGAGAAGGACTTTTAGGCGATGGTACGTCCTGGTCTATATCGATCTTCGGCAATGAAACAACCGTACTGGTATTCCCCAACAATAGTTTGTCTATGAGAGGTTTGATTAATGAAATCTGGATGCCATTTGCTGAGGTATAAATGACCATGCTGATAATGGCCAGCGCCAAATGTTTCCGGTAGGGTTTTGCAAATGACAACAACCCGGTGCATTCACGAAAGATGCTATGTTTTTTCATGGTTTACTGAGAAGATCATAAAACGAGAATCTGGAAAAAATACTTTGTTTCAGGGTAAGGAATAAACAAGGGGAGTACAATCGGCATTATATTTTGATATCAGGCACGGAATTTCTTGAATTAGTCTACAAATAGTATCACATTGCCGTGCGTTTTTCAATAAAAGTTTTATGGGAACTCTTATTGGGGAAAGAGATACCGGACGGAACACGAAAACATGAAAATAACAGATAAAAAATAAATAAATTAATTTTCTTGAAAGACGTATAAATCAAAGTAAAATGAGGTGGCTTAAAACGCAAATATCCGGGTCTGAAATTTTTTAATGGTTTCCGGTTTCAGATTTTGTAGCGAAGTTTTTAACAGACGTTTGGCGCCAGCTCAGCAAAATGCTTACGATGCACGGGCGCCCTGCGTCTGCAGAAAGATTTTGCGCTTCGGATTTGAGGCTTTCCTTAAATAAACGCCTTGAGTCCTAATATGAATACCATGGTATTTTTCTCACAACAAAGTACACCATGATAAAGAGGTGGGTATTTTCCCCTCCGAATAGGCCACTCCAGACAGAGATTGCCAGCAAACTCAAGATATCGCCCTTGCTAGCCCAGGTGCTTGTCAGTCGCGGGATTGCTGATGTTGCATCCGCCAGAAGTTTCCTCCAGCCACAAATTGCTTCACTTGGAGACCCTTCGCTTCTTCCTGGCATCGAAAAGGCATCCATTCGTATTAACGAGGCCGTGCGTAAGGGAGAAAGCATCGTTATCTACGGAGATTATGATGTTGACGGTCTGTCAGCTACCGCGCTCATGTACCGGTGCTTGAAATTGCTGGGGGCACAGGTGAGTTACTATATTCCGGAACGTCTGGAAGAGGGATACGGTTTAAATGCCGATGCAATTCAAAGGCTGAGCGAAGGCGGAGCAGACGTCATTCTGACGGTGGATTGTGGTATCAACGCCTGCAGGGAAGCGGATATTGCACGCGCCTGTGGCATCGATCTGATTATTACCGACCACCATCGCCCCGGACAGGAAATACCCAATGCCTTTGCCGTAGTCAATCCAAAATTACATGCATCACACCATATTTTTCGCGATCTCTCCGGTGTTGGTATCGCTTTTAAACTGGCATGGGCCATTGGGCAGTTTCTTTCGCCGCAGAAGAAGGTGTCTCCTGACTTCAAGGATTTTCTGTTAAGCGCGGTAGGCCTGGTGGCATTGGGGACAATTGCTGATGTGGTGCCACTTGTGGGTGAAAACCGTATTATTACGAAATATGGACTGAGTGCATTACAACACACCGAAATTCCGGGGTTGCGCGCGCTTCTTGATGTGGCGGATCTTTCCCGGATAAACCTTGATGCCTTTCACGTCGGGTATCGTTTGGGTCCCCGGTTAAATGCCCCGGGGCGCATCGGGAATGCCGGAATCGTTGTTGAACTGCTGACGACAACCTGCAAAGAGCGTGCGGCAGAAATTGCCAATTTTTTGGATCAGGAAAATAAGAGAAGACAAGAAATGCAGGTTGATATTATGGCGTCAGCCAGAAAAAAGGTAATGCATGAATTAAACCTGGATGAAACTACCGCTATCGTTCTGGCAGACCAGACCTGGCACCCCGGGATTATAGGAATTATCGCCTCGAAAATTGTAGAAGAATTCAATCGTCCCACGGTGATGATTGCCGTTGCGGATGATATCGGCCATGGTTCCGCGCGTTCCATCCCGTCATTCCATATCCTGGAGGCGTTGGAAAGCTGCAGAAACAAGCTGCTTTCTGTGGGAGGTCATGCACAAGCGGCAGGGCTAAAGATACACCCGGAGAATATTGACGAATTCCGTGATATGCTCAATAGGGCTACATCTCAAAGACTGTGTAAGACGGACCTGGTACGCGTCCTGAACATTGATGCAGAAATCACGCTCTCCATGTTGTCAAAGGCAGTCGTGGCAGAACTGGCACGCCTATCCCCTCACGGTGAGGGAAATCCCATCCCCCTGTTTGCTGCTACGAACGTAAAGGTCGTTGGACAGCCACGCCGTATTGGTTCAAAGGGACAACACCTGAGTTTCTATGTCAGACAGGGAGATGTTGCTATCAGGGCTGTTGCCTTTGGAATGGGAGAACAGATAGACAGGCTGAGACAAAATGGAAGAACGTGCTCCCTTGCCTTCACGGTAAAAATAAATACCTGGATGGACAGTGAGCAGCTTGAGCTGGAGGTTAAAGACGTAAAATTTGAAAATGAAGAATGAACACGATCGATGTTCCAAAAGAATGGCATCAGACTGCGGAGAAACTAAAGCACGGCACAAACGTAGGTATTATTATTGGCAAGATCGATAGTGGCAAGAGCGTCCTGTGCAAGTACCTGGCCCGCGCATGGACGGCTTCCAGGATACGGGTCGGATATGTCGACAGCGACCTGGGGCAGTCTACCATAGGCTTCCCAACTACCGTTAGTTTAAAAATTTTCGATGCCCCTCCCCAGTGCCGTAATGATTCAAATCCCTCGCATTTCCAGTTTGTAGGAAATACGGCTCCGGAGGGGTTTCTCTTGCAGACACTTCATGCAGTAAAAATGATGACCGACAAATCCCGTCAACAAGGGGCGGAAATCACTCTCATTGACACATCAGGTTTTATTGATGGACCTGTTGCACGTATCCTCAAGCTCCACAAGATAGAAATGCTCCGTCCACAATGGATTCTTGCTTTACAGGCAAAGGACGAAATAGAGCATCTGTTGAAGGGGTATGAGAAAATGGGCTGGCAGATTATACGATTGGCATGCTCGAAACACGTGGTTACCCGCTCACAGGCTGAACGACAGAGATACAGAAATGAAAAATATAAGGCTTATTTTAAACAGGCTCGAATCACCGATTGTTCCGTCCATAAGGTGGTATTTCCCTCCTGCGTTCTTGGTACCGGAGAAAGGATCGATCCATCAGCATTGCCAAAAGAAATCTGCATGCACGGTATGAACCGCCCATACCTGGAAAAATGTGGCAACGAACTCCTGATAATCGCCGACGATGTGGGCGCATCAATACCGGTTTCTCAGTTGAAAGAATCCTTTGATGTTGGATTGGTTGTGCTTATTGAAAAACCTGGGCTAAAAGACCTCCTGGTGGGTCTCAACGATGAATACAACAATACCCTGGGACTTGCGACTGTTATTGATTTAGACCCTTTTGCCGGCAAACTAACCCTCTTTACCCCTGTGCAGGATATCCATAAAGTTGCAACAATACGGTTAGGGACAGTAAAGGTTGAACGGGATGGAGGGGAATACGGCAGGGCACGCGTTATTCAATATTGGTAATCTGGGCTGCCGTCCGAAATGGTAACACAGCGTCTTAAAAAGAAGGCGGAATATTTATTAAGGAAATTCTTATCCAGGGTAATTTTTGTATGATAAGTATCGCATCCACTCTTATAGAAATGTTGCACCACGTCTTTCCCCAGCAGGCCAATCCCGCGGGCACTTTGTATGGCGGATGGATGATGAACTGGATTGTTACTGCAGGGAATCTGGCCGCTTTACGGCTGACAAAAGGACCTCTGCTCCTGGCCTCCCTGGAGGATTTGTTTTTCCTCCAGCCCGTTCGCATTGGTGATGTGGTTACTGTTAAGGCGATGGTTGAATATATAGGAAACACGTCCCTGGAGGTAGAGGCCGTGGTATTTTGCAAGGCATTCAACGACGAGGAAAAACTCTGCACCCGCGCCAGGATGTCCTTTGTTTCCAGCGATGTTCAGGGGAAGCCCGTGCCGATAGGGCAGCGTATCGAACCGGCTGATGATAATGAAATGAAAATGTACCGGTATGCCGGGGAGATACGGGAAGGAAGATTTGCACGGATAGCGCAAAGAAAGCAAAAGGTGTTCGATACCAATTTAGAAGATGTGGGGCAGTTGAGCCTGCGCGTTCACCGACTGGTCTTCCCGGAAGACGCTATTTATGGCAACGTCATGTATGGGGGGAACCTACTCCTCATCCTTGACGAGATTATGGCCATCATGGCGATGCAGTTTGCGAAAGGGACTATCGTGACGGCCTCGCTCGACGCCCTGGACTTTTACTATCCCATTTTCGTGGGCAACGTGCTCATCCTGGCAACTTCGCTCAATTATGCGGGCAGGTCTTCTATGGAAATTGGGGTAAAGGTGTTGGCAGAAGATCCCATCAACAACACCATGCACCATGCCTGCACAGCCTATTCCACCTGCGTCAAGGTGGATAAAAACGGCAAACCCACCCCCCTGACGTCATTTACACCGCTCACTGCTGTGGGGAAAAGACGGTGGGTTGAGGCGGAGCAGAGAAAGCAGCGCCGCATGTTGCGACTGAAGGAGATGGAGGCACAGGGACTGCAGGGGTTCTCGTTATAATCGGAAAGAAAGGAAAATACCCTCAGGGACACGGCACACCGTATCCCTGTTTTGGAAATTGTGAGGCATCACGTTTTTTTGTCTTCTTCCAGATTGATGTCGTAAGCTTCGAGGATTGTGCCTTTTGCCGTCTCCAGATTTCCCAGAGATATCTCATAATCAATAATCGCCCTCGTCTCTTCAAACTCAGAAATGGCAAGGTTTTCCTGTGCGCGCAGGACTTCCAGGCTTGTGGTTCTGCCTACACGGTATTTATTTTCCTCATTTTCTAATCGTTTTTCCGCCAATTCTCTGGCCTTTTTCGTGGCATTTACCCGTTCAATATTCGTCATTACCTGCCGTGCAGACGCCCTCACCTCTACAACGATATCAAGCTCCTTCTTTTTGAAGTTTATCGTAGCCTGGCGTTCATTGAGCTTCGATTTATGGTATTCGCTTCTTGCCGACCGATTCCCGATAGGAATTGATAACGTAAGCCCAAGAAATTCCCCCTGATATGCCTCTGAAAAGGCAGAGTCGTTGGCGTCTGACGCTTCGCTCCCAAGACCTGTATAACGTATACCACCGGCAAAATCCAATTGCGGGTACAATTCATTTTTTCTTCTCCTGGTCTGTATGCCTGCATTTTCAGTCACCAGATGGAGCTCTGTTAATTCGGGGCGCTTTTCCATGGCGATCTTGATCGTTTCCTTTACTTCGACTTTTTGGGGCTCAAAATAGGGTTTGTCGGTGGGAACGACGGTTGCATCAGAGATAATTTCGCTGCCGGCAAAATTCATGATCCTTTTCAATTCATCTTCCCTGTCCCTGATCGTATTTTCAGCTAAAATGACTGCTTCTACCCTCGATGCCACACCAGATTCGGCATCGATAATTTCAACAGGTGCAAGGGTGCCGACTTCCACCTGCACCTTGTTCTTCTTCAATAAATCCTCTGCACGCTCCAGGGATTTTTTGGCCACCTTTAAATTCTCCATTGCCTGTACATAATTCCAATATGCCTCCTGAACGGCATTGGACACCTCGAGTGCCCTGCTTTTAAATTGAGCCAGAGAAATCTTTTTATTGTTTCTTGCTATATAGATAGGGCTCCTGTTATAAAACCACCCGGCGCCCTTTAGTAAGGGTTGCGTAATGCTTGCCTCAATAAAATTTGTATACGATGGATTGAGTAATTGAAATGGACTAGGGTCTAAAAAGCCCCTGACTACACTGTATCCCAAAGATACGGTTGCACCCGTAGGAATGAGTGACTGCAACACGGCATCGGCAGTGCGCCCATCCGCAACAAACGGGCTAATAACCGTTGCCGTAGAACTACCAACCTGTAACAGATTGCTGCTGGGGGTTTCACTATCCTGGAGATTGCCTTCTAATTTAAGAAGAGGGTCAAACCTTGATTTTTCTTTCGTGATGCCATAATCCTGTATTTTTAAATTCAGCTCTGATATTTCGATATCAAAATTATTGCGCAAGGCATAGGCGACACTCTCCTGCAAACTCAGACTCACAAATTTCAGATTTGAGTCAATTTCAATGCCTGCCCGCGGCGTTGTGGAAGGCGTCTGCATCCCGGACGGATTTTCGCTACCGAAGGAGATTACTCCCCCCCAGAGGACACTGGCCACAGCAATAAGGAATAGGATGATTTTTTTTTCAGACATTACGATTGTTCTGGCAAACGTTTTTCGTTATATCACAATACACATGGATACTGATGGATAATTGAATATCGCCAAGGTTAGATGCATTCATAACTATTGTGCGGCGGAGAACCTTTTTGTCTCTGCGAAAAGTATGCCTGCTGATTCACCAGGCTCATATATTGGTCACTGCCCTTTGATTAACGCCAGGGCCTCTGCACGGGTAGCGGCATTTTCACGAAAGACACCACGCACAACAGAGGTTTTCACTCTGGTGCCTGGTTTTTTAATGCCCCGCATCGTCATACAGAGATGTTCGGCCTCAATGATGGCAAGCACCCCTTTGGGATGCAATGCCTTCATGATTGATTCTGCAATGTCTGTGGTAAGCCTTTCCTGTACCTGAAGACGCTTTGCCTCTATTTCCACAACCCTTGCCAGTTTGCTAATCCCCGTTACCCGGTTTCCTTGTGGAATATATGCTACATGCGCTACCCCGCTGAAGGGGAGGAGGTGATGCTCACATATTGAATAAAAGGGAATATCCTTGATAAGCACGATTTCATCGTATTTTTCAGATTTTAGCACCTTGATTTCTGTATGTGAGTCCTGTCCAATCCCCGCAAAAATTTCTTCACACATATCGGCAACTCTTTCCGGCGTTTCTCTAAGACCCTCACGTTGAGGATCGTCACCGATACCCTCTATAAATAAACGGATGGATTCTATAATCTTTTTTTTATCTACCAAAATAAAAACTCCTTACCGTAGTAACCGTATAACAACCCTAACGTGAATGATGGCAAGAAACTGATTTTGAATGTAATCCCCCTTACCACATGGGGACTTGAAAAACTCCCCTTTAATCAAAGAGAAAACTTTAAAAATCCCCCTTACTAAAGGGGGCAAGGGGGTTGTTTGTGCCGGACATTTACTGATTATCAAAAAAAGTTGCTGCCGAAGGCCTGGTTCAATGTACAGGAATTTCAATTACCCCCCCCCATAATCCCCCCGTTTACGGGGGGAAACAGGGGGGAAAGTTGCCGAAGGCCTGATTCAAAGTTACAACATTACCAAATATGCTAAACATTTTAAAAACTAAAGTCAACGGTAAATCGGTGCGAGTGTAAATCAGTGTGAGACGGTGATACCGGGAATCATCGTAAATGTCGAAAAATAAGTAACGCGCAAAAAGGATGACTCTCCTGCAAAGTTTATTGCGTGTGGAGCAAATGATACAAAAATTGAGATGTACCTCGAAACAGTCACGGCTCTTCAATCTCTAATTTTTTCTGTAATTCGTCAAGCTTGTTAAGGGCATCGAGGGGCGATATGCCTGATATATCAAGCTTCCGGATCTCTTCAATTACCTTATCTTGCCTGGATACAAAGAGTTTTAATTGTGTTGGCTGTTTTATGGTCTTCAACGGCGCAAATTTTGGCTTGCCGTTTACATCCAGGGTTGCCGCTTCAAGGTTGTTGAGGATAATGCGGGCACGCTGGATAATTTCCTTTGGAATTCCTGCAAGCCGCGCGACGTGTATCCCGTAACTTTTATCCGTTCCGCCTTCCACAATTTTTCTCAGGAAAACAATCTCTTCACCCCACTCTCTGACGGCGATGTTGAAGTTCTTGATTCCCGGGAAGAGTAATGCCAGTTCGGTAAGCTCGTGGTAGTGGGTAGCGAAGAGCGTCCGGGCATGAATGCGCTGGTAGATGTATTCCGTGATTGCCCATGCGATGCTGACACCATCAAAGGTACTCGTGCCCCGTCCCACTTCATCCAGAATAATCAAGCTGCGCTCCGTGGCGTTATTGAGGATGTTTGCCGTCTCATTCATTTCCACCATAAAGGTACTCTGTCCTTTTGAAAGTTCATCCGATGCACCCACCCGCGTGAAGATTCTGTCAACCGTTCCAATAATCGCTTCTTTTGCGGGGATAAAACTTCCCATCTGTGCCATCAGGACAAGGAGCGCTACCTGGCGGATGTACGTGCTTTTCCCTGCCATATTTGGGCCTGTAATTACCATAATGGTGTCCCGCGTTCCGTCAAGATGGATATCATTGGGGACAAAGCTTTCCACCCCCAGCCGTCGATCCAGCACGGGGTGACGCCCGTCCTGGATTTTTAATTCCAAATCATCGGTGATCTCGGGCATGACGTATCGATTTTCTGCTGCAAGATTCGCAAAGGTTGATAACGCATCGATGACAGCAATTGATTCTGATGTCTTTTGGAGCCGAGCCGTATAGGCGCTCACCTGCTCACGTATCTGGAGAAAGAGATCGTACTCCAGATCCCGTGCGCGTTCATCGGCCGTCAGCACCTTTGTTTCATACTCCTTGAGTTCCGGCGTGATAAAACGTTCGGCATTCTTGATAGTCTGTTTTCGAATATAGGTCTGGGGAATGCTGTCTTTGTGCACATGGGTGATCTCGATATAATATCCGAACACTTTGTTATACCCTACCTTGAGGGAATTAATTCCCGTCCTGGCGATCTCTTCTGCCTGAAAATTGGCGATCCAGCTCTTTCCGTTTTTGCTCATGTATCTCAACTCATCAAGAGAGGCGTCATAGCCATCCCTGATAAGCCCCCCTTCTTTAATCGTGGGAGGAGGATCTGGTACGATAGCGGCGCCGATCAGGATTCGAACTTCTTCAAGGACGTCCAATTGTTGCTCTAAAAAAACCAAAATATCCGTAATGCAAAATGCTAGTTTTTCTTTGAGTGCAGGGAGTTTTGAGAGGGATTGTTTCAGGCTAACCAGGTCACGGGCAGTGGCGCGGCCACAACTTATCTTCGTTGTAATCCTTTCCATATCATAGATATTGCCTAATATATCGCGGATCTCCCGGCGTAGTGCAGCATTTTCAAATAACTCTCTTACCCCAAGCTGTCGGTATTTGATATCAGCAGATGCCCGTAGCGGGCTGATGACCCAGTCCCTGAGCAATCGTGCACCCATGGGCGTCTTTGTCTGGTCTATCACACCCAGAAAAGACCCCTCCCGGTCTCCGTTCCTTATGGTCTGGGTTAGCTCCAGGCTCTGCTGTGTGGCCTTGTCCATAAGCACCCTGTTGTTTATTTGATATTGGTGAATTTTAATTATGTGCCTGAGGGACGTCTTTTGTGTCTCTCTCAGATAGTGGATTACCGCGCCCGCAGCGCCCAGGGCTGGCCCCATCGTTTCACAACCAAACCCCTCCAGGGATGCTGTTCCAAAGTGTTCTGTCAGTGTCTTATATGCGGTATCAGGGGAAAACTCCCAATCAGGTCGTGAGGTAATCATTCCGTGGCATTCTGCCCGAATCTGCTCCATAAAGGAGACATTATTCCTTACGGTTTCTTCAGGCAGTAATACCTCCGACGGATTCAGTCTTGCAAATTCATCAAAAAGTCTTTCCCGCGGGACATCCTCGACTTCAAATTGGCCGGTAGATAAATCGATCCAGGACAATCCCAGCAGATTTTTTGTCTCGAATACCGCCATGAGGTAGTTATTGCTTTTGTCCTCTAGCAGCGTGTCTTCGGTTACCGTGCCGGGAGTAATAATCCTGGTAACACCGCGGTCGACGATGCCTTTTGCTTCGTCTGGGTCTTGCAATTGATCGCAAATAGCCACCTTAAGTCCGGCCTTAATCAATCTCCGGATATACGTCTCGGCTGCATGGTGTGGCACACCCGCCATAGGGACAGCGCTCTCACCTTTGGACCGGGAGGTGAGGGTAATCCCCAGCACCTTTGAGGCGAGCTTTGCATCTTCAAAAAACAACTCATAAAAATCACCCATACGGAAAAAAAGCAGCGCGTCTTTATGCTGTCTTTTTATCTCATTGTATTGCCGCATCATGGGCGTTTCAGTGATCATGGGGAAATAACCTCATGGGCTCATCCAATCAAATTCAGGGAAAGAAATACTTTTGTACGTTAATAGTTCTACTTAAATATTCAGGGGTTTTTACGTATTCTTATGTTTTTTAATTCCTTTGATTCTATCAGTATTTTCAAGGCTTTCAAGACAATTTATCTCTTGTCTCTTTTTGCCACGAAGAACACGACGGGCACGAAGAAAAACTTACAGAAAAGATGTTTTTCCCGTGTGCTATGAAGGGGTGGCACGGACAAGCTTAGCTTGTCCGTGATTCTGCGATATTGCGTATGATTTTATACCTGTATATAGTTACAGGTGTTATATATTTACGTTTCAAAATGGATAATTCATAAACAACGTTGTGCAAGTGCAACACGGACAAACAGAGTTTGTCCGTGCCACCCTCTTTAGCTATTAGGAGTAAACGTTTTTGAGGGTATCATGTTTCTGAAAGTGGCTTGATAAACACCGTAATTTTGTATTGCTTTGTTCCTGTAAACTGTTATGATAATCGGTTAGTTTCCATGAAAATGGAATTTCATGTCTCTATTACAAACCTCTTGCATCACACATTTACAGTTATCGTGGTAAAATAGATAACTGAATTACTTAGCGCGGCAATGCCTCAACCAAATCATCCCTATTAAGGGAGGAAAAGTTCCCTCGCCCTTTGTGGGAGAGGGTTGGGTTGAGGGATATTTTCGTACCAATACTATAAAGATAGAAACATTTCAAAGGTTGAAAAAAAGTGGAAATTTAGGAAGTTTTATCTACCTCAAGAGAGATAATAGCATCATGATAAAAAAAGACACATTTGTGATAACCGTAATGAAAATAGCTGAAGAAGTGCTAATGTCCCGCTTTTTTATTGAACGTGGAGCGGTACTTTTGTAGCAGATGACCGTAAATAGCAAGTTAGGTATAAAGATAAACTTCAAAAAAACCTGATGGCTTTTATAATATTAACAAGCTTTTCTGGCTGTCGCTTAATTCCATCGGATGTCCTTTATTTCTATGTAAAAAAGAAGTTATGGCATAGGGAAAGAATTAATGAACAGGCTACAAAATTATGAAATCATTTTTGAGAAAGAATTTCTCAGAATTGATATGGCCAAACGGCAACAGGCAGGTGCTTTGTTGCCTGTTATTCCTGACCGAGTAAAATGGGACGATTTTCTTGCCGCAGTAAAGGCTGAGTGGAAAACTTGGCGGAGCAATTTAGAACGATACACATACTGCTTGGCAGTGCTTTATGGAGGTTTAGCCTTTTACGAATATGATGAAAATACGTTTTGGCCTCAGTTTGCCAAAGCTATTGGAAGTGAATCACTTCCCACCAGTCAACAAACCGAAATTAATTTGGCTTTCTCAAAAGTGGCTGAAAGATTCGGATTAAGACTACAACGTCGCGAAAACAGGACGGATTTTGTCGGTTCAGCAGTTTATCATATTGGTATTCCGCTTTCGTTGTGGGACGGATTCCTCGAAATCTGTGAATGGGCTTTATGGCGGGATGATTGGAAAATTCTGCCAGATAAGGAATGGGTTGAATTTGTAGGGAAACGTGCAGGTAGTCGACAACGGCTTAAGAAGTTTTTAATTGATAATCGGGAAGTTGCAAGTGCCTTGATTAAGGAAATGCTTGATGCACGTAAGATACTCATTGAAGACGAAAGACTAACAATCAATGGTTTAAAGCTGCGCTCAGAGTATTTTGACGAAGTTCCTGAGACGGCTGAATTTCTTCGTCCTAAAGCCCCCGATTCTCTCTTCGAAGATCGTGCTCGACTTGTTTGGAATGAGCAGCGAAGTTGTATTAGCCTTCACTTGCCCGGAATTGCTACAGATAAATTGCCTGCAACCTGGCGTATTGGTGATCGTACTCAAAAAGCCGCTTCCACACCTGATGAATTGGTTTTGAATTCAGTTGCTTTCGCAACCAGCTTGTTTTTGAAACTTGAATCTGGCCAACAAAGTGAAACACAAAAAATAAAGGGATTAAAACCTTGGGGGCTTTTTGATTTAGAGATTGGTGGACGATTGGTTAGCAGCCGTCGTGACATACTACCTCTCCGAAATTATGCACTTATTTCACGGGAAAAAATTAAGGAAATATCTCGAAAAGGGTTTGAGGAGGATGAAAATCCAGTTAATGAATCAATCGAACTGCAGGATGGGACAGCTTGTTTTATAACACACCTCTGGCCTGTTGAAAAATTCGCTGAACTCTCTTTGAAGTATGACGGCAGCATATCCAAAATTCGATTTCGCACAGATTCCAAAATCGAAGCTCGATTCTTTATTGGGAAAAGATCACATGCCGCATATTTCGAACATTTACAAAACAGTATCAAAATTGAGGAATTGCCTATTTTATGTGTCTCACTACCTTATGGTTATTTCAAAAATAATGAAGTAGAATTATATAAGAAATTCAAAGTCCTCATAGATGGCAAATCAGCTAGTGGAAAATGGCGATACCTTCCCCCACAGGAAAATGATGACAAAGAATTCTGTTTTTGGGAGTGGGGCAGTAATCGACCTGTCGTGGAAATTAAACATGGTAGCATGAGAAGTTTTACTGAACTTAGATATAGTACTCCTAGTCTAAAGGGAGAAAGAATTCTCTCTGTGGAATCACCTGAATTTAAGGATACCTTTAAAATATATAAGGATGATCCAAAATATGGTATGGGAAAATGCTGGGCGAATCTTCCTGGAGTATTCCTTCCATGGTTCCTTCTTTGTCAACCCACTACAGGAATGAAGTGCGAAGGAATGAAATGGGATGATTTGATGCTGGCTAAAGACGTCATAGCACCTAATCTGAGAATTTCGTACTATTTGCTTCGTAAATACGCAAATGAGGGATTACTCGAACAGAAAGGACGCAGATGGATGATTAAAGAATCACGCGCTACATTTATCCCTTTCAAACAGAATAACTGCAAATTGGAATATTGTGGTAATCCTTCGATACTTTGGGGATTGTATCGTCTTATGTATCACAAAATACCAGTTAACCAATTGCCTATCATTGAAATTATAGAGAAGAGAGGAGTACCACCATATCTACAGATGATTTGGGATTTGAGTCTACGCGGTGAAATTGAAAGATATTTGAAAAAGAAGGGGGTTCGTATATGTCAAAAATTATGGATTCATTAACTGCGCGCTTTCAGAAAGAGGTTTTTTTACCGTATCTTGACTTGCTCAAAGCCGAGTATCGGTTCCACCCTGTCTTTAAGAATGCAAGGCAAATTTGGGAAGAAAAGCTTACTGCGGAAGAGTTGGTAAACGGCCCGTATTTGGAAAAATCACAAATTTACGCTCCAGGTGAGCCTTTAAATGCTCTGCCACTTCATGAAAAGACAATTGAGACGATTTACAATCGGCTTAATGGTCGTGAGCTATGGAAACATCAGACTGATGCACTCAAATTATTACTTGACGGAAAGAATGTCATTATCGCCACAGGCACAAGTAGTGGTAAAACATTGTGCTATCAAATCCCGATCATTGACGATTTAATTCGTGATTTATCACCAGGATTGCGCGCAGTCATTATTTATCCACTTAATGCCTTAGTGAACGACCAGCTTGTTGAGTGGGAACAAATGCTGAAGGATCATCCTCAAATCACCTTTGCCCGCTTTACGGGACAAACTCCTAATTCACAGATTAAATATGAAGAGCGACTTAGGGAAACCATCCGTGATCAACTGACTGATCAAACCCTTACTCAACAGGAATTAGAACGAGAGGTGGAGCGACGCTTAGAAAAACAGTTGCGCAGTGATGTTCCGAATCGTCTTAATCACCGCGATGCCATCCGTGCCAACCCTCCTCATGTACTCATAACAAATTTTTCAATGCTGGAATACCTGTTGGAGCGTCCTGTAGATGCGCCGATTTTTGAGAATGCACGTCTTAAGTTCTTAGTTCTTGACGAGGTTCATGCTTACCGTGGTGTGCAAGCTACAGAAATTGCATTTCTGATTCGACGGCTTAAAGATCGTCTTGGATTGGAAACATTGACCTGCATTGCCACATCGGCAACATTGGGCAAACAAGGTAATGAAGAAAGCAGGAAGAAAGTTCGTAAGTTCGCATCTGATCTCTTTGGAGAGGATTTTTCGGAATCTAATCCCATTTATGGAACGATGGCAGAACCAATATTGAAGCAACCCCAATATCGCTCGAAACCTTTACAATACATAAAAGCCGCTGAATCCTTACGTAGTGACCCTCAAGCCGATGTGCGTCTACATAATAGCTCAGATGGTTCTCTTGTTTCGTTGCTTTACTACGATGAAAATCTGTACCATCTTCGTAAGGAAATATTGACCAAACCCACGCTACTGAGCGAAGCTGCTAAACAGTTATGGCCAAACGAGCCGCGAGCTGAGGACGGTTTACAAGCCTTATTGGAAATCGTTGCCGCTGCAAAGATGGATGAATCACACGAAGACTTGTTGCCTACCCGGTTGCATTACTTCGTGAGGACACAAGATGGGTTGCATATTTGTTTGCATAAGCAGTGCCCCGGCCTCCGTGGTGGAAAACCTGCTTTCTTTGTGTCCCGTAAAAACAACCCCGAAACACCTGAGGGTGACTGTCCAGATTGTTATCGAGCAGGTCGCAGGTCGCAACTTGTTGAGGTCGTTACCTGTCGTAAATGCGGTTATCTCTATGGAGCATTACAGGATTTAGGACCGCGCCGTGCCCAAAATCCCGAAAATGGGAGCAACTCGTCTAAGCCTTATTTTGACTCATTCAGTACCGACTTAGGTTGGGCAGCCGATTCCTTTTGGTCCTATTTCAGCCTTGAAGATGAGTTACCTTACCCATCGCAACCGAAGGCCGATGAAGATGAGGATGATCAGGAAGACCTGTTTCTTAAACCTGCCGAACTGGAATGGTGTGTCGTTTGTGGAAAGAAGAAAGACGAAGGCGCGGGCGACAATTGTGTTTGCGAGACACCTCATATTCGCAAAATAAAAATATTTCACCGCCAATGTCCCCATTCTAGAAGATCGAGTGACAGGGAAAACCTATACAGCCAGCAGAAGAAACAACTAACGTATTGTCCAAACTGCGGGGCGCGAAATGCCTCCGGTCTCGAACCTGTTCGGCGATTTCAGGAATCCGACGATGAGACGGGCTTGGCTATGGCTGTTCCTCTTTCACACTTCCAAGTTAGTCCGCACAAGGGAAACGGTAAACCACCGCGCAAATTGCTTTGTTTTACAGACCATCGTCAACGCGCAGCGGCTTTTCCTTCTCTGTTGGAGGAAGAAACATTTTCTCATGACATGGGACGAAAAATTGTAAAAATTATCAATCCAGAAACGAAACCTGTAGATTTAGTCAACCTTGACGAACGCTTGGCTGACTTTGCCGACCCACAATCAGATAGGCACGAACCAGATTTCTTTTTACCTGTATCCCGTTTCCCAGATGAAGAATTAGACGCAAAAGGAAAGCGTAACCTTTGGATTGCAGAGACATTTAGTTATTTTGCCATTCCGGATTCTGCTCGTGAATCCGCAGAGGACTTGGGATTAGTGGCAGTAGAGTATCGTCTCAATGATAGCGAAAAAGAGACCTTTCACTCTTTACTTAATGCACCACAACTTACACTTCAGGAATCCACCAGTGCCTTGCAAGTGCTGCTTGGATATATGCGACAGAGAAAGGTATTTACTCTTCCCAAAGGCCGCGTAGAACCTGATGCTCCCGCATTTGGACGAGTTACTGCTGATATTGGTTACGTATTACGTCTCGAGGGAATCAAAAACGCGCGAGGATGGCTACCTCATCTCAATAAGGACGGTAGCTACCACGATAATTTCATTACTAATTATTTACGACGTCTGCTCGGTTTACCTTCAGATGAAATACTCATTCTCGCAGAAAAAATCTGGAATTTTCTTACTTCTAAGTTTTTGCTAATAGAAAATAAGGGAAAATGGAAACTCGACCACGAGAGGCTATTTGTTATCAAGGCTGAATCCCGATACGTTTGCAGCCGTTGCGGCATTGTGACTGCATACTCTGCTCGTCAAAGCTGTCCTCGCAAAGAGTGCGAAGGAAAGTTGGAGGCTTCGCCATTTAATTCATCTAAGGAAAATATAATCGCCCGATGGGTAGCAGACAAAGTAGAGCCAAAATTCACCACTTTGAAATCTGAAGAGCACACCGCTCAAATAAGCAAGGATTTAGCCAAAATGATTGAAGATGAGTTCCGCGCTGAGGGAGTTAACTTACTTAGTAGCACGACTACCTTCGAGATGGGTATCAACATAGGCGATCTCCAAAAGGTGCTGCTTCGTAACGCACCTCCGACAAGTGCCAACTACGTTCAAAGGGTTGGTCGTGCGGGTCGCGGCAAAGACAAAAATTCCGTTTGTGTCACTCTATGCCGCCGAACGAAATACGACGCCGATGCATGGAATGATCCCCCACGCCTAATGTCTGGTGAAGTCCGAACACCTACGGTCTTTACGCAAAACAAATTCATCGCTCAGAAACATTTCAACGCCGTTGTCTTTGCAAAATTCCTAAGGATCAAAGTTGCCGATGAACGTGCCCTTGGTGAGGTAAAACAACAAATTCGCTTAGAGGCTTTTTTGCCTTTGAGTTCGCGAGCGAATATTCCAGATAACTGGTTTCAGATTCGACCAACTAATCTATTTTTGGACTTCTTGCAATGGCTTGAACAAGTTGGCGAAGCTGATATTTTTCAAACTAAGGCAGGACGTTCACTGCTTTCTGCAACCCCAGATTCTAATACCATTAAAGCAGAGACACGAGAGAAGTATAAAAAGGTTCTTGACGAGATTGCCGAGGAACTGACTGCACTCATGGATGAGCGTAAAAAACTCCAAAACGCAGGACTTGACAGCCAGGCCTTAAGTATTGCCGATTCTATAAAGAAGCTTCTCAGTAGCGATGTTATAGATGTATTGGCCAAGCGAGGGTTCCTACCGCGCTACGCATTTCCTTTGGATGTTGTGACCTTGGAAACTGGCTGGAATCGTTGGTCGCGGGACTCTGATGTAGAATTGAGTCGTGACCGTGGGATCGCAATTGCTGAATTCGCGCCGGGTGCCCAAGTCATTGCCCACAAAAAGGTTTTCACAAGTGCAGGACTTTATGTGGCAAGTAAGACGGATAAACCTGAACGGAAGTGGTATTCAAAATGTCCCAGTTGTGAGCAAATACGCACTTCTGCCACACAGGATCCCCTTGTTGGAAATTGTTCTGTATGCCAACGGGCAATTACAACACAATACATCGATCCCTTTGTTGAACCTTCGTCTTTTAGCGTGCGAGTTAGCAGAAGTAGCGAGGGCGAGGCGAGATATAGGCGAAGTACGTTGATTCGGCAACGACAAACCATAACGCATTTTATTGATTCTGTTGAGGAAACTAGATTCCATGGTGTCGGACTGTTTCGTTTGGCGTTGAGTGAGGAAGGAAATTTATTCCGATACAACAAAGGACCTGGAAACGAAGGATTCATGCTTTGCAAGGATTGTGGCTGGAGTGAACCGAAACATGGGTTTAGGGCAGGCAGGAGACATAAAAGACTAAGGGAGTCCTTGGGATCGATGGACTGTCCAAACGAGCAACCTTGGACAAAGCCGTTAGCCTATGGTCATCAATTCCAGAGTTTTTGTCTCATTGCCCGTCCAATTACGGCTCCTCCATCTGTTGAATCGCTAGCTTTTGCTCTGCAAAGGGGTTTGTGTCTTGCTCTGGATATTGACCCATCCGATATCGGTGTCTCTTGGCGTTGGCAGGCTAATAAAAACAACAGGACTGGCGCTGAGATCATCCTTTATGACCGTGCCCCAGGCGGTTCAGGGTTTGTAAAGGAAGGTTACTATAATTGGGAACAGGTTGTAAAAGAAGCACAAGAGGTTTGTGAAAAATGTATTTGTGAAAAGGCTTGTTACGACTGCTTGAAAAGTTATGGTAATCAATCTTATCATGAGGAGTTAAACCGTAATGAAGTAATCAAATTTCTTAAATCTTAAGTGCAAAATTAGGACGTCTGATCTGCAACTGAGGCAATCGGATGGATAAACTAAATTAGAGCACTTTTAATCAATACAGAAATCCTTAATCAAGTATTAAGGAAGTTATGGAATATGGGAATATGCCGTTGCCAGAAAACCGGAAGAAGTGGGGAAAAGGATAGAGGAAACTGCAAAATGAAAATAAAAGGTGTAAGGGACAATTACAGAAAATCAACAAGGTATTAGTTCGGCATCATGGTTTCACCGATGAGACATTAGATTTCATCCCTTCGGCTTTGTTCAGGACAGGCATCAACTACGACATCAAATACCGCATGGTTAAAGAATTGGGCGCAGGGGATTGAGATTGTTAAAATAGTTTTGCTCAAATCATGATGTTCAGGAATTTCAATTACCCCCCATAATCCCCCCGTAAACGGGGGGAAAGTCGCCGAAGGTCTAATTTGAGCCGGGATATCACAGGCGCATGCCGAAAATAATAGAGGTGTGCATTGCATGAGCAATCCGATGAACCAAATCCTTTCACCGGTACCGAGGCATCTTTCATCTTTCCGATTGCTTGACTCAGTATGCATTCCTTCTTTTTTCCACCGGCATACGTGTGAACAGAGACTACACATCCATATTGTAACAAATAATCGATATGCCAGCGCATCTTCTTTTCTTGCCGTATATGCCTTTCAATCCTGCGTTCCAGGTTGTTTTGTGCACTCCCCACATAGACATAAAAACCTGCCGGGAAATCAAAGGCACCCAGGCGTCCGATCTCGAGAGAAGACCTTTGGAGGAGTTGAACAATGAGGCAATAAACCCCTCTCTTTGAAGCACGAGCTATTTCCATCGCCGCAGATGCCTTTTGAACATAGTGTTCACTATTCCCGCCCCGGAGTTCTTTTCAGTTTTGCTTCGGTATAAATATTCACAAGGACAGTATAAAAAATTCTCTGCTAAATGAAAAGTGGATATTTTCCATGTCTCTACAAAAAACTAAAAATGACTTACCAATCATTATGCATAAGTAGCAATTATCCTTGACAACCATGATATCCTTTGCTAAGATTCGCTGGTTAATAAGTTATAATTTCTTGTGAAGTATTATGTTATGATTCCAGAACATTTAAAATACACGACAACCCATGAATGGTTCTTGTGGGATAAAAAAGCAGTCACTATTGGTCTATCAAAATTTATCGTTGATGAACTCGATGACCTCTTATTTCTTGATCTCCCGAAGGTAGGAGATGAAATCCTTTCGGGAATTTCCTTTGGAGAACTAGAGGCATTAAATAAGCTAATTGATATTACATCGCCCATGGCCGGCGAGATTATAGCGGTAAACGAACGCCTTTACGAAAATCTGAACATCTTAAGTAGCGACCCATACCATCATGGTTGGTTAGTAAAGTTTGTAACAACCGAAACACATCTCCTGAATGACTTATTGGACGCTAAGGAATACAGAACACATCTGAGTAAATTGCAATTTACTGCTGCACCACGCCAACGAAAGAGATACGCCAAAAGCATAAAAAAGAAGCGGCGGAAGTAATATTTATGAATTTCATTCAGAACCGCAGACTCGTTATTTTAACTGAAGGTAGGCTCGATCTCTTTAGTGCAAAAACCGCCGTCAGCGTCATTCGTTACCGCAAGGAAGATGTGGTTGCGCTCATAGACCATGTTAACGCAGGGAAGGATCCCGAGTCGATTATCGGTATCGGGAAAGGAATTCCCATCGTTGCTACAATCGGAGATGCCCTTCATCTGAAACCCAATGCCCTTCTTATAGGCATTGCCCCACCCGGCGGCATGCTTCCAGCCGAGTGGCGCAAGCATATCACCGATGCATTAAAAAACGGACTCCATATCATCAGCGGACTCCATTGCCACTTAAACGATGACCGTGAATTTCGTCAACTGGCGAACGAGCACCACGTAGAAATCTGGGATGTCCGCAAACCTTCCGAAGATATTCCTTTGGGCACGGGAAAAGCAAAAAATACCAGGACGCTCCGTATCCTTACCGTAGGCTCTGATTGTAATATTGGGAAGATGGTGACTTCGATTGAAATTACCAACGCCGCCAGAAATCGGGGTATTAACGCCTGCTTTATTGCTACAGGACAAACAGGCATTATGATTGATGGCAGTGGAATCGCCGTAGACCATGTCGTTTCCGACTTCGTTTCCGGAGCGGCGGAAAAACTGGTGCTTGACCGCGCACAGTATCAACTCTTAAGCATCGAAGGGCAAGGCACAATCGTCCATCCGGCATATTCTGGCGTGACCCTCGGGCTGTTACATGGCTCAGCTCCCCAGGGACTTATCCTGTGCCATCAGCCTACACGAAAGACACTTCGCCATTTCAATGATTTTCCCATTTTACCTCTTTCTTACCTGATCGATCTTTATGAAAAATTGGCACAGCCCGTTTATCCATGCAGGGTGCTGGGCATTTCACTCAATTGCTTCGGCATGACGGACCGTGATGCCTTACAAGAGATTCAAAGGATAGAGAAGGAAACAAAACTTCCTGTCACTGACCCCATTAAGTTTGGCGTTAGCAAATTTATGGACAGCATACAAGCCCTTTTACCATGAATCTCTCTTATTACCCTCTCGATTTGAAACTGAAGCACACCTTCCAGATTGCCAGAGAAACCCGTGATATTCAAAAGAATGTTGTAGTCCTGTTAAAAGATACGGACGGAGTTGTTGGTGTTGGAGAAGCGGCGCCAACCCGCTTTTTCGGAGAGGATGTAGAGAGTGTTACCAGGGTGCTTGATCAGTCGATTGACCTTTTGAGACAAGCCAATCCCTTTCACCTGGAAGACACTGCCCTCCTCTTCAAAAACAGATTTCCCGGAGATGCAGCTGCCCGCGCGGCGCTAGATATTGCTCTTTACGACATGGTTGGTAAAAAACTTAAAATTCCCCTGTATCAGCTTCTGGGATTAAAGCAACACACGGCAAAAGTAACGTCATTTACTATAGGAATCGACACCCTGGAAAAGATGTGCAAAAAGGTTGATGAGGCAAAGGATTTTCCCATCCTTAAGATCAAGGCAGGTTTTAAAGAAGACATCGAGACACTGAGAGAGTTACGCAAAATCACTAAGGCCGTCTTTCGCGTTGACGTCAATACCGGTTGGAGTCTGGACGAGGCAATAAAGAAGCTGGATATTATGGAAGGACTTGGGGTTGAACTCGTGGAGCAACCATTTCCCGTTGGCAGTATTGATGCGCTGAGGAAGGTCAGGCGTCATGCAAAAATTCCTGTCTTTGTTGATGAAGATATAAAAGATGCAAAAGATATACCCGCATTTTCCGGTGCAGTGGACGGAATTAATATCAAACTCATGAAGTGTGGTGGGATTCGTGAGGCCATTCGGATGATTCACACAGCTCGTGCCCATGGGCTCAAAATAATGATCGGTTGCAATATCGAAAGCTCAGTAAGTATTACCGCAGCTGCCCATTTGACGCCATTGGTTGACTATATCGATCTTGACGGACACCTCCTCATTGCCAACGATCCATACATGGGGGTAACGGTCGATAAGGGAAGATTGACATTACCGGCGGGTGAAGGATTAGGAGTGTCGTTACGCAGCGGTGAGAACTTATCGTCTTCGCAAGAATGGTGCAGACAAACCGTTTGCCCGTAATTAACGAACAAAATAAGCGTTCAGGAACAACGAGGTTATGACAGATAAAACACTTACCCAGGAAATACTGACACATGCCAGAGGAATTCATGATTATGTTATCAGGATGCGGAGGGATTTTCACAAGCATCCTGAGACTGGTTTTGGTGAAATCCGCACCTCCGGTGTTATCGCTGAAGAATTGAAACGGCTGGGATTCCAGGTGCAAACAGAAATCGCAAAGACAGGAGTTCTTGGGACTCTTCCGGTTGATGGGGCCTCAAGTACCGTTGCCTTCCGGGCCGATATGGACGCCTTGCCGATAACGGAGGAAAACGATCTTGAATTCAAATCCCAAAACGAAGGGGTCTCCCATGCCTGCGGACACGATGCGAACATGGCAATGCTCCTGGGTGCTGCCAAACTCATGGTGCAGTTGAAGGATAAACTGAAACGACACGTGAAATTCATCTTTCAGCCTTGCGAAGAACAACATCCGGGTGGGGCAAAACTCATGGTTGAGCAGGGAATCCTGAAGGATGTAAACGAAATTTATGGCGTGCATATCGACCCGAATATCCCATCCGGCACCTTTGGGTTGCGGGCAGGAGCTACGATGGCAGCCACAGACCGCATCGTCATTACCATTATAGGGAAGGGCGGGCATGCCTCTACCCCGCACTTGTGTGTGGACCCTATTGTTACCGCAGCCGAGGTAATATTAGCAATTCAGACTATAGTGTCACGCAAGGTGAATCCCCTGTCCCCCTGCGTCGTTTCTTTATGCCAAATCTCGGGTGGAACAACCTTCAACGTTATCCCGGACAAGGTCAGGATTATCGGTACGGTAAGAACCCTTGCCAAGGAACTGAGATACAAGATGCCGATCCTGATAGAAGAGGCCATTCGGGGGATTACTTCCCTCAATAATGCCGCATACCAATTTGAGTATCTCAAGGGTCATCCTCCGCTGAATAACCCGCAGCAACAAGTGGATTTCATACAGGATAAAATTGTTGAACTCTTTGGCAATCAATCGGTGGAGCACATAGATCCAAAAATGGGCGGAGAGGATTTTTCCTATTACCTGGAAAAAATAAAGGGGGCATATGTTTTTTTAGGTTCGGGGAACATTGAAAAAGGCGCTAGCCAGCCTTTACACAGCTCACGATTTTTTTTAGATGAAGACGTGCTTTACATGGGTCCAGCCCTGTTCACGCGCATCGCCTGCAGTCCATAATGCTATGTGCGTCTAACTCATCGTGAACAAATATTCCTGACAGATTCCGCGTTGATTCCAAAGTATAACCTTTATAATAAAAAACGCTTTGTTGGCAAATAAAAAAGGCATGTTTTTTACAAAACATGCCTTTTTGTAAGTGATCTTTGAACAAATATTACATTACATGATTACTTTGCCGACTGTTCATGCTGGTGATCTTTGGGTACCTCTTTCTCGCAGTCAAAGCAGAAATAGGTCTTTCCGCATTCATGTCCCTCTCCGACCTCTGCCTTGCAGGCAAGACAAAAAGAGGTGATACCACAAATGTGCTCATCTCCCACCTCTTTCTCGCAATCGTAACAGAAGTAAGTGATATCACAGATATGACCGGAACCAACTTCTTCTTCACAGGTTGTGCAAAAAGTAGTTATTCCGCAAACATGTCCGTCTCCCACCTCTTTTTTGCAATCTTTGCAAAAGAATGTCAAATCACAGATGTGACCACTGCCAACTTCTTCTTTGCATTGCTGACAAAGCGTAGTAAGACCACAGATGTGTCCTTCCCCCGTTTCTTTATTACAAGTAGCACATTTATGTGGTGTCTCATCTGTGGATTCCTTTTTTTCCATAGGTAATGCTTCCACCTTTTCCTCCTGCGGTATTACTGGAGGTATTGCTGGGGCAGCGGCTTGCGGAACTTCTGGCATTGCCGGGGCCTCTGGCATTGCTGGTGCTTCAGGAACTTCCGGTATCTCCGGCGCTTTGGGCGCTTCAGGAATTTCTGGTACTGCCGGGACCTCTGGCATCGAAGGAGGCTCGGGTGCTTCAGGAACCTCTGGTACTGGCGGAACTTCCGGCATCTCCGGCGCTTTTGGTGCTTCAGGAATTTCCGGTACTGCTGGTACCTCTGGCATTGTTGGAGCCTCTGGTTCTGCGGGAACTTCCGGCATCTCCGATGCTTTAGGTGCTTCAGGAACTTCCGGTACTGCTGGGGCCTCTGGCATTGAAGGAGCCTCTGGTTCTGCGGGAACTTCCGGCATCTCCGGCGCTTTAGGTGCTTCAGGAACTTCCGGTACTGCTGGGGCTTCTGGCATTGAAGGAGCCTCCGGTTCTGCGGGAACTTCCGGCATCTCCGGTGCTTTAGGTGCTTCAGGAGCTTCCGGTACTGCTGGGACCTCCGGTATTGCCGGTGCCTCCGGTGCTGCTGGCTCAGTTATTTGACCCTCGGGAGCAACCGTTTCTACCGGTGTAGGAATGGGTATTCCCCGCGGCCTTGCTTCCTCTTGCATAGGCGCTGCTTTTACTTCAGGCGCCCTCGTTTCCTTGACTTGTGTCTGAGTGGAAACACAAGAACTTAAAAAGATTGTAAGACTTACTACTCCTACTCCCCAAAACCCTTTTCCCATAAACTCCCTCCTTAAACCTTAATTTTACAAACAGTTATTACGATTAATTTTTAATACTATTGCCAACCACTAATTCTAACTCATCGGGTATTTCCCGCTTTTCTAGGTCTATTCCTGCTGCAGAGAAAAACTTTTTTCTTACAGCGTCAAACGTAATTCTCGAAAGCGATTTTTTATCGTTTACGTCTCCGAAAATTCCCAAGTCGATGCTGCCTGCCGCCATATTGGCATGTCCTCCCGCATTCATAAAACCAAAGGCCTTTTGCAATAAGAATGCGAGATTGATTCTTGAATCTAAACTTCGTGCCGATAGTTGAACTTTATCCTTGTCGATACCAAAAACGAGAACCGTAGACACACCCTCCATCTGTAACATTAATTCTGCCGCCTGTGGTAATGCGTCCCGGTCAGTTATGAATTCAGCAAAAGATATCAGATACGAACCGCGTATCTCACGGTTTCTTATGGTCCTTCCGATGATATCCATGGTTTCTGCGCTCATCGGCGGGTTTTCGATTTGATTTAAGATGCCCGTATCCAGCAACGGCGAGAGGTAAGCTGCCGCATCGAGATCTTCTGTGGTTGTATTTCTGGTAAATCCTCCCGTGTCTACCCTAATTCCGTAACGGAGCGCTGTAGCCAGGGGCGGATCAGGAACAATATCCAGATGCCTCAGATATCGTGTCATGATCGTAGAAGTGGCGCCAATCTTTGGTAATATTTCAATAAACTCACCTTTTACAAGGCTAAGATCTGTCTGGTGATGATCGATGACGATATGAGGAATGGTATGTATAGGCAAGATATTGTTTTTTGAAGGTATAGAAGCCTCTATCAATGCCACCTTATCTACCGAAGAAACTATTTTTAACACCTCATCTGCAGTTTTTAACCGAATCAGGTCGATTTCTAACAAATTGACCAGCGTCTTATTTTGCTGGCGACCTATATTTCCACCGTAATAAATACTGGATTGAATATTATATTTTTCTGCGATTCTCTTCAGCGCAAGTCCGGAGGCAATGGCATCTGGATCAGGATTATCCTGTAAAAAAATAGCCAATCCCTTGTTTGTGGCTGACTGGATAACACTTACCAAACGAAAAACAGATCTTTTAAGATTTGCTGTTTCTAGTTCATTCAGGAGTGCATTAGTAATGAACCTGACGGTTTGAACTGTGCGGTCGGCGCCATTCTCTGATAATTCAGCGTCCTCTATCTCATCGGTTGCCCGTGATAATATAAATTTATCAGGAAATGACTTCCTTATGCGTTTTGCTAGGGCCAAATTATCCGTGTGCGTTTTCTGCAGGAGGATAAAGGCTATGGTATTTTTTATTGGTAATGAACTAAAGTCAAGGGTATGGATATCAGCGGTCATTGTGCGCAGATTGAGTTCTTTTAGACCAAGAAAAGCCGCTTCATTATTGCCGATTACCAGTGTTTCCTCACCAGACCGGCTTAAATTCCTGGCCAACGCGCTGCTAGTTTCGTCGCATCCCAAAATAATATACATCATTACATCCTGTTCTAAGTAGAATTTCTTTCTAAGGAAAATCGAAAAGCGACCTATTATACGATCTTGTCTTTTTGAAGTCAACATTAAAACTGCTTCCGTCTTAATTTTAACCTTTTACAAACATAGGAGTTATATATGGAATTGCATCATAAGCCGTGGTATGGGTGTCTTTTTGCGTCGAGTTTTAACTTGAAATCAAGGGATTGGATTATGTAGTGTCTGAACGGAAACACTAAATAGCCAGGTAAAACAAGACAAAGCAGGTGGAAATAGTTAATGAATCGTGTTGAGTATTTTTGCGAGATAGGGTAAAATATGGCTTAAACAAAGGGATTTATGCATATTGATGGGGAAAAGAGTCCCCCTATTCGACTCGTGAACAAAAAAGGCAAAGGATATTCG
>PHFX01000036.1 GCA_007618135.1 Candidatus Brocadia sp. WS118 | reverse complement strand
TTCAAGAGTCTGCCCTGCAACGCCAGGCTGAAGAAGAGGAACCAATTCAGGAGTTTGCTATTCAGCGGCAATCGGAGGAAGAAGAGCCGCTTCAAGAGATGGCCGTCCAGCGCCAGGAAGAAGAAGAGCCGCTTCAGGAAGTCGCCCTGCAACGCCAGGCGGAGGAAGAGGAACCGATTCAGGAGTTTGCTATTCAGCGGCAATCGAATGAGGAAGAATCAGTTCAAGAGATGGCCATCCAGCGCCAGGAAGAAGAGCCGATACAAGAACTTACGGTTCAGCGGCAAGATGAGGAGGAGGAACCGGATGTCCAGCGCCAGCAGGAAGAGCAAGTAATGGCGAAATCCGATGAACCCCGGGCAGCCTCGACAACTTTAGAAAGCCGCATGAGGTCAACGCAAAGTGAGGGCGCCTCTTTAAAGGATGCAACTCGCGCTGAAATGGAATCGCACCTTGAAACGGATCTTAGTAATGTCAAAGTGCATAGCGGGGCTAATGCCGCTAAAATGAATAAAGAACTGGGCGCCCAGGCATTCACTCATGGAAATCATATCTATTTCGGAGAGGGTAAATACAAGCCTGACAGCAAGGAGGGTAAACGGCTTATTGCCCATGAAGTGACCCATACCGTTCAACAGACCGGCGGCATGCACAAAAAAGCCGCCAATATTTCTTCTGCTCCTGAAAAAATCCAGCGTTTTAGCCTACCGTTTGCCGATAGAATTGCAGATTATGCCGCCCAAATTCCCGGCTATACTCTCTTTACCGTGATTATCGGATTCGATCCTATCAGAAACAGCAGCGTGCCCAGAACCGCCATCAATCTGCTGCGAGGTTTATTCGGTCTTATTCCGTTGGGCGTTCTACTCTTTGACAAGCTTAGCGAATTAGAAATTGTCGAGCGCGCTTTTAATTGGGTCAATATGGAGTTGGCGAAATTAGATATTTCGCTTGAAAGAGTCAACCGTATCATTGCGCAAGCCTGGGAGGATACCGATTTTAGGAGGCTCGATCTTATAGAATATAATGTTGGCGTTATCAGGCGGCATTTAGCACCGCTTTATAACGATGTACTTGCGTTTGCCAATTCCGCAGTAACGACCGTCCTGGGGATGGTCAAGGAAGCATTGTTAAACCGCTTAAAAAGTTTTGCCGAGGGAAATCCCGCCTATCCCCTGCTGACGCAAATCCTGGGTCGGGATCCCATCACCGGGGAAAATGTTCAGCGCAACCTGGTGGTGATGATCGAAAGCTTTTTGCAGTTGATCGGCGCGGAAGAGGAGCTGCAAAAAATGCGCGAAACCGGCACCATCCAACGGGTGGCGGATTGGCTAAACAGCGAACTTGCCCAATTGAACTTCAGTTGGGACGAAGTTGCAGAACTGTTCCGGCAAGCCTGGGGTGCTTTTTCGCTGGAAGATTTGCGCGATCCCATGGGGGCTTTCCAGCGGACAGTGAACATTTTCGCGCCGTTTGTAGAGCGGGTACTTCGTTTTGCCCGCAATGTGGCCGTCAAAGTGCTGGAATTTATAAAAGACGCGCTGCTCAATTATCTCAAAAATTTTGCTGCGGAGTTGCCCGGCTACCCGCTGTTTACGGTAATTCTCGGGCGCGATCCATTTACCGGGGAAATCGTGCCCCGCACAGCGGAAAATTTCATCCGGGGCTTTCTTAGTTTTGTACCGGGCGGGGAAGAAAAATTTCGCAACTTGCAGGAATCCGGGGCTATTGAACGGGGCATGGCATGGCTGGAAAACGAAATTGCCCTGCTGGATTTGAGCTGGGCAACCATCCGGGAATTGTTTACAAGCGCCTGGCAGTCGCTTTCCATCCGCGATTTGATGGACCCCGTTCCGGCGTTCCGGCGCATGGTGGATTTGTTTGCGGAGCCGGTGCAGCGAATTATCCGCTTTGCCGGAAACGTGGGTATGAAAATTCTGGAATTCATCTTCGAGGGGGCGATGGGGGCCGGGGGAGCGCGGGTGCTGGAAATCCTCAAACGGGGGGGGGACACCTTTATGCTCATCATCAACGACCCGGTAGCGTTCCTGGGACATTTGCTGGAAGCGGTCAAAACCGGGTTTCAACAATTTGCCGGCAACATTTGGGATCACCTCAAACGCGGATTGCTCGGATGGTTATTCGGCGCATTGCAAGGCGCGGGCATCAAGCTTCCGGAAACTTTTGATCTGAAAGGTATAGTTTCGTTAGTGCTGCAAATCCTGGGGATTACCTACCAGGGTATTCGCGCCAAATTAGTGAAGCATATCGGCGAAGAGCGCGTGGCCATGTTGGAACGGGTGTTCGAGTTCGTGCGCGGCATTATCACCGAAGGGCCGGCCTATTTGTGGAACAAGTTATTGGAATTTGTGGGCAACATCAAAGACATGGTGATGGGAGCGATCCAAAACTGGGTGGTTACGCGCATTGTGCAGGCGGCAATTACCAAACTGGCCACCATGCTTAACCCGGTGGGCGCAGTCATCCAGTCGATCATTGCCATTTACGACACCATTATGTTTTTTATCGAGCGAATTAACCAGATTCTCGACCTGGTGGAATCGATAGTCAATTCGATAACCGAAATTGCTACCGGCAATATTGCCCGGGCGGCCAATTTTGTGGAGCAAACCATGGGGCGCACCGTGCCGGTGATTATCAGTTTTCTGGCGCGGCTGATCGGCCTGGGAGGCATCTCCGATACCATTCGCGATATCATTAACCGCATCCGCCAGCCGGTGGACAAGGCGCTGGATCGCATCGTCGCCTGGATTGTGGGGCAGGCCCGAAGGTTGTTAGGAAGAGGCAAAGAAGGTGCCCGGGGCGATCATCAACAAATAGCGACTGAAGCTGCTAATGAATTAAAAAAGACCAGCGACCAACCAAAGGATTATAATACTCTCCGTGATGAGAAACAGAAAGAAGCAGCTCAGATAGAAAGCAAGTATAATAAAAGATTAGAACGAGGTGTAAAGCTTTCTATTAGATTTTCAGAACCATCCAAAGATAAGTTCGATGATGATATAGATTTTGAGGTGATAGTTGCGCCAAATACGATAAAAGTTTCTAAAGCGGTACCTATTACGCCAATGTCCGCAAAGCAAGCCCATGATAAAGCAATTCAGGAATCCAGCCGTCCAGAGTTGCTTAAGGGCCACAAAAATTATGTACTCGGTCATGGAGGAAGAGATTTTTCACCTCAGACCAGGAGCGCCGTTGATGCTATTGGCAATGCATCGGGAGATCATAGCGTTCCGAGTATTAAGAGTCCTGGCACGAGTTCGGGACATTGGATTCCCGATCATCAACCACCGGATACATTAGAAAGAACGGGTGGTGCGAATATAACGTTTCACTTCTATCCTCACTCTAAAAGTTCGGCTAGCTCACAGGGAGGTATAGTGAATGCTTATAAAATGAAAATGGAAGAATTCCGTAACCGCAAAGGTAAAAACAATTGGGCAGAAGGTGTTCAAAGTAAATGGTTTTGGTAAAAACCTATGGAGAATAACCCCAAGTTTAATATAAAAGATTAAATGATAATTAGAGGAGAATAAATATGAAATTCTTAAGTAACATCATCGCTATATTATTTGGCCTCGGGTTGCTCGCCGGAATAGTCGCCGGTTTGTTCTGGCTGATCCAATTTTTTATCGGTTTTTACGCCAGTTTGGACGGGCAGCTATCGGTCATCCTGGTTACTGCCGCTTTTACCGTCATCATTAGCGCCATGTTCATTGCCGCAGCCATTCGCGGCAGAACCAGGCAGGAAAAAGATCTCCAACTGCGCGGGGATAAAATTGCCGTTTACGACCGCTTTCTGGAAAATTGGCTGCAACTGTTACAAAAACCGGACGTGCAGAGTAAAGAACCCACGCTCCATACATTACAGCTTTTTCAGGAATTAAACCGCTACCTGACGCTCCGGGGCAGCCATGAGGTGCTAAAGGAATGCCTGAACCTGAAAAAAATGCAAGAAAAGATGGACATTCACGATCCCAAAACAGCAGCGCAATTAGGGAAAACCATTCTTGCCATGCGCAAAGACCTGGGGCAAAAAAATGTGGGTTTGAGAGCGCAGGATCTACTCGATTTAATGCGCCATCCGGTCTATGAGATTGCGGCGAATGGTAAACCGGAAAGTGCGTTTGAACCGAAAGCTCATGTAAAGATCTAAATTTACAGATAATAAATTAATCCGGTTGATCCTGTTAATCTTGTCAAAAGATAAAATGACGAATTCTTCAACACTCGCAGATTATAAAAACGGCCATGCCGGGGAAACCATCATCGTCTGCGGCTGCGGCGCTTCTCTAAATGAATTCAAAAACCCGCAGGATTTTATTACCATCGGGGTGAATGATGTGGGGCGGCTGTTTACCCCGGACTACCTGGTGGTACTGAACCCGCCGCAGCAGTTTAAAGGGGATCGCTTTCAGTACGTGCGAAACAGCAAGGCCCGGGCAATATTTACCCAGCTTGATTTGAAGCTGAAGCACCCCAATGTGGTGCGGATTAAACTCGGTAAGCGGGGGGGTACGGATTTTTCCGACCCGACTGTGCTGCATTATACCCAGAATTCTCCCTACGTGGCGCTGTGCCTGGCAGCGCACCTGGGGGCAAAACGCATCGGTTTGATCGGGGTGGATTTTACCGACCATCATTTCTTCGCGAAAACCGGGCGCCATCACCTTACCCGCCAGCTTTCGCGGATTGACGGAGAGTATAACGCCCTGGGGCGCGCCCTGGAACAACTGGGGATCGAGGTTGTGAATCTCAGTCGGGAGAGCCGGTTGACGGCTTTTCGGAAGGGTAGCATCGAGGAATTGGCCGTGAATAGGCATTACGATAGAGTACCTGCAAAGGAGAATATCATCCGAAGTGAAGAGCTTATATGGGAGGGCAATATTAAACCGCCACGCATATTTTTTGTCAATTATAAGTTTTTGTCCTGCGGAGATGTCTTTCGAACAGGGTTAAAAAACGCCGCCGCAGATTTAAACCTGGAAGTTGCCGAGGCATATTGGAATGACCCGCAATTGCCCGCCAAAGTGAAACGCTTCCATCCCGATTTGCTGTTTGTGGTGCATGGGAGAAAATTCGTAAAAAAATGGAACGGCCAATTTCAACAGTACCATCGCTCGGTATGGTTGTTGGACGAACCCTATGAAGTAGATGACACCGCTAAATTTTCCCGGCAATTTGATACGGTATTTGTAAATGACCCTAACACCATCCATCGCCATCAGAATGCCCATTATTTGCCGGTAGGATTTGATCCCCATGTCTATTTTGAGACGGAGGACGAACGGGTTTATGATGTTGGTTTTATCGGCGGTTACAATTCCGTCCGGGAGAAGTTGTTAACCGGCTTGCTAAAAAAGAAATTGCTTTCCTACATAGTCGGAGGCCCCTGGCGCAATGAAGCGCTGCGTTCTATCTGTCTTTCTCCTAATATTCCCGCCTCCGAAACTGCGGCCCTGTATCAAAAAACCAAAATTGTGATTAACATTTTCCGGGAGAGACACCATTTTAATCGTCAAAACATTTCGGCGTATTCACTAAATCCGCGAATTTACGAGGCACTGGCCTGCGGCTCTTTGGTGGTTTCCGAATACCGTCCTGAGATTAAAGAGCTATTTCCGGAACTTCCGGTATTTGGGGAAGAAGATGAATTGTTAAAAATTGTTGATGATTTGCTCCGCCACCCTGATAAATTTGAGGAAACACGACAAGCTTGCCAAAAGCATCTGTCTGCTCAACGTTATCAAGATCGCTTAAAGAGAGTTGTTGAGATTTGCTTAAATACTCAATTAGAAAAATCAACCCCTCACCCAATATCTGCTGACTGCGGAATCACCGACACAAAAGAACTTATACAAATTCAGGAGGAGTCTATGGCGAATATCGAAAAATCTGTTCCGGAACCGGTCGATATTGTTATGCTGACCTACAACAGGTTAAAGTACTTACAGCAAACTGTTGATGCGTTGTTCGAAAGTACCGAGTACCCCTTCCGCCTGACTATTGTTGACAATAATAGCGAACCCGATGTGCGTCATTACCTGGAAGCACACGAAGATAAATTTCATCAAGTTATCTTTAATGAAAAGAATGAATACGTTCCTGCCTTTCACCGCGGGATCGAAAAGACTACCTCAGAAATATTTGTGGCCACCGAACCGGATATTGTGGTGCCAAAGCTCTCCCCTTGCTGGTTAACCCAGTACATGGAGATTTTCCAGGAAAATCCCAAACTCGGTTTACTGGGGATCCGCCTGGATCGCAAGGATCACTCTCCTTTAACCCCGCACTGGTCTGGCGGAATAGATAATGCGCCGGTTTATAATCGCCGTGTATTGCTTGGCAATGTCGGCGTTTGGATGATGGCCCTTCGCCGAAAAGCCTACCCGGGCGCATTTCCCTCGGATAACGGTATATGTGCAGCAGTGAGAAAGAAACAGTATGAAGTGGGATATACCAAAGACATTATTGCCCGACACCTGGGGTGGTATGAGTATCGCGATTACCCGGAATACTTGCTGGAAAAAAGCAAACGCCCGCATTCGTGTTTTCCCTATTATGCCGAAGCCAAATTAGTTGATGAGAAGAAGTTAAATATCAGAAAGCGCCCGACTATAATCTTAACAACTTTTAACGGGCGATTAGAATGGTTGAAAGATCTGTTGATCTCGATTCAGGCTTATACGCCACAACCGTTTTCTATGATCGTTGTTGATAACGGTACAACCGATGGCACCCAAAATTATCTAAAAGACCTGGATTGGGTGACTACAATCCGTAATGAGAAAAATTTAGATGATACCAAAGGAGTTAATCAGGCGTTGAAACAGGCCGAGACGGATTACATCGTCAAATTAGATACTGATACGCTTCTTGCCGGTGCAGGATGGTGGGAGGAGGTTTATCAATATATGGAGGCGCATCCTAATGTAGCGATTGCCGGGGATGTCTGGAACCCGGGTTTTTCGCTCAAGAGTAGGCTCTATAAAAAGGGCTGGAACCCGGAAGAATATGGGAAAGATCACTGGGCTCACGTTCAGGGAGGGTTTATGGTATTGCGCCGTAAAGCCCTGGAGCAAATAGGCCATTTTAATGAAGATTATCCTCATGAAGGAATGGATGTGGAAATCTCCTTTCGAGCATTGAGCTATGGATGGGATTTGGGAAGTCTTTCTTTCGTTTCATCAAAAATTATTCATGAGGCCAATTTTTCTTCCTCGTTTAAAATCTATCATCCAGTTCGCAATTCTTCCTTACGGCGTACCATCATAGGTCGAATTCAGAATAGTACCGTTCTCAACAATAGTGTTAATGGAAATATACAATTTGGCAAAAACGGCGATTGTTTACAACATCTAAAGCAAGGCGCGCAATGCGAGATAAATAATGGATATATATTTATTACAGGCCAGGGTTGGGACAACTGCCTGGTGAGCAAACTTTCTTACCAAAACCTGGTGTTTAAAGTTGACATTAAAGATTTACGAGGCAGCGCAATTTTAAAGATCAGGATGCAAGACCCCGGGAATCCGGCCAGTAACTCTTATCACATTATATTGGGAGAATGGGGCAATTACATCGCCAAAGAAAACCATGTTTTTCAACGCTTTAAACGTCCTCGGGGAAAGTTGATTCCTCTGCAAATTGGCGCAAGGGACAACCAGGTAGAAGTTCGGATTGGCGGTATAATGGTGGCTCAATTTTATGATGATGCTTTGAAAGAAGGGCATGTTTACTTAGGGATAAAAGATGGCCAAGCAAAATTCGTGAATCCTCACATTCTTGTTTACTAAAGAGTTATCGGAATGGAATTAGACTTACAAGGTTGGATGTTCGAAGCTGAACAAAAGTGGTTATATGAAACAGCATATCGTTTGCCAGATGATGCTACAATTGTGGAGATTGGCAGTTGGAAAGGACTTTCTACATCATGCCTTTGCCGGGGATGCCTGCATTCCCGGAAAAAGGTCTACGCCGTGGATCACTGGCAAGGTTCCTGGAATGAAATGGAAACTCATTTTGCCAATGCGAAAACGGATGATATTTTCAAAATTTTCCAAAGTAACATGAATATTTTGGGATATTCGGAAATTGTTTCTCCATTGAAGGGAGAATCGGGTGAAATCGCCCGGCGATTTGATCGAACCATTGATTTTCTGTTTATCGATGGTGCGCATGACGAAATATCGGTAAGTCGTGATATTACCTCATGGATTATCCATTGTAAACGAGATGCCATTGTTGCGGGGCATGATTTTGCAGCCTGGGCACCCGGTGTAGTAAAAGTAATCAAAGAAAAATTTCGTGTTTTTCGCCTTCATGGCGAAAGTATTTGGCGTTCTTCACCGCAATATTACCTTCCGCCTTTACAGAATCTTAAAGAGAATATCAAGTTTACTTTCATTATAATATCGTACAATTATTGCAAACGATTAAAGCTGTGCCTCGCTTCCCTGGCGCTACAGACATTCCCGAAAAATCAATTCGAGATTATCATCGCCAATCCAGAAAGTCCTGATAAACTTCATACAATGGTCTGTGATTTTAAGAAAAAACATCCGGTTATGCCCATCAAAGAGGTCGTTTTAGAAAAGTCTATCAGTTTAAACAGAGGCAAAATTTACAATGAGTTGGCCTGGGAAGCGGGTGGTGAAACACTATGCTTAATGGATGCTGATGCCGTGCTTCCGCCCGATGGACTTCAACAGATTGATCAAGCAGTTTTGGAAAAGCCGCAATTGTATCATTCTTGTTTTCGACGGGATGTTCCTATCGAGGTTGTTGAACGTTTTATTGTCGGGGAATTGAATTTGAAAGACCATTTTGAAATTCTCCAGACCGCATCCAGATCTATCCAGGAGTCAAGTTGGTCATCCTTCAAAGGGAAAATCGGCTTCTTACAGATCGTCAATAAGGAGACATTTCTAAAAACTGGCTATAAGGAGAATTTTTACACAGTGGCAGAAAGCGACTTGGAATTTGCCAATCGCTATATTTGGCATTCAGGGGATAGGCGCTATGACTATCGTATTCCCGGTCTGACAGTTTTTCATCTAGACCATATTCGCAATTGGGGAGGTGTTTCAGAGACTCAATAATAATTCACAAGTTGAAAAAAATCCCTGGCGGATAGCACCCTGGTGGAATTACAGCAAGGAGTGTCGCTTCAAATACTGGCGCGTAAACACTCCATTCATGTCTCGACAAATGATTGCAGATGACATCCTGGTGAAATAGAACTATTTTCGCGAAAAGTTGCGCCGGCATAGCCTGTACCTGCACGGTTATAGATGGTGTTTGGTTGAGGGAACTGCCAGAGAATCATAAAAAGTGGATAGTTCAACAAAAGAATTTAGGAAAGAACAGCCGGAGCGATTCAGGTAGTGTGAGGAAGTGTTGGTAAGGGAAAATCAACCTAACCAACAGGCCATATTAAATTAAGAAAAATTTTGTTTTTACAAAGGGGAAGTCATGAAAAAATGGATCATCCTCGGAATTGCAGTAATGGGAGTTATTATCGCAATTATTTTTTGGCCCGGCGGCGCCCAGTTTCTTTGGCAAAAACTCACCATGGCGTTTGCCATCTTGCTGGCGCCATTCAAATGGTTATGGGACCGGCTCACTATGGATGAGGAAAAAATTGATAAGCAGACTCAGGAAGAGCTTAAGCGGCAGGAAGAATACGCCAAGGAGCTACAAAAACGCATCGACCTTCTTCATGAGGAATTTGCGCGCTTAACCCAACAAGCCGAGCAGCGGCGCCAGAATATTAAGGACCTTGAAGAGAAGGAGAAAAACCTGGTGGACAGGATTGGGCAACTTTCACCGGAAGAGAAGCGCAAATTGCTACTGGAGCGCTATGGCAGTATATAATCCCGCTAACTTTTTAAAGAAGGAGGATTATTATGCTCAAAAGTTTCGCTTTCACCTGCTTGCTTTTATGTCTCATTTGCCGGGCTCAAGATTTGCCCAGGCAGATCGAGAAGGGGCAGCGATATCCGGATGCGCCTGCACCGGTTAAGGTGTGGATCGTTTCGGATTCCATGTTGACGCGTTTAATGAGTGACGCCGAACTAAGTGATTCGAGATTAAAACAAATAAAAGAGTTCAAAAATCTGGACTCGATTAGAGTAAGGCAACTGGCAGTTAAGGATAGTATTGCCAAAGAATACAAGCAGGCTTTCGATACAACAGATGCTAAATTGAGAGAAAAGATTATTGAGACGGGTGAACTTAAAAAAGATTTGCTTGCCTGTAAACGCAGTCGGTTTCTTTGGGCCGGCGCATTGATTGCCGGTGCTGTTGGAGCAATTGTTTTTAAGTGATCATGTACATAATATTTTAAAGGAGAATTGACAATGAAAATTGAAATATTGTTCAAAAAAATTCGAAAATATATAACCCCCGGAGCCCTGGCTGGTTTCTTTAGCCTTATTATTCTGGTCATATTGATTTTGCTGCCGGGGTTTTTCGGTTCCACTCTCAATCTGGGGCTGCCGGACGATGTAACCTTCAAGAAACAATATCCTGCCTTAATGTTGGCAGCGGCGTTTCTGTGGATTGTACTAATGCTTATTTTCTTAGTCTATCTTTTATGGAGATACGACATACGGCGCTTTCCTAAAAATCCTTATAAAAACGAATCATTGGGCCTGCCTCCCGGCACCATTCGCGGCATTCTCACCATGACCTTACTGGTAATGGTAGTTCTGGCCGAAATTTTCGTGTTGGTTTCTGGCAAGGACGAGAAGAGTATCGAATATCTGCACACAGGTTTCCAAATGATGCTGGCGTTTTACTTTGGCACCCGGATTGTCGGTACCCTGTCTGAAAAGCCTCGGGAGGGGCTGGAACATTCAATCATTGATGAAGCTGCACAGGTTCCCGAAAGCGCCACAGAAGACCCTGGCAAACCGTAACTTATAATGTAAGTACCTGGTGAGGAGAAAATCATGACAACCTATACAGTGAAAGCCGGGGATACACTGTCCAAAATCGCAAAATTCTTCTATGGAGACGAAAGCCGGTATAATTTAATCGCTGAAGCCAATAGTATTAGCAATCCGAGTAACATATTCATAGGGCAAGTGCTGCAAATTCCTTTTCTCACACCAACGGTTGTGGCAGAAGCATTCAATATCAACGATCGAAAATTCAGGTTAGACCGTTCAAGATATTTTCCAGAATCGCAGCAAAAACAAATGATCGTCTTGCACTTTACCGCCGGGCCCACAGCAAAAAGCGCTTTTAACACTTTTCAAGGGAGCCGGTCTAAAGTAGCAACGCCTTATATCCTTGATCACGATGGTACGATTTACGAGATTTTCCCTCCTCAATGCTGGGCATTGCATCTGTTTAAACACACCCCGGGGGAATCTCCGGACTACTATCAACTTGAAAAAGTGACCGTGCCGATCGAAATAGTCAATGTTGGCCCGCTTAAACCGGACAGGAATGATCCGAACCAGCTTAATTGGTGGTTGCCGGATCCTCAAAATAAAGAGGAGAATTTTGCAACTAAATGGTGTATGATATCCGAAACAGACCGGTATGTAGCCAGGAGCTACCGCGGTATCGATTACTTTGCCGCTTTTACGGATCAACAATATGAATCTCTAAAAGATTTTATTCCCTATCTATGTGAACGTTTCGATATTTCTAAACAAGCGCCTTCGGATAAACTCAAAGCAGATATTAAATTCTTCCTTAACTTTAGGGGCATCGTCTCTCATCAAAACTTTCGACAGGACAAGTGGGATATAGGACCGGCCTTTGATTGGTCCAGGATAGGGCTATGAGTGAATTATTACTCTGTGAATAACCTTTTTAGAATTGTTTTCATTTTTACAGGTGCTTGAAGAGGAACTGGCGCGGCAAAATCAATCTAACGGCAAAGCGGTGGAGCAAACCGCGGCGGCAGATGAAGCACGCTGACATTTATGAGTATGTGATTACATTTTAATAATTCATGGTGAGCCGGAACGAACAAGGTTGTTTTGGGATGAATCTCCGGCAAAGCCACAAAGTTAACTTGCATCATATGATGGTCACCAAATTTCTATGGAGGTAAAACTATGGATCCCATTACCCTTATTGTAACTGCACTGGCTACCGGAGCGGCTGCCGGATTGAAGCCCACGGCTGAGAAGGCTATCCAGGATGCCTATGAGGGCATCAAAAATCTGATTAAGCGCAAATATAAGCGGGTTAGTGTGGACATGTTGGAAAATGAACCCGTCTCGAAAGAACGGCAGAAGATTGTGAAGCAGGACCTGGAGAAAACCGATGCAGGCAGAGACGAAGAAGTGCTGCGTCTGGCTCAAGAGTTACTGAAAGCTATCGAACGATTTGATCCGGGTTCCGCCGGGGCTGTAGGCGTTGACTTGAAAGATGTTGAGGCCAGCGCTTCAATAAGTATTACGGATATCATCGCCAGCGGTACAGGCGTCAAAGCTGAAAGGGTGAAAGCAGGAGGTGATTTGAAGATCAGTAATGTACGAGCTGG
>PHFX01000201.1 GCA_007618135.1 Candidatus Brocadia sp. WS118 | reverse complement strand
ATGGCTTTCAGGAGACAAAAATGGATAAGGTTAAAAATATACCTCTTATCTCTTACCCATGGGCTTAGTGGTAAATTGGGATACAATTCTAAAATTCACCGGCTGGTGGAAAAATGCCAAAAGTGAGTATTGTAATACCTTATTATAATGGCAACAGATTTATCTCTGATGCGTTGAACAGTATTATGGATCAGAGCTATAGTGACTATGAAGTCATTATTGTGGATGATCACTCAAATATGGAATCCTACGATCATTTAAAAGAAGTGGTAAACAATTACCCAATCCATATCAAGATCATCCGGCATGAACAGAATAAAGGGATTCCATCTACCAGAAATTCGGGGATTCTTCATTCCACCGGGGAATATATTGCATTTTTAGATCAAGACGATGTATGGTATAAAGATAAATTACAAACCCAGATTAATATATTTTCAGAATATAAGGATATTGGTATCGTATATACTGATAGCAAGATAAATAATATAAAGAAACCATATAAACGTAAATTGCCGAACCCCTACGATCTTGATTTCGCTGAATTAAAACAAAGAATCTTTAATTATTGGATTTTTTCATCTTGTAGTACGTTGTTGATCAGGAAAGAATGTTTCGAAAAAAAGGGACTATTCAATACAGAATTATATAGCGGTGAAGAAATAGAGTTTGCAATGAGAATAATCCCGGATTATAAAATTTTTCTGATTGATCAACCCCTGGTTAACAAGAGAAAGCATAAAAGTAATGCCTCAAATTCTTTAAAAAGCCAACTGACAGTCGAAGAATATCTGTTATCTAAATTTATAGAAATCTTTCCCGAATTTAGTATTTTTAAAAATAGTAGATTATCAAAGATATATTCTAACTATGCCAAATCCTATATTGATGTTCACGCTTTTAGGGAATCGGCTAAACTGGCTTTTACTGCACTCTCATTAAACCCGTTAAATAAAAAAATATATTTATTATTTCCATATTTCATATTACAAATTTTAAAATATGGAAATAGCGGACAATAACCGTAAGAATTGGAAGTTATGTATAAGTTATTGATATTTTTAATCGCACTGATAATTTGGGGCCCCCCCAGTATCAGGTTTACCGAACGATCTCTTGGTGCTACACTACACGATCCTACTAACCTGGATTTGACTATCCTTTTACAGATGACCGTTTGGCTGGGTGCAGGAATCATTGTGCTATTCCTATTACTTCGGCAAATTCTTTTAAAAAAACCGCTGCTACCCGCGATGATGAAACAAAACCCGGCTAAGTGGTACTTTATTTATGGGCTGGTAGCGGTTATTTCCACAATATATTCCATATTACCCCTTTATACGTTGTATTTTTCGCTAAAAATAATCATTGCCATGATGTTGATCGGTTATTGGCTGATGTTACATCATAACTCTTTTTATGCTGTGCAGAAATTATTAAAAATTCTTTTCCTGGTTTTTATACTACAAGGAATGGCAATTATTGTATTGTATTTTATAAATCCTGGATTGGTAGGAGTTGTCGCCGGTAAGTTCGGCTATCGACTGACCGGAGGTATCTTCGCGGATTATGGGGCATCGGCACTTCTGGCAGGCTTATTCTTTCTAAATCGGATATTTTATGGTACCAGGAAGCATCGTAACCTGCATTTCATCCTCTATTTCATTAGCTGGTATTTTTTACTGCTTTCGCAAACTCGTTCGAGTATTGCAATAGCAATCTTATTCTTAATAATTTACGTATTATTGAATGACAATTTAAGTACAAAGTTTAAATGGATATGGTCATTCAGTATCATCACAGTTATAATTTTCTGGGTAGGGTATTTCGACCCGATTGTGGATTATATTACCCGTAAGAGGATTGCTTTCGATACATTATCCGGAAGAACTATAGCCTTTTCTTTTTTGTTTGAAAGGTGGAAAGAATCTCCCTGGATTGGCTATGGTTTCGCAGCGGGTGCAAGAAGACATCTATATGATTTCGTTAAAATGACCACCCTGGGAATGGGCGGTGCTCATGATTCACTTTCAAAAGTATTGATCGATTTAGGTATAATTGGTTTAATACCTTTAACTTTAGCCGTCATTTCGAGTTGGAAAAATCTGGCAGTTCTATATAAAACACGAATAAACTTTACACAGAGAGAAACTTCCATGGTCCTGCAACTCATTTGCCTGCTGGTTATGATTAGTCTCCAAAGTATTATTAGTGGAGGGATTGCCGTACTCTCCATCTCATTTATCATTGTTGCTTATTCAATACAGCTTATCAAAATTAGGATTCAAATAAATGGCAAGCGAATATCTTCCCAAAATTTCGGTCGTTACCCCCTCTTACAACCAGGGAAAGTACATTGAAGAAGCCATTGTAGGTGTATTGGAACAAAACTACAGTGATTTCGAGCATATTATCTATGATAATTGCTCTACTGACAATACAATTAATATCTTAAAAAAGTATAAACACTTGACCTGGTTTTCCGAGCCTGATAAGGGACAAAGCCATGCGTTAAATAAAGGCTTCTCTCTGGCAAAAGGAGAATGGATACTATGGCTCAACGCTGATGATTATCTTCTCCCGGGTGCCATAGCCGCTTACGTGGAAGCAATTTCAGGAAGTCAAGAAGTAGATTTGGTTTATGGGCATGTAAATTTTGTGGACGCCCAAAAGAAGCTCTTAAAGACCGTTTACCAGGTACCCTATTCATATAGTTTATCTTTATACGGCGTCTATGCCCCCCCTTCTTCTGGCACTCTTTTTCGAGCGGAGTTCCTGAAAAAAAATCTTCTGAATGAGGATTTTCATTATGTAATGGATTCGGAATGGTTTTTGAGATGCGGTAGCCTATTAAAATATTGTTTTGTCGATAAACCACTTGTCGCTTTTCGCATCTCGGGCGAAAATAAAACCGCCCAGCATATTCAAAACGGTACAGTATTGCCCAAACATCAGCAGGAAGTAGAAAGATATCGAAGCCTTTACGTTTTTTCAAGATGGCCGCAATTACCGCTTGAGAAAAGAAAAGCTTTATTTAAGACGAAGCGTAGAATTTATCTTGCCATTTATTATTTCAAAAAAATGCGCTTTATTCATCGTTATATGTCTCAAAGAATATTTAATCGTTTTTTATAAAGGTCATACTGCAAAAAGGTGTTTCTGTGAAAATGGCGTTTAATAAAAACAATAGTTTAAGAAGCTGACAATTTAATATTAACCCCTTATTGCAGGGGAACCTATAAATCATATGAAAATTTTACACTTTTTATTAGGGCGTTGTAATCCGAATAGCGCCAATGGGGTGGATAAAGCAGCTTATTATCTTAGTAAAGCTCAAGCTGAAAAGGGACATACTGTTTACCTTTTCTCGCTTACATATAAATCTCTAATCCCCATTCCTGGTGTGAATGTTCAAAACTTTAAATCGCCTAAATTCCCTTTCCGGTTACCTTCAAGATTATTCGAGGAAATTTCGAAAGTATCACCGGATTTAGTGCACCTTCATTCAGTTTTTATCCCACAGAACATTATTGTTTCAAGATGGCTAATTTCTAGAAAGATTCCTTATATCATTACACCTCATGGCGGGCTTACACGGTCTGCTCTGAAAAAATCCAGGTTTGTGAAATTGCTTTTCCATAAGTTGTTTGAACGTAATTTCTGGAATAATGCCCTTTACATTCATGCAATAGGCGAATCCGAATCAAATTGTATATTAGATTATGGGATTAAGAAACCTGTTGTTATTGCGCCTCATGCAATTGATCCCCGGGAAATACCTGATAGAGAATTATTGGATAAAAAATATTTAGAGAAAAATTATCCTGTCACTAAAAATAAAAGAGTTTTTCTTTTTTTGGGCAGATTAGATATGAGTACCAAAGGACTGGATATTTTACTTGAATCATTCGCTAAATTAAGAGAAAGCTTAAAAAACAATATGTTGATTCTGACGGGTCCTGATTGGAGAGGTAAAAGAACTTCATTGGAAAAATTGATAAAGGATTTAGGTTTACAAGATAACGTGATTGTTACCGGACCAAAATTCGGAATAGAAAAATTTAATTTAATTCATTCAGCAGATATCTTTGTCCATCCATCAAGACATGAAGCTGCTATACCTTTTTCGGTTTTGGAAGCATTGTCTATAGGGAAACCATGTCTGATTACAACATCAATTAGCTTCAAAAATTTCTTTGAAAATAAAGATATTTGCCGACAAGTTGATACTTCAATTAAAGGAATATTAGAAGGGTTGGAGTATTTTTCAACTTGCTCGAAAGAAGATATTATAATAATGGGAGAGATGGCGAGAAAAAAAATATTTCTAGAATTTTCCTGGGAAAATACTGTTAATTCTCTTGATATAGCGTTTCAAAAGAAGTGCTAAAATTGTTCGATACATATTTATGCCAACCCAACTTCTTTAATTCTCTGAGTAAACTCCTCCCAAAATGCAATTAGAAAAATTTTTAAATTCTTTTTTCGCAGATTTACAACAAAGTAGCATTGATTATTGTGTTCTTAGAAACTATGAGTACCTCCCAGAAGAAAATAAAGGCAATGATATTGATTTTCTGATAAATCCTCATTGCTTTTCCAAAGTCATAGAAATCTTATCCGGCTTTGAAGGCATCGTTATTACCGGCATTGTCCGCCGCCAATATGTGAACGCGGTTTTCCTCTATGGCATAGAATGGAAGGAGTACCGCAGTATCGAGCTGGATTTTGTAACAGGGTTTTCCTGGAAGGGATTTCGTTACCTGGATGCTGAAGTCGTCTTAAAAGGGGGCAAGAAGTACAAAAACTTTTTTATACCCTCTCCCGCTCATGAAAGTATAATATCGTTGCTTTCCAGTTTGATCTTCGGTGGTTTTATCAAAGAAAAATATATTGAACGCATTTCCGGAATTTTTGAGAAAGAAGAAAATGAAGTTATTACAAGTATGAACCCTTACCTCGGATCATACTATTCAAAGCAGTTGGTGGCGGATTTTTTAAGGAAGGATTACCAGAAGATTTTAAGTTCAAATAAGTATTATAAAGCGGAACTTCTGAAAAGTAATTTTAAGCGCCGGCCTTTGAATAGTATATGGACATTAATTGAACATTTCCGGCGAGAAATCTTAATAAGACTGGGCAAAAAACCTGCTGTTGTATTTCTCGGCCCGGATGGGGCCGGTAAATCAACAATCATAAACAAAGTTAAGGATGCGCTTTATAACGCCGCCAAACCGGTTGAAATAATTCACCTGCGAAAGAGTATGCGAACCGCAACCGTCGATAGGGCGATTATAGAGAATCCTCATAATCAAAAACCAAGAGGATATTTAGCTTCGTTTCTTAAGCTGATCTATTGGGTTTCGGATTACAAGCTCGACCAGGTAATAAGACGGCCCCGGGTATTGACGCTGCGTTTTTATGACCGATATTATCATGATCTGTTGATCGATCCGAAAAGATACCGCTACAAGGGCAGTGAAAGCCTGGTTCGCTTCTTTTCCCTGTTCGTGCCCAACCCGATACTGTGGGTGATATTAACAGCGCCCCCGGAAATGTTGCATGCCCGCAAACAGGAAGTTCTATATGAGGAAACGGTCAAACAAATCGAAAGATATAAGGAATTCCATAATCATCAAAAGAACAGCTTGTTAATAGATACCTCCCAATCCATAGATTTAACGGTGCGGCAAATTTCCGAAAGTATCGCGATTGCCATGAACCGTTATATAAAGTTTTAAGATTTTTCATTTAACCTTATTTTGGCTTCGATCTTTCTGTAAGATGATTTCTAAACCATACTACCTAATATCGCAGCGAAAAATTCCCCGCCTGGCCATCGAAGAGGAGCATCATGCCGCGGATATTCAACTTGCATTCTCCGCCTTTCAGACCTACTCGTTGCCGGGAAGATTTTGGAGAACCCTGCTTCGGAGCGCTTTTTCAGCCGGTATGTCGCTATTGGTGAGCCGGAAAATTCCGGTCAGGCAATTGCCGCTTCCGCCGAGGGAGGATTTTGAAAAGATAGATACCCTGTTGGGAAATGATACTGCATACCCGGTGTTTCAATTCCCATACAATCCGGAGCGGAAGAAATTCTCTGCCTTTGCACGGCGGGAGGGGAAAGTCTATTACCTGAAATGTGCTTTTGGCCCGGGCAGCCGGGAAGAACTCCAGCAAGAAATCGCGGCGCTCCGCCGCCTCTCTGATGTGAAGTTCGAAAAGTTTATGATTCCCGAGCTGGTGGATTCCTGCATCTCTGAAAATATCGTCGCGGCGTATTACGAACCCCTTCCAGTAAATACCGGCCAGCCTAAGCGATGGGAGAAGCGATTCTTGGAAATCTGGAAGGAATTAACGGAAAAAACCCGCCGGGAAAGCGCCATCTCGGAAATAAAATGGATCGAAAATCTTCGCTCTCACCCCCAATGGCGTTCCCTGCTCGAAGATATTTCTGCCGAAACCCTCATTATCTCTCAAAACCACGGAGATTTCCTCCCCTGGAATATGCGTTATGCTGCGAAGTCCTGGTACCTGTTCGACTGGGAAGAGGCCGGAGACAATGCGCCGTTTTTGTACGACCCGCTTCACTACTTTACAGTCTATGAAACCCTGGTGAAGAAGAAATCTCCACACCATATTGCAGGAGCTTTAACTCCCTTTTTAAAAAATTGTAATTATTTGGGAGTTAATGTTGCCGATTATGTTCTGCTTGGTTTGGGATTTCAATTTAGCAATAACCGGGTGTTGTCAAAGGAAGTAATTTTTAATATGGCAACCGCATATAAATCAGCAAAATAGTTTGAATACATTCTCTGGAAAAAAAGTATTAATTTCCGCCTACGCCTGCGAACCCCATAAAGGTTCCGAACCGGGAGTGGGGTGGAATTGGGTAAAACAAATTGCCCGCTTTCATGATGTCTGGGTTATTACCCGCGCCAATAATCGGGGAGTTATTGAAAAAGAACTGCAAAAATTTCCCCTCCCAAACGTTCAATTCATTTACTTTGATTTACCTGTTTATCTGCGTTTTTGGAAAAGAGGTAGTCGGGGAGTTTTTTTATATCATCTACTCTGGCAAATCGGAATATATTTTATTACTAAACGGCTTTCTCAAACAGTCTCGTTTGATCTCCTTCACCACATTACTTTTGGAAATTATCGTTACGCCAGTTTTCTTCAGTTTTTGAGAATTCCTTATGTCTGGGGTCCTTTGGGAGGCGGCGATACCACCCCTGGAAATTTCCTTAAAACTTTAGGGTTCCGGGGTTGGATATATGAAAAGATGCGAATGTTTTCAATATCTTCTGCTCGGTGGGATTTTTTTGTGCGAAGAGGTATTAAGAAGGCGGATTTATTGATTGCCCGAACTCAAGAAACCTCGGAAAGACTTTCCTCACTGGGTGCAGAGAATATCAAATTGTTTTCCGAAACAGGTATTTCAAGTGAAGAGATATTTTTAAAGAAGAATTATGATAATAAAACCTTTAAAGTCGTTAGTATCGGTGCTTTATTGGCTTTTAAAGGGTATCATCTTTCCATGGAGGCTTTTAAAAAACTAAACGATGTTCTGCCAGAGAGCGAGTATTGGATAATCGGAGATGGGGCGGATCGACCTCGCCTCCAAAATTTAACAGAGCAATTAAATCTAAAGAATAAAGTGATTTTCTTGGGGAGAATCCGGCGCGATCAGGTTCTTCAAAAAATGATTGAGGCCGATGTGATGATCCATCCCAGCCTTCATGATGCCGGACCCTGGGTTATATTGGAAGCAATGACTAGCGGTTTGCCGGTGATTTGTTTGGATTTGGGCGGCCCGGCATTGCAGGTGACCGAGGAAACCGGGTTTAAAATTGCGGCAGTTTCTCCCCAACAGGTGGTTAAAGACATGGCCGAAGCGATGATAACATTGGCGAAAAACCCTGCGCTGGTAAAAAAAATGGGCAAAGCAGGACGGAAAAGAGTGGAAGAATACTTTAGCTGGGATAAAAAAGGAGAGTATATCAACCGCTTATACTCGGAAATCCTGGAGAAACCATGAAAATTTGCCTGATCCATAATTTTTATCAATTGTATGGCGGAGAAGACCATGTTTATGGGGTTGAAAAGAAACTCTTAACGGATCATCAACATGAAGTTCTGGAGTTTACCCGCCATAATGATGAAATCCGGGAATTTAACGGGTTTCAAAGAGCTGCCCTGGTTGGAATAACCACTTACAACTCCCGGGTTAAACAAGAATTCCGGAAATTTGTAGAGAATAACCGCCCGGATATTTTGCATTTCCACAACACTTTTCCCTTAATTTCCCCGGCGGTTTACAGCGTCGGGAAGGAATTGAATATCCCGGTGGTGCAGACCATCCATAATTACCGTTTCTTTTGCGCCAATGGCCTTTTATACCGGAAAGGAAAGGTTTGTGAGGATTGTTTCGGCAAATCCTTTCCCTGGCCGGCAATTGCCCATGCCTGTTACCGCAATTCCCGGCTGCAAAGCTCCACGGTTGCAGCCATGCAGGCGTTTCATCGCCTGCGAAAGACCTGGATGAAAGAGATTGACACATTAATTGCCCTGACTGATTTCGGAAAAAGAAAATTACTTCAAGCCGGGTTTCCCGGCGAGAGAATTCGGATAAAACCGCATTTTATTCATCCTGATCCCGGTTACGAAGGGGTAAAAGGCGGTTATGCATTATTCGTGGGAAGATTATCAGTTGAAAAGGGAGTGGAAACGTTGCTAAGTTCCTGGCGCAACCTGAGCAGCATTCCTTTAAAAATAATCGGCGATGGCCCTTTAAAGGTGGAACTACGGAAATATGACCGGCAGGAAAAACTGGGCAGCGTTGAGTTCCTGGGGCGATTGCCTCACCCGGAAGTAGTTCCCCTGATGAAAAAAGCCAATTTTTTGGTTGCGCCATCGGAATGCTACGAAACCTTTGGATTGATTGCTATTGAGGCTTTTGCCTGTGGCACCCCGGTAATCGCTTCTCGTCTGGGTGCAATGCAAGAAATTATTGATGATGGGCGCACCGGGCTGCACTTCGAATCGGGCAATGTGCAAGATCTGGCGCAAAAAGCGCGCTGGGCCTGGGAACATTCATCTAAAATGTTAGAAATGGGTAAAGAAGCCCGCAAAGAATACGAAGATAAATACACCGCGGAGAAAAATTATCAAATGCTTATGGACATCTATCATAAAGCAATCGATAACAAAAAGCGATCAATTTAATGAGAAGCAATACCTTAAATATCCTGGGCATTCGAGTACACCCGGTTAATATCCCGGAAGCTTTACATAGGATAGCGGATTTAATTCAAAACCATCAAAAGGGTTATATAACGGTTACGGGGGTTCATGGTATCATGGAGTCTCAACGCTCAGATGTTATTAAAGCAGCTCATACTGGCTCTTTTTTAACTGTTCCGGATGGCATGCCGCTGGTCTATATTGGCCGCGCCGCCGGTTATACAGAGATGCATCGTTGCTATGGCCCGGACTTAATGCTGGCGCTAATGAAGGAATCAGTTAAGAAGGGATATACTCACTTTTTTTATGGCGGTAAAGACGGCGTGGCGGAATCCTTGAAAGAAACAATGGAAACACGTTTTCCGGGAATCCGGATTGTTGGTACTTATACCCCGCCTTTCCGCCCGCTGAATGAGGCTGAAAAAAAAGATTTACAAGAAAGAATTGCCCGGCTAAAGCCGAATATTATCTGGGTGGGGTTAAGCACTCCCAAACAAGAATTATTTATGTATGAGTATCTACTCTGTTTGGAAACAAATTTAATGGTCGGTGTTGGGGCGGCTTTTGACTTTCATACCGGGCAAATTAAAAGCGCCCCTTCCTGGATGCAAAAACTGGCCCTGGAATGGTTCTACCGCCTCTTACAGGAGCCGCGCCGGTTGTGGAAACGATATTTGATCAATAATCCTTTGTTTATCTGGAATTATACTCTCCAGTTGTTAAACCTTAAAAAATTTGAAGTGAAGGAGTTGACATGAAGAAAGCGTTGGTTTGCGGAGCGGGTGGTTTTATCGGAAGCCATCTGGTAAAACGTTTAAAAAAGGAAGGATTTTGGGTTCGCGGCGTGGATTTGAAATATCCTGAATTTGCCGAAACCGCAGCAGATGATTTTGTTATTGGCGACCTGCGCGATCAGCAAATTTGCCGTTCTATTGTTGATCAGCCATTTAATGAGGTCTATCAATTGGCTGCTGATATGGGCGGCGCCGGTTATATCTTTACCGGCGAAAATGATGCCGATATTATGCATAATTCAGCTACCATCAACCTTAATATGCTGGATGTCTGCTACAAGCGGAACATTAAACGAATTTTCTACTCTTCATCAGCTTGTATGTATCCGGAATACAACCAAATGGATCCCGATAATCCCAAGTGCTCGGAAGATTCCGCATATCCCGCCAATCCCGATAGCGAATATGGCTGGGAAAAACTTTTCAGCGAGCGTCTTTATTTGGCGTATGGGCGTAACCACGCAATGGAAGTCCGCATCGCCCGTTTCCATAATATTTTCGGACCGGAAGGCACCTGGACCGGGGGAAAGGAAAAGGCCCCGGCTGCTTTCTGCCGGAAAGTAGCAGAGATTCCCAATGGCGGAGAGATTGAAATGTGGGGCGATGGAAAACAAACCCGTTCATTTTTGTATATTGATGAGTGCCTGGATGGGGTGTTACGCCTGATGCGCTCCGATTTCACCGGCCCGGTAAATATCGGTTCGGAAGAGATGGTAACAATCAATCAACTGGCCCAAATGGTGATGGAAATTGCCGGCAAGAGACTCTCTATTAAACACATTCCTGGACCACTGGGAGTCAGGGGGAGGAATTCGGATAATCGTCTTATTCATGAGAAATTGGGTTGGAAGCCTTCGGAACCTCTGGTAGAAGGATTGAAAAAAACCTATTCCTGGATCGTGGAACAGGTGGAAAAAACAAAAAAGTAATGAAGTGCAATAATCTTTCTAAAACGTGGCTTCATTGTGTGAAGAACAACTTAGTTTTAAAATAAAATGTTTGGGATATTAATATATGGGAAAAAAAACAATTCCGGCTTCTATTAAGCAATTACTGGTTCCAGGATACTCCTGGATGCGTACTAAGATATTTAGATATCTCTTTCGTGATTATTCCCAGGCAGGAGAAACTATTGCAGTCAGAAAGGCGCTTAAAGAATGGCCGAACAAAGTTTTTGTAGAAATTGGGGCTAACGATGGTGTGACAGTATCTACCACTTTAGGGTTGCTTGAGGAGGGGTGGACAGGATGGTCAATTGAGGCTAATCCGGCAATCCATAAAAAACTCAAACAGAATCTTGAAAGATTTCACCAGGCTAAAACATTTAATATCGCTATTGCTCCCAAAAAAGGTAAAGTAAAGTTGTGGTTAGGGAAAAATGACCCCTTAGGGCTCTATTCCACACTTTCTACAGAGGAGAACGATTGGTTTAAAAAGCACAGGGGGGACCAATATGTTGAAGTAGAAGGCATGCCCCTTTCGGAATTTTTAAACCAGGAAAATGTGCCAAATCGCTTTGGGCTTTTACTTGTAGATACAGAAGGAATGGACTTGGAGATTCTTCGCACACTTGACCCGGAGAAGCATAAACCGAAACTTATCGTGACTGAAGACTACGCCCCAAAGAACGATGAGAAGTTCAAGTTACTTGAATCGTACGGATATAAATTTTGGCGAAGAATCGGCTGTAATACATTCTGGTTAAGTAATCAATGATACAAAGTAATCAGTCTTTTTAATTTTCTATACCTCACTATATAAAGGTTTATATGAAACGAGTTTTAGTAACCGGGGGGGCCGGTTTTATCGGCTCCTATTTATGCGAAAGGCTGGTAGAGCAGGGAAATGAAGTAATCTGCCTCGATAACTTCTTTACCGGCTCCAAAGAGAATATTATTCATTTAATGGATAACCACCGCTTTGAACTGATCCGCCATGATATTACCCTGCCGATTTATTTGGAAATCGACCGCATTTTTCACTTCGCCTGCCCGGCTTCCCCGGTGCATTACCAGTATAACCCGGTAAAAACCGTCAAGACCAATGTGATGGGCACTATTAATATGATCGGGATGGCAAAGCGGGTAAAGGCGCGTTTCTTGCAGGCTTCCACCTCGGAAGTGTACGGCGATCCCCAGGTGCATCCCCAGCCGGAAAGCTATTGGGGGCATGTAAACCCCATCGGCCTGCGGAGCTGCTACGACGAAGGCAAGCGGGTGGCGGAAACCCTCACCATGGATTACCATCGCAAAGATAAAGTGGATGTGAAAATTATCCGTATTTTCAACACCTACGGCCCGCGCATGGCCTTAAATGACGGACGGGTGGTCAGCAATTTTATTATCCAGGCCCTTACCGGGCAGGATATTACCATCTACGGCGAGGGGCGGCAAACCCGTTCTTTCTGTTATGTGGATGACCTGGTAGAAGGAGCGCTGCGGATGATGGAGGCGGAGAACTTTATCGGCCCGGTCAACCTGGGCAACCCGGAGGAGTTTACCATGCTGGAACTGGCGGAAACCGTAATCCGTTTGACCGGTTCCCGCTCGCAAATCCGCCATCTTCCCCTCCCGGCGGACGATCCCACCCAGCGCTGCCCGGATATTGCCTTAGCGCGGGAAAAGCTCGACTGGCAGCCGGCCATCCGCTTAGAAGAAGGCCTGGGCCGCACCATCGCCTATTTTGATGAAGTTCTCTCCACCAAAGACGTGCTGGATGATTTGAAACGCTGGGAGTATTTGCAGAGTAACGGGGTTGGGGTGTGAAGTAAGAAGAAGACAAGAGGATTGCAAGAATCAGCGGTGATGGTGGGGGTTTAGAGTTTCGGGATGTGGGGTGGGGTGTTTTGGTGTGTGTTCATGATTCGATACTCGATGCTCGATACTGGATACTGGATACTCGCTTGCCCCCTTCGGGGATACTCGATACTTGATGCTCGATACTCGATACTGGATACTCGATTGTTGAGTAGTTAAGAAGTAAGGAGAGTACAAGAAGACAGGATTGCAAGAATGGGTGTTTCCGATTACGCATATCAAAAGAATTTTTCCTGTGTCTATCAAGTATTCCATCTTTCCAGGAAAAAGCGATAGGGTTTATTGTAATATCAATAGATATTAAGTATATTAAGTGCGCATGATAATTCAGTAGATAAAAACGATTAGAAATATAAACAAATTAACGAGAATCTTAGTATGCTGTTGGCTACTGATATTGAGAGCAAAATTTCGGGTATCGTTTCAAAAATTGTCAAGTTCTATAAACCGGAACTCATCATTCTTTTCGGATCCTTTGCAAATAACAATTATACCAAAGATAGCGATTTGGATTTGTTAGTTGTAAAAAACACCAGGAAACATCCGCTATGGCGAAGAGTGGAGGTGCGGAAAATAATTCAAACCGATATCCCGGTCGATATTGTCGTTTTTACCCCATCTGAGTTTGCCAGGCTTCGAAAATCCGGTAGCGCTTTTATTGAAGAAATAATGAAAGAAGGAAAAATTCTTTACCAGAGAGAAATACAGGTTCTAGTATGATTAGTAAGAAATGGTTGGAATTTGCCAAAGAAGATTACCGGGTGCTGGAATATCTATGGAAATCGAGCAATAAATTTTATCGTTCGATATGTTTTCACGGGCAGCAATATGTTGAAAAGATTTTAAAGGGAATTATTGAACACGCCGGGGAAACCCCACCCAGGATACATGATGTTAATGCCCTTAACCAAAAGTGTCAGAAATTGGGGATCAACATTCCCCTAAATGAAACGGAGATACTTTTCTTCTCCTCGGTTTACATCGATACTCGTTATCCTCCCGATGTCGGGCTGCTTCCCAAGGGTGAACCACTCAAAAGCGATGCTGAACTTGTTGTCAAAGCATGTAGAAAATTAAGAAAATGGATTGATAAACATCTGGTCTGAAAGAAGTTTTGAGTGCGTATA
>PHFX01000200.1 GCA_007618135.1 Candidatus Brocadia sp. WS118 | reverse complement strand
ACCCCAGAACAAATAGAAGCCGAAAAAAAACGTCGCTCCCCGCGCGGGAGCGTGGATTGAAACCCATTATTTGTACCATCCCAAACATAAGCAAGGTGTCGCTCCCCGCGCGGGAGCGTGGATTGAAACCGAAAACCTTTTTGTGCGAGCTCAATATAGGCGTGTCGCTCCCCGCGCGGGAGCGTGGATTGAAACTATTGACTTAGGGACATCTTCCACCTTCCCTCATCGTCGCTCCCCGCGCGGGAGCGTGGATTGAAACGTAGAAGCACCTGTAGAGACCACAGAAGCGATCGGTCGCTCCCCGCGCGGGAGCGTGGATTGAAACCCTTTGAGACGGGCAATTTCTGCCCTTGCGGCGGCGTCGCTCCCCGCGCGGGAGCGTGGATTGAAACAGAACCTGTAAGACAGTTAATTTATAACATTGTCGTCGCTCCCCGCGCGGGAGCGTGGATTGAAACAAGAACCCGCCCCTACACCCCTCCCAGGAGGGGAGTAATATCCAGCCTTCAATTTCAGATAAACTGGCACAATCGAAACAATTGCAGTGCTCCTCAGTTCCTATTTGTCCCTGAGCTTCACATGGATTAATAGCGTGTTTGAATGTCAAAGAAGTAAAATAAGAATATAAGAGGTATGGGCTTAGTAAAAACATTTTGGCATTTTTGCCAAAATATGCTATGTGCACTTAGTATTGGTGCGAAAATACCACTCACCCAAACCCCCTCCCACAAGGGGCGAGGGAACTCTCCCTCCCTTGACGGGATTAAGGGATGGTAACGTATTTTCACCCCCTTTTGTGAGCCTTCGGCTCATGAGGGTTTACTCTGTAAATACTTTTTTCCCCGTTCTCCGTTTTTACGGAGACAGATTTTATCAGGTATTTTGATAACCCCCCTTTGCCCTTGAGACAAGTCAACCGTCCCCGGTTGACGTCATAATGACAAGCGGGGACGCTTGTCCTACCAATAGCAGGGATTTGGTTGCGGCTGTGCCGCGCCAGGTATTTTTACCAGACAAGAGAGAAGGAGAACCGTTACTTATCATGATGGTATCCAAAGCGAATATCGTCATCTTTTTCGTTTTTACGGTGTCTTTTATCATCGGGTTACTCTTTCTCATTATGCCCTTTTCTTCTGATAAACATGACGGGCTTGAAAAGGCGTCAAAAGACCCCATCGGGTTTTTCAGAAAAGAGGATTTCAAATCTGAACCGAAGGCTCACGCGCATGATTCTACGACACCCGTACGGAAACCGAGAATTATCAAACAGTATGCCGGAATTGTTGGCGTATTGGGCGCATTTGGAATTATGATATTTGTGGGATATGCGCTCAAAAGGAGGCGCAAGAAACAGAAGAATCAATAAGTACTATGACAGCATAATAAACTTCAAATAGGGTTCCTCGAGATGTATTCCGTCGATGGGAAAGTCTAAACCCTGTGATGAGACGCCAATGAGTTTATACGGCTTTGTGGTAAAGTTTTTTATCTTCGGTAGTAATTGAAATAATTTTGAAAAATTCATTTTTGCCAGGTTTGTGGAAAAGATGAGGATGCCGTCTTCACGGAGAAGATTGAGTCCCTGCCCAAGTAATTGAGGGAAATCCTTCTCTAAGGTAAATACGGTTGTTTTACTCGTAGAAAAACTGGGGGGATCGATAATGATCAAATCAAATGTACGCCCCCTTTTTTGAAATTTATTAGTCCAATCCCACACGTCTCCCATGATGAACTCATGATAGTTTGCGTCCAGTTGGTTCAGCAGGAAATTCCTTTTGCTCCATGCTATTGCCTTCTTCGATAAGTCCAGGTTGGTCGTCCTGACCGCCCCTCCAAGGCTTGCATATACTGAGAAGGATGAGGTATAACAAAAGCAGTTTAACACCTCCTTGTCTTTTGCCAAGGCTTGCACCTTCTTCCTGTTGTCTCTCTGGTCCAAGAACAATCCGGTCCCACCGCCTTCCTGAAATGATATATTGAATTGTATGCTGTTTTCCAGCACCACAAAATTCTCAGGAATTTTCAGACCAGAAACCAGATGCGTTTTGATATCTTCTCCCTTCAGCCGTATTTTTTCCGTGACGGTTTCGGGCGCCAGGAGTTCATTCAGGGCGTTGCAAATACTATCCTTTTTATGTTTTTCACACGGCGCAAAATACTGCACAAGGATATTTTTATCATAGACGTCTATCGTCACCTCGGGCAGGGCGTCTCCGTAAGAATTTACCAGCCGGTAGACGTTTGTGCCGGTGAGATTTATATATTTTTTCCGTAATGCCCACGCTCTATGAATGATTGAGTTATAGGATAGCATCTTTCTTTGGAACAAAATAATTTTCTGCTGTGTTTATTGCAATGTAAATTTATGCTGGTTTTTATTACTCATAGTCGTAAGGAGGTTGAATGCATAATGACGAAGAAATTTTTTATCTGCCCTCATTGTGGAAACAATAAGGAGTTTAAAATATTCACAAGCAATTTTCAAGTTGTCAAACAATCCCCCGAACTGGGTATCAGGACTGAGGAAAGCGGCGTTTTACCCAGTTTGCGACAAAACGATAACTACATTGAATGTCCGCATTGTTTTCAACGGTTTGATTACGATAATGCTGCAACTGCCGGCAAAAAATATATACAGACAACACAAAGCCTCCGAAAAGGTGCTGTGCCCACCACGGTGTCTCATCCCTGAGGATGGGACACCCTCCTCTTTTCTCTTCACGCAGTTTATAAATTTTTCAAAATATTAAGATATCAATATTCTTCAGATCGGGTCTATATGCACAAATGCCTTATGGATACTATCGATGGATTCTACTGCCCGCTGGACATTTTTCCCAATATCATGAGCCTGTGTCAGTGTGAGGGTCTGGTCTAACGATATATGGATTTCAACGTGAATGTAATTCCCTACGTAATGAGCGCGGACGTCGTGAATGCCCAGAATACCAGGAACGGCGGATGCCTTCTTTTTAATTTCCTCCATAATGCTGTCTTCCGGTTGTTTACCCATGAGGTAATCAATGTTTTGAACGCCGATCTTGTAGCCTGAATAAATAATCCAAAAACTGATAAGAATTGCGGCGATATCGTCCATCTGTGCATATCCGAAGAGTCCACAGCCGACTCCGACAAGGGCCGTAGCTGATATGTAAACATCGTTTCTGCTGTCAATAGAGCTTGCGAGTAATGCGGGACTGTTGATTTTGCGGCTTATCTTTCTAAAATAGGTGGACATAATCAACTTCATGCCTATAGACACCAGGAGGGTTACGATCGCAGGGATGCCAATCTTGTGTACATGCGTTTCTGTGAGTTTAAATGCCGAGGTGTGCAGGATTTCAAATCCTAAAATACCAGCAAAGATCGCCACAATCAAACCCGCTATCGGCTCTGCCCGGTGGTGACCGAAGGGATGTCCCTCGTCTGCCTGTTTTGATGATGCTTTTACAGCAAAATAAATGATTACCGAAGCAATAATATCGGTGAGCGAATTAATAGCGTCCGAGACAATAGCAAGACTGTTCGACGTTATGCCAGCGGTAATCTTGATAGCAAACAGGAAGGTATTGCAAATGATCAGAATAATAGTTGCCTGACGGCCTTTGTTTTTCATGCGTATCAGCCCCTGTTAACCGTTAGTATAGGCATGTCTTACACCAAGGTTTTATCATATGTACATGATTTTGATATGAAATACAACGAAATACTTTTCTCCTTTACTCATGACTCTTTCCATTGTACAGTATTACGATGGAAATTAAATTCTATGGCGCAGCAAGAACCGTTACCGGCTCCTGTTACGGTATTCAGGCAAATGATATGAATATCCTGATCGATTGTGGTATCTTTCAGGGAACCAAAGATAATGAAAAGAAAAATGTTGACCCGTTTCCGTTCACTCCTTCGGAAATTCACTATGTCCTTTTGACCCATGCACATCTCGATCATTCGGGTCTTATTCCAAAACTGGTTAAGGAGGGTTTTCGTGGATAGCCCTATGGCCCTGCAGGCGACCCGCATAACGATAAAACACCCTGAATGCCTGGATGAAGAGACCCTGGCACTTATGAAACGGGAGAATTTTCCGAAGGGGAGCATGACATTACATTTTACCGAGTCAGTGGATGATTCAATAAACATAAACAAGATTAAGAGCCATGCCATCATTATTTCAGCCAGCGGGATGTGTGAGGCGGGCCGAATCCGGCATCACCTGAAGCATAACCTATGGCGTCCCGAATGCAGTGTCATCTTCGTAGGATTCCAGGCTGCGGGCACTTTGGGCCGCAGGATTGTTGAGGGAGCTAAAACCGTAACTATTTTTAGTGAGGAGATTGCCGTAAATGCCTCCATTTACACGATTGGCGGTCTTCAGCCCATGCGGATCGTGATGAACTGCTTGACTGGCTTGGTAACTTCAAAAAGAAACCTCAGCGCGTCTTTGTAATACATGGTGAAGAAATAACTGCCGTAGAATTTGCACGGTCTATTCAGGATCGGTTACAATTCGATGCTTATGTCCCTGATATCCTGGAAGGGATTCAAATATAGGCATTTTATGATAGGGAAAATAGAAGGAAAGAAAAGTATATGCGTATCCCACTGACCAAATATGGAATAAGAGAACTGATGCTCTTTGGTGTTCCGTGTGTGGCTGGCTTAGGGTTGTCCTTTGTGCTATTACCCTGGCTTGTGCCTCTGCCACTCTTTGTTTTAGCCTTTATCCTTAATTTTTTTCGTGATCCGGACAGGGATATCCCGCAAGGCGCCGACCTCGTTATTTCCCCCGCTGATGGGACTGTCTCCCATATAGTACCGGTCTTTGAGGATAATTACCTGCACTGTCATACGACGAAGATCAGCATTTTTATGTCCGTACTGAACGTGCACGTGAACCGTGTGCCGGTTCACGGACGTGTTGAGTTCATAAAGCACACGAAGGGTAAATTCCTGGATGCCAGGGACAACGAGTGTTTTAGCAGTAATGAGAACAACCTGATGGGTTTGTCGCTCATGGGAAGCCATACAAAGATTGTAATAAAACAGATTGCAGGCAGAATTGCCAAACGCATTGTATGCGCCTGCCGTGTGGGAGATGTCTTTCAACAGGGACAGCGATTTGGCATGATCAAATTTGGTTCGCGGGTGGAGGTCTTTGTCCCGGATTCGGTTAAATTTGAAGTGATGGTCAGGGTTGGAGAAAAGGTGACGGCGGGGAAAACGATCCTTGGAAAGATACGTAAGTAGGAATCTACAGATATTTTTGTCTTAACCATGGCTTTTTACCATGGAAACAACCATAAGGAAGAATTGAGATTTACGATTTCAGATTACATCGTAAATCGTAAATCTAAAATTATTTTATGTTTACCGGCATTATTGAACGTTTGGCATTGGTGAAAAACCTGTCGTTGAAGGCAGGGGTGGGTGAACTGCTTTTGGATTTTTCTGATTTTTACAACGATCTTTCGTTGGGAGAGAGTATTGCCATTAATGGGACATGCCTCACAATAAAAGAGATTTCAGGCAAGGTAGTTAGTTTTGACGTATCCGGTGAAACCCTGAAAAAAACGACCCTGGGGAAATTACACTACGGTGAAAAAGTCAATATCGAAAGGGCATTACGGGTAGGCGACCGATTGGGTGGTCATTTTGTCACCGGACATGTGGACGGGATGGGTACCGTACAAGGAAAAAAGCAGTCTGCCGAGCAATGTGCCATGTTCTTTTCAGTAGAAAAGAAATTTACCGGTATGATGATTGAAAAGGGTTCTATTGCCGTCGATGGTATCAGCCTTACGATTATCGATCTTGCAGATGGTGTTTTCTCTGTAGCACTAATTCCGTATACCTTAACCTCGACGACTTTAGGATTCAAAAAAATCGGGGACCCTGCGAATATTGAGATTGATATGATGGGGAAGTGGATCAAAAAACTTTTGACACATACCCAGGAGAAAAAGGGTGGTATTACGCAGGTACAGTTGATGGAACAAGGGTTTCTATAATAAGGTACACAGACGGTACAGAAATGTATTACAAAGGCCTTTACGGGTTTCAATGAATAGCATAAGCAAGTCAGGCAAGGTGGCACGGACAAACTTGTTTGTCCATCTGTTTTTTAATTAGGACTTCGGCAACTTTCCCCCCTGTTTCCCCCCGTAAACGGGGGGATTATAGGGGGTAATTGAAATTCCTGAACATTAAATTAGGCTGCCTTTGGCAGCGACTTTAAGCTCCCCTTTGGCAGCGACTTTAAGCTCCCCTCATTGTAAGGCGACCAGGCTGGTCGCTCTACATGAGTCAAAAAAATTAAAATTCCTTAACGTTAAATTAGGCCTTCGGCGACTTCCCCCCCTGTTTCCCCCCGTAAACGGGGGGATTATAGGGGGTAATTGAAATTCCTTAACATAAATGTATGGTTCAATCTACAAGTTTGAACCAGCTGGAATAATCATGGAGATGGCGAGATTTTATTGGTATGAGTAAAAGTGCCCTGAAGGTAGTGAAGCCTCATCAAAATATTCGAGCAAACAATTTCGTATCCTTAGCATTAGCAACGGTGATTGCCATTATAGCTTTCTTTTACAAGATATATTTTCTAAAAGACGGTTTATTAACAGAAGGCATTCCATGCTTTGATGGTCCGTATGCAATTCAGATTTTTCTTGTTATCATGAGCTCGATATTCTTTGTAATATTTGTGGTTAAGCTATCAACAATACACCAGGATTGTGATAAAATATCAGCTTTTGATACATTTGAGAATTGTACTAAATGGGGTTTGTTGCTGCTGTCGGCCTTGTTCCTATTCATATTTGTTTTTAGGCCAAGACTCTTTAACTCACTTTGCTTAGAAGGAGCTCCAATAGAGACGTTATCGGCAGTGTTGCACTTTCTCTCTTGTTGGATATTCATATCTGTTATTTTACTGGTTTTAAAGAAAGATATGAAACAAAAGCGAATATACGTAATGATTTCTTTCGTATTTGCCTTTGCCTTTTTTATTATGGGTATGGAAGAAGTATCTTGGTGCCAACGTTACTTAGTTATTAAAACACCGGCGTCATTCATCGCAAACATGCAGCAAGAAATGAATTTGCATAACTTTGCTACTGACGAAATGGAAAACTTCTACGATTTCTCGACATTTCTTTTTTTTGTGGTATTATTTTTTATTTACGATAAAACAAATTTATTTAAGGATAATAAATGTATTTCATTCTTCATCCCTAGCCGGTTTATCTTATTTATCAGCGCAATTCTTATGTCATACAATTATGACAGGTGGAATATTCTGTTTGTTCAGTATAGTTATTTTATTACTATATGCATTCTTGTTCATTATACATGGTCTGCATTCAAAGGTGTCGCTGGCCTATCGAAAGACAAACGTTACCTGTGTGTTCTTCTTGGAGTATATATTCTAACGCAGACGTTTTTCATAGTTCGCGGAAATACGTTTTTGAGAATTTGGGACGTGACAGAGTATAGGGAATTTTTCATTTCTTTCTGCTTTCTCGCCTACTCTTTGGAAATATTGTATAAATTAGCCAAGGTAAATAGTCTTAATACAGCTATTATGAGGCAAGCGTCCTGATCACCTTGTGACAGGCTCTAGCCTTGCCATAAGGTAACAATTTAGGCTTCTGAAAATCCGTGAATAGCTCCGTTGGGAGCAGTATATGAATAGAAAAAGAATTTATACCATGAGTAAGCTCGAGAGGAGCGGCATATAATGTCCGTTCGCACCTCTGGGGCTTTATTGTCGTTTTTCATGTATTAGCTATTGATATTCACCCCTACTGGGTTATTTTTCAAAAAACTAAATTAACACGCCAAGGAGCCTTCTAAAAATACCTATGCCAAAAAATAAAAAAACAAATTTACTGATTGGGATTACGATGGGTGATCCCTGTGGGATCGGACCGGAGATTATCTTAACATCTCTGAATGCCCCATCGATAAGAAAACTTGCTCACTACGTTATCATCGGCAGCGAGGGAGTATTTGATCCGACGGCAAGGGAGCTGGGCTTGCCGGTATCATACCAAATGATCCCTCACGCACCTGGTGGAGATACAAAATATCCTGTTTCGCTCTTATCTATCGGTGACATTCATCCGGCTCTTATGAAACAGAAGAGGGCGACGGCAGAGGGCGGGGAATTATCCGTTCAATGTGTAATCAGGGGAATTAATCTCGCCATGAGCGGACACATTGATGCCCTCGTTACTGCGCCGATTTGCAAGGCGGCAGTGCACCTCGGTGGATATGGTTATCCCGGACACACAGAGATGCTCCAGATATTTTCTGGTGCCAAACAAGTCGTTATGCTGATGGTGGGTGGAAAGCTCAGAGTTGCCTTTGCTACGACGCATATTGCCCTGAAAGATGTACCGCAGGCTATTACGGTTGAAAATATTTTGGAGACAATAACCATTACTGATAATCATCTGAAGCAGTATTTTGGTATAAAGAAACCGAGGATCGCCGTTTGTGGTCTCAACCCACATGCAGGTGAGGAAGGCATCTTTGGGGATGAAGAAAGAAAGGTTATCATTCCGGCAATCGAAAAGGCAAAGAAAAAGGGCATCGAATGTGGCGGCCCGTTTTCAGCCGATACGGTCTACAATAAGGCATTGAAGGGCATCTATGATGTTGTTGTAGCCATCTATCACGATCAGGGTGCAATTCCCCTGAAATTCCATGCCTTTGAAACCGGGGTGAACATTACCCTGGGCATTCCGTTCATCCGTACATCGCCCGACCACGGGACTGCATATGATATTGCAGGCAAGGGAATTGCCGACCCGCATTCCATGATGGAAGCCATAAAAATGGCCGTTAAGATGGTGAAACATAACAGGGGTTAAGATCATCTTCAAAAACGGAATCCGAAAGTCTCATCGAGGCGGGAATAAAAATATATGTGAATTGTAAAGAATTTATCATAGTTATTTAAGCTGGTTTTTGGGTGGCATGGACAAACCCTGTTTGTCCGCGTTTAACGTAAAACCGAATACTTTATAAGAGCACAAACATTCACCTCCCAAGAGAGGCTTTATAAATGGAAAAGAGGAGGGATTCCAGTTTTGGCAGAAAAGACAAGGGGATGAATCATTATCAATGTTTATAAAAGACTTGCAAAACTGTAAAGAGTTTGTAGCGGGAGACAATGCCGTCCTCCGTGAACTTTTGCATCCTGATAAGGAGGAGATAAAGCTTCGTTACAGTTTAGCGCATGCAGTTGTTAAGCAGGGCGAAACTTCATTCTGTCACAAGTTAAAGCATTCAGAGGTATATTATATCCTGGAAGGCAAAGGGATGATGCATATCGATCATGAGTCTGTAGAAGTGCATCCGGGTCAGGCCGTTTATATTCCACCAAATGCAGTACAATGTATTAAAAATATCGGGCATGACGATTTAAAATTCCTGTGTATCGTCGAACCAGCCTGGCAGCCAGAGGACGAAGAGGTATTATAAGCAGTTTTTCTTATATCCGAAATATACCGCAGAGACACCGAGAACGCAGAGTATGAATTTAAATGTTCCCGTTATAAAGCAGGGAATCAGAAGGATGGTATTAGGTTTATAAAATAGCCTTTCTCGGCGTCTCCGCGGTGAAATATTTATAGATATGATTGAGATATTAAGATGTCCATGCCGCAAGAAGAAATAAATTTTATACCCCATACACCGTCCGTACTGAAACAGATATTCACCCAAAGAGGAATTACTCCCAACAAGCGATTTGGTCAGAATTTTCTTATCGATCAGAATATCTTGTTGTGTATTCCTGAGATTGCGGACCTGAAGGAAGACGATATTGTCCTGGAGATTGGAACGGGAACGGGTGGGCTGACACGGTTATTGGCCGCCAGCTCACGGCATGTGTTTACCATAGAAGTAGATAGAAAGTTATTTGAACTGTCGTCGGACATCCTTAAATTATATAACAATGTAACCACCGTGAATGCGGATATTTTAGAAACAAAGCACGAACTGAACCTGCACATAACCTCTCTGATCCTCAGTTGGCTGAGAGAACACGATCAAACCCGCATAAAAGTTGTATCCAATCTGCCATACCATATCAGCACACCCGTAATTATCAACCTTTTAGAAGATAACCTGCCGGTCGATTTGATGGTGCTCATGCTTCAGAAGGAGATTATGGAACGTATGTCGGCAATTCCCGGGACAAGGGAGTATGGCATATTATCGGTGATTACCCGGTTATTTTCCGAAGTGGAGGTGGTAAAGACCTTGCCCCCGGAGGTTTTCTGGCCAAGACCGGAGGTTCATTCGGCCATTGTCAGGATAGTTGTCCGCAAAGAGAAATATGCAGGCAGCATAACAGATTATCCATTTTTCAAAAGGATGATCCATGCAATATTTACTTCCCGGCGCAAGACGTTGATCAACAGTCTTGAAAGGTTAAACTTTCCGAAAATTTCAAGAGAACACCTCAAGGGGATGATTAAAGAGATGCAACTTGATGAACGCGTAAGGGGAGAAGCATTGAGTGTAGATCAATTGATCTCTCTTTCTGAGGCAATTGGCAGGATAAGACCCTCTTTATGAAATTCCGGCATAATTAAAACAGATAAGACATCACATGATATTAAACAGTGTAGCATAAGATGTTACTATTACGAAGTGCCGTTTACCTTCACATCGAATAAACATCCCAGGAGTTTTGCGGCACGGCGGCAGGCAACCATGCGGGCGGTGAAGATCTCAAAATATTCCACCATATCCGAGATATCCTTGTCAATGTCAAGATTGAGGGTGATTGCCTTTTTGGGTACGTCTATATGTAGCTCAGATTTTGTTACGGCGTAATTGACCCGGTCGTGGATATCAAAGGTAATCTCCTTTGTGCTTCTTACCCTCGAACGGTGGACATCGGATTTATCCGCGATAATGAGCGCTGCAGACACCGGGCTTACAATATCGCAGGTGCCTTCGTCATGATTTCCCACCGCACTCATGACGAGCACACGGTCTTCCACGGGCATGTTGAGCTCTTTTAAGGATTGACCAGCTAAGTGAGCGCTATGCTCCTGATGCGAATGACGGCTGACCACGTTTCCAATATCGTGAATGTATCCGGCAATAGCCGCAAGTTCACAGGTGTTTGCATCGTAACCGAGTTCTTGAAGAATTTTCCTTGCATTTTTCGCTACATAATTTCCATGGCGTTCTCCATGTTCGGTATAGCCGATTACCCCTAAAAATTCATTTGCTCTTTTTATGTATACCTTGACGTCCGGATGGTTTTTGACCTGTTCTAACGTGATCATAGTTTATTATTTTGTCTTTTTCCATGCGGTACCGTCTGGTTTATCGTCCAGTGCGATACCTATTTCTGAGAGTTTATTACGGATGAAATCCGATAGCTGCCACTGTTTTGCCTTCCGCAGTTCATTGCGGGTGTCGATGAGCACCTTCATTATCTCTTCAGCAGTATTATCCTGTCCCTGCCAGCCATGTATAAACGGTATCCCTGGTGTCCTTGACGCTCTGTCACTGCGTTTCGGGATAATCCCCAGGATATCACCGCCGAGTTGTTGATACAGGGCATCAATGTCTTCAATGCATTTTTTGCTGATCTCCTGTCCTGAGTTAAGCAGGGTATTAACCTCTTTTGACACGTCAAAAAGGGCGGCAATTGCGTTTGAGGTATTGATGTCTTCGTCCATAGCCTCGGTGAATGCCTTTTTGCAGTGTTCCAGCCTTTCGGAGATGACATCAGGCAGTGAACCATTCTTTGCTGAGTCGATTCGTTCCCACAGGGTTTTTATGGTATTGAGCAAACGTTCGAGTCCCTTGTCCGCTGCATCCAGCGCCTCGTTACTAAAATCCAATGGACTGCGGTAATGGGTATTGAGGATAAAGAACCGGACAGTTAATGGGTGGTATTTTTTAAAGGCATCCTTGAGGGTAATAAAATTCCCGAGAGATTTCCCCATTTTTTGGCCGTTTACGGTAACCATGTTGTTGTGAATCCAGTACTTTACAAAAGGCAAATTGTTTGCAGCCTCGCTCTGGGCGATCTCACATTCATGGTGGGGAAAGATGTTTTCCAGTCCGCCTCCGTGGATATCCAAAGTCTGTCCAAGATATTTCATCGACATGGCGGAACATTCGAGATGCCAGCCGGGAAAGCCTTCTCCCCAGGGACTTTTCCATCGCATGATGTGACCGGATTCTGCCTTCTTCCAGAGCGCAAAATCAGAAGGACTACGTTTTTCAGGGTTGATTTCTATGCGGGCGCCCGCCTCAAGTTCCTCCTGTTTTCTGCCGGAGAGCTTTCCATATTCCTTGAAGGCAGTAACGTCAAAATAGACCGACCCGTTTGACACATAGGCAAACCTCTTTTCAATTAACGTTTCCACGAGTTCAATTTGTTCGGGGATATGTGCCGTCGCCCGTGGTGAGATATTGGGTCTGACATTATTCAGCGCATCCATATCATCGAAGTAACTTCGGGTATAAATCTCGACAAGTTCTGCGGGTTCCAGCCGATCTCTTTGGGCGCGCTTGAGTATCTTGTCCTCACCGGTGTCAGCATTGTCGGTCAGATGTCCAACGTCGGTAATATTCTGCACGTAACGAACTTTGTAGCCCAGGTATCGGAGGTAACGGACAATTACGTCAAAACTCACGTAGCTCTTGGCATGTCCGATATGAGGGTGGTCATAAACGGTAGGACCACAGACATACATGTTTACAAGACCTTCATGTACAGGGGTAAAGATTTCCTTTTTTTTTGTTAGTGAATTGTAAAATTTTAGTGCCATAGGTCAAATTATTCGAGATATCAAATGTTATCATGTGTGTTATACATCAAAATATATCCATTAATGTTAGTGTCAAACCTTTTAACAGAGGGGATTCGAGGACAGTGCCTTTACCGTATGCCTTATAAAGCTGATAGGCAGTATCCTTCAGGGTGTAAATCTCTATCTCCTCACCTTCCGGAATTACTATCCAGTATTCCTTTACACCAAATTTCGCATACAGTTTCTTCTTCTGCACCATATCCCGATAAGCGCTATTCTCTGAGATTATCTCTATCACGAGGTCAGGCGCACCCTGCACATTCTTTTTGCCGATAATGTGAAGCCTGTCCTTTGGAATGAACAGTAAGTCTGGCTGAACGACATTTTCATTATCAAAATACACATCATATGGTGCATCAAAGAGTTCTCCGAGTTTATTTTCTGTTATAAATTTTTCGAGGATAAATTCAAGCTTCCTTGAAATTCTTTGATGATTTGTAATGGGAGATGGTGTCATAAGTAATTCTCCATCGATAAGTTCATAGCTCTTATCATCTGAGATTTTACAATAATCCTTGTAGGTATATTTTTTAACCTTTTTTTCAACAACAATTTGCGCCATAATAAACCTCCTCACCAAAGAATTTAGCCGGTCGAACTACTACCATGACTGAATAGTTACTTTTTCACCAAAAGAAAACGTTCGATCCTTTTCTTACAAGTGTCAATACCCAGAATATGAGCAACACCATAGAGTTCTGGTCCATGTTCCCTGCCAGTTAAGGCAACACGGATCGGCAGGTACAGTCCCTTACCAGTTACCTTTGTTTCTTTTTGAACAGTCTTTAAAGTATCTTTGAAAATTTCAGGAGAAAGAGTGTTTGTTTTGCAAATTTCGTTGTAAAAAGACAAAAGGATCGATTGTGCCGTCTCTGACGATAGAAACTCAATATGGTTTTCGCTGATGACGATATCGTTGAAAAAGATATTTACTTCCTGAACGATTTGAGACATACAGGATATATTGTTTCGCACGGTATCTACAGTCAGTCTCAATTTAGCCCTGTCAATAGTATTTTCATCCTGAGAAACAAAGCCTGCTGCCTGCAGGTAAGGTATCGCTAAATTGGTAAGCCTTTCTAATTCCGCTTCCCGGAGGTATTGTCCGCTCAACCAATCTAATTTTTGCTGATCAAATACCGATGATGACTTACTCATGGTGCTGATTTCAAAAGTTTCGATGACATCGTCGGCTTTGAACCTTTCTTTTTTATCTTTCGGCGCCCACCCCAGGAGCATCATGTAGTTGAGGAGCGCCTCAGGCAAATAACCCAACTTACGGTATTCTGAAAGAGAAAATGCCCCGTGTCGTTTACTCAATAGGGTTCGATCTGCACCCATGGTGAGTGAAAGATGGGCGAATTGAGGAGGTTTTCGGTTTAAGGCATGAAAGAGTAATATGTGACACGGTGTATTGGATAAATGATCTTCCCCACGGATGACGTGGGTAATCTGCATCAGGGTGTCATCTACGGCAACGGCAAAATGGAATGATGGTGTTCCGTCTGACCGCATAATCACAAAATCTCCAACCAGGCTCATATCGAATTGACACGCCCCCCGGATCAGATCGTCGAATACCAGGAACTCTTCCGGCACCTTAAAACGAACGGTAAAATTCAACCCGGATGTTTCAAATGCCTTATTTTGTTCGTCCGTTAGGTTACGGCAGCGATTGTCATATCGAGGAGGCTTTCCGGTTCGTTTGGCAACCTGTCTGCGTTCTTCCAATTCCTCCGGGGTACAATAACAGCGGTATGCAAGCCCATCGTGTAAAAATTTCCGGCATATATCGTGATAGATATGCAGGCGTTCTGATTGTATATATGGACCGTATGGACCGCCAACATCAGGGCCTTCCTGCCATGTCAGGCCGAGCCAATGCAGGTCAGCCATGAGCTGTTCCATGTGTTTTCTTTCGGAACGGGCAACATCGGTATCTTCAATCCGCAGGATAAAGGCGCCTTTATGCCTTCTTGCAAATAGCCAGTTAAAAACGGCCATGCGGGCATTTCCGATATGTAAGAGGCCTGTAGGCGAAGGTGCAAAACGAACACGAACCATAATTGTTTAGTAAAGTAATATCTTGATAAGCTTCTGTACAAACGGCTAAAAAGTCACTCCCAATCCTTCTAAATACGCTGTTGTTTGCTTGAGAAATTCCTTTGTTTCAGATATTGCCGTTTCCGCTGTTGCTTTGTCTATATAGGAGAACACCTCATAGTCGCTGCTTTCTCTGTCATCTTTAAGATTTGCAAGATACTTTCCGATGTTCTTGCTAAATTTGCCGGTCTTTACAAAAAGGAGTCCAAATAAGGTAACAATACCTTTATGAGTTTCAGCCCGTTCTCCTTCGGTTAGGAGGAGTGCCTGTGTTGCATGAAAGACAGCGTAATATGCCCTTGATACTGCATCCTCATAGTCGGATGATTTCAGTAGTTTTTCCGCAACTTCTAATTTTTTATTTGCCTTCTGTATATACCCAATGATGAGTGCTTTTGTTGTAGCATCCAATCTTTATTCCTTCTTTTATAACATTGCTTATGAACGGAGTTGGGATGGATTTCAGGCGGTTAAACTCTGAAATAGTAAAAATCTTAAGTGATATGAGTCTGGCTGTAGAAAGTAAAATCTCCATTACTGCATCATACAACTGGTCGATAATAAATCTATCCTTCCTTTCAAGAACAATCAGGAGATCATAGTCTGAATCAGGCCGCCAATCATCCCTGCACCGTGAACCAAAAAGATAGATTTCTGATATATGTTCCGTTACAGGTTTAATCAACTCTAAAAAATTTCCAATTACTTTGTCTTTCATAAACTATTCTCTTCTGGAATACCCATTCCAAAGGTACATAGGTCTGATATCACTCTGATCTTGTAATTGTGAGATATCCAGCTTGATGGTGTTATGCTGAAACAATTTTTTGGACATCAGGCTAAAAAGGTCGGCTAGTCCGTAATGCGTTTCATATCTTACGATAGTTGCTTCAGTAAGTCCTGCCAGTTCCTTTGTTGTATTAATGGCATCTTCCAGGTAACCTAATTGATCAACTAACCCTTTTTCGAGGGCTTGTTTGCCGGTATAGATTCTTCCGTCAGCAATTTTCTTTACCGTTTCGATATTGAGGTTCCTACCCGTGGAAACCACATTGACGAATTGCATGTACATTTCATCGATAATACCTTTTAAAACGGCAGCCTCGTCTGCTGTCATCTGTTTCAGCGGAGAGCCGATCTCTTTGAGATTGCCGGAGGCAATGGAATTATCCTTGATGCCATACCGGTTGATAAGTTCCGCCACGTTGATTAACGGCATGATTACCCCGATACTCCCCGTGATCGTTGTAGGATGCGCAATAATGGCATCAGCCGCAGAGGAGATGTAGTAACCGCCTGAGGCCGCAACATCTTGCATATAGACAACAACCTTTTTCTGAGTTTCCGCCTTAAATTTTATAATCTCATTATAGATAATATCGCTTGCCGTAATACCGCCTCCGGGGCTATCTATTTCTAGTAATACCGCCTTTACGTGGGTATCGTCAGAGGCTTGATCGAGTTGTTGTTTCGCGACATCGACAATGCTGGGTTTTTCTACAAAGAGACCCTCCGCCGATTCATTACTCAATATTCCCTTAATGGGGATTATGGCAACCTTGCTTTCTCCGCTTCCTTCGACAATGGTTTCATCAACGTGCTTTCTGGCTTTTGTTGTGGTGCTCGTGATGAATGCCTTATTGAGTACCAGAGAGCCGATAAATAGGACAAAGAACATTAAAGTGCATAAGAAAAAGAATGAGGCAAATCCAACAGCAACCCAAAAACCAGCGCCTCTGCTCTTTTTGATATACACGGGTTGCCATCCCATCCCTGGCGGTATATTGTTGTGTGTATCAGTCATAAAGCCCTTTCCCTAAATTTCTTCACAAATACAAGGAATTCCCTTACAAACGGGACATCCTGCGGTGTACTTGACAATCGTTTCTTCCATCTTAACGCCCGATAGACTTGCCAGGGTAAAGAGCCATGCAAGTACATCGGCAAATTCTTTTTTCATCTCTTCTTTGTTGTTCTCTCTCAGCGCACGGGAAAGTTCCCCAACCTCTTCAGTAAACCACATAAAGGTTTTAGAAAGACCGCGTTGTGCGTCTTTTTTTAAATAGGTCTCTTCAATAAGTTTTTGGAATTGGTCAATTTCCATACGGTAGCAATCGTGAACACAAAAAGAAAATTACCCCTATGAACCCAAGCGAAGCAAACCTGTGGGATTCCTCCCTTTGCCTGGAATGACAGTCATAGAGAGATTGCTTTAGGCTCTCGCCCTCGCAATGACACCTGCATGTATGCGTATGCACTACGTTTAATGTTAAGGAATTTCAAACCGACCCTGTAGTGGCAATTCATGAATTGCCACTACACTGTTAAAAGTTGCCGAAGGCCTAATTCACTAAAGTTTTGCAATGCTGTTATACATCCGATGTCCTGATACATTCTTCTCCGTGCCACTCAGGAATTAGGTCGTGTTTTATCTGTAATACGTCCAATATCTTAGCCACAATGAAATTCACCTGTTCATCTATTGTTTTTGGTTGATGATAGAATCCGGGCATGGCTGGTAAGACGCATGCCCCTATAGAGGATAATTTTAGCATAGCTTCCAGATGAATAGAAGATAATGGCGTTTCGCGTGGCACCACGATGAGCTTTCGTCCCTCTTTAAGAGTGATGCTTGCCGCGCGTTGAATAAGGTTATGGGAAATACCATGGGCAACAGAGCACAGGGTGTTCATGCTGCATGGAACAATGATCATTGCCTTGGTTGGATAGCGACTACTAGCGATAGTCGCGCCAATATCCGAGTTATTATAATAGATAATATTGTCGGTAGTATGACCCAACAATTGTGCAAGGTTAAAACGATGGTAACGCAAGTCAATTCCCAACTCATGTTTGATAACGAGGAAGGCAGCATCCGATATTGATACGTGGATATTGTATTCCTTTCTGCAAAGGACTTGCAACAGGCGTTGGGCATAAATGGCTCCACTGGCTCCGGTAATGCCAATAACAATATTTTCCACATAAACTCCTTAAATATGAAAAGGCTTTAGTACTGAAAGTACATCGTAAATAGCATGGGTATAAACAGCGACACCCAATCCCCGAAACATGAAGATCGTGGACAAAACTATTCCGGCCAAGATTCTAAAGGTAAAATTACTATACGTAAAAGTATCGCCTAAAGTTCCCACGTAGTGCATGGCAGCAAAGAGTAGCGTGCCTGTCATAATACTTATTATCGCGCTGATGGGTTTGGAGATTTTCAAAAGGGTCGTAAAGATAAAGTATAATGACGTAATGAGCAAAAGCCGGAATACAATCTCTTCATATACCCCTGCCCCAACCGAAAGGATAATTCCCAACCACATATTCAGGGAAAAAGGCATTGCCAGTGCGTAAGGAAATAATAATTCATACACAATGTACCCGATGACATTACCCATAAAAAGGGCGTACACCATGCTTTCCCCAAACATGAAGACGAATGTCAGAAAATCCAGTCGATATTTTTTTTCAACATAAATGATGGATATCAGTAAGAACGCAATAACTAATAAATTAAATATTAAAGAACCGTTTTTGCCAAATAAATTAAAAATTTTTTCTATGAAGACATCTGAAGCATTTCTAATGCTTGATTCTTGCAATGCAATTCCTACCTCATATAAGACCAATAAAGGCAGGATGAATAAAAAACTATTGGCTATATTTTTTGACCGATGGTAATACGATTCCATTTACCTGCGCTACATTTGTTATAAAAAGGGGGACAAACAGATCGTACCTCTTTCTGATGCAAAACGTAAAAAGGGTTGTTTGAGACGGGAAGTTAGTATATCAGCCAACCTAGGGGGTGTCAATAAAGTTTCAGAGGGCCACAGATGATAGACAGTCTGCGGTAAGCCAGCATGGTTAAAAGTGAAAAATTATTTGACAAAAGGGGTCGATGTGCTACAATTTTAGCAAGTTTGAACAGTGCGGGACAATTTGATTGCAGGTTAATGCTTTTTAAATTGTCGCTCTAAAGAAGGGGATGCGGTATGGTTCCTATGGAACTTACAAAGATCATCATTACGGAGACCAGTGATCACCAGATTATTGTTTTGAAGGAAAGGGAAGGGCAACGAAGCTTTCCGATCGTTATTGGCCTCCACGAGGCGTGGGCAATCGACCGGGCAGTAAAGGGGGTTACCACTCCGCGTCCTTTGACACATGACCTGATAGGCAACATAATCGAAGGTTTAAATGCGGGAATCATAAAAATCGTCATCAATGACCTGAGGAATAATACCTTTTATGCAAAGATTGTATTACAGCGAAATGGTTCAATGGTGGAGATTGATTCCCGGCCGAGTGACGCTATAGCGGTGGCAATGCAAAAGAATACGCCGATCTTTGTCGCTACAAAGGTCTTAGAGGAAGTTTGCAAATCAGAAAGTGAGTTTTAGCCCCGTTCCTGACGAGTTCATGATACGAGGAGGGATGGCCGAGTGGACTATGGCGGCAGTCTTGAAAACTGCTGGAGGCGAAAGTCTCCCGTGGGTTCGAATCCTACTCCCTCCGCCATGTACTGAAAAGGTATTGGCGTTTTTAACCAGGAAATAAACCACGAATATCTTGAGTATGAGGGAGGGATATCCGTGGTTATTTTATTTAGAATGTTCTGAGAGTAGATGAAAAACCGGAGAGGTGGCTGAGCGGCTGAAAGCGACGGTTTGCTAAACCGTTGTAGAGACAAAATCTCTACCCCGGGTTCGAATCCCGGCCTCTCCGCCATAAATGCAGCGAAGCGTAAAGCTTCATCAATATCTCCGGCTTCTAAATAGTGTCTGAACGGAAACACTAAATAGCCAGGTAAAACAAGACAGAGCAGGTGGAAATAGTTAATGAATCGTGTTGAGTATTTTTGCGAGATAGGGTAAAATATGGCTTAAACAAAGGGATTTATGCATATTGATGGGGA
>PHFX01000035.1 GCA_007618135.1 Candidatus Brocadia sp. WS118 | reverse complement strand
GTGTGGTCCGATACATACTCAAGATAGCTCTTTAGAAATTCATGATTATCTGAAAACAAACTGAACAGACGATCCTTGTTTATCTCTAAAATCAATGTAGCTTCTTTGGCCGTGACGGTCATCGGGTAATATGGATTTTTTGAAAACATCAGATTGCCGCCAAGAACATCACCGCCAAAAAACTCCGCTATTGTCATTAGATTGCCAGACTCGTCAATACGCTCAATAACCACTTTCCCAGAGAGAATGATCTCAAGCTTTGAGCAGACTTCCCCAACAAAATGAACAATATTGTTTTTCCCATACTGGGTTATTTTACAGCTTCCTTCAGTTAAGTACGAATCAATTTCCTGAGGCTTTATTGATTTTATAAGATCAATCTCTCGCATTAGTTCAAAATATTTTTTCATGACATACTCCCGAGGTGTTACATTGGTAACACCTTTTTGCTTATTCTATCATTATAATAGGGTTATAGCAATAGAAGGAGGTTAAGTATGGATATATTTACAATTGCGTTCTGGATAATAGCAATTGTTCTTACCGTTATTTCACTCATAAAGGATAAGAAGAAAACATTTGCTGCAATGAAAAAATCAAAGGGTATGATGGGAAATATGTTAGGTGAAATTGTAGCCATCATATTTTTAATCGGTCTTGTCCTGACATTCATCCCGCCTGAAACAATAAAAATAGTTTTAGGTTCGGCAAACACATTTGTGTCAACAGTTGTTTCAGCACTTGTTGGGAGTATTACCCTTATACCGGCTTTTGTTGCGTTTCCGTTGGTTGGATCTTTAGTTGATGTTGGTGCGAGCATTGTACCGGCAGTTGCATTTCTTACAACTCTCACAATGGTTGGAATTGTAACTTTCCCGCTCGAAAAGAAAGAGTTCGGGACAAAATTTTCGCTTACCAGAAACGCTCTTAGCTTTGGATTTGCGATTGTGATCGCACTTACGATGGGGGTGATTTTGTGAAGGCTGTTTCAATAGTAAAGAAGAACAAGCTGCTTTTTCTTGTTGCACTCGCATACCTTGTGATACTAGTTATATCGCCCGATAAGGCAATAAAATCGATTGGCAACAGCGTTTATTATCTAGTCGAAATGCTTCAGGTACTGCCAGTTATATTCTTACTCACCGTTGTTATTGAAGCTCTGGTTCCGAAAGAAATGATCATGCGAGGGTTCGGAGAAAAATCAGGTTTTAGGGGCAACCTGCTTGCTCTATTACTGGGAAGTATCTCGGCCGGTCCCATTTACGCCGCATTTCCTATCAGCAAGACTCTGCTTGGGAAAGGTGCAAGTATATCCAACATCGTTATTATATTAAGCTCTTGGGCAGTCATCAAAGTTCCCATGCTTGCTAACGAGGCAAAGTTCCTTGGTGTAAATTTCATGATTATCAGATGGGTGCTTACGGTTATCGTGATATTCGTAATGGCTTATATAACCGGCATGATTGTAAAAAAGAAGGATTTACCTGTTGATTCGAAAAAGGCGGAAACACTGGAGATTAAAGAAGATTATTGCATCGGTTGCGGTCTCTGTGTAAAGCTCCTCCCTGAGTACTATGAAATGAACCAAAACAAAGCTGTAGTCACGAAAATGCCCGAAGGGAAGGAAGCGGTGCTGGCTCTCAAAGAATCTATCGAAAAGTGTCCATCTAAAGCAATTATTCTGAACAAGGAGGAAATAGTATCATGAAATACTTAGCCAGCATTATTCGCATACTGTTTCTCGCTCTTTTTATCTTCCTTCTGGCAAATGGAAAAGTAGTACTTTGGCTTGCGTTGTTCGGAGCAAGCCTGGTTGTCGCTCTGATTTTCGGCAGGATTTACTGCGGGTATGTTTGCCCTATGAATACTCTGATGATCCCCACCGAATGGCTGTCCAAAAAGCTGAAGCTTCAAACACCGAATACCCCTAAGTGGCTGAAAAGCGGATATTTAACATGGATTACTCTATTTATCAGTATAGTGATGATGCTGCTTTCAAAAAGACTGCTGCATATTGACCTGCCGATTCTGCCTTTCTGGCTGGTTGTATCGGTACTCATCACACTCAGATATAAACCAGAAGTATTTCATAATCTCATCTGCCCGTTTGGCGCTTTGCAAAGGACCTTTGGCCGTTTTGCAAGGTTTTCTGAAAAAGTTGATAAGGATGCTTGCGTCGGCTGTAAACTATGTAGAAAAGTTTGCCCTTCGAATGCAATCCTAGTTTCCTCAGAGGATAAAAAGGCAATTATAAAAACCGCATTGTGCCATCAATGCACAAACTGTCAGCAGGTTTGCCCCAAAAGTGCCATTCACTACGGTAAGCATAGAGCATAAACATATTGGACTCTAGAACCTGCGATTAACATATGTTTCAACTTTGCGCAGCAGTGAACAGATTTGTCATGATTGATCTCGGATATTTATAAGTCCCGCCGTTAGGTAAATACCATATCGGCGGGACTTGTTTTTTTTGATATTAAGCCATAAACAATTCAATGTCGGAATCTACAGTGCCGATACCAGCAATGCCAAACTTCTCAACCAGAACCTTCGCAACATTTGGAGACAGGAAGCCTGGGAGAGTAGGCCCGAGATGGATATTCTTCACACCCAGATACAGCAACGCCAAAAGAACAATGACGGCCTTCTGCTCATACCAGGCGATATTGAACGCGATCGGCAGCTTATTAATATCATCAAGACCGAATACTTCTTTCAACTTAAGCGCGATGAGGGCAAGCGAATAGGAGTCATTGCACTGTCCGGCATCGAGAACTCTTGGAATCCCGCCGATATCGCCAAGTTTCAGCTTGTTGTAACGGTATTTCGCGCAGCCTGCGGTGAGAATAACCGTGTCCTTGGGGAGCCTTTCGGCGAACTCGGTGTAATACGCTCTCGACTTCATCCTGCCGTCACATCCGGCCATAACGAAGAACTTTTTGATTGCTCCGGTTTTTACAGCATCGACAACCTTGTCGGCCAAAGCTAAAACTTGGTTGTGAGCAAAACCTCCGACAATAGAACCGGTCTCAATTTCATCGGGAGCAGGAAGAGTTTTTGCCAGAGCGATAATTTCAGAAAAGTCCTTTTTGCCGTTTTCGTCAGCTTCAATACGCTTGCAGCCCGGATATCCAGTAGATCCTGTAGTGAATATCCTGCTTCTAATTTCTTCGCTTCTCGGTGGAACAATGCAGTTGGTAGTAAACAAGATGGGGCCATGGAATGGTCCAAACTCGTCTACTTGCTTCCACCATGCGTTGCCGTAGTTACCGGCAAAATTATCGTACTTCTTAAATGCGGGATAATAGTGGGCAGGCAGCATTTCGCTGTGCGTATACACATCTACGCCGGTACCCTTGGTCTGTTCCAGTAATTGTTCGAGGTCGGTCAGATCATGGCCGGATATCAGAATCGCAGGATTTTTCCTGACGCCAATGTTGACTTCAGTAATTTCAGGATTGCCGTACCGTGACGTGTTTGCCTCGTCCAGCAACGCCATTGCCTTAACACCGTATTCGCCGGTTTTCAGCGTTAGCGCAACAAGGTCGTCGGCGGTTAGGGAATCGTCCAATATCGCAGCAAGTGCCTCATATATAAAGGCACTGATCTCCAAATTTTCCTTGCCGATGTTCTTGGCATGTTCCGTATAGGCAGCCATACCCTTAAGTCCATATGTGATCATCTCACGAAGGGAGCGTACATCTTCATTTTCTGTTGCCAGCACCCCTACAGAAGCAGTCTTTTCCAGCATTGAAGCCCTTGAATCCACAGTAAAGATTGCAGCATCGTGTAATTCTTGAACCTTAACAGTTTTTCTGAGTTCGTCTCGAACAGCAATCATTTTCAAAATTTGTTTTTCAATTGACCCATCATCAAAATTAGCGTTGGTGATTGTCATGAAAAGACTGTTAAGCATTTCGTAATTCGTTTTGCCAAGGTTTTTTATATCCAGCTTTCCCTTGACAACAATTTCCGAAATACCTTTCAATGTATAAATCAAAAGATCCTGAAGCCTTGCAACCTCTTCGGTTTTTCCGCATACACCGCGTATCGTACAACCTTTTCCTCCTGCGGTTTCCTGACATTGATAACAAAACATACTCATTTAGTTTTCCTCCTATTATTCTTCAACAACTTCAAACTCGTCCTTGCTTACAAAACAAATCGGGCATTGCCAATCATCGGGGATATCTTCAAACGCAGTACCAGGCGCAATACCACCATCGGGATCACCGATTTCCGGGTCATATATATACCCACAAGGAATACAACGATATTTCTTCAATTTCTCTTTATCTCTTTTCCAAATGTTATCTATAGAATTTTCATTCCGCGTCAAAAGCTTCTGCCCAGGTGTCGATCATGGCGTGCAGTTTTTCATGGATGCCATGTCCTATGACAGTCTCTTCATACTGCTCGAATTCTTTGTGCTTGTTCATAAATCACATTATCCGCCATCATGAAAAGCACATTATTTTCCTTGTCGATATGCCTGCGCAGCAGGTCGCGGTATTGAACAGCTGCGTAATTAAAGCCGCTGATGTTCTGATCGTCGACGCTTTTAGACATTTGCGCAATATAGTCTCTACCTTGAGCGTGCTCCTGAAGCATGACACCGACGGGACCGCCTTCGTTAGGGATTCCCTTGTTAACCAGTTCTTTGAATAGGTAATTCTCCTCTTTGCCGTGGTGGCATTTATCCGCAAATATCTTGAGAAAATAAACCACCTCACCGTAATAACGGAGCATGTTTTCAGCACCGAGGCTATCAGACTCCATCATTTTATCAAGTATTTGCAAAACATAAAGGATTGCCTCGTGTTCCTTCCGAAGATCTTGTGTAGCTTTTCCCATTTTAAATCCTCCTTCTAAAACAGATAGTAAGCGGTCAGAATGCCTGTCCATCAGCTTTTCGGGGCAGGCGCCTTTACGACGATTAGCTCCAATGTTTCCTCATTCAGGTTTTTAACATTCATTTTTGTTTGAAACGGGATTTTTAGCAGAGTACCGGCTTCATATTCATGTATCTCCTGATCATTCAAGCCTATAGAAAGCTTTCCGCGAACAACAGTCATATACACGTTCGAGTTGGAAAAGTGTTCCGGTAAGCCCTCTGTTTTGTTAAACACCATGTGTAGATAGTGTAGGTTCTCATCAAAAATAACTTTCTCGACTGCCTTTTCATTACCTCTTGACAGACTAAATATCTGTTCGACCATAAATTACTCCTCCTCATTTTTATGTTAATTATACCATGCAGTAACAAAACTCATATGTTGTAATTGCAACAAAATTGTTGTGCACAATTAATGTGTATAATCCAAGTACTTTATATGATCCGGCAAATCCTTTTGTATCAGTTCTTTCATCTTTTTGGCAAAAGGACAGGGGTAACCAATAGGATTGCCGCGCTGAATGCAAGAGGCAAAAACGATTGTGTCGGCACCTCTTTTCACAAGTTCCCTCGCACGTAAAACCGCTTTTTTGCCAGGACACCCTCCGCAGTTGATGAAACCTATGATCTCAATATCTTCTTCAACGTCCTCAAAGGCGCCCTTCTTTTCTTTGATAAACTTGAAATCTGTCGTTCCGGGACAATAGTCCTCGGTTTGCATACATCTTATTACTCCAACTTTCATCACATTTCCTGCCTTACAATAATATTTTTATCCCCTAAAAACAGATGGTTTTCATTTTAACATTCAATCTGCCCTGTCAACCTCGGAAAATCCGAAAAACATTTAATCCGTTCTCTCGTGAGTACCCGACATCTAATCTGCTCTGTACCAAACGACTAACATCTAATCCGCTCTGTACGGGGTCTAAATGCCATCTTCGACATGTTCCCAAGAAATAAAACAAATCACTTTTTCACCTTTACATTTTAACTCTGAAAAACCGAAAACCCCTTATTTAAAGGCTTCTTTCCGCACTTACCTCTCTGCCCTTGACATCAATACCACGCTCTCAACGTGGAATGAGAGCATCAGGTTGATGTCTGGTATGTATTTTTCGTTTTGTCCGTTCTCGGGAACAGTTCAATAGTGGTTTTTATGGGGGTGTTCTGTTCGAGGGAACAGGTCAATGGTTTTTATCCGTTCGGGGGAACAAGTCGATACATGGGGTTTAATTCCTGTCATCTCCGGTGGCAAAGTAACTACTTATTGCTAAAATGCACCGCTGAAATCAAATCGTTAAAAGATGCACCGCTTTTGCACACCCCTATGCAGATGCTACCGTATCTGCCTTCACCAGTCTTATGCCAGCAATATTAGCCAAACAAGAAACTATACTACTATACCCATTTGCATTAATAGCACTTGCGGAGATATATGCTTGTTGACGTGCTCTTGTTATGCCCACATAAAATACCGAAAGTTCGTCTAATACAATTTCTTTAAATTTATCATCCAAAGGATTAGGCAGCGAACACTTGTGGTTTTGAAAAGTTGCTCTAATATTGCTACAATCTTTGCAAATCGGATAGGCAGGCAAACAACTTCTTTCCATGTCTGTAATGATTACATAGTCCCACTCCAATCCCTTTGCTCCATGAATTGTGGTAAGAATTATATTTGAATCAACATATTCCATTGCTTGTTTTAACTGTCGATTTTCAAATATATCAAGTATCAAGGTGTATTTATCTTCTGTGGAGAGGTCAGCATAATCTGTTGAAACCTTTTCAATTAGAGCATCAAGCAATCGAAAAAGAGAGCCAATGGTTTTGTCGGTTGTTGTATATTCTTTTCTAACTGTTTCTGAAAATGCAAGCAGCGATTTTTTAGTTATGCTTTTTGTGATAGCGAAACGACTAAGAAACTTTTCTTGACACTTAATGTGGAATTCAACGTAAGTGGACAGGCGTTCGTGGCGGTCAGAATAAAACAACCGTTTTTTGGCTGTCGATTTGGGACGGCTTTTTCAAGGTGACCATCTATTTCCCTGAAAAATCCCGTGCAGATGTATTGAGTCTTCCGCTTGATAATGAGGTTAAACTAATAATATCGGATTCAAGACAAATGGGAAAACTGAATTACTTTCCTCTTGTTTTTGACCTTCGTTCAGATGAAATGTTTGAGGCAGTTTTCATGCTTTCTGATTTTAGGAAAAGCATAAAATAGGCGGTGAATATATGAAAATTAAGAAATACAGCAAAGCGGATGAAACTTTGCTTTTTGATTTACTCATCGATGAGGGAGATGAGTGGAGTGATTACCATGGGGAAGCCGGTCGTGATAAGTACATTAAAGCACTTGAATCGAGCATAACTTATATAGCTTGCGATGAAAATCTCGTGTGCGGTTATGCGCGCTGTCGGGAAGATGATGGTTTTGGTGTTTACGTATATGATTTGCTCGTAAGAAAAACACATCGGGGAAGGCAAATTGGAAAAAGCCTAATGGAACGGGTATGCCAAGACTTTCCGGATCAGCCCGTCTATGTTATGAGTGATGTCGATACGTATTACGAAAAACTTGGATACCGCAGAGAGGGATCAATCTTTGAGGTTAAAGCAAAATGAAGTAAGGCACCCTACATTGTCGTTTTGTAGAGTGCCTTGCTCATTTTTTGCTTTTATTCATTTACATCCACCGTCACGCCGGACTTGAATTCCACAATAAATTTATCCTCATAGATGCTGACTTTTTCGATCAGCCGTCGGATAAGCTGCTCGTCGTATTCAGCGAGGGCGGTGGATTGCTTTTTTAGGAATGCGCTCATATCAGCCATGCGCTTTTTGAGTTCATCACGGTTAGCACTTTCAAGCTGCATCTTTTGTTTCTGGTCACGCAGTCGGTGAATTTCATCACCGACTTTCGCATAATCCGCATTAGAAGTGGCCAGCTTTAATAGCTCCGTTTGCAGTTCTTCAAGCCGCTTGTCGATATCCGCCAAGGCCTTGTCGCTTTCACGATTTATGACGGCAGCGATATTATCCCGTAGAGTAGTGAGGAAAGAGTCTTTGTCGCAGAGTGTTTGATTGATGGCGGTGACCAGCACTTGCTCAATGGTGCTCTCCAGTATTGTGCGAGCATCGCAGAAAAGACCGGTATTTTCTAAGCAGCTGACACAGCGCCAGACGATAGATTTCTTGCCTCGGTTATTCCAATGCACCCTGCGAAAAACCTCGCCGCATTTGCCGCAGATAATTATCTGAGCAAAGACGTGGTTGCTGCTAAAGGTTCTGGTCTTTCCGTTCGGGCTTGTGTGCACAATGCGACGGCGGATGAGCTCTTCCTGCACCTGCATGAAAACTTCACGCGGGATGATGGCTTCATGGCTGTTTTCTACATAATACTGCGGAACAATACCGTTGTTCTTAACTCGCTTTTTTGTAAGAAAATCAACCGTGTAGGTTTTTTGTAAGAGGGCATCTCCGATGTACTTTTCATTTCGTAGAATGTTGTTAATGTTACTGGTGTGCCAGCGCTCATTGCCTGCACCGTTTAAGATACCGTCGGCCTCTAACCCACGGGCAATCTTCAGCATACTTGCACCCTCAAGGTATTCTCGATAAATGCGCTTTACGATTTCGGCTTCTTCGGGTACAACAACAAGGCGCTTATTCTCATCCTTGGTGTAACCGAGGAACCGTGCGCAGTTGACTTGTATTTCACCTTGTTGGTAACGATACTGCAAACCCAGCTTCACATTCTGACTTAAAGATTGGCTTTCCTGCTGCGCAAGGGATGCCATAATTGTTAGCATAACCTCGCCCTTGGAATCCATGGTATTTATGTTTTCTTTCTCGAAATAGACCGGGATGTTCTTATCCTTCAGCTGACGGATATATTTCAAGCAGTCCAGCGTATTTCGGGCAAATCGGCTAATGGACTTTGTGATAATCATATCGATATTGCCGGCCATACACTCGTCAATCATGCGGTTGAATTCTTCACGCTTCTTAGTATTGGTACCGGAAATACCGTCGTCCGCAAAAATCCCCGCCAGCATCCAGTCGGGGTGCCCTTGTATGTAGGCGGTGTAATGCTCAATCTGTGTGTCATAGCTGGTAGCCTGCTCCTCGCTGTCTGTGGAAACACGGCAGTAAGCAGCAACGCGCAGCTTCGGTTTTTCTTCGTCCTTGCTCTTGCGAGTATGCTTCCTTGCCGGAATCACGGTGACATTTTTACTGACTGCCATTCTTGTTCACCTCCATTTCAATTAAACTGTAGGCGTATTCCGCCTGCCCGAATGGGTCGTCGAATTCCTCTGTTCCTTCTTTCATGCGGAAGGTGGTAGGATAGACGACCTCCTTTACTTGTTTGGGCTTTTTGGTACGGCCGAGTCTTTCCGCCCGCATAATTCGTTCCGCCTCGGCAGTGTTGAAAGTGTCTTTGTCAATAATCGGCGGATAAAACTCATCACCGAGGTATCGGGTATTTCGTAGCATCCTGCCGATACCGGAATGGAAAGCTTTAATACCTGCTTTCTTAGCTGCTGTCGCCAAGGATTCGCCGCTCAGGTAAGATTGGAACAATGTTTTTATCTGCTCTGCAGCCTCTTTATCAATTACGGCTTTTCCATTTTCAATCCGGTAGCCAAGTGGTGTATAGCTCATTTATCCCACCAGCCTTTCTTTTAGCGTAATGCCGCATTTTAATTCGAATCCAATTTCCGCTCGTGAATAAACAAGAACCCTCTCCACAAAACGGGCAAACAATTCACCGTCAAAGTCCGTCATCATTGATGCCCTGGATGTAAACTGCAGCAGAGCACTGACTTCACTTAGGTTTTGGAAGTCATTATTCAAGAATCGCGTTATGGATTCTTTTTGGCGGCGCAGGCGTTCTGCCTCTTGCAACAATTCATTGTTGCTCTTATTGTAAACGGCAGGCTCAAGATATTTTTTGGTCATCAGCCCAACCAGAACATTTCGCTGTTCTGTGTTTTCTTCGAGTTTCTTGTCAATCGCTTGAATGCTCTCCAGAGTTTCATCGGAACTCATCCCACGCAGACTGACTAACAAGGGTTTTAGAACAACCGCATGTCCGAAAATGAGTTTGTTCATCATGGTGACAAATGCGTATTCGAAATCGGACTCCGACACATATTTCATAGAGCATTTCTTGATGTTTTCAATATGAGTGGAGCAGCACCAAGCAATTCGATGCCTTCCGCTTGAGTGACTTCTGCGTTTAAATGTGCCACCGCACTGGCCGCAGATGATTTTGCCTGAAAAGGGATAACGGTTCTGATACTTTGTGTTTTGCTTTTCCAGCCCTTTTTCCTTAGCACGCTGATCAATAATATCCTGTGCGGTCTCAAAATCCTCATGACTGATAATCGGCTCGTGATGATTTCGAATTAGATATTGGTCTTTTTCTCCATTGTTGTTATGGCGGTTGAAGTGCTCATCAGTATAGGTCTTTTGAAAAATGACATCACCTGTGTACTTTTCATTACTAACCATCCCGCGTATAGTCGTTGATGTCCAACGACCGCCTTTTTTGGTCGGTACCTTTCGTCTGTTCAACTCGTCGGCGATTTTATGAGTGCTTTTACCGGATAGAATTGAAGCGAAAATATAGCGGACAATTTCTGCTTGTTGCTCGTTAATGACCATCTCACCATCTGTGTTATCGTAGCCATAGGGTGGATAGGATATCTTGTACGTGCCATTTTGAAAGCGACGCTGAATTGACCACTTGTTGTTTTCAGCAATGGAAACCGATTCGCTTTCGGCCAGTCCACTTAGGATTGACAGCATGAGTTCACTTTCCATTGACCCTGTGTTGATGTTCTCTTTCTCGAAATAAATAAAAATGCCGAGGTCAAGCAGTTTTCGAACCAGTTCAAGGCAGTCGGTAGTGTTTCGAGCAAATCTGCTGATAGACTTCGTTACAATGAGGTCTATTTTTCTGTCTTCACAGTCGGTAATCATTCGAAGCAACTCAGGTCGTTTTTCTTTTTTCGTGCCGGTGATGCCTTCGTCATAATAAAGACCTGCAAACGCCCATTCAGGGTTTGCATTGATGTAGGTTTCGTAGTGCTTTATTTGAGTATCCAGACTGACGAGTTGCTCATCACTGTCGGTAGACACACGGCAATAAGCTGCAACTCTGAGCTTGGACTGTTCAGCTATATCGACTGTATTTTGAGCTATTTTTGTTACCTTTTTCAATTTCTCACCTCCTTGGTCAGTGTCACATGTTACCGTCAAAACCAAGTTATATCAACGGTTTTAGAGCATAATCTCAGCTAATAATGGTGAGAAAGATTTGCGGTTTAGCTCGGTTATCTTGTTGAACTCTGACAAGGAAATAAGTCCACAATTCATCATTGCGGTTAGTATCTGTTGTGCCCTGACATAATCGACTTCACGCTGCATTTGTTCCTGCGGTACAGGCCTTTTTTCCGATACAGCATTAATATCGCTTTTGCTGATACCTTGGTTTTGTAAGTTGTTCACTCAGATTTCCTCCATTCGGAGGGGAAATGAAAAGAGCCCCTCTACCGTCTACAGACAGAAGAGGGGCACTTGCGTACCAGCATATACTGGTTATTCGGTTTTGATGAAAGCATCCGTAAATCCCGCCGCCTTGACTCTTTTTAGCATGGCATCAGCATTGGCTTTGACGGCGTAAGCACCGACTTGTACACGGTACAGCTTTTTCGGTTCAGTTGGGGTGGGAGGTTTTGAAGGTTCTGTTGCCGTGAGTAGCCTTTTGACCTCTGCTCTAAATGTATCCATTGACTTGCCGTGCTTCGGAAACCAATGGCCTGGGTCGGCATGGTTACTGGCGATGCTGCGTTTATGCCCCTCGTAATGACCGATAATAACGCCATCCGCCATCGGGTCGAGCTTATACTCCTTGCAGAGATAGGCACACAGTTCTGTGGCTTCCTTGTAGACTGCGTTGAAATAAGCTTTGTCGGTTAGGCCATCCTCGCAGATCTCGAAGCCGATATGTGTATCGTTCGCAGCACCTCCGGCATGCCAGCCTCTGTGATTCCACGGAAGGGTCTGGTATGTGGCGATTGTTCCATCCGGCAGCTTGCCGATGAAGGCATGAACGCAGACCTGACGACCGTCCGGTTTGTCTTGATTCCAGTGGTTGTTATATTGATTCTTGCCAAGCAATCCATCGTCGGGACCCACATAACGGCGCAGATTCGGATTGTTCGCGCCAGTGGAGTGAACCATAATGCCTTTAACTGCGATGGTTCTGCCGGCCTTGTAGCAGGCGTTGTTTGTGAATATCAATTTTCGTAGATTCATTTCTGTTCATCCTTTCCATGAAGCTGTGCCAGCACATCTTTTAACTTTGCAGGCACGGGTAACCCAATAGCCGTGGCATTCTCAACGAGAGAAATTCCCTCATTAGCAATGTAGAAGAAGATAATCGCCGTACGAAGTGGTGCTCCCGTGCCGCCGAGCAGATAGGTGTCGATGAGATGACCAATGCCGACCACAAGGAATATTGCTACCTTCTTGGCGATACCCTGCGCTCCGATTCGGCTGGACAGTTTCTTCTCCACAATTGCCCGAAGCACGCCCGTGATGTAGTCGACGACCACGAAGGCGACGAGGGCGTAAAGGAAGCCGTCCAATCCGCCTAAATACCAACCGAGCAATGCACCCAAGCCCGCGAATGCCGTTTGTGTCCAAGTCCAGATTTCTTTCATGTTAGTTTTCCTCCTAATAGATAGTCACACCGTTCAGATTTGGCTTTTCAGACGCTTGGCCAATCAAGTCCGAAAGACGCGCTTTGCCTTTCCGTCCGCCGCTGTCAACGGTGAACGCAGTATAGAAACCGCCCCTGCCGAAATTGTGTGCCACATCCGTGACCGTACCGAGTGTTTCGGTTTTTGCACCGCTTTCAATGCGTACCTCGTCGCCGATGGTGAGCTGTGGCGTGAAAATGCCGACAAAGCTCTCCTGCCTGCCAGATATTGCGATGGCCTGTGCCAGTTCCTCAGCCATAGCCGTTATCTCGGCAAGCGTCGCACCGTCGGCGGCTGTTACGTAGGTCGTGCGGTGGGACGGCTGGACCCACCACTTGCTCCTGGGGACTGTGGCATAAACCGTGTTTTCCGGGTCGGCGCAGGTGACGCAGACCTTGCTAACCGCTTCCGAATCGTCATATTCCACGCTGTAGCTCCAGCAAGTCTTGTCGCGCTCGAAGGTATACACGGCGGGCTGGTCGAAACGGGCGTCGGTAGCCGCCGCAACGCCGATGACACCGTTTGACGTTTCATCGACCTTCCAGCCGTCAAGCAGAGAGATGACCCGCTTGATGCCGTCCAGTATGGTGACATCCGGCTCAAAGCGCAGCTTCCATGCCTTTGTGTTGTTGCCAACAAAAAAATCCTCCACCTCGGCGAGGCGAAGAATCTCCTGCAGGTTCAGCTGAAGCGTAGTTTCTTCAAATGTGTTGTCCTCGTTGAAGGTCTGTTCCTTCAGCAGTTTGCCAATTGCGTTTCTGGCAGATACCGATACTTTTTCATCCGGGTACGATACCGAAGCGCGGTCGATATAGAAGATGCCGAGCGTGATTTCTCCGCTGCTGCCGAGGAAAAAGTGCAATTCCATCTTGGTGCCGGGTGTCACGAAAGCACGGTAGCGGTTGAGCAGTGCGCCCTTGATGTTGAGCAAGGTGCAAGACATCTGCGAGACCTCGCTGCCGATGCTGAATTTCACCGAACCGTCGATAAACGAATTTGT
>PHFX01000199.1 GCA_007618135.1 Candidatus Brocadia sp. WS118 | reverse complement strand
GCGGATACCTCCGCTCGGCAGAGGAATTACCCCTATGGGAAGGAGTAAATGTTTGAAGCGCACCCTCAAATAGTTGCTTCTTCCAATTGTAGATCATTGTGGGAGAGAGTTGATACTGTTCGCAAAGATCCGAGACACTTACATCATTCTCTAAATATTCACGCAGTATCTCAATTTTCTTCTCTGCGGTAAAACGACGTTTCTGAGCCATAATTCCTCCAGATTTTTTAAGTTGAACACGGTTAATATAAAACTTTCTCGTGTCCAATTCCATCTGAAGCAGAGCAGGGAGCAACAAGAAGAAACTGATAAAAATAATTGGAATACCATTAAGAAATTAATACGAGACCCTAACAGCTATCTCATTCTCCATATAACCAACCATTTTGTACCGATTATGGGGTTTGCGAGTTACCCTTACCATACCCAATCCCTGGAGAAAAACGAGAACCGTTGGCTTTTCCTCGCAGAGACCTGCCCATGGCATCATCTCAGTGCAGTTCAGGAATTGCATCTGTCGTTATCACCACCCATAATTTGTATTCGCTGGGAAGCTGTAAGAAAGACGCTGAGTGGTGTAATTTGTTTGTCCCGGCATCGCAGTTGAAAAACTGCGGTGTTTTGGAACGCTATAATTTAAAAAATCCTTTTATGGATAATGTCACACAACAACATGGACACTAAAATGGTTTAAATTCTCTACCTCTGGCTGCCGGCGTTTTTCCGCTGCGGCAGCTGGGGGCTTTTTTTAGCCTCTATTTTTTAATAATGGTTTGGGTTCCCGGCGTCACAAACGGTAGCAGTTTAGATTATCTTTTTCTGCTGTAGTTTTCACCCGATGATACCACCGTGATCCGGATACAATTTCCATTCCAGACCATGAGCAATCTCTTGTACCATTTTATTAATATGTTCTGTGGCATCTGGAACGATTTGAGATAAATCCAGCAAACATTGAAGGCGTGATAACACATAAACTTTATGGTTTCTTTCCGGAATAGAAACCGGGTAGGACCCATAACTGAAAGAATTCTTATAGGCTGGTTTTGAGATAATGATACAATCTCCCAATCCATTATCTTTCAGGTTAAAATATGATTCCATGAAGGTGAAGTTCAACTCTGGTTTCATGACGAAATGATAGACAGCATCGTTCAATTCGGGCTTGAGGTCAAAACTGCTGTAAACTTTGGCACCCGCGGCATTGAATTCTCCCAACTTTTTCCTAAAGTCAGTGATATCTCCGCGATAAACTTTATGTTCTACATTCACGTGGCTGTAATAATCTATCCAGTCACGAAGCAGGCTTTGAGCGGAAAGCAGTCGGTATTCTTTCCCTCGCTCGTGCTCGCCATAACCCTGGAGAGCATTTTTCTGCTTCAAGATATTAATAATTTGTGCTACTACCGCTTTACTCAGGCCGCTAAGTTTAACCACTTTCGAAATAGATAATTGAGCATCTTTATTCCATAGTATCCTCGGCACTATACTTGCCTCATCACGGTACATAGCGTATTGATCGCGAAAGTCCTGTTTTAATTTTTTTTGTAAATTCTTTGCCCTTTGATCCATGTTCTGTGAGTCATCATCAAATTGAATTTGGTTGTTCTCCAATAATGAGCGTATGACAAGTGAAGCTTTATCACTAAACAGTGTATCATGGAATACGTGAAAGTTTAAGTGCTTATTTTGCTGTTTAAAACAATTGATAATTCGAATGTACGGCTCATTGTATTTCAGAAAAATATTTCCCAGCCCATCAATGAAGCTGATCCCTTTTTTAATAAATTCTTTCTGTCTTGCCTTGGGGAGTTCAAGAGTAATCACAAGTGGATTTTGATACTTTTTGCTTTTCCGAAACTTTTCAAGCGCGCTATGGAGACGATTGATACGAAGATCCGGGTGAACGATTGCGGAATACTTCAGGATTTGATCTTCTAACTTCAATGTTAATCTATAATGAAAGGGTATTTTGTGGGATTCTCTGTCGGGTAATCGAATGGCTTCCTCCCGAAGTTGTTCCCTGGTAACCTTTTTGGCTTCGACAATTCTCAGATTAGGTAATTCGGTTATCGAGAGATTAATCAACTCCAGATTTATCCGTTTGACAAGGTCGTCTTTATCCATCATTTTTTACGTAAAATAGAAAAATTTGTGAACAAAATTTGGATCAAGAAAAAAATATTGTCATATTTATTTATTTGATAAAATTGAACTTATAAGTTATGAAATTTGTTTTTTTGTAAAAATTTAGGCCTATGAAAAGATTATCGCATTCATTCAATTATACTATTTTCGTAACTACCCAGGTTGTTAAAGTTCTTATTTATTTTTCAAAAATTTGTTATACTCATTCATGGAGATATTGGATCGTTTAAAATTGTTAGAGACAGAGAACGCTCGTTTACGTAAAGAGAATCAAGCTTTGCGGGAGCAACTACGTTTGTTACTTCAACAGATTGAGCGTTCCCAGGTTAAGAAAGATAGTCATAATAGTCATAATCCCCCGTCTCAAGATAAATCCAATCCTCCTCGCACCAAAAGTCGCCGGGAAAAGAGTAATCGCAAGCCGGGCGGTCAAAAAGGGCATAAGGGCCATCATCTAAAAATGAGCGATACACCGGATAAAGTTATTGATTTAAAAAGTCACTACTGCAATGCTTGCGGCAACGATTTGCAAGATGTTCCGGCAGATTTATTGTCTAAAAGACAGGTGATCGAGCTTCCGCCGATTCGTCCCATCTACGAAGAATACCGTCAGTATGGCTGCACCTGTCCAAAGTGCGGCAATAACCAAGTTGCCGATTATCCGGCGGGTGTGAATGCCCCGATTCAATATGGCAGCAGCGTAGAAAGTTACCTGGCTTATTTTTCGGTGTATCAATATGTGCCTTACCAGCGCCTGAAACATTTGTTCTTCCACACCTTCAATCTTCCCATTAGCGAAGGCAGCATTCAAAATCTACTCCAACGCGCATCTCTTAAAGCCGGAGTGGTTTATGAGCATATCCGGGAGCAGTTAAAGAAAGCTGCCTATCTTGGCGGCGATGAAACCGGCGCAAAAGTCAACAGCGAGAGATGGTGGATTTGGGTCTGGCAAAACGCTTTAAACACTTATTTACACGCCTCTGATAACCGTGGTAGCGCCACCATTGAAGCCTGTTTTCCAGAAGGGTTTGCCAATGCCACCATCGGTTCAGATCGTTGGGCAGCCCAACTGAAAACCGCCGCAGCCAATCATCAATTATGTATGGCTCATCTGGAAAGGGATCTCATCTTTCTGGAAGAAAGCGAGAAACATCCCTGGGCAACTCACTTCAAAAAACTGCTGAAGGATGCGCTGGGGCTCAGAGCACAGGCTGATCAACAACAATACCCGTTTCAAAAAGGAGAAAAAAGTGCCTGGCGATTGGAAGACCGCTTAAACCGCTTGCTGGCAAGACCCATTGTTAAAGATCGTTATCCCCAAACTACCAAATTTCAAAGATCGATGATTCGATATAGAAATTACCTGTTTCCTTTCCTTTACGACCTGCGAATACCACCCGATAACAACGGTTCCGAAAGAGCTATTCGTAATATCAAAGTCAAACAGAAAATATCCGGACAGTTTAAAACCGGGCAACATGATTTCTGTGTCTTGAGATCGGTTATTGATACCTTAATCAAACGAAATCTCGATGTCTTTACCTATCTGTCAAAAATTATGGCATTACAAGCCTCTTGAGTAGTCACGGGACTATCTAAGTTTGGATTTGATCAATTAGTTGTTGTGTCTCTGTAGCATACTGCTCATGGCCGATCTGTATAAATATTTCCTTCGCGTAGAATGCACGTTTCAGGGCCTCCGATATTTCACCTTGTTGCCAAAAAAGCGATGCCAATATAAAAGTGTTTATCGCCAGAGCCATCCCATCGTTAGTATCCCGGGCTATAACCACACATTGTTCATACAACCCAATTGCTCGCTGAATCTCCCCTAACTGACGGTAAGCATTACCTAAGTTGCCCAAAGCTATACGTTCCATATACCGCTCGCCGATCTCCTTCGCAATGGCTAAGCATCTTTCATAGAGTTCAATCGCCCGTTGAATATCCCCCAAGTAAGAGTAAACACTCCCTAAATTGCTCAACGTCTGAGCTTCTCCATGTCGATTTCCAATGCCTCTGGTAATTGCCAGGCCTTGTTCGTAGAAAGTAATCGCTTTATCTCTATATCCTAATTGTAGGTTAGCATTTCCCAGATTGGCGAGGGCTATCTCTTCACCAAAGGGATCACCAATGTCTCGCGCAATCCTTAAATGCTGCTCAAATAATTCGATGGATCTATTAATATTACCTGATTGCAATTCGATAGTTCCTAAATTCCCCAGTGCGTTTCCTTCCCCTTGTCGATCACCTATCTCTCTCGAAATATCCAAGTATTGAACAAAAAATTCGATCGCTCGATCTGAATCTCCCAGCCTAAAATGAGCATTCCTCAGAAGATTTAATATTTTCCCTGCCACTTGGCGGTATTCCATTTTCCGGGCAATGGATAGAGCCTCTTCCAATAGCTCAATCGACTGATGCATATATCCTTGCTGAAGATAGGCAACACCTAAGTTAAGCAGAGCGTTGCATTCTCCTTTCCGATATTTTATCTCTTTTGCAATGGTTAAATTCTCTTTAGCAAATTCAATAGATTTCTGGATGTCACCCAGCTTAAAAAATGTATCCCCTAAATTGCCCAAAATTCTGGCCTCCCCTTGCCGATCACCTCTCTTCTGCGCAATTATCAGAGCCTGCTTAAAAAATTCAATTGCGAGAGGGCCCCTTCCTTGCAAAGAATAACACCCTCCCAGATTGCCCAAAATGGTCCCTTCCATTTGACGGTCGTTTATTTCCCGGGTAATCTTCAAACATTGCTCATAAAAATCAATAGCGTTGGATATATCTCCTGTCTGAACATAAATAGTACCCAGGTTACTCAGGATTATGCCTTCTTGCCGGCGATTGCCTATTCTTTGCACAATTCTAAGACTTTGATTCAGTAATTCAAGTGCCTGTGGAATATCTCCCGATTGAAAGTAAACATTACCCAGGCTCATCAAGGCTTGCGCTTCCCATAGAGGGTAGCCCAACTTGTGGGCAATTTCCAAAGACTTCTTAAAAAATTCGATGCTAGAATGTGTATTGCCAAGTTGAAAATGTATATTACCCAGGTTACCCATAACTGCTGCTTCTAGATAACCATTCTCCTTCTCTTTAACAATCTCCAAAACCTTTTCAAAATACTCTCGGGCTGTTTCAAACTTGCCGATGTCGATATAAGAAAGGCCTAATTCATTATATGACCATCCGAGAGCGATCGCTTCTCTATCGGGGTCATCAACAGTTGCTTCCAAATCCTGTATGTTTTTGCCACTCGTTGCTTCATAAATCGCAACCAAACTCGATTCTACTTTATTCCAATTACTGAACCTTTCCTCCCGATCTACTTTCAAACACTGATCTATAGTTCTGCTTATCTCTGAAGGAAAATCTGCTGCCAACACTATTCTCTGCGCTTTTCGATGAGCGGCTGCAAGTTCGGATAGGCTCTCTCCAGATAAGGCAAAATCTCCGGTTAGCATTTCATAAAGAATACACCCGAACGCGTAAATATCCGTGCGTATATCTATCTTCCCTTTAACCCACTGCTCCGGCGCCATGTAACGGGGAGTACCCACAATTCCTTTGGTCAAGTGAGTGTGCTGTAAAAATTCTTTATCTCTTTTTTCAGATGATCCTCCTGGATCCCAGCCCGTTGCCTTAAATGCTTTCACTAACCCCCAATCAGTAATTCGTAATAAACCATCCCGGCCTACTAATATATTCTCCGGTTTCAAATCTCGATGTACCAGACCGGGAATCCTGGTAGTAGCATATTTCATACCCCGGGCGATATGCAGCGCAAAAAGCAAGGCTCGTTCAATTGGAAGCGGTTCGCCGGGTATAAGCCAGCTACGCAATGAGGCTTCTCGTTTTCCTTCGGCCGCCGCAATCAATTCAAGAACTAAAAAAACTTCTGCCTCGATCGTAGTTCTGAATACTTGATGACAACATACAATGTGGGGATGTTTTCCTAACTGTATCCAGGTGGTGCCTTCACGCAAAAAGCGGTCCCGGGCGGCACGATCAGAGAGAAGTTCAGGTTTGAAAGTTTTTAGGGCAAGCGGGTATCCGTTTGCGGCATGATCTGCGCAAAGGTAAACCAATCCCATGCCACCAACAAGATTGGGTTTCTCATGCGGGCCTTGCACTACCTCATAGCGGTTAGCGATAACATTTCCAGATGAATAGATAGACATAGTTTGAACCTTTCTTCAGCAAAGAAAACCTGATTAAGGTCGTAGGGTTTTTAAGTAATCAATGAATTGCTTTGCTTTTTGAGTATATTCTCCATCCCCAATCTTCGTAAAAATTCTCTTTGCTTCTTCTGCATGGCTCAATGCTTCCAACGGATTGGAATGTTCTAACATAAGCGCCAGATAAAAACGGTTCATTCCAATACTCTGAACGTTACCAATCTCCTGGATAATGGCGAGTTGTTGTTCTAAGTATCCAATTGACTTGCTCACCTCACCTAATTCATTATAAGCAATACCCAAATTGCCTAAGGCTTCCCCTTCTCCGCGGCGGTCACCAATCTCTCGAGCAATAATTACATGTTGTTCATGAAATACAATCGCTTGCTGCACTTTACCTGACATTCGATATGCAATACCCAGATTGCCTAAAGCGGTACCTTCTGTCTGGCGGTCACCAATTTCACGAGCAATGGACAAAGTCTTTTCAAGGAACTCAATTGCCAAGTGTAATTCGTTCATTCGAATATAAGTCACACCCAGATTGCCCAGGGCTTCTACTTCCAATTGGCGGTCACGTATATCCTGAGCAATAGCCAGATGTTGTTCGAAGAAATCAACTGCTTGAAGCATTTTGCTCAACTGAAAAGAGGCAGTACCCAGATACCCAAGCATTCGACTTTCCAATTGGCGATCACCGATCTTCCGGGCAATATCCAGAGACTGTTTATAACAATCAATTGCATGATGCACCTCACCCAATTGAGCATAAGCGAGGCCCAGGTTACCCTGGGCAATGGCTTCCCCTTGATGATCGTCCAGTTCTCTGGCAATTGCTAAATATTGCCCGTAAAACGAAATGGCCGTCTGTGCATCACCTAAAGAAAAAAATGTAGAACCAAGACTGCTCATAGCAGCTGCCTTCAAGGAGTGGTTTTGTTGCAAGCGGGCAATCTCTAAAACTTTCTCAAAGTAACTTTTGGCCACTTCAAACTTACCAATATCGCAATAAGATAAACCTATGGCATCATACGACCACCCTGCTGTTACTGCTTCAACAGCCTCATTTTCTTTCAATACTGCTAATGGCTGAAAAGGCTTACCAATCACCTTCCTATACACTCTTGCCAACATGTCTTCCAATTCTGGCCAACCACTTACTCGCTCCTTCTGCTCGAGGCGCAAACAATGTTCCATGATCCTTCTAACCGCAGACGGTAATCCGGAAGGCAACTCACTCGCCCACCCGGAAAATTGGTTTGCGGCAAAATTTTTTATACTTTCATTTGTTACTGCATACTCACTGGTAAGCATCTCATAAAGAATACACCCAAAAGCAAAGATATCGGTCCGAACATCCAATCGATCTTTGGTCCACTGTTCCGGAGCCATGTAGCGAGGAGTGCCGGCGATACCCCGAGTCAAAAGAGTACGGTGGCGGTCTGAATTGTTATCTCCTTCCCAATCTGCTGCTCCGTTATCACTCTCATTCAACCCCAGAATCTGTACCAGGCCAAAATCGGTGATCCGTGCCAATCCATCCCGGCCAACCAGAATATTCTCCGGCTTCAAATCTCGGTGTACCAGGCCGGGGATTTTCTCTGTGGCTCGTTTCATCCCCTGGACGATGTGCAGGGCAAAGAGGAGTGTTTGTTCCACTGACTGGGGTTTGCCGGGAGTGAGCCAGGACCTTAAAGAAGCATCTCGCTTACTCTCGGCTGCGGCAATAAGTTGCAGTACCAGGAAAACTTCCAAGCCGGTTGAGGTCCTATCTACATGGAAACAGCGAACGATATTGGGATGGTATCCCAGTTCCACCCAGGTACTGCCTTCTCTTAAAAAGCGGTCACGGGCCTCCCGGTTGGGGAGATACTCCGGGCGGAAGGTTTTTAGGGCCACCGGGCGGCGGCCTTCCCTGTGATCCACGCAGAGGTAAACCAGCCCCATGCCCCCGGCCAGGGTGGGTTTCTCGTGAGGACCTTGCACCACTTCGTAGCGATTGTTGATGATGGTTCCGGAAGGGTAAATTGCCATTGCCGATGTTCTTTTTCTTAAAGGTGGTGGTTTAAACTCATTTCATTTGCCGCTCAATCTGGTGTAGCAATTGTCGGGCATTTTCAGCATACTGAACATGTCCCGCCTGAGTAAGCAACTGCAGTGCATATTGGGCGTGCGGCCGGGCTTCCCGGAAGCGGGCTTGTTGGAAATATAAAAGTGCGAGATTGAGAGTGTATATCGCCTCATTCATGACATCACCAATCTCCCGCAGGATCGTCAGAGATTGCTCAAAATACCCAATCGCACCATGCGCATCGCCCAACCTGGCATAAGCACTACCCAGGTTACCCAACGCCTGACCTTCGCCCTGACGGTCGTCGATTTCACGGGCAATGGACAAATACTGCTCAAAATACCCAATTGCCCGCTGATCCTCCCCCTGCTGAAAATAGACATTGCCTAAGTTGCCCAAAGTATAACCCTCGTGGCGACGGTCGCCGATTTCACGGGCAATCGCCAAATGCTGCTCAAGATATCCAATCGCGGCCCGCGTTTCGCCCAATTGCCAATAAGTAACACCTAGGTTACCCAACGCCTGACCTTCGCCCTGATGGTCGCCGATTTCACGGGCAATCGCCAAATGCTGCTCAAAATACTCAATCGTGCTTTGCGTTTCGCCCATCTGGCGATAAGCAACGCCTAGGTTACCCAACGCCTGACCTTCGCTGTGACGATCGCCAATTTCGCGGGCAGTAACTAAACACTGCTCATAATACCCAATCGCGGCCCGTGTTTCGCCCAATTGCGTATAAGCAACGCCTAGGTTGCCCAATGTCTGGCCTTCGCCCTGACGATCGCCAATTTCGTGCATAATCGCTAACACCTGCTCATAATACCCAATCGCGCCACGCGCATCGCCCAACCCACGATAAGCACTCCCCAGGTTGCTTAACCCGGAAGCTTGCAAAGAGCGATCTTCTTCCTGCCGTCCGATCGCCAGCGCCTTCTCAAAATAATCCCGGGCCACCGAAAACTTGCCAATGTCAGAGTACGATATTCCCATCGCATTGTAAGACCACCCGACAGCCACCCGCTCGGCAGGCAGACCTGGCGAACTATCCGGGGCGGTCGGCGCCTCTTTACCTATAACAGCTTTCCAGACCCTGACAATTTCGGATTCTAATTCAAGCCAGTTGACATAGCGTTCTTCCCGGTTCACCATTACACAGTGCTGCACCAGATTGATTAAATGATCGGGTAAAGTGTAAGATATTTCAGCAACCTGACCACTCCGATGGGCTTTTTCTATCTCTCCAACCGTTTTACCGGCCACGGCCAACTTCCCGGTCAGCATTTCATACAGAATACACCCATAAGCGTAGATATCGCTGCGCGCGTCCAACTCTGTACCTGCCCATTGTTCCGGGGCCATGTAGAGCGGCGTGCCTGCTATACCCCGGGTCAACTGGGTTCTTCTCAACCTGCTCTCCTCGCTTTCTTTAGCGTCTGCCACTGGAAGTTCGTCAACTGTTTCCTGTATCGCGCTCACCAGACCAAAGTCGGTAATCCGCGCCACCCCATCCCGCCCCACTAACACGTTCTCCGGCTTCAGGTCGCGGTGAACCAGACCCGAGATCTTCTCAGTGGCGTATTTCATGCCCCGGGCGAGGTGCAGGGCAAGTATCAGGGTTTGTTCCACCGGAAGCGGTTGGCCGGGAGTGAGCCAGGAGCGTAACGAAGCGTCGCGTTTGCCTTCCGCCGCGGCAACCAGCTCCAACTCGAAGAAGACTTCTGCTCCGATCGGGCCTTTGATGACTTGATAGCATCTGACTATGTGCGGATGGTTGCCCAACTGCACCCAGGTGGTGCCTTCGCGTAGGAAACGGTCGCGGGCCTCCCGGTTGGGAAGATACTCCGGGAGGAAGGTCTTCAAGGCCACCGGGCGGCCGTCTTCCCCGTGATCCACGCAGAGATAAACCAGCCCCATGCCTCCGGCCAGGGTGGGTTTCTCATGTGGGCCTTGCACCACTTCATAGCGGTTGTTGATGATGCTACCGGAAAAATAATTATCCATCAGTTATAATTATCCTATTATCAGAATCCTTTACTTAACACAGATTTACCATGGCCACTATCCTCAAGTTTTAATTTATAAACCCAACGATCAAGATCTCGTTTAATGATTTTTCCTTGAGCATATACAGCTACCATCTCATTTAATTTACTGTGTGGATTTGGAATGTTATCATACGCCTCTTTAGCCAATCGCTCAGCTTCTCCATAGCTTGCAGCTCGAAAGGCTATTCGTCCTTCATTATGTTTAGGGCTAAACAATTCGGCCTGTTTCATAGCACTATGAACCATATCAATGTCCGGCTCTGAACCCACAAAAGCTTTCAATAGCTGAATTTTGGCACCAGGAATGAACATATCGATCCAATGTTTGGATTTTAATGAAAAAGGAACTTCACATTCATCAAGTCTTGCAGGAATTATAAAAATCTCACCTTCTGGAAATTCGTCCATTACCTCTAATGCTATTCTTAATTCTTTCTGAATAAAGCCGCGTTTTGGTACTGAACGCGTAGATAAACAGGCGAGGCAATAGTCACTTTCTTCAATAATTTTTTGAATTTCGATCTTGAATTCGCTGCCTGGCAAAAGATTATAAATATCCATCCATGGATCGTAGCCCATTGTACGCAAGAAATCATAAATTGGGCGCACGTCGTCGATGTCTATGCGAGCATAAGAGATAAATATTTTTTGGGGCATTTTGACCTCCCAATTTATGATGAATTAGATTATACAATCTTCATAGTGTTTTATTAATGGTCGGAAACAATAATACTGGAAGAACTTCACTCTATTAGTTTTAATGCTAACCAATAATTCAGAAATATTATAATCATCAATGTCGGAATATCCCATGACAATTAAATCGTGATTTTCTAACAAAATTTCAGCGTCATCAGCTATACTGTCAACAAAACCCTTCATGAAGACTCTGGCAGGAGGTAAATTTGAGGGTCTATCAAATGATATACCTGCACCAACTAAAAAGATTTTCGGAGAACCATCGCTCAATAGAGAAGTAATAATTTGGTAAATCTCTTTTTGCATTATCACCTCTTATGTAAAATTTTAATATGACAAATTAGAGCGAGAATAAATATTTGAGTTATATTAGCCTATAAAAAACTTCCGAAATTGTTTTATAGACATCAAGCTAATAATTTGATTTTTTATTAATTAAAATTCCCAACAAGAATCCAACTCCATAAAAGTAATCAATTAAAGGAAAGAATTGGGTGTTTTTGTCACTATAAAGTGATCCTGAAATAAGTAACAGGGCAACTCCAAGTGATAACAATATTGAAGGCGTTCTTCCATATATTTTAAAGATATCCTGAGTATCTCGATAGAACTTCAACCAACTCAAAAATAAACTTAAAACAGAAATAACCGAAGCAATCATAATTGGCGTTAAGATCAATGAATGTTTCCCTAAATTCTTACTTCTAAAGAGCAGGAGCTTTATACATCTTGCTAGGGTTATCCCCGCACCAAATCTTGCGACAATGACAATCCAGGAAGTAAACTCTAAAATTTTATCCGAGTTAAAAGCGTAAAAATATAAAGCTAATGATGTTCCTATTATTGCACTAATTGATTTACTGAATAATCCATTAGAAGTAACAACGCCATTATAAATTAATAACATAGCAACGAAGCCGATGGTCATTACTTCATCATAAGTCAAGTAGAAGTCTAATTTAGGATTTAGAAATGCTTTAATAATTATGATAAGTGAATCCATGAGTCACTGAAATGCATCCCATTTTTAAAATCGCTTTGAACTTCAATCAACAATTTCATCCGGAGGATTCTCACGATTTCCCCCAAACCATTTTTTTACTTTTCTTCTCCATGATTCAATCTTTTCACCTACAGTTTTATTGTCGTGTTCTTCCTCTATCTCGCCGGGTGCTTCGGAATTATTTTGATTTTCGATTGGTCCGCTATCCTTATCATGCCTTCTATTGGTAGCCTCGTCGCTCCCTTCATTATCCCTAATAGTATCTTCAACCCTTTCATTATCTGTCTCCGGTCCTGGCCGGGCATCGGGAGGGTTAAATTCCTCGTCACCAACAGTCTGATTTTCTCCTGCTCCTCTGGCAGACCATCCTCCCGTGGGACGTCCATCGTCATTTATGGTAAACTCGGGATTCCAGCGGATGTAACGATCCGGGTTTTCTCGGAAATCCTGGCGTATTTGGTTTTCCCACCAGGCAATCATCTCTTTCAAAATTTTTCTGTACGATTGGGAAGCCATTTGCAAAGCCATACTCTCAAATGCCTCTCTCTCATGGAATCTTAGATTGGTAATATTGGCATGAGTGTTTAAGTCTTGCCTTACTTCCACATTGATTCTTGAGATTTTCCTTTGGGTTTTTATATGATTTTCATACTCTTTCATCTGTAACAATTTTTCGTAAGGCCCACGGGGAGTTAGCATTTTTACGATAACCGGTGCAGTTTCTAACAAAGTAAAAAGCAAAAAGATAAACCAACTGGCTAATTTGATGGGTGTATTCTCCTTTTCTAAATCACTTAAGGCTTCCAATCGTACTAAAAATCCTTCATACTCTTGAAAGGGCGCTTGAGTTTTTTGAATTTCTCTTATCTTAGTTGCTTCAAGGGTATCTTTTTTTGCTTCATTTTCCTCTTCTACCTTCTGTTTTTTTTGTTCTAGTGCTCTTACTGCCAGGGCATGAAGGTTATTCACACTGTCGATTTGACTTTCTGCATATCCAATTCTTTTTTTCTGGTCGGTTATTTCTTTGAGCAGTTCTGCTCTTTCCCTATTTAATAAATAACGTTGGTCTTTCTTTAATTTTATTTCGTTATTCAACTGTTCAACTTGTTTTTGAACTGTCAGGGAATCCACCGGAGGATTCTGAAGGGTATTTTGTAGAGAATTTACTTCTGCAGCAAGATTATTTATCTCAGTCCAGAGTTGAGACCTCTGACGGTCTTTTTGTTCTATCCTCGGTCTATTCCTTTCCTCAACTTCAGTTAGTTTCTTATTTTCTTCTTCAAGTTTTAAAGCTAATTCCTGATAACCATCCGGTAAAGAATTTTTTTTCTCTTCTACCTGTCTTCTCCATTCAGCGGTTGTTGAGTCATAAGGGACTTTTTGTTCATCATAAAAAGTTCTCAGGTCTTGTTCAATTTGGGTAATTTTCGTTTTTCGATTTTCTGCCAATTGCCGAGTAATGTCTTTATCGAATATCTTCAATTCAATAGGCTTGGCAACAACTGAAGCGATAAATAATGCCAAGATCAGCCTG
>PHFX01000198.1 GCA_007618135.1 Candidatus Brocadia sp. WS118 | reverse complement strand
CTCTTCGTTCAACTTCGGTGTAACATAGATATGTTGCAATGCCCTCAATATCGGTGGTAGCTCATCCCGACTCTTTAACGGCAGTTTTACTTCTGAAATGGACATAACTCCTAGTTTCTTCTGTTGCTCAAATCTCTTTCTCATCTCCTATCGAATGTCCCTTGTCTGTTTTGTTAATGAATCGAATATTTGGACTCCTTACACCAAGAATCCCTTTGTTTTCGCCATATTTTACCATTTCTCAGGGAATTATTCAACGCTCTTCATTAACTATTTCAACCTGCTTTACCTTATTTTGCTTGGCTTCGGAGTGTTTTCGTTCAGACACTAATTAGACTGGTCATTATAACCGCCCCCGGCACGATGGGCTGTCAGTCTATTACGCCGGTATTTTGGATATAAAAATCTCATTATCTCATTTGATGGTTCTGTTCGAACTTGTTGTTGCGGAGTAGGCTTCCTGCATGGTCTTCACTCCCTGGCGAAGTTAAGATGATAGGAAATTACTTATCCTTTAAAGAGGATAATAATACAAAAATGATGAGGGATGCAAGCTTTTTTTGGTTTTTCTGAGGAATGAACGGGAGAGAATCTCTCCTTGTTGGCCGATACTAGGTATTTTGTAACACTTTAGCTTTTTGAAAAACGCCTGTTTCTGTAAGTGCGTACCTGCAGGTATTCACACGCAATAAAAATAAAATCCGCTTTGCGATAAAAAAGCCCGTAGGGCTGAAATGATTATAAAACCATGGGCAGATAAAATATACAACCCTGAAGGGGTGAAATAAAATTACCATTACACCGGCATAAACTACCAATGTCACCCCTGCGGGGTTAACAGGCAGAAATGCATCAATTGGCTATAATCATGACATCCCTTCAGGATTTCAAATTCGTGGGGATATGTTTTGAATCTTCCCCTACCTGTACATTCGCCCTGATACAGTTTGTGCCCATTTTGAGCTATAATCAATCCAAAAAGGGATAGAATTAATAGGTATTTACATCTGTTCCGGCGCTTGCATCCCAAGGATGTTTAGGCCGTTCTTTATAACCTGACGTGTGGCATCTACCAGTAATATTCGCGCCTTGGTCAGTTCCTCATCATCCGATAAGACACGATGTGCATTATAAAACCTGTTCAGGCTACCGCAAACATCAATAAGATAATTGCAGATCAGAGAGGGTTCATAAAACTCGGCAGCCTTCAGGATTATTTGGGGGAATTGTCCCAAATTTTTTATCAAGATGGTAGTCTCATCTTCTTTCAACAATTCAAAACGTATATCTGCCGTCACAGGTTTCCAGTATTTCCTTAGGATACTGCAAAGGCGGGCATGGGTATACTGGACATAAGGACCCGTTTCGCCTTCGAAATTAAGCACCTCATCCCAGTCAAATACCACATCTTTATTGCGTTTCGTTGAAAGGTCGGCGAAGATGACGGCCCCAATGCCTACATCCCTGGCCACTGTCTCTTTGTTTTCCAAAGAAGGATTCTTTTCTTCTATGATCTTTCCGATGCGTTCAACGGCCTCAATTAACAGATCCTCCAGGAGAATTACCTTTCCCTTGCGGGTAGACATCTTGCCATCTTTAAATTTCATGAGCCCAAAATCCACATGCACACAACGCCTTGCCCAGTCGTGTCCCATCAACTCCAAGACCTTGAAAAATTGATTAAAATGCAGCTTTTGTTCAGAACCAACCACATAAATCATCCTGTCAAAGTCGTAGGTCTTCTTCCTATATTCTGCAGCCGCAATATCACGGGTGGCGTAGAGTGTAGTATCGTCTTTCTTCCGCAAAAGGCATGGAGGCATCTTGTAAGGTTCCAGATCGACAATCAACGCCTGTTCGCTTACCCTGGACAGCCCCTTTTCTTTAATTCTTGTTATGGTGTCTTCAACCATCGTGTTATAAAAACTCTCACCAACAAAGGCATCGAAATGTATCCCAAGCATATCATAGATCTTCTGGAATTCCTTTAAGCTGATATCCTTGAAGTGCTGCCAGAGTTCATTTGCTTCTGTATCTCCTGCTTCCAGCTTTTTGAACCATGCCCTTGCCTCATCTTCCAGACCCGGAATCTTTTCTGCCTCCTGGTGAAACCTTACGTAAAGGTTATTCAGGTCGGCAACCGTGTAAGATGCATGAGCGTTTTCGCTTCCCCATTTTTTATAAGCAACGATCAATTGTCCAAATTGCGTACCCCAATCGCCCAGGTGATTGATCCCAACGCATGGATATCCAAGGGTCTTATAGATATTGCAAATGGCATTTCCGATCAGTGCAGAACGGAGATGGTGCACGCCAAGGTGCTTGGCAATGTTGGGGGAAGAGAAGTCGATAACAACCGTTTTTCCTTTGCCAACATCCGCATGGCCATATCCGTCTCGTTCTTCAAAGATAGTTTTCAGCACAGTCTTTGCCCGTGTTGCCTTATCCAAGAAGAAGTTTATATAAGGTCCAACAGCCCGTACGGCTTCTATTGGTTTGTCAACAGGAATGGCCTGTGCGAGTTCGCCGGCAATGGCGTTTGGTGATTTTTTCAGGGTTTTTGAAAGACTGTAGCAGGGAAAGGCGTAGTCGCCCATTTTAAAGTCAGGCGGTATTTCGAGGAGTCTTTTTATTTCATCTTCGGGAAGGTCTATTTTTTCTTTTAATAGAGATACGATATTTTTTATAAAATAGTCCATAATTGCACAGCGCAGCGTGGCTGCAACCTGATATAGAATGATATGAGAATAACTGATCTACTCAATAAAATGTATAAAATCCCAAACAAATTCAAATGATCAAAATTCCAATACTCCAAACAAAGAGTCCTGTACGGGGAGAGTGATGTATTGCGTTATTTCGAATTTCGGATTTAGTAAGTGGCCTCTGTGGTAAATCTTTTTGTCTCCTGGCTGGTTCAAACTTGCAGTTTGAACCAGACGTTTTGAATATGCTGTGCATTTTGAACGAGCACCAGTCGTAGAAATTGCCAAATGTTTCGGTTCAATCGAGGACGATTGAACCAGCAAGAAACCAGCAAGAAAACAAATACTTTTCAAAAAGCTAAATTGTTACTTCATTTCTAATCTTTTCTCTGCGGTCTCAGCGGTTAATTTTTTTAGTTACATCAGCCCCATCTTCCTTTTCACATCATTCATGGTGCTCACAGCGATGTCCCTGCATTTCTTCGCCCCGGTGTGCAGGATGCCTAAGAGGTAGTCCTGGTCGCTGATCAATTGTTCGTATCTCAGGCGAATGGGGGTCAGCGCCTCAACGATGTTATCTGACAGGATCTTTTTGCATTCGATACAGCCAATCTCCGCCGACCGGCATACTATGTTAATACGATCTATCTGTTCTTTTCTTGAAAAATACTTATGTAACGCAAAGAGATTACAGATGTCAGGATTCCCAGGGTCTGAACGCCTCTTCCGGTTTTCATCAGTTACCGCTGTAGAGAGTTTCTTCCAGATCGACTCAGGAGTTTCTACCAGCGAGATGTAATTTCCCAGGCTCTTGCTCATCTTCGTCTTACCATCGAGTCCCATTATCCGCGGGGCGTCAGAGAGCAGTTCAACCGGGTCTGGAAATGTTTCACCATATCGCATATTGAATTTTCTGGCGATCTCCCTGGCCAGTTCTATGTGCTGCACCTGATCCTCGCCTACGGGTACGGCCTCACCATGATACAGCAGAATGTCTGCCGCCTGTAAAACGGGATAGGTAAATAATCCTGCATTAATGTTTTCCCGGTGCTGCTTTGACTTGTCTTTGAACTGGGTCATGCGTTCCAGATGTCCCATGGGGGTTACCGTGTTGAGTATCCATGCGAGTTCCGTATGTTCGGGCACGTAGGATTGTACAAAGATAATGCATCGCTCCGGATCAAGGCCTGCGGCAATATTAACCGCCGCCGCATTGAGAATGCGCTTTTGCATATCCTCCGGGTTATATTCAATCGTAATGGCATGATAATCCACGATGCAGAAGATACAATCATACTGGTCGATCATCCGCACCCAGTTCTTAAGGGCCCCCAGATAATTGCCAATGTGCACGTCACCGCTGGGTTGAATACCGCTGAATAGGCGCTTTTCCATAAAAGTATCCTTATCTTTGACTACTTTTCACCGCAGAGGACACAGAGTGCGCAGAGAAATAAGAAAATTGTTCATAATAAAACAACCTTAAATTATCATTGTCTCTGCGTTCTCTGCGGTAAATATTATTTTTATAAAACCTTTCGCAATATCTTTTTGATCCGCCGCGCTGCTTCCCTGGTATTTTTGATACTGGGTACCAGCGCGAAACGTACGTAACCTTCACCAGGATTTAATCCCGTCTCCGTCTTATCACTAATCCAGGCCCCGGGCGTTGTTACTATGGCGATTTCGGGCGCAAGAAGTTTCTGGGCAAATTCGACAGAGGCCATTCCGTCCGGCACCTTTTGCCAGAGATAAATCGTGGCATCTGGAGTGCAATCCGGAAGTTTAATGCGCTTGAATGCATCCACTAATAAATCCCTCTTGATCTTGTATTCGGCCCGCATTTTTTCGACATGGGTTTCTTCGCTAAGGGCGGCAATCGCTCCATCCTGGATAAACGTGGCCGTGCCTGAATCAATATTGGTCTTTACCTTTTTAAAAATATCCACAATCCGCTTATCCCCTGCCACCCAGCCCACCCGGTAACACGTCATGGCGCTTCTCTTGGAAAAGGAGTTAAAGACAATAACGTCTTCTTTGGTGATCTCCAGAATGCTATGAGGAGGTTCGTTAAAATAGATTTCACTGTAAGCTTCATCGGAGGCAATAATGATGTTATACTTTTTCCCAAACTCCACGATTTCTTGTAGATACGATAATGGCGCTACTGCCCCGGAGGGACTGTTCGGGTAATTGATCCACATAATCTTTGCCTTCCTGCAGACCTCTTCAGGGATGGACTTCAGGTCAATCAGGAATTTGTTTTCTGCCAGGAGCGGCACATAGTAAGGAATTCCCTCTGCGAACAAAGTTCCCCTTGTATAGGGTGGATAACCCGGCGTTGGGATGATCACATAATCGCCGGGATTAACGATTCCCTCCGGAAAATTGAATACCGCCTCTTTAGAACCAATAGTAGAAGAAATCTCCGTGGCAGGGTCCATCTGGATGCCAAACCTCTTCTGTGTCCACTGGGCAATAGCCTGGCGAAATTCAGGGGTGCCTATGTAGCTTGGATACCCGGAAGATTTCCGAAGTGTTATTCCTTTTTGGGTTGCCCTGCGCACGATTTCCGGTGTCGGTACGGTGGGGTCACCCACACCAAAATCGATGGGGGTAATCCCCATGGATTTTAATTTTTCAACTTCCTTATCTACTTCTGCAAAGGCGTATGCGCCAATGGATTGCAGTCTCTTTGACGCTGTGATCTCCATGGATATCGTTCCTTTCCCTTTCTTTTATCATTAATCCTGTATTTCTCACCGCAGAGAGCACTGAGCACGCAGAGAATTAAAAAATATTCGTAACTCTTTGAACAAATCATTATCCCACTTCTTTCGGTATTTTTTTTCTCTGTGTCCTCTGCGGTAATTGCATTATTTTTTTGCCGGGTCGGTAATTGCCGACTTTACGGGGCTTCTTTTGGCAGTCATTTCCCTGATTTCTATTTCGAGTACATTTGTCCTATTCAGCATGGCATCGGTAAAGGGAACTTTGGGATTTTGCGGTGCATACTTTTCGGCAAGTTTCTGGAGGGCGTAATTCTTTGCATCAACTTCAGAAAGGATTTTGATGCTCCCAAACAGAACAACAGACCGGTATGCAACCGAAGAGGCGCAGGTGGGCTGCTTTACTATTACCTCTTTCACCTCTTCCACCTCAAAGCAGACATTTGGATTGCTTCTGATATTCTGTAATTTTCTCCCCTCCTGTGCACAATGGAGAAATATCCGGCATTTTTCTCTCTCATAGGTAAAATTCATGGGCGTAATATACGGAATCCCATCGGCGCAAGTTCCCAACCTTCCCACCATGGCCGACAACAGAATCTCTTCGATCTCATCCGCGCCAGTTATTTCTTTGTCTTTTCTTCTCACAGACTATATTTTTCTTCCTACCGCTTTGGCGACGGGTTTTAGTTCTTCCATGAGTGCGTCAAAGGCTTCGAGGGTAATTGTCTGCGGCCCGTCCACGAATGACTTTTCTGGTTCAGGGTGTGTCTCAATTAACAAGCCGTCCGCACCTACCGCTACCGAGCCTTTGGACATCGGATTGACAAGGCTTCTCTTGCCTGTTCCATGGCTTGGGTCTACGATGATGGGCAGATGGGTCATCTCCTTGAGTTGTGGCACAACACTTAAGGATAAGGTAAAGCGGGTATGCGTTTCAAAAGTGCGGATACCCCTTTCGCACAGGATAACATTGGGATTATTTTGCGCCAGAATATACTCTGCGGCCAGGAGAAACTCTTCAATCGTTGCAGACATACCCCGCTTTAAAATCACCGGCTTCCCGGCCTCACCCACCGCGCGCAGGAGTAAAAAATTCTGCATGTTACGGGTTCCGATTTGTAATATATCAGAGTACTTACTTACCAATGCTACATGTTCCGGGGTGAGCACCTCAGTAACAATTGGCAAGCCTGACGCATCACGGGCATGTGCCAGGTGTGCGAGACCCGCTTCCATAAGACCCTGAAAGGTATATGGATTGCTTCGAGGTTTGAATGCGCCGCCCCGCAATGCAGTGGCACCGGCATCTCTCACCCGTTTCGCAATTTCAATGATCTGCTCCTTGCTTTCAATGGCACACGGCCCGGCAATAACGGCAATCTCTTCCCCCCCGATCTTTTTCCCATTCATGAGATGAATGATCGTTCTGAAATCTTTTCCCTCTTTGCTGGCTAATTTATAAGGCGCAAGGATAGGAACAGACTTCTCCACGCCGGGCATAACATCCCAGAAGTCAGCGGGCAGTACCCGTTCATCCCCAATAATCGCAATTACGTTCCGGTTCGTTCCCTGCAACAGAACTCCTTTTAAACCGGCCTTTTCTATGCTTTCAAGGACGTGGTTGATGTCCTTTTTTGTAGATTCGGCCTTCATTACAATAATCATGAGCTACACCTCCACCAAATGTTGTGGACAAAAAAAAACCCTAAAACCAATGGTTTCAGGGCAATATATTAACAACAATGAACTGAATAATATCGAACCCTAAGAACCTCCGCGCGGTTGATAGTATCTAAAGTAATAGAATATCCAGTAAAACGAGTCGCTTTTATTATTCCCTGGGATACGCATAAGCATTACGGATAATACCTGTATACAAAAACAGAGAAGTTAAATTTTACCTCATGCTGTTTTATTGTCAAGTCTAATTTTTTTCATCTCTTGTCCTGGTCAGTTTTACATTGAAAATGTGAATACTTTCGTATATTGTTTGCTTTGATGCTTTCATTCGCCGTCTCTCTACCATGAAAACAGGACTGATGCATTGAAAAAGTATTTCCCGATTTTTTGTCTGCTATTACCATGTTGCATTTCCATTCTCGTTTACCTAAACTGTTTGCAGCACTCCTTTGTTTACGACGATGAGTCCACGATTATTCATAATTATTTCATACGGCAGTGGAGCAACCTCCCAAATCTTTTTACCACAAAGTACTTCATCCTTTCGGCTGAATTAACGTATCGTCCTGTGGTGACCTTGTCGTATTTTCTTGATTATACTTTTTGGCATGTGAACCCATCAGGATATCATCTTACCAATATTCTTCTGCACGCCGTCAATAGTATGCTCTTTTTTCTGTTTACCTCACGCGTATTGGAAAAAAGGACTACAGCCTTCATCTCAGCACTGCTCTTTTCTTTATACCCTGTCTTTTCTGAAGCGGTTAATGCCGTTGGTTTTCGGGAAGACCTTCTTGCATTTCTGTTTTTCATGCTTGCCTTCATCTTTTATCTGAAAAATGATACGAAAATTCTGACGAAACCAAGTCAACCCGGATACATCCTTTATTATGCTCTATCACTGCTTTGTTATTTGTTAAGTCTCTTTTCCAAAGAAATGGCAATTACTCTGCCCTTGTTGATAATCTTGTACGAATTAATTTTTCGAGGTCCTTCAATCAAAAAAACCTTTTCACCCCGTCCCTTACCCCTCCCGTCAAGGAAGGGGAGAACACCCATCTCGTCCGTCCGGGAAGGAGCGGATTGCTATTCCTTGCGTTTCTCCTTCCCTGGTGGGAGGAGACGAAGGGGAGGGAGATTTTCATCGTCTTTGGCGCCAAGTGGAGGATTTGGATTCTCATATCTCAAGTCAAAATTTTCCCTTTACTCTATGGGGTATTTTTTCATTACCCTGTTCTATATCCTCATCCGTTTCTTCTTTCTCCATAATCCCCAGGAATCACATATTACTTACCCGCTCGACAGCCTCTTTGTCAATTTTCTGACTCTGATCAGCATGCTGGCTTATTACGTAAAGCTTCTCTTCCTGCCCTTTCCGTTAAATGCGGATTATGTCGTTCCTCTTACCTTATCGCCCATAGCTATATCGTTATGGTTATCTGTCTTGCTTTTTATTGCAATGGGCATCGTTGCCTTCCGGCTCAGGTCCCAGCAGAAACACCTGTATTTTTTTATCCTCTGGTTTTTTGTCACCCTTATCCCTGTAATGAACATCATCCCCCTGGGGAACTTCATGGCAGAGCGTTATTTATATATACCGGGCGCTGGTTTTGCTGCAATCATTGCCTGTCTCTCGTCAAAGGTATTGATGCGACGATGCTCTCCTGAAAAAGAAGTCTCAACAAAACATCCTGTATCCATCGGAAAATCAGGGTATTTTCCATCCGCCTTGCTCTCTTCCTCTCACAGGATTGCGATGGTTTTCACTTTTGTATTCATTTTTCTTCTGACGGGGAATGCATATCTCACGTTGAGAAGAAACAGAGACTGGAAAGACGGCTTATTATTATGGTCAAGGACGGTTCGCATATCTCCAAACAGTCTTCGGGCGCATATTAACTTAGGGAATTCGTATTTAGCAGAGGGTAACAACGCCGCTGCCCTGGAAGCATATACAAAGGCATGGTCAATAGATCCGGGCGATGCAGATGTCTACAATAATTTTGGTGTCTATTACAACAAGATGAACCTGCTTGATGATGCCATCCAGTATTACCAAAAATGTTTAAACCTAAAACCCAGGGATGCAAAGGCCCATAATAATTTGGGTGTTGTCTTGACACGACAAAGGAAATTAGATGATGCCATCCCCGCATTCAAACAGGCGATATCCATAAATCCGTTCTTCCCTGACGCACACAACAATCTGGGTATCGCCTATTACCGAAAAGGCCTCCTGAACGAGGCAGAGCGTGAATTCAAATTTGCTATCAGTTTAGAACCATATCACGCCGAGGCGCATAACGATTTGGGAATTTTATATAACGATAAGCAACTCTGCGATGATGCGATCCGAGAATTTGAAACGGCTATCCGGATAAAACCCCATTATGCCAATGCCCATCTGAATCTCGGCGCGGTCATCCTCAAACACAGAAAGGATACAGAAAAAGCCCGGTTCTACATGGAAGAAAGCCTGAAATTGGAACCGCAGCAGGAACAGGCAGCCAGGATACAGAAGCTCCTCCGGCAATTGAAAAATGTGGATTGACTTTTTTGATGGGCGATGCCCACCCTTTAGCGAAACTCTGAACAAAACTAACCCTGACAGGGTTGACTCACACGTTCGGGTTAGAAATTACATACGAATATCAAACATGGAATTTCGAAGAATGGTAACAATTTAGCTTTTTGAAAAACCCGTATATTTATGTAAAATCAACACAAAACGGAACACGTAGCACGGATGGTTTATCCCCCGCCCAATGCCGACCACAAGGGATCGGCGCTACATTTTTTCAAAAAGCTAAATTGTTACGAATAATGAAGTTTTCCTATCCCTCAGACGAAATCCTTTCGGAGATAAAGACCGCCTCTCTCCTGATGCTGTGGATCGAAGAGACACCGGAAAATTAATTAGGCCTTCGGCTACTTCCCCCCTGTTTCCCCCCGTAAACGGGGGGATTATGGGGGGTAATTGAAATTCCTAAACCTTTAATTAGGCCTTCGGCAACTTATTTAAAGAGAACTTCGAACCGCAGAACAAGGAATATCGAATCGTGAAGTAAAAACACTTCATCATTCATCATTCTTTGTTCTTTGTGACTTCGTGGCTTTGTGTGATTGCATCTCTTATTTGTTCTCTTCTTCCATCCCCTCTAACTGCCTGGCAGTTGCACAATTTCTAACCAATAATTCGCCAGAGTTTTTATGATCCTGACTAACGCTTCAAATGATACCGGCTTGGTTATATACGAATTAGAACCCAGGTTATAGGTACGGACAATATCCTCCTCAGACTTTGATGTTGTTAAGATCACAATCGGGATACGCCGCAGTTCAGGATCTGACTTAATTTCAGCAAGCGCCTCACGCCCGTCTTTCCTTGGCATATTCAGGTCCAATAAGATGAGACCAGGACGTGGCGAGTCATCGGCGACTGTGTACTTTCCATGATGGCGCAGATAATCTAATAATTCCTCACCATCCTCAACAAAACGCAGATCGTTAATCAACAGCGCCTCTTTAAATGCCTCCCGCGTCATAAAACGATCATCATGGTCGTCATCAGCCATCAGAATGGTGATCGCTTTGTTCGTTTCATTCATGGTGTTCTCCTTTTCTATAAGAGCACGATTTCAAGCCAGTAATTAGCCAGGGCTTTCATGATCACCACCAGAGACTCAAATGATACCGGTTTGGTTATATAGGAGTTGGATCCCAGGTCATAGGTGCGAATGATATCCTCCTCCGCCTTCGAAGTCGTTAAGATCACAATCGGGATGCGCCGCAAATCCTCGTCTGCCTTAATTTCCGCAAGTGCCTCACGTCCGTCTTTCTTTGGCATATTCAAATCCAGCAGAATAAGCCCCGGACGTGGTGCACTCTTAGGATCAGAGTACCTGCCACGATGGTACAGGTAGTCCATCAATTCCTCACCGTCCTCCACAAAGCGCAGATCGTTAATCAACATGGCCTCTTTAAATGCCTCCTTCGTCATAAAGCGATCATCCGGATCATCCTCGGCCATCAGAATGGTGATTGGCTCTTTCCTTTTATCCATGGTTTTCTCCTTTTCCTTGCTTCATTGGTAGTGTTATAATAAATTTTGCACCCTTTCCCGGCACACTCTTGGCTTTTATACTCCCTTCGTGGCGCTCAACAATCTTTTGGCAAATTGACAAACCGATACCCGTTCCTTCATATTCATCGCGCCCGTGTAAACGCTGGAATACCCCAAAGATACGGTCAGCATACTTCTCATCAAATCCGATACCGTTGTCTTCCACGGTAATTTGGCACGATTTATTATGAGAATTTCCCCTGGAATCATTCTCCTGGTTTTCCAGCATGCAAACCTGCACGTCCACAACCGGCGACTCCCCTTTTCGGTGGAATTTCAGCGCATTACCGATGAGATTCTGAAACAATTGACGCATCTGCAATGGGTCAGCGTCAATGGTTGGCAACTCTCCCAGTTTTACCGCTCCCCCTGTCTGCTCGATTTTAATTTCCAGATCAGACAACACTTCGCGGGCCACCTTTGCAAGATCAACCTGAACAAATGGTTGCGCCTTCGTTCTCAGCCTCGAAAACACCAGCAGATCCGTTATAAGCGTCTTCATGCGTTCAGAAGCGCTTTGCATTCTCGCGATATATTCCTTCCCTTCATTGCTTATCGTTTCACCGCATTTCTTAAGCAAGCGATCACCAAATGCCATAACCTTCCGCAACGGCTCCTGTAAATCATGCGATACAATGTAAGCAAACTGCTCCAATTCTGAATTAGAACGGCCAATTTCTTTCGTCTTTTGTTCCAGGGCGCGTTCCATCCGTTTACGTTCGGCAATTTCCTGCGACATCTTTTGATTCGCATCTATTAGCGCGTTCGTACGCTCTTCTACCTGATTCCGGTAAGCGCGCAGCCGCTCCAGCATGTGGTTGAAGGCCTGCGCAAGATCTGATATTTCATCACGGCTCGTAATCTTGATCGATTGCTCAAGGATTCCTTCTGAGATTTTTTGGGTAACAATGTTAAGTTCTCTGATAGGTGAAGCGATTCTTTTTGTTAAAAAGAGGGTAACTGCAACACCCACAAGTACGCATATACCCGTTACATATGCCGTGGATGCGATGATTTGACGAACTCTTTTCCGCAGTCCCTCCTGGGTTAAACCCAGCTGGACATATCCGATAATTTTTTGATCATTAACTCCCCTGTCATTTCCTAAAACCCCGGCAGAATCGTTATCAATAGTGCTTATGCTTATGCTTATGACAGGAGCTAAAATGTCGATATAACGAAATCCGTCCTTTTTGTTGACAAACTCTTCCTCCAGAATTTTTAAGGATCGGTACGATTTTTTGTAATGATGCAAGGTGGGCATTTTTATCTCTGATGTAAAATTTTCACAAATCAGTTTCCGTTTTTTCTTATAAAGGCATACATAGGCAATATCCGCATCCACAGCGAGGCTTTTGACAATATTCCCAATGGACTCTTTGTCTTCGGTGTAGATGCCATATTCGCTATTGTGAGACACCATGGCGGCAACACTCAGACCATGATTCAAAAGGTTGCGATACGAATAGGAAATTTGCGATCGAATGAGAAAGACGCTGATTCCCACTGCGGTAACCAGAATTAAACCGATCGTCAAAAAATTAAATTTTGCAGCAAGGCTCAGGTGTTTTTTCTTATGTACGACATGCATAATTTACTCCTTAAAAACCTGGTGTGCTTTGTTAATGAATTCTTCAGATATCTTTATTTTCATCTGCTTCGCCGTCCTAAGATTCAGGGAATACAACACCTTGCGTGAAGAGGCCATTGGCAGGGAACTAGGTTTATTTCCCTGCATTATTTTCATGACAGCCTCTCCGCACTGCATGCCGATGTCCGCGTAATCCCAACTGAGAGAGAAGAGCGCCCCTGCCTCCACCCAACTGGGGCTCATACCGCAAAAAGGAATGCTGTTCCTGAACGAAAAGAGCAGGACTTGCTTTGCTGTCTTGACATTGAGCACCAGATTGTCAGGTATTCCCCATAACACATCCGCATTTTTTGCTATGTTTTTTAAAGCATTCGGCATATCCTTGGGACTATTCACTTCCTGGACATAAAGAACGAATCCCATTTTTTCAGCCACACCTCTGGCCAAAGTAATCTTTTCACGATTTTCCTCCGGATTATACATAACCCCTACCCTTTTGGCCTCCGGCAGCAATTGTCTCAGCATGGAAAACTCGATTTCTAATGGGAATTCAAGCGTTACCCCTGTTGCGTTTTTTGCCTTTATGAGTATAGTATTCTCCAAAACCATGCTGGTAACTACCGGGGTATCCTCAATATCGCCCAGGACCATCTCGGTGGCTTTATTTCCCACAGTAAATACTACCTTTGCCTTTTTCGTTTTTACGTTTTGAATAACTTGCTTTGACTTGGACGCATCACTTTCCAAGATATATTTATCATAACTTACCTTTACTCCTTGCCTGTCGAGAAAATCTTTGAACCCTGCAAAGACCTCCTTGTAAGGCGCTGTATGATGGCTTACGAGTATAATATTATGGGTCTTCAGGCAAGTGAGTGGGTAAAATTGAGCAGTTTTATATCTCCTTCAGCATGCAAGTAAGAATTTTTAGCCGAAGATATTCCTCATCTCTCAAGCCGTATGCCCTCCTCTGGATCACCCGAATCTTGTTATTGAGACCT
>PHFX01000197.1 GCA_007618135.1 Candidatus Brocadia sp. WS118 | reverse complement strand
ATTCGTCCAGCAGTCTCCTCTTTTTTCCCATAGAGAAATCTTACAGATTTTTTTGCTCATATAAAACTTCTTTTCCCCCTTATTTTATGCTATATTATAACCAATTTACTGCTCAATTTTACCCACTCGCTTGCCTGAAGACCCCAAAAAGATTTAGTTTCACTGGAAAATGCCTTAATAGAATTTTTAGATTTGAGAAAAATGAAATAAAAAGACAAAGGAGAGAAGAGATGAATGGAAAAAAGAAACAGATTCATGACAAAGACCTTGAGAATGTAGAATCAGCGTTGCTGAGAGCGGCCAAAAGAGCAAGGGAAATAGCCAAACAGACGCATACGCCACTGGTTTATTACGAAAACGGGCGCGTGGTTAAAATATTTGTTGAACAGGATGAGGATTGAAAGAAAACCTGATCAACCATGTTTGAAAGACAGAAAAAGAAGTTTCAACGACATATCTTCGAAGATCTTATATGCAAACACAAGTAGGAGATGCCAATTACTCAGGAACAAATTGAAAAAATAGTTTCTCTGGCGAAAAGTTACGGAGCTACCAGGTTAATCCTTTTTGGAAGCATTATTGATGCCCCCTCTCAAGCAAGGGATATTGACATTGCTTGTGACGGTGTTGCCGGATGGAAGCTTTATGAGCTGGCGGCAAGGCTGGAGGAAGAATTGCATGCACCACTTGATCTCGTCCCTTTGAGTCCACCATCCCGATTCACCAGGCACATCGAAAGCAAAGGGAGAATAATACTGTGACATCCGATGAACTTCAAGAGGAAATAAGATTCAGGCATGTTGTTTATCATAGTTATGGATTTCAATTTGAAGATAATCAGGGAAATGTAAATAAAGTAGATGATAGGCTATGTTTTCAGGAGAAACAATTTGATGTTCAGGATTGGGTTTCAGGGATTACACGAAAACCTGCCGCTATAAAATGGCGGTCAAAGGCAGCAACTTTTAAAGCTTTCTTATATCTTCTCAGAAAGCAAAAAGATGTACAGTCTGTAAAACTCCACATTTGATCCCGATAATTGATAAACATATCATCGGAAAGGTTGAAGACTTCAGAATCTATAGGAAAGATATTTATAGAAGGAGATTCATAAATCTTTCGGGCTATATCTACTGCAAGGTTTTTACCTCCTTGTCTCATAACGGTGGTAAGGGTTTCATCAAAAATATAGTCTGTAATTATGAATGCAACTGATGTTTGTTGATGAATAAGATTTTGGACAAGTAATCTTGCTATTGAATGTTTATCATCTTTCTTGTTGTAAAAAGCAATGAGGAAGGATGTGTCTGCAAAGATTATTTCTGACATTTCATGCCATACAATAATTTATCAATTATTTCATTATTAGTATGACCTATATCTACTGGGGCAGATGAAAAGAAAGGGTCATCCTTTTTTATTGGGATTGGTTTTATCTTTTTCTCTAAGGATTCTATAGGTTTCACATCTTTTCTTTTTTGTTTTACGGTACTCATGTCCTCATGTTTACAAAATTATAAAATATTTGTCAATGGAAAATTACCGGTAAATATGGTACATGATAAATTTGCAGGAAATCTTAAAATCGGCTAAGAAAGTATAAAATGACGATAAAAACTATAGTTGTGTCCATCGCATGCATCATGATTGCCGGTTGTGCGCCTTTATCTGTGCAGGATGAACAAGCCGAACGCCAGATGATTACTATTTATGATAGCAAGGGAAATGTTAAAGAGCATGTAATTATCAAGGATGATTATATTAAAATTTATGATAAGGATTGGAATACAAAAGGGTATGGAAAGGTGCAACAATAGCCCGAATGCAAAGTCCCTTACAACTTATCGCTTGTTTCCAAACAGAGTTAAGAACGAGTTATTCTGAAAACAGAGTGCGAGCCTCACCCCAGCACTCCTGAACCATGTCTGGAAACATGCCAAGTCCGGAAAGGCACATTATTGATTCACAAGGAATGACCATATTCCTGACAAACTGAAACCCATCATTGCACACAAGGATACCATTAAATAGTTGGATTAAAAGAGGAAGATGATATAATAAAAAGAACTTTTCGGAATTCATTTTTTCACTCTACGCAGGAAAATGCTATGACAAAGATATATATGGACAATGTTTCGGGTACTCCTATGCACCCGAAGGTGATAGAGGCGATAACACCCTTTTTAAAAGAGGGTTTTGGCAACCCCTCTAATTTGCATCAATTTGGAAGGGCCACCAGTGAGGCCATCCAGACAGCGCGCGGACACGTGGCCAATCTTATTAACGCAAAACCAAATGAAATCATCTTCACGTCAAGCGGCACGGAGGCCAATAATTGCGCCCTGAAAGGCATATTGGCTGCGCATAAAAAGAAGGGGAACCATATTATTACTTCAGAAATAGAGCACTTTTCAGTGTTAAATCCTTTAAAATCACTTGAAAAATCAGGGTACAGCGTCAGTTACTTACCGGTAGATAAGTATGGAGTGGTAAACCCGGACGACATAAAGAAGTCCATTACCCCCTCAACGATCATGGTATCCATTATGTATGCGAACGGGGAGATTGGCACGATTGAACCGATTAAAGAGATCGGGGCAGTTACCAAAGAAAAAGGGGTATTCTTTCATACCGATGCTGTTGCTGCTGCGGGGAACATACCCATTGACGTCAGAGAAGCCCATATAGACGCCTTGAGTATATCCGCCAACCAATTCTACGGACCGGCAGGGATTGGTGCATTATTTCTACGGGAGGGCGTGAGGATGCTTCCTTTCATGGAAGGTGGGGTACAGGAAGGTGGCCGCAGGGCAGGGACGGAAAATATCATCGGCATTGTTGGCATGGGAAAGGCCGCCGAACTGGCAAATGCAGAAATGACCCAGCGCATGAACAACGTTCAGAACTTGAGAGATCAGTTAAGAGATGGTATACATAAGAATATAAATCACGTGTATGTTAATGGGCACCCAACGAATCGTCTCCCGGGAAACCTCAGTTTGTGCATTGAGTATATTGAAGGCGAATCGATATTACTATTCCTGGATATGCAGGGGGTAGCCATCTCCAGCGGTTCTGCATGTACTTCACGGTCGCTCAAGGCATCGCACGTTATTATGGCTACCGGGGTTGATGCAGCCCTCGCACAGGGAACCGTACTTTTTAGCTTAGGGATTGACAATTCCGGGGACGATGTCAAATACGTCCTGGAAGAACTGCCGCCTACCGTTGAGCGACTCCGGGAGATGTCACCCCTCTATCATCAAAAACAAAAGGGAAGTTAGCCCCAAAAATTCAAATATCGAAAAACCTGTTCATGACAGGGCAGCAGGACGGGATCACACCTTGATTAGTGATTAAATTATTAACAAGAGACGGCAATTTATGTCTTGCTGGTCAGGCATATAGCCTGAAGCAGATATTTCGTTTGCAATTCATGGCAAAACGTTTGGATTGGAAAGTAGGGAGGTGGCGTAGTAGTTTAGGATTGATCTATTTTTTTCTGCCCTTTCGTCTGACGGCACCTCACGAGCCTCATCAAGCATTATCCCCCATCAAACCGTACGTTCAGTTTTCCCGAATAGGGCATCCCAAGCATCTCCTTCTACGGCTTTCTCAGTTTACGTCCAATAGGCAGGGAAAGCGCCGACAGGAATCGGCTCCTACCGAGTAAGAATTGAACTTCCTAAATATTAAATTATGTCATCTAAATTGCATGAACCGCGAGCGATGCGTCTCAGCGGTTTTGCCACGGACGATGTAGAATACCCGGTAGGAGTCGATAACTAGGCGGACAGTCTGTTTCTGTCAAAATTGCACTTTGTTTTGCCTCGACAACTCTTTTTCCCACATAAATCATCCCTGCATAAAACCCTTGAAATATCGGGAGTATTATAAGATAATATTTTTACTGTGTCTGTTGTGATTATCCCTTTTTTGGCTGATACTGAGAGGGCTGGCCGCTTGTGGCGATGCCATTGTTGCCAGTAATATTTGGTAAGAAAATATCCCTCACTCAGCCTCCCCCCTTTGTCCCCCTCCCTGAGGGGGATAGAGGGGGGGGTACTATTTTCAGTCCTTTTGTGAGCCTTTTGTTCATGAGGGTTTCCTCTGAAATGATTTACGAAAGGGAAATAAAGTCTTTGTAATGTCTTACATTTACCAAACTAATGTGAGGTAAAAAGACTTGGAGGTCTATCATGGTGCCGGTCATTATAGAAAAGAAAAAATATACGTATGAGGATTATCTTAAAACCCCTGAAGATAAGAGGTATGAACTCATCAATGGAGAATTGACCATGACACCCTCGCCAGTTCCAGAACATCAATTGATTTCTGTTGAACTTTTATTCAGACTTAAAAAGTTCACCATAGAAAATAATCTTGGCACGGTGATGCATGCGCCATGCGACGTATATCTTGATAATGAAAATGTCGTGCAGCCTGACATCCTGTTCATCTCTAAGGATCGATTGGGTATTATTGGCGAAAAAAATATACAGGGTGCGCCCGATCTCGTAATAGAAATAATTTCAGAACATAGCGTTTATCGGGATATGGTGCAAAAGAAGAAACTGTACGCCAGATTTGGGGTAAAAGAATATTGGATCGTGATTCCGGATGAGAAAGAGATAGAAGTTTATATCCTGAAAGATAACATATATCAGCTTTACCAGACGTATAGTAAGACTGATACCCTCGAATCGCTTGCTTTGAAAGGTTTAAAAATAGTTTTAAAGGAAATATTTTCAGAATAGGAGTTATCTATGCAATACAGCGCTAAAGTTATGGATCATTTTGCCAACCCCAGAAATGTAGGGGAATTCAATGATGCCGATGGTGTGGGGGAGGTTGGAAACCCAGCGTGTGGTGACATTATGAGGATGTCGATCAAGGTCAAGGACAACGTTATTGTTGATGTAAAATTCAAGACCTTCGGGTGTGGCGCTGCTATTGCCACCAGTAGTATTTCAACGGAAATGATTAAAGGTAAGACCCTGGATGAGGCCTTACAACTTACCAACAAGGCAGTGGCAGAGGCATTGGACGGATTGCCTCCGGCCAAGATGCACTGTTCCGTGCTTGCTGAAGAGGCCATCGAAGCTGCTATTGATGACTATCTGAAGAAAACCACAGGCAAAGGTCTTGAAAAAAAGAAGCAACACGCACATGATGAACATCATGAGCATTAAATTCAAGCTGAGGAATTTCAAATAGGTTGGTCTTCGGCAATGACTTTTAATCTCCCTTACAAAGGGAGAGATTGGAGTGGGTGTGTAGCTGATCTACACACCCCTGTATCCCCTCTTTCTAGAGGGGAATTATATACGTTTGAAACTCCTAAACATCAGCTTCGGAATGACATGCAAAGGAATGTCATCCTGCTGAACTTCGTACTGGATTCGTTTCAGTATCGATTCAGCATTCAACTTGCGGAGAAAAATACGGTTTATGAAAGCGGATGAAACCCTGGATTGTTATGGCCTCATGTGCCCTATGCCCATCTTTAAGACGTCTGTTAAAATGAAGGACGTAGCAATAGGAAAGGTGCTTGAAGTTATCGCCACGGACGAGGGGATTAAGAAGGATATTGCCTCCTGGTGTAATACTACAGGAAATGAACTCCTGGAAATTTGCGAAGAGGACGGGGAAATACACGTTTTCATCAGAAGATTGAATTGATTTCATAAGTTAACGCTTATGTCCCTGAACCGAGGGGGCTGTTCCAGCTATTTCTCTTCTTTTCCCTTCTCAATGCTTTTTCGGATTAAATTGCGCAGCACAAAACTGCGCTCTGCGCCACCCAGGAGTCGCTTGAGGTTGTCATACAGGGTGGGGTCGGAGACCAGGGAGCCGAGGGTGCCTTCTCCGTTGGCAATTTTTTCCGTGATCTCATTCATCGTTTCCGTAGTCTTAATCAAATTCTCCAGCAGTTGTTTCCCCTTCGGATCGTAGATAAGAGCAGGCAATAATCCATCCCCTTTTTGTAACGCCTTCACACTTTCATCCAATGATACTGAGACGTTGTTTAACGAGTCCGCAAAACGGCCTTCCTCCAGCTTTTTCACGATCTTTGAAAAGGATTCAACAATACTCAGCCCCCCTTCAATGGCTGTCGTATAGCTGATTGGCTCCGCACTTTTTATTGAATCTCCATCTTCCACCACGGGTTCACCCCATTCGCCTGAGGTAATCTCCACATAGGAATCCCCCGTCACATAGCTCAGCCACTTGATCGTAGCAACAGAGTCACGATTGATATTCCTCTGAGCCGATTTGTCTATCTTCAGTATCACCTCAATCCCTGCGCTAGGCAATTCTTTAGGCAAAACGACCTCCTTTACCTGCCCTATCCCCACGCCCATAAATCGTACCGGAGCACCGGCCTTCAATCCATATACATTCACAAACTTTGTCTTGAGGATAATCTGAGGCGCGAAATATCCTTTCTGCGTGCCGAGAATAAACACCATGGCGCCAAACCCTGCCAACGTTATCAGCGTAAAGAGCCCTGCCCGTAATTCAGCAAATTGTTCTTTTGTCATAAAAGTCCCCTTTAATCACAGATCGTGCCACTGATAAAATCTTTCACCGCTGGTATCCCGGAGGTTGCCAACTCTTCCCAGGTGCCAACCATAACGATCTTCCCTTCGTGAAGCATGGCAATTCTGTCAGAAACCGTCCTCACGCAATGCAGGTCATGAGTCACGACAATGGTGGTAACTCCCAATTTTCTTTGCAATTCGACAATCAACTCATTAATACGCTGGGCTGTCACGGGGTCGAGTCCGGTTGTGGGCTCATCATACAAGATAATATCGGGTTCTGTGGCGATTGCCCTTGCCAGCCCGACCCGCTTCTTCATCCCGCCGCTCAATTCTGCCGGCATCTTGGCTTCGATACCGCGGAGTCCCACGAGATCGAGTTTCTCTTCCACCCGTTTCCGAATTTCCTGTTCGGTAAGCCGAAGATGCTCCCGGAGCGGATAGGCGATATTTTCCGACACCGTAAGCGAGTCAAACAGGGCTGCCCCCTGAAACAGTAATCCCACATGTTCGCGAAGCTGAATCAGTTCGTCTTCCCTCATCTGTGTCACATTTTTGCCAAAGACTATGATGTCGCCCCTGTCAGGCCGTATGAGCCCGATTATTTCCTTGAGAAGGACGCTTTTTCCGGAACCACTACCGCCAAGGAGGGACATGATTTCACCTTCCAAGATGGACAAGTTAATTCCTTTATGGACAAGAAGGCCATTAAAGGATTTGTGGACATCTTTAAATTCAATGATTATGTTGGACATGAAACGCAACCACAGATTTCACTGATTACACAGATTTTCGTAACATTTCGTTTTTTAAAGATTTCTATACCAGCAATGTTTGTCGTGTAGTGGAGGGGCGAAGCATTTGCTATAATCGTCGTGAATACGTTCATACCAAAACGGGCACATGCTTCGCCCCTACTCTTTCGTTGTTCCAAATATTTTCACCTGAAAATAACAACCCACGGTCATTCCGAGCCCTTCGCTTTTTGTCATTCTGAGCAAAGCGAAGAATCTGGTCTTAACGAGACCCTTCGCCTTCGTCTCAGGGGGACATTTTGTTGTCTCTTGTGAGCCGGAGGCTTATTGATGTTTCATTGGCAATATGCTGGCGTTGCTAAAATACCATTAAAAACAACTTCGTCAGGAAAAAATCTGAAATCAGGATCAAGATCGATATCGTCACAACGGTAACGGTCGTCGAACGCCCTACACCTGTGGTGCCGCCGGTGGTTCGTAACCCGAAGTAACAACCAATCACAGCAACCAGCAACCCAAAAATCACGGTCTTCCCAATGCCACTCAATAAATCTGAAACGGTAATCGTCGTTAAAACGGAATCGATATAGAACGTACGGTCTATCTCAAGCTCAAAGAGCGCAATAACCATGCCTCCAAAGATCCCGACGATATCTGCCGTAACGGTGAGCAGGGGAAGGGTAATCATTCCGGCAAGGATCTTTGGACTCACCAGTTTTTTGATTGGACTTGCCCCCAGGGCACGCATGGCATCAATCTGCTCCGTTACCTGCATAGCGCCAATTTCTGCTGCAATACCGGACCCCACCCTTGCACCCACCATGATGGAAGCCATGACCGGGCCTAATTCCCTGACAAGGGATAAGGACACCACGCTGCCGACGTATATCTCCGCACCGTACATACGCAACCCATAAATCGTCTGAAGGGCCATCACCATCCCGGTAAAGAGCGCAATGAGATTGACCAAAAAAAGCGACCCCGCTCCAAAATTGTCAATCTCACGGAGTATGAGTTTCAGGTTGAACGGCGGCAGAAAAATTCCCACAAATCCATTGATAGCAAGTAAAGACACCTGGCCCACCAAAAGGACAAATTTTTTAACAGCAACGTCGATGGATAGTAAAAGATTCATACGGGTAGATTATCTTAAAACATTTTTAGGATTTCAAGGGTTTTATGTGAAGGTTCGGCGGCAGGAAAGTATGGGGTATATAATAGTAACTATTCAGCGTATTTTCACTCCCAGCCGCTACGGGCTGGCGAAATCAGGCAGTTCACCACGGAATACCATCTGTAATGCCTGGCTCAAATTCATCCCTTGTTTCCGACAGGTTGAGAGATAACTCCGGATGGGGCAGAAAATCTTCGCTCCGTCCAGAGATCGAAAACAGCCCGATATCTTCTGCTGCACCTTCGTCATCCTGATATTGCATCCCTGCCTCTGTTTCTTTCCAAAGAGTTCGCAAGGTATTTCCTTTTAACTTCGACGCGTATTTATTTATCACCTCCTCTATTATGCTTACGTATGCCCAGTCGCAACTGTCTTTTGATGAGATTTGCAGGGTTATTGCTGTCCACACATCCACTCTTTTGTCGTCTGGACAAGGAATTTTCTTAACATCACAAATAACTTTTTCAGTAAGTTGTGTTAAGTCCGCGTTAAGGGATTTCAACCTTTTTCAGTTATACTATGAATAAACACACCCCTACCCCTCTCAAGAGGGGAATTTGAGAAATCCCCTCTTGGGAGGGGATTCAGGGGTGGGTAAATCGGTCATAACACACCCCGGCACCTCTTTTTTGTGGGGCAGGAAGAAACACCACTCCCCGGCCCATGTAGAGCGACCAGTCTGGTCGCCCTACAATGAGGGGAGCTAAAAGACGCTGCCAAAGGCCCAATCTAATTTAATGTATAGACTTTCAAACCGATATTCTTCAGTAGCTTCATTCTCTCAGAATGACAAGAAAGTCATTCCTTCGTCTTGTGTCATTTTGAGCAAAGCGAAGAACCCAATTGATGATTGAATACGTTAAAAATATCCGGAAACCCACAGCGGGGTGAAGTTTGTAACCGGAAACTCCATAGTTTATCGGCTAATAACACCAAACAATTCAAACCTACGGATAAATCAAATTATTGGGTTCAAGTTTCAAATTTGAGTGAACCCGCTTGCGTCCAGGTTATGGGCGCTGTATTTTCACTGTTTATACCTGAAAAATTTCTTCGAGCGATAATGTTTTAGCGGCATATAGAAGTGCGGCTTTTATGTCCGCTTTCTTCAAGAAAGGATATTTTTTTAATAACCCTTTTTCTGATTCTCCATATGCCAGTTTTTCTAAAATTATCTCTACCGTCAACCTGGTTCCTTTTATTACAGGCTTGCCAAACATTATTTGCGGGTTTGTTTCTATCCTGTTTAATAATCTTTCTTTCATCTTAGATTTCTCCTGAAAAGATTTATATGCGTATAAATCTAAACTTCTGTTTTGTGATAACCGTAAAATGTCTGACTATTTTATTCCCGTGGGAGATCAAAAGTTTATTGATCAATTTTACGTTCAGTTCCATCTCTTTTATTGAATAATATCTCAGCAAGCTTTTCAACTGGGATCAAAACTTCATGTCCTTATACGTCTTTCTTTTTCAATCAATTTGCTGGATCCGATGGCTGCCAGTTCTTCGGTATTAGTTTTTTTGTTTTACAAAATCATCCATATGCTTGGCAATCTTTTTCCTTAAAAACCGCCTTCTTTATATGTTAAAAACTTTCCCATTTAATTGATTTTTCGATTCTCCTGAGTTTTAATTTTGAGAAAAATTGTTGTATCGCTTTCATTCGTATAATAACGAGCAAAGATTTCTGCTTGTAATTTTACCTCATTATCCATGATGGGCGCTAGTATCTTTGCGACTGAACGTTTTATGTAGCCAAGCCTGCCAAAACTTTCTGTTTCAGCAGCTATTGCATTTTCATCATGTTGATTATTTGGTTCACGAATAAGTGTAACCATTGTATCATTAAGATATTCATCAAGTCTTAAATATTTTGCCCATTCTATAAATCTCATCCCCACAATATTGGTGATTATATTGCCTTTGTGTAACATGTCTATAAATCTTGGAATACAAACATTCGCTTTTAACCATGCAAGCAAGTCTCTATTACATTCGAGCCCGAATCCAAAGCCAGAGTAATTTCCTTCACAGAACATTTCATATTCCACTATCGCCCATTCCATACTATTATCCGTAATTATGTTTGATAAATCTTCTTTCTTTGAGATGAGAAATGCCTTATCTTTTTGCCATAGTTTCTGTATTGTTTTCAGGAACAGATAAATATCTTTTATCCTTGTGGCATCAAGAGCTCGATGGAATTCGCTGGCAGGGTCAAATTCAAACACCTTCACTTGCAAAATTGCAAGTTTTTTCACCTCCTTATCGTTAACAGAAACTTCTTCAATGAGAAACTCCCGAAGAACGTCAATTTTAAAAACAAGCGATGTTCCCCTAATTTTATCAGGATTTTTCAATAAATCTAGCTCTTTGATTATTACCTTATTGCTATGAAACCCTGGAAGGTAAAAGGTCTGTAGCTTTTCTTTAAGGTCTATGAGTTTATCTTTTTTTCCATCACGTTTGTATTGATTGTTGTAAAGGTAACAAGCCTTATGAACGGCATATCCAAGTATCTCTTTTACCGAAGCGCTCAGGCCAATTTTTCTCAGTCGGTTTTTTACATACAACGCCCTATCGAGAATTCTTTTGATAACTTCGTCTTTGTCATCATTTAAAATAGCAAAAAAAAGTAAAGAAACTGGTTGAATACTTTTAGAATAATTTATAATTTCATCCCCTGTCTGAAATTCTTTGCCTCTGAGAAATGCCCAGACTTTACTTTCTTCAGCAAATAATTCTCTCCAATAAACCTTTTCAATTTTATTTCTCCCGTAAGCGCGCGGCGCGGCCATATCTTCGTCTTTTCTGCATCTGTAACAAACATTAGGCCTGATAAAGGTTTCCTTAAAAACACGATAGGGGATAAACTCCGATATCGCAGAAGGCCGAACGCTGACGTATTGATTTACTGGCCATGAGTTTGGATTTCTAAAGAAACACGTACAACCAACATATGCGCCGCAGTATCTGCAATTATACAGTGGCGCAAACCCATTACTATCTGCTATTAATTCAAGATGCAAATGGCTGCATCCCTTAACATGCTCAAGCCATTTCCAAAAACTATCCTGTGCTTTCACAATAAACTCTACATCACTGATACTTTCAGCCTTGTGAACCCAATACCGTATTTTTTCATCTGTAATTTTGTCTAAAGCGTCCGACCTGGCATTGTAATAATTTTCCTGAGATTTTTTGTTGCAACGCCTTATATCCTTTTTTTCATTTCTGCATCTGTCTAATTTCTCCTTAAAAAAAAGAAATGATGTTGCCTTGAAAAGATTTAGCGGCAAATCTCTGTTTTTTTCGAATTCCCTTTGCAGGGTAAGTATATTTTCCTGAATCTGGTGAAGAGGCAACCAGGTTGAATCACGAACATCCCACAGGCCTGGTGGCCGAACAGAACCCAAACATTCCTGGTCAGAGGCGCCGTAAAGGATAAAGCTTAACTGTGCCTGCCTTAGTGAAGGTGAATTTGGGCCACCTTCGAGGTCTGGGTCTTCATATTGGGACGGATCATCTTCCCAGTAACATATGGGGCAGAGGTCATAATAACCTGATTCTGCTAATGTTTTGTATCCGCAGCATGGGCAGGCACACTTTGCTACAATTTTAAAGCCCCCGGTAGTTCCCCCGGCGATTAATTTGCTTAAATCGTCTTCGTCATCATCAGTCCAATACTCATTATCATATTCTGTCGTAAGAAAGTGATGGAACTGATAACTAAATTCTGCTATAAATTCCCCTGTGTTGAAAAGACCTTCCAGATATATTTTATTATCCTTATCACAGGTATTTTCAATAATCAGGTAAAACAATTCCTTGTTATCCACCGGATAAGCTTTCAACTTGAAAATGTCTGATTCATCATCAATATCGATCTGACAGGGCAATTTACCCTGGTTAATATTTTCTATCCATCTGACTAAGCTTTTGTACGGTGAATATACTGCTGAGGTGTTTATCGTTATTTCATTATTATTCCATTTTAAAGCCATGTCTATCCAACCATACCTATACCCAAATCTTCCATGCAAATAGTAGCCTTTTTGGGTAAAAGATACTTGTATATGGGCAATATCCTTCTTTGAGATATCAACCATTACCTTTGGGGGATATGTGACATATCTGTAAGGATTTTTCGCCATAACCAGAGTATCCCGTTAACGAAGAATTGTGAAACAACTCATCCTTCAATTACTGCCAGCTTTTTATGACCATACCTCATCCAAGGCAGATCTAAATAAATCGTTCAACTGATCTGCTGAGCATTGGTCTGTGTCATCTGTAAATTGTTTGCCTTCAAGCCGTTCAATTTCTCTGTCTATAAAATTACTTATTACCGGAATACGAGGCCCATAATCTAATTCTTCACCCTGCTCTTTAGATTTTATTAGTTTCTCGATCTCCTGTCTCAATTCCCCCGAATTAAATAGTTGATTGACCATTATCCTAAAATCCATTGGCACAACACCCCAGCCTCTTTCAAGCCAATTGATAGCCAATATGGGGCGGAGAACGTAAAAATACTTTTTCATCCAAACTTGCTCCCCTTTCAGATATTCACGATAGTTGCCACGCGCCATATGCAAGTAATGATACATGCAGGCTTTTGGCGAATAATAAGTCTCAGCCAATTGTCTCATCTGTGTGGCAATTGAATACTTTTCCCGGTAAATAATTGGTGAACCTAACCATTCCAAAAGCGGTGGATTGGATTTGCGAAACAACCACAAAGCCTTGCGTAAATCCCAACCACTCAAATCTATCTGGTCATTGATTGGTCGTTCAATAACATCCCGTTTCAGTTCCAGGTCAATGGACAAGTACCAATTTTTGGGATGGAGGTATAAAAAGCGCACATCAAAATCACTATTGGTTGAAGGAAAATCCCAAGCCCGGCTTCCCGATTCACAAGCGTACAGTATTTTTACACATTCTTCATTTTCAACATTGTTTAATCTGGTTATTATTTCTTCTTTCATATCCCGGCTTGAACCTACCGATCTTTAATTTTACAGGTACAAGACACCTCAGCAGTCTATGATAAAATAACAAATCTACTTTATAATGTACAATAAGAACATTGTGAGACCATAGTAATTCTCTCAGCAGTGTTGAGAGTTTTTCATGCTCTCTATACGTTTCGTATATCTGTTTCATTCTTCACAAATTTTGCGCCGAAAATCCTTTTTTTTATCACATGCACACCTGATTCAATTATCTTTTTTGTTTATTATTTTGAATGATTGCTAAAGATTGAAACTCATAGCAATACACCTTTTGTAATCCTATGATAAATAAGAAATGATGGGTTCGATTCGCTTAACCAATCCATATACACACTTTCCCCTCTAAAAAGAGGGGATTAAGGGGTGTGTAAGTTCTGTTTTTCATAATTTTCAATAAACCTTCGAATCACTTGTAAAACTCCATCCGTATTTTTCATTACATCTTCATCGCAAAATCTCAATACCGTTATCCCCAATTCCTTTAATTTCCCTTGTTTTACGGCGTCTTTCTCTGCAATTTCTTCAAAGGTATGGGTATAACCATTCCACTCAATGGCAAGTTTTAATTTATTACAGAAGAAATCTACTATAAACTTATCAATTGGTTTTTGCCGATGAAAATCATACCCCATCATTTTTTTACTCTTTAAGTAGTGCCAGAGCTTTATTTCTGATTTCGTACTCTTATTTCTCAATTTCCGTGCAAGTTCCCTGAGTTTTGGATGGTAATTTATCTTCATGGGAAACACACCCCTTAATCCCATAAGCGTTAACTTAAGAATTGCTATTATTTTGTCCGCACGATATCATAGTGTTCAAAAAGGAGGAAACACTATGGTAGAAAAAAAAGGGGTTGAGCACACAGACATAAACAAAGAAGACTGGGAGG
>PHFX01000196.1 GCA_007618135.1 Candidatus Brocadia sp. WS118 | reverse complement strand
CGAAGGGAGGGGATACCCCGGCCGCCCCGTAGGGGCAATCAGGTCGGGGTTGAGGCTTCGTCGTGAGCCTCCCCTGAGCTTGACGAAGGGCCGAAGGATCGAAGGGCTTATCCCAACCAAGCCGAAAAGCCAATCTTGTTTCACCTTTTTTTCTTCCCCCTTGATAATGAAGCCCTGAAACTCTAACTTTCTTTGTAAATATTTCACAATAAAAAACGATGTCAGCATCCTGTAAAAAACAGGATTGTTCCGATAAATATCTACACGATCTCCAACATATTTTTGGGTAGATGGATGCACATATTTATCGGCCATGTAGTATTTGTGAACTGCAAAAAAAGCGGGGACAGGTGAATACATGTCGTCAATGATTATAAAAAACTTATCCGAATTTTTAAGCGTCCTGGTTCAAACATTCAACCTTCCGGCTCTTTTTCCTTCCATTGTTTTTACATATTTTTCACATTTATTTATTCTTGATGCCCTGCCCAGCAATAATTGGATTTTTTCTTCCTTGCAAGGAATGGACAGTAATTCCCAAATTATTCTGGGGATAATAATTGTTCTGGTTCTTACCCTTATATTAGACAGCGCGAATTTAAAAATCATTCGTCGCTTTGAAGGATATGGATTTCTGGATCAATTTCCGTTTGATATAATTCGTTATCGTAAACAGCGTCAGGTGGAAAAGGTTTTAAATGACATTACTTCATTAAAAGAACAGTATGATCAGCGTTTTAAACAATACCAGAAAGAATTGGATGAAAAAAGAAAGAATGAGCATTATGAATGGGTCCAATATTATGCAAATCAGTTAGAAGAAAGATTCAATAAACTATCTCAAAGGTATCCGGAGAATATTGATTTTGTTTTGCCTTTTAGATTGGGGAATGCTATTGCTGCCGCTGAACAATATCCCGATAAGATTTTTGGGATGGATGCCATTGTCTTATGGCCTTTTTTAAGACATATTATCAGCGATAGAAATTATGCCCAATTTTATGTCAGAGATAAGGCCACTCTTGACTTTTTGCTGAACATGATTGTAACACTGATAGCTTTTGGCGTACTGCTTGTTCTTACAGAACTATTATATCACGATTTTAGTCTGATATTATTTGTTAAAGTCGCTGCGATCATAGGTGTCTGCTACTTTATTCTGTCACTTGCTATTCAAAGTGCTGTAAACTGGGGAACAACGGTTCGTACAGCTTTTGTTATTTTTAAGGAAGATCTGAGAACAAATTTGGGATTAAAGGATGTTGATGGTTACGAACAAGAAAAACAACTCTGGAGAGATGCCTCGATATTTTTTAACGCACAGTTTCCAGAGGAGGAACTCCTGAAATTAGGGAAGAACATTTTCAACAAAAGTAGGTCAGAGAAATAACAGCAGGGGGTATATGAGATGGGAGCAAACGATCCGTCTAAATTGCGGACAATGAATGTTTCTCCTTTATTGCCCGGTAAGCCAAAGAATCCCCTTAAATTAAAAACCAAATCAGCAGGTGAACCTCCCTCGGGAGGGGGTATAACAGCTTTAATTATTATTATCATTGTAACAATCTTAATAATTATCTTCACTCAATACGGACATTATTTCCGGTAATTTTTTTTTGACATATATATAAAATGGAAATTGATAGTTAGTTTAGTCGCTTCGTATTCTTGATTAATGCAATGATAGTTGTTTTTTATTTTACCTGGAATAGTAGATGTCGAAAAGGGATATTGTTTGAATGCCGGTTAAAGAATCGAAACAAAGAGATCAATCATTACTAAACCAACCGCCTCAATTAACCCCCAAGCCTCATATTCGTTTCCGTTTGGCATTTCAGGCCTTCCTTATTATAGCGGCTGTTTATATTCTTTTTGTAATGCTTAAACCATCTCGGGATGACTCTTCCCAAAGCGCCAAAAATGAAGAAAATCTCTTTCAACAAGATTTATTACGCTTGCCCGATGGATCAATCAAAGCCCCCTCATTTTTGCTGATTAACAACGGCGCCGGAGATCAAAATGACCTCTTCTTATGCACCATAGATTCCGTAGTCAAAAACCGGAATTTGACCAACAGCCCCGTGGTCTCCGAAACCCGCCCCATTCTCGATTCAAAAGCGGAAAATGTTTTCTATTATGGAATCACTGCTTCAGGGACAGATATCTATTCCATGAATTTACAAAGCGGGAATACTAAATCTCTTACCCTTCATGCCGGCAATACTAAATTGCATACCGAATATATCATCACTCCTCTTAAGGAGGCCGCTTTATCGCCGGATGAACGCTGGATTGCCTTCCCTGCTAAGGATAAGAAAAAAGGCCATACCGAACTATTTGTAGCCGGAACGGATAGCCAACTGATTTGGCAGGCAACTAAATTTAACGCCCAAATTCGTGATTATCTTTGGCTGGAGAGCAATGTTTTAATAATTGCCATTCTAAGAGACGATGATAAGGTAGAGTATTGGAAAGCGCACTTAGACCCGGCGAATGGGTTTAGTTCTTTGGTTCCTCTCGATCTTTAATCAATCAGACAAAACAGTGCTCCGGTTTTTTGATTGAATAATAATTCCCGCGCTGCCCAATACTCAACTTCACCGCTTCAACTCCGATCATAAAATATACCCTCGCTTGCGAGGAAAATAAATTGACTCTGGCAAACAAAACAAGAAAGTTCCTCACTTTCTATTCGCTACTATACCAAAAGCATCAAAAGGTGATCACCCATGGCCATCAAAAAATCCGAACTCTACGGCTCCCTCTGGGCAAGTTGCGATGAACTGCGCGGCGGGATGGACGCCTCCCAGTATAAAGACTATGTGCTGGTCATGTTGTTCATCAAGTACGTCTCCGACAAATACGCCGGCGAGCCTTATGCCCCGATTACCGTGCCGGAAGGCGCCAGCTTTAAAGACATGGCGGCGCTGAAAGGCAAACCCACTATCGGCGACGACATCAACAAAAAAATCATCGGGAAAATTGCATCTGCCAACAACCTCACCGGCACCATCGACGTGGCCGATTTCAACAACGCCGATAAACTGGGCAGCGGGAAGGAAATGGTGGATCGCCTCACCCGCCTGATCGCCATTTTTGAAAACCCCGCCCTCGATTTTAGTAAAAACCGCGCCGAAGGCGATGATATTCTCGGCGACGCCTACGAATACCTGATGCGCCACTTCGCCACCGAAAGCGGCAAAAGCAAAGGCCAGTTTTACACCCCTGCCGAAGTCAGCCGCATCATAGCCAAAATCATCGTGGTGAATGTAGCCACCAGCCCCTCAACCACGGTGTACGATCCCACCTGCGGATCCGGCTCGCTGCTGCTGAAAGTGGCCGATGAATCCGATTCCGGCCTGTCCATCTACGGGCAGGAAATGGACGTGGCCACCGCCGCCCTGGCCCGCATGAATATGGTTCTGCACAATCAAGCCTCGGCCATTCAAGATATTAAGCAAGGAAACACCCTGGCCAATCCCCTGTTTCTGGATGAATACAGCCGCCTGAAAACCTTTGACTTTGTGGTCGCCAATCCCCCCTTCTCCTACAAAGCCTGGAGCAGCGGATTGGCCGCCCAGGATGGCAGCATCGCCGATCCTCACGAACGCTTCAAAAATTACGGCATCCCGCCCCAGAAGAACGGCGACTATGCCTTCTTGCTGCACATTATCCGCTCCTTAAAAAGCAAGGGCAAGGGCGCGGTGATCCTGCCGCACGGGGTGCTTTTCCGCGGCAATGTGGAGGCGGAGATTCGCAAAAATATCATCCGCCGTGGCTACATCAAAGGCATCATCGGCCTGCCGCCCAACCTCTTTTACGGAACCGGCATTCCCGCCTGCATTATAGTGCTGGATAAGGAAAACGCCGAAAACCGCAAAGGCATTTTTATGATCGACGCCTCCAAAGGCTTTACCAAAGACGGCAACAAGAACCGCCTGCGCGAGCAGGATATTCACCGCATTGTCGATGTCTTCAACAAGCAAATCGAAACCGACAAATACAGCCGGATGGTTCCGCTGGCGGAGATCGAAGCCAACGAATTCAACCTTAACATTCCCCGCTACATCGACAGCCAGGAAGCCGAGGATATCCAGGACATCGAAGCCCACCTGCGCGGCGGCATTCCCAACCCCGACATAACCGCCTTGCGGGAGTATTGGGAAGTTTATCCCACCCTCAAGGAAACCCTCTTCCGCGCCGGCAGCCGGGAGAATTACAGCATCCTGCGCATCGAGCCGGGGCAGGTTAAACAAACCATCTTTTCCCACCCGGAATTTACCGCCTACAGCCAACAAATCTATGCCGCCTTTACCCGCTGGAAAACCAGCAACCTCCCCCGGTTGAACGGCATCGCCATTGGCGATAAACCCCGGCAATTCATCCACGCCATTTCCGAGGATTTACTGTTATGTTTTACCGGCCTGCACCTGATCGACAAATACGACATCTACCAGCACCTGATGACCTACTGGGTGGAAACCCTGCAGGATGACGTTTATGCGCTAATAGATGACGGCTGGGAAGCGGGCCGCGAAATTGAAAAGAACGACAAGAAAAAAGAGTGGGAAGGCCGCCTGATCCCCAAACATTTGCTGATTCAGCGTTTTTTTGCCGCGGAACAGAAAACCATCGAAGAACTGGAAGCCGCCCGCGACGCCCTCGCCCAGCAGATGCAGGAATTAGAAGAAGAACACAGCGGCGAAGAAGGCCTGTTAGAAGACGCCAAAAACGACAAGGGAAAAATAACCAAATCCACCATCCAAAAACAAATCGCCGCGGTACAGACGCACGGCCGTGCGTCTCCACCAGACGGCCGTGCGTCTCCACCACCCTCCGATGAATTAAAAATATTACACCAATACCTGGAATTATTAGACCGGCAAACCGAAACCAGCAAAAAGATCAAAGAAGCCGGCGCCGCCCTGGAGAAAAAGGCGCTGGCCAAATACCAGGTCCTGGGCATTGAAGAAATAAAAAACCTGGTGGTACACCAAAAATGGCTGGCGCGGCTGGAGCAGGACGTGCAAAGCGAAATGTCGCGCATTAGCCAGCGGCTGACCGGGCGCATTAAGGAACTGGCGGAACGCTATGAAACGCCCTTGCCGGATTTGGAACAGAATGTGGAAGAGTTGGAAGAAAAGGTAAATGCGCATTTGGGGAAGATGGGGTTTGTATGGAAGTGAAGGAAGGGTATAAACAGACTGAGGTGGGGTTAATTCCCATTGATTGGGAATTAGGTTACATGGGAGATTTCGCATTTATTCAAGGTGGCTTCGCTTTCAATAGTAAGAAATTTCAATCGACTGGGGATTATCAAGTTGTAAAGATGAGTAATTTATATCAAGGGGAATTGGATCTATCCAGAAGTGAATCCTTTTTAAATAAGTTGGAGAATAGCGAAAGTGCTTTTCTTTTAAAAGAGAATGATATCCTTATTACTCTTACAGGAACTGTTGGCAAAAGAGATTATGGTTATTCGTATAGAATAAGAAAAGAGAAAAATTTGCTTCTTAATCAACGTGTTGCTCGAATGGTTGCGTATGAAAAAGCTAATCCCATTTATCTTGAATATCAATTAAAGACCAAATATTTTTTAGACCAATTTTTCGACCAAGCAAAAGGTGGAACTGGTAATCAAGCGAACGTGGGAACTGATAATATTGCGACGATAAAAATCCCCCTCCCCCCCACCAAAGCCGAACAAACCGCCATTGCCGCCGCCCTCAGCGACGCCGACGCCCTCATCAGCAGCCTGGAAAAACTGATTGCCAAAAAGCGGGCCATTAAACAGGGCGCCATGCAGGAACTGCTTACCGGCAAAAAACGCTTGCCGGGGTTTAGCGGGGAGTGGGGGGTGAATACTTTGCTTGAACTATGTGGTAGTAAGAAGGAATTGTTTGATGATGGAGATTGGATTGAAGCTGAATTTGTAATAGATGAAGGTATTCGCCTGATTCAGACAGGTAACATTGGAATAGGTGTATTTGTTGAGAAAGATACAAAAAAATACATTTCTCCAGAGTCATTCAATTTATTGAAATGTAAAGAGATTCATGAAGGTGATATCTTGATTTGTCGCCTTGCGGAACCTGCAGGAAGGGCATGTATCTTGCCAAATATAGGTGAAGCAAAGATGATAACCGCTGTCGATGTAACAATTTTTAGACCTCTGGAAACGCTCGCTGATAGGAAATTTTTAATTAGCATTTTAAGTACAAGTTCATGGTTCAACATTGTCAATGAAAAATGTGGAGGCTCTACCAGGACGAGAATTGCCAGAAGTGAATTAGGTAAAATTAAGATAAAACTTCCTCCACTTCGCGAACAAACCGCCATCGCCCAAATCCTCAGCGAGATGGATGCCGAGATAGACGCATTAGAAAAAAAACTGGCCAAATACCGCCTGCTTAAACAGGGCATGATGCAGGAATTATTGACGGGGAAAATCCGGCTGGTGTAATATGGACAAATTCCAAAATAAATACCGCATCCCTTCGGCGCGGGCGCAATGGTGGGATTATGCCAATGCCGGGGTCTATTTTATCACCATCTGCACCGCCGGGCGGGAACGTGTATTGGGGGAAATTAAAAACCAGGAAATGGTTTTGTCGGAAATCGGTGAAATGGTGCGGCAGGAATGGGATAAATCATTTGAAATACGCCGTGAATTGTTTTGCGATGCGTTTGTTATCATGCCCAACCATATCCACGCCATTTTGCGGATTGAAAAAAACGGGAATGATGATTCCGGCGCCACCGACGCAACCGACGCAATCGTAGAGACGCACGGCCGTGCGTCTCTACCGGGGCGGGGGCGGCCACCGTCCCCCAAATCAACCCCAAACCCTGGCGTGGCGTACCGCCCGCCGAAATCCATTTCGTCATTTGTGGCGGGGTTTAAATCGGCGGCGACCAAACGGATAAACGAATTTCGCCATACCCCCAAATTGCCCGTTTGGCAATCCCGGTTTCACGATCATATTATTCGCAATGCCGGGGAATACCAGCGCATTAAAAAATATATTTCGGAAAACCCCATGAATTGGGAAAAGGATACCTTCTTCCGGGAGAAAACGTGAGCGCAGTCGGCCAAAAAGAACGGGAAACCCAGGATCGGGTCATTGCCCTTTTCCGGGACGAATTGGATTACACCTACCTCGGCAATTGGGAAGAACGCCCCGGCAACAGCAATATTGAAGAAACCCTGCTTCGCCAATATTTACGCGAGAAAAAAGGCTACAGCGATACCCTGATCAGCAAAGCCCTTTATGAACTGGCTAAAGCCGCCAACAACCTCAACGACGGTTTGTACAGCGCCAACAAAAGGGTGTATGATCTGCTGCGCTACGGCGTCAAGGTAAAAGCGGAAGCCGGCGAAAACTATGAAACCGTGGAACTGATCGACTGGCAGCATCCCCTGGAAAACAATTTCGCCATTGCCGAAGAGGTCACCGTGCAGGGCTTTCATGAAAAACGCCCCGACATCGTGCTCTATGTAAACGGCATCGCGCTGGGAGTGCTGGAACTGAAACGCAGCACCGTTTCCATCGGCGACGGCATCCGCCAGAACATTACCAACCAGCAGAAAGAATTTATCCAATCCTTTTTCAGCACCGTTCAGTGGGTGTTTGCCGGAAACGATACCCAGGGCCTCCGCTACGGCGCAATCGGCACCCCCGAAAAATATTTCCTGAAATGGAAAGAAGAGAGCGCGGTGGAGAACCTGCTCGACAAATACCTGTTGATCCTCTGCGACAAACAGCGCTTCCTGGAAATCATCTATAACTTTATTCTCTTTGACGGCGGCATCAAAAAGCTCTGCCGGCCGCACCAGTATTTTGGCGTTAAAGCCGCCCGGGCGCACGTAAAAAGGCGGGAAGGGGGCATTATCTGGCACACCCAGGGCAGCGGCAAAAGCCTGGTAATGGTGTGGCTGGCCAAATGGATTCTGGAGAACAATCCCAATGCCCGGGTGGTCATCATTACCGACCGCGACGAGTTGGATAAACAGATCGAACGGGTGTTTACCGAAGCCGGGGAAAAGATCGTGCGCACCGGCAGCGGCAAAGAGCTGATGGAGCAGCTCGGCAATTCCCTGCCGCGTTTGCTCTGCTCCCTGGTGCACAAGTTTGGCCGCCAGGGGGTGGATAACTTTGAGGAGTTCATCGAGGAATTAAAAAGCGCCCCCACCCAAACCGTCGGGGAACTGTTTGTATTTGTAGATGAATGCCACCGCACCCAGTCCGGCAAGCTGCACAAGACCATGAAGGCCATTTTAAAGAATACCGTTTTTATCGGCTTTACCGGAACCCCGCTCTTAAAGCAGGATAAACAAACCAGCCTGGAAGTATTCGGCAAATACATCCATACCTACAAATTCACCGAAGCGGTAGAAGATGACGTGGTGCTGGACCTGGTGTACGAAGCCCGCGATGTGGATCAGAAAATATCCTCCCCCCAAAAAATCGACGAATGGTTTGAAGCCAAGACCAGGGGATTGAACGATTTTCAAAAATCGGAACTGAAAAGAAAATGGGGAACCATGCAGAAGGTGCTCAGCTCCCGCTCCCGCTTAGACAAGATTATCAGCGATATTGTGTTCGATTTCAACGTGAAACCGCGCCTCAATTCCGGCAGCGGCAACGCCATTCTGGTGGCATCGAGCATTTATGAAGCCTGCCGCTATTTCGACCTTTTGCAGCACACCGAGTTAAAAGGAAAATGCGCCGTCATTACTTCCTACAACCCTTCCACCAGGGATATCGTAACGGAGGATACCGGCGCCAATACCGAAACCGAACGGGAATACATCTACCACCTTTACAAAAAATTGCTGAACGGCAAAACCACCGAGAAATATGAAGATGAAGCCAAAGATAAGTTTAAAAAAGAACCCGCTACCATGAAGTTGCTGGTGGTGGTGGATAAACTGCTCACCGGTTTTGACGCGCCCCCCTGCACCTATCTCTACATTGATAAAAACATGCAGGATCACGGCCTGTTCCAGGCAATTTGCCGCGTCAACCGCCTCGACGGCGAGGATAAACCCTTTGGCTATATCGTTGATTACAAAGACCTGTTTAAAAAGGTAGAGAATGCCGTTGCCGTTTATACCTCGGAACTGGATTATGATACCTTTGAAAAGGAAGATGTCGATATCCTCTTAAAAGACCGGTTGGAAAAGGGCCGGGAACGCCTAAATAATGCCCTGGAAGAGCTTGCCTTGCTCTGCGAACCGGTCGCCCCGCCCAAAAATTCTTTAGCCTATATCCGTTACTTCTGCGGCAATCCCGAAAACGAAGCCGACCTCAAAGACACCGAAGTGCGCAGAACCGCTCTCTACAAGCAAACCGTGGCTTTAATCCGCGCCTACGCCGGCATTGCCGCCGAAATGGAAGAAGCCGGGTATTCCCCGGCAGAAATTGCGGAGATCAAAGGGAAAATCGACTTTTACCTGAAGCTGCGGGAAGAAATCAAAAACGCCAGCGGCGAAACCATCGACCTGAAAACCTACGAAGCCGATATGCGCCATTTGATTGATACCTACATCCGCGCCGAGGAACCGCTGACCATTTCACCGTTTAAAGATCTATCCCTGCTGGATTTGATTGTCCATTCCGGCATTGCCGCGGCCATCAATAGTTTACCGCGGGGAATTGAAACCAATCGGGAAGCGGTTGCGGAGACCATTGAAAACAACGTGCGCCGGAAAATCATTAAAGAGCATTTGATCGACCCGGCCTACTTCGAGGAAATGTCGAAGCTGTTGAACGAAATCATCCGCGAGCGAAAAGAAAACGCCCTCAACTATGAGGAATATTTAAAGAAAATTGCCGATTTAGCCCAAAAGGTCAGCAGCCCCGGGAAGGATGATTTACCGGAGAGCATCAGACAAAACAGCGCCCGCCGCGCCCTGTATAACAACCTCAATCATAATGAGCAATTAGCGGTGGTGATGGATCAGACGATTCGATATGTAAAAAAGGCCGATTGGCGCGGCAATGACGCCAAAGAGAAAGAAATCAAAAAAGCGCTATATGATATACTGAAAAATAAGGATGAAGTAGAGCGCATCTTTCCGATTATCAAACAGCAAAACGAGTATTGAGATGCAGCAAATAAAATTGGGCGATATCAACATCGATGTGGTGCACAAAGATATTAAGAACCTGCACCTCAGTGTTTATCCCCCCTCCGGGAAAGTGCGCATTTCCGCCCCCCTGCGCATGGATTTGGATACCATCCGGGTTTTTGCAATCTCAAAACTGGGCTGGATAAAAAAACAGCAAGCCAAACTGCGCGAGCAGGAAAGGGAAGCGCCTCGGGAATACCTCAACCGTGAGAGCCATTACTACCTGGGGAAAAGGTATCTCTTAAAAATCATCGAACATCATGCTCCGCCCAAAGTGGTCTTAAAACACAACACCCTTGAACTCTATCTGCGGGAAAACACCTCGGCGGAGAAAAGCAAAGCCGTTTTAGAAAACTGGTATCGCCAGAAGCTCAAAGAGTTAATTCCCCAATACATCAATAAATGGGAAAAAACAATCAATGTCGAGGTAAAAGAATTTGGCATTAAAAAGATGAAAACCAAATGGGGCGCCTGCAACCGCGAAGCCGGCAGAATCTGGCTCAACCTCGAACTGGCCAAAAAGCCCCGGCACTGCCTGGAATACATCATCGTTCACGAAATGGTGCATCTATTGGAAAGAAAACACAACGAAATTTTCATCGCTTACATGGATAAATTCCTCCCCCAATGGAGATCCTACAAAGAAGAATTGAATAAAAGCCCCCTCCGGCATGAGAATTGGAGCTATTGAGCAAAGGATCGCTGCAACCAGGCTTAAAAGCCTGGTTAATTTCTACCTCAAATTTAAAGGATCTTTCTAATGGCAAATCCGGAGCATTTGGAGATTTTAAGGATGGGGGTGAAAGTTTGGAATCAATGGAGAAAAGAGAATAAAAACATTGTGCCAGACCTTCGTGAAGCTGATCTAACCGGAATACAACTTGGAGTAGAAAATTTCTCGATTTCTGATCTCGGCTACCAGAGAAAGATAGATCCCTATCCTAACAGCATTAATCTAAACGATGTAAATTTATCAAACGCAGTCCTTAGTCATGCAAATCTTGTCGCTGCAAATTTAAACGGCGCGATTTTAGATAACGCAAAATTAGATTTCGCACAACTGTTCGGAGCGAAACTCACGAATGCAAATATTAACAACGCTAATTTGCAAGCAGTTACATTGGCATCTGGAAACTTATATAATTCAAAATTTCAGAAAACAAATCTATCTGAAGCAAATTTAGAAGGGGCAAATTTAGAAGCTACCGATTTAAGTGGTTCTGATTTAACAATCGCAACTATCAGAGTGGCGAATTTAAGGAATTCCAACTTGTCTCATTGCAATTTAACATATTCAGATTTAAGAGAGAGTGATTTAAGCGGAGCTATATTTACAGGCGCTAATTTATATTATTCAGCGCTGCAGGGTTGGATCATTAAAGATATAAAGTGTGATTACGTTTATTTCGATTACGCTCAGAAATTTGAAAATCGCATACCTAAAGATCGTGATTTTGAGCCGGGAGAGTTTGAGCGATTATACAGGGAAGTTCCCACCATCGAGATTGAATTTAATGAAGGGATTACCTTAATGGGAATGGCAGTTTTGGAGCATGTGACCCGCAAAATCCAGGAAGAACGCCCGGATTTAGGATTGCGGTTTATTGCCGTGGATTCCAAGGGACTGTATCCGAAAACGCGCTTTGAGCTCTATTCAACAAACCAGGGGGATAAAGTAAAGGATTTAATCGTTCAGGAACTCCAGCAAATCCGTCAGGATCAGCAGAAATCTGCCCAAATCATTGCTCAAACTATTCTTGGGGAACTGCAAGGCTTGGGTGACGATGTTCGCGGTCAACTACGAATAATAAAGCAGGATGTAAAGGCGCTGCCGAGGGAGTTTAAAAGACACCTCGATGCCGCGACTCAAAAAATTCTCGATAACGCCGGTATTCATAAAGCCGGGATTATTCAGTTAGCCGAACAAATCCGCTCTAACGAGACTGCGATCCAGAAACTCAGCCAACTCCGCGATTCTGATATAAACGAAATCGAGGATATTAAAGAGCGGCTTTTCTGGTTGAAGCCATATTTTGAAGATGTGTTTAAGAAGAAGTTTGATACTACTGGCACAAAAGTGGTTAGGGCGGTTTTTAAGGCGGTTTCTACGCATTTTGCTGGAGATATTCTGGGAGACTAGGCGGATTTAAAACTTTAGGTGGATGGGGAATAAGGCAAACATGGATCCTTTTGATAAAGCAGTTACGATACTAAACAAAAAAAACTTGCCGAATCTTTTAACAGTTTGTTGTATTTCTTCCGCTTTTGACTATTTTTCGGAATTTCCAGAAAAATTCCCTTATGTCTTTCCTGTAGTCAATCAGGCCAAAGTTAGTTTATTTATTAAGGCAATACTTTATTCGAAATCAAATAATCACAGAAACGATTTGCTTAAGTGGCAAGATTTACCGAAAGTCTTTAATCCACTGATTGACGCAGGTAGTAAACTTGACATTTTGGAAGAAGGCGATCTGGACATAGATAGCCGAATGACTAAACTAATAGCCCACTTTGCTTGTTCTCAAATGCTGTTTACGAGAGAGAATATAAGACAAAGAGTAAGTCTTAAGTATTCACTATACCATCTGATTCCATCAAAATATTCAAAATATCTTCATGAAAGGCACAAGCGCAATTTTGTTGATATTCCGGGCATAATGTCAGAAGCCTTAGGAATTAATCTAGACACCTATTTTGTTATTGCTTTGTTTTTAATATTGGGCTACAGAGACAAATATTACAAGCTACTTGATCCGCCAGATGAAATAAAAGAAATGATGGAGGGTCTTGTTAAGCATCCCGAAAAGCTGGAAAACGCTAAAGAAAGGTATCTTGGAAGTATAATTGACAAATCTGATCAATTAACAAAATACTTCATGTTTCAACTCGATCAACTACCAATGTTTAACAAAAATGATTTGATATCTTTTCTTGCCATTACAAGTCAAACCATCTCTGAATTAAGGACTCTAAACAATACTAATCCCTTTCAAAGAGGTCACATTAGCGAAAGGTTATGTCCGCTTGAAAGGTATCCAATAGTAAAAGTAAATCCATGGCAATACATAATTCCTGATTTTCGATATTTTGATTTAGCTACAACAGAATTGTTACGATGGGTTTTCCAAGACATCTATGTCAATAATGAATTCAATGAGGTTATGGGAACCGTCCAGGAGTCATTTGTAAAAGAAATGATAGAGACAGCCCTGAATGAGATAATAGTAGTTCCAGAAAGGCAATATACAAAAGGTGGATCTCACTACCTTGGTCCCGATTTGCTTTTGATTGAAAATGACAAACTTATCGTCATAGAAATTAAGGCTAAACATATTACTTTGGATACGCGCCTTGCTCAGGATTCCGACTATTTAATAAGGGATTTGGAGGGAGCAATTTCTGCATTGGTAAAACTGCATAATGAGAAAATACCTGATCTATATTCCGGATTGGACATTTATTCTGATATTCAATCTGAAATAAATAAAACAAGGGATAATGCCCCAATCTGTGTTTCAATTATTGGCGAAGGTGTTTTCTCTTTACAAGAGTTCATTACTATGTACAGGAAAGCTCACCCCGATTTTTCTTTAAACTCAATATCATATCCTTTTTGCATAATTGATGTTCTTCATTTCTGTCAGGCACTTGATGTCTCCAAAAGTAACAAATTATCATTATATTCAATATTGTATGAATATTGGGAAATCGGAAACACTTTAGACCCCAAACCACATGCTGCTGAAGATTTTCAAGGACGAGAGATACGGGGACAAGAAAGCGTTCTCATATCAGCTTGGAGTGAATTAACTCAGAAGAGTCAAGCAGTCTTTAAAACAACATTTGAACCCAACAAAAGCGATTAGCTCGAGGCATGGGCTATATGTCCCCACATCACAAAAAGAACTGACAATTTGAAGAAACACTGTATTGATTTTGTGGACGAAAAAGAGAGAAAAGTTTATGAAGCAAAAAGAAGAATTTGATTTCAGCAATGCGAAGCAGGGGGCAGTCGTTCAGCCATCGCCCGGCAAAACTCGCATTACCATCCGTCTGGATACCGATATCATAAATTGGTTTCGCAGCAAAGTGCATCAATCCGGCGGGGGGAATTATCAAACCCTTATCAATGAAGCCCTGCGCCAATATATTCAGCAGCAGGATAATATTTTGGAAAAGACCCTCCGTAAGGTAATCAGGGAAGAACTGCAAGGGATTGCAAAGTAATCTCCTGTCACTTCAGCGCCTCTGTTACTGCGCCCTTCACCCAATCGCCAAATCACCCAATCGTTTTCCCCCACGGATGGCCCGGCGAAATACCGTCTGATCCCGGCC
>PHFX01000195.1 GCA_007618135.1 Candidatus Brocadia sp. WS118 | reverse complement strand
GTACGTTATACTGACAAACAGGGAAAAACGTATCTTTTTCATGAGGTAAAACCAAACATCAAAAACCTTGACCCAAAAACCGTCACAAAACGCATGTTCGGCACTCATTTTTTCCGGGATTGAAATTCCTTAACATTGAATTAGACTGCCTTCGGCGGCGACTTTAAGCTCTCCTCATTGGTAGGACAAGCGTCCCCGCTTGTCATTATGATGTCAACCGGGACGGTTGACCTACCATAGGGGCCGGGGGTGTTTCTTCTCTCCCCGTTTTTTAACACGAAAATAGATTATATTTTCATGCTTCGTGGTGTCCCCTTCGGACATGGGAGTTTAGAGAGGAATTGTAAAAGTGTGAAATCCCCTGTATAAATTAAAAGTACATGAAAGGATAGTATGAAATTATCAGAAACCAAAATTGAACTTCTGGCGCCTGCAGGCCGCTGGGAAGCATTGACGGCTGTATTGGAAGCCGGCGCTGATGCGGTATATCTTGGTGGTAAACGCTTCAACATGAGACTTCACCGGTCCGACTTCAATTTCACGGATGAGCAGATTGCAGAAGCCGTGCGATACGCCCATGCAAAGAAAGCAAGACTGTACGTCACGGTAAACAACCTGCTCTGTAATGATGAACTGCGCGAGATAACGCATTTTCTTACCTTTTTACATGAAATTCAGGTGGATGCCATTATTGTTCAGGACCTGGGTGTTTTGCATCTGGTCAGGAAATCAGGTATTCCCACCCCTGTCCACATCAGCACGATGATGAATATCCATAATATCGAATCTGCCTTAACCCTGAAGGAACTCGGAGTTAGCCGCATTGTTACCTCAAGAGATATTTCCATCGATCAGGTAAAGGAGATACATGAGAAGGCAGGCATTGAAGTTGAGTATTTTGTGCATGGAGACCTCTGTGTTTGCCAGAGCGGACAATGCTATGCCAGCGGCGTGCTTTTTAGTAAAAGCGCCAATCGCGGTGAGTGCATGAAGCCCTGTCGCTGGCATTATACCCTGGTAGAAAGCGCTTCCGGGCAACCCATAGGAGCGCTGCCATCAGGACACGTACTTGCTATGAAGGATATGTGCCTCCTGAGACATATCCCTGACCTTATCCATGCAGACATATGCTCGTTGAAAATAGAGGGTCGTATGCGACACGCCGATTTTCTGAAAGAAGTGGTCGGCATCTACCGTAAGGCAATAGATACCTATCTTGATAACCCTGCTGCCTATTACATGAATTTTACAGAGTACGAACAGCTCTATAACCATCGGGTAAGAGAATTTACCACGTCCATGGCATTCACACCGGCGTCTGCATCCCTCGTTGATATCTCAGGAAACCGCGAATCCCTTTTCTTAAGCAGCTCAGCAAAAGAACGGTCTCTTACAAGAGAGGATATTTATCATGATCCCTATGAATTGCACATCACAGAAGACCCTGGAAAAGAAAATACCTTTCATTTTCAAACGACACGCTCAATGATAAGTAATCCACGATTATCGGTGAAGGTACGCTCTATGAATGCCCTGCAGTCAGCGTTGGATGAGGGCGCAGACCGCATCTATATGAGCGGAGAAATCTCGCCATTGAAAAAGGATGTTTGGACAAAGACATCGTACCGGGAGGCAAGCAAGAGGGTTCATGATGCGGGCAAAACCATCGGAGTAGGCACACCCCGCATAACTACGCCCCGCGAGATGGCTGATATGGCATGGTTATTTGAGCAGGCCGCGTCATCAGATATCGATTATGTGCTTGTTCATAATCTGGGTGCAATACGGTTGGCAAGAGAATTCGGATTGAATATTTTAGTGGATTATTCATTAAACGTCCTTAACGTAGGGTCTTTAAGCCTTCTGGAAGAATTAGGAGTTTCAGGAATCACTGCCTCACTGGAATGTTCATATAACCATTTGAAACAACTATCCGACAAGGCGCCATTACCCCTGGAGTGTGTTGTCCACGGGCCAGTTCCCGGTATGATCCTTGAACACTGTATCCCGGCCATGGTGGTCTCCAAATCGCATAAAAAGGAGCATTGCAGACAGGTATGTCAATATATGGGATACAGCCTCAGGGACGAACGAGGTGAAGTACGATCCATCGAAATAGATCAATACTGCCGCAACCATCTTTTACTTGCCAGGGATATCTGCCTCCTGCCTTATCTTTATTCATTTGTACAAACAGGCGTAAAGGTGTTACGGATCGAGGCACAGTATTACGAGGATTCGCTGGTAAAAACCCTGGTTAGCTTGTATCATAAATATTTAACTCTCTTACAAGAGTATCCTCATCTATCTTTACCTATACAGGAAAGTGACTGGGATAAGCTTACAGAAGAAAGTCCACGGGATTTTAATCTTGGTAGTTACGCCCACGACATAACTCATTCAAAAAGTACGGCAGCGGTAATGAAGAGTATAAAATAAAATGAAACTTTAAGCCTTATAGCTCACAATTTTAAAAGATCATATCTACCGTGACTATTGCTGCACCATATATTGGCCCCGATTCGATCATTCAAAAAAAACAGGAATATCTGATTCCCTGCGTTTACCACTTTTATAAGAAACCGATGCAGATCGTCAGGGGGAAAATGCAGTACCTTTACGATCATACAGGCAAGCAGTATCTGGATTTTTATGGCGGGGTGTCTGTAATGAATGCCGGGCACTGCAATCCGGAGGTGGTGGAAAAGATCTGTGAGCAGGTAAGAACGCTTCAGCATACCACCGCCATTTATCTCACCCAGCCCATAGTAGACCTTGCTGAAAAACTGGCGCACATTACCCCATGGTCACTCAAACGGTCTTTTTTCTGCGCCAGCGGGTCTGAGGCCAATGAAGGGGCTGCGCTTCTTGCACAGTTACATTCCAATAAGCATAAATTTGTTGCCATTCAGCAGGGGCTTCACGGACGCACAAAACTTACCATGAATCTCACAGGACTTCCCATGTGGAGAACAGACCCCCATCCTCTTGAAACTATTGTCCATATCCCGGGGGCATACTGCTACCGATGCGCTTATGAACTTACCTATCCCCGCTGTGATCTCAAATGCGCAAGGTATCTTGAGGACGTGGTGAAAAACGGCGACTATGCCGCCTTCATTGCCGAGCCAATTCAGGGGAATGGTGGCATTATTACACCACCCCCCCGTTATTTTAAGCTCGTCAGGGAAATCCTCGTTAAACATCGCGTGCTCTTCATAGCAGATGAGGTGCAGACGGGGTTTGGCCGGACGGGAGAGATGTTTGCGATTGAACATTGGGATGTTATACCCGATATCATGACGCTGGCAAAGGCACTGGCAAATGGCACACCCATCGGCGCCTTTATAACAAATAACCAGATTGCCTCGTCTTACACGCGCCCTGGCGCTTCCACAACGGGTGGCAATCCCGTGTCCGCTACGGCGGCCCTGGCAACCATTGACGTTATTGAAAAACATCAACTGGTGCAAAATGCACGGGTACTCGGAAATTATTTTAAAGAAAAACTGATGGAGCTTCAGCAAAGACACAAGATTATCGGGGACGTGCGGGGAAAAGGCCTCATGCTAGGGGTTGAACTGGTTAAGGAAGACAAAATTCCTGCTGCCGAAGAAACTGACCATGTCCTTGAAAGATTAAAAGATTGCGGTATTTTAGCCGGAAAGACCGGCGTATCCCGAAATGTACTTACGTTTCAACCGCCCCTGGTTATTACCGGTGCAGACATAGATCAGGTGGTATCGGTACTGGACGAGATATTGTCCGAAATGGAAAAGAAACCAAGATGACAAATGAGATTGAAAGTCAGGGTATTGTAAGAGAACTCATAGAAACGAATATCACCAGACGTTTGATTCCCAGGGGGCTAAGCTGGTTTGGATGTATGGGCGGGTTGTCTTTGGTCGCTTTTATGATCCAGTTGGGCACAGGGGTATTTCTCATGTTCTATTTTATCCCAAGCGCAACAGAGGCAGTTGCCAGTATTCAAAAGGTAAGCCATAGCGTTCCCTATGGCTGGCTCGTCCATCGCATTCATGCGGTTGGACCCCACGTCATGATCGCAATGGTGTTGAGTCATATGCTCCGTATCCTCTTTAAAGGCATTTACCGGCATCCACGGGAATTGCATTGGGTCTCCGGGGCATGCCTGCTTATCCTGACGCTCGTTATGTATTATACCGGCTATTTGTTATCGGCCGGCAATCACAGCAGTCATTCTTTTATACCCGTAACTTTTGTATATGCGTTACACATTGCCGGTATTCCTCTGGCAATGGGATTATTTATGGGCATACACTTCTTTATGGTGAGAAGTACCGGCATTTACGAACCCTTGTGATATAGGGTGAAAAACAGAAAGGTAAGCCATAGCGGCTACAGAGGAAAAGCATTTTTAGACCGTTTCATTTTCTCCGTGCTCTCTGTGGGTAACACTTTAGTTTTTTGAAATATTCCAATAATGGCAATGCTTGACACACCGTGTAGGGGCGAAGCATTTGCCAGTTTGGATGTGAACACATACATGACAATTTTAGCAAATGCTTCGCCCCTACTTTTTCAAAAAACTAAATTGTTATCTCTGGTGGTTAGATTTGACAATATGAAAGACTATACAAAAGGCAAAAGCCCTGAGATGCTCGAGCCATTTTTCCCAAATGAACTTTCGAGACATATCATCGTTTCGTGCTTTCTTGTTATCCTCGAAATGGGTGCCGTTATCTTTTTTCCGCTATCATGGAAGGCCATTGATAGACCTGATCACATTCCCTGGTTTCTGTTGCCCGTCTATAAACTACACAAACTTGTGCACAATGAGGTGCTGTTTATTTTTGTCCTTGTTCTCTCCGCCCTGCTCTTTGTATCATGGCCCTTTTTGGTACGTGACAAGAAATGGAATGTATCCTCTTTTCATAATGCAGAAGGTAAGAACGGCAGCTATGCCAAGCATAGCAAAGAACGCTGCAATCTGTGGCATCGGCCTGTACTGTTTGCGATCGTTATTTCTACGATTATCTCCCTGATTACGCTATGTTTTATAAAAACGTAAAACTCCCAAATATTTTTATCTCTCTTCTCTTTCTAACTGCCTGTTTGCTTCCGGGCAGCTGTACCATCTATCCTGAATTGGTTGAAAAGGGACCCAAATCTCCTAAATCAGAACGGTGTGGAGATTGTCATCAGGATATCTACCGTGAGTGGAAGGACTCACCCCACGCCGGCAGTTTCATGAACGAGGCATTCAGGGAAGAGACTAATGACTACCAATTTACCTTTTGCATTGGATGTCATGCCCCGGAAACCATCTTTACGGGCGAAAAGATTAAACCACGGAATGAAAACAAATCGGAAGGAGTAAACTGTAACAGTTGTCATCTGAATGACTGCAAATTAAGCGGCCCTACCCCTGCGCACGGGCCGCATCCTATTGCCGGGGAAAACCCCTTTTTTCGGTCAAGCGAATTGTGCGGAAAATGTCATGTGGGCACGTATGCGGCATGGCAGGTATCGGGTATGGCAGAGGGCCGGAAAACCTGCCAGGATTGCCACATGCCTGCAATAAACCGCAAACTTATCCAGGACGATCCTTGGCAAAAAATATATCCGAGAAGAGAAGGAAAACAGCATCTTTTCACATCTCTGGCATTTTTCAAGAATCATGAGAATCCGCTAAAATTGTCGTTTATACAAGTAACCCGCCCGGAAGGCAGAGTTGAAGGGCTTTTGGAACTGGAAAACACCGGTATCCCCCACAGCGTACCCACCGGGGATTACGGATATCGTGAGGTCGTTGTTATGGTGGAACTCCTGGATAATGCAGGCCGGGTTGTCGCATTAAAACAGGAAAGCCTGTTCGTTGAATTAAAAACAGCCTTACCATACAAGGGGAAGAAAAATGTCACCTTTCGTTTTGCAGGGAGTAAGAATGTATCTATGCTCAAGGCTACAATGGTCAGAACCTCTTTTAGCAAAGACAAAAACACCTTACTTGCAGAAGCGACCCATCACCTGTAACCACTATGTTTAACGATGTAAAGAGATTAAATACCAGACTTGCTGCAAGGCTTGCAATTGCAGCTGGAATTGCCATGGGAATGGTTATGATGGCACTTTTCGTTACCATAACGAGACCAAGAACCCTCCCATTCTGCGCCAAATGCCACGGTGCCATGACCTTCAATAACGCCTGTAAAAAACCATCATTACAAGATATTGCCTGTATTGAGTGCCATACCCACAAGAACACGGGCATAGCGCAAATGGCTGTTGAAATACGGGATGAGCATTGCACTGCTGAATCATGCCACCCGCTGAACAAATTAACTGTTCAGACAGTGCAGTACAAAAATAACATCTCCTTTCAGCATAAGACGCATATAGTCAAGTTATCGAACAATCTTAAACTGAAATGTACCTCGTGTCATGCCCACATCAGGAGTGAAAAACATTTTGAAACGGATGCAAGGACATGTGACACCTGCCATTTTATCAATACCACGAAACCTCTTTATACCCAAAATGACAAATCCATATCTGACTGCACGCTGTGTCATGCTCATATCGAAAAAACAAAGGACATATACGGAAAGATTTTTCAGCACGAAACATACGAAAAGAATGAAAAAATCTCTTGCTCCGGCTGCCATTTTGATATCATTCAGGGTGACGGAGGAGTTGATAAAAGGAGTTGTTATCAATGTCATGCAGAGATCGCTGGTTATTCAGACAGGGTGCCGGATATACATACTATTCATATTGAAAAGCACAAGGTTGCCTGTACGTCATGCCATGATTCTCTTACCCACGGCTGGATCAAGCCGGCCAATCCCGTCTCTGGAGATGATCCTTATCCGCAGCCTGTTGTAACAGGGCACAAAGTGCAGGAATTGATTATGATGGGAATGGGTGGTGTGGGCATCAAAGGTGAACCTGATCCCATGTACCTTGCAACGTTAAATTGTTCTGCATGTCATCAGGATAAACAACGGTCTACTCACGCTGAGCATACGGTATGCAACGATTGCCACGGAAAGGGATTTGACAGAATATTGGCTGAACAGATGCGTTTTGTAACGTCTCAGATGCATTTGTTGCGGAGGTTACTGACCCAGGCCAAAAGGCGCAATAACGCTGACACGAGCCAGGCCATTCATGAGGCGGAGGCAAATTATAACCTCGTCAGGGAAGACGGCAGTTCTGGCGCTCACAATATCAAGTATATAAAATATCTATTGGATTATAGCATTACCCATTTAAGACAAAGCGTGAACTGAATACCATGTCCAAATTTTTTGTACGATTGATGTTTTATTTAAGTATTGTTGCGTTGTCATCGATCGCCAAAGGAAATGACCGTATCGTCGCTAAACCAGACGATGTGCCTTTTCCTTCCGGCTCATGTACGGACAGATGTCACGTGAATTATCTGGCGTATCATACTGTGCACCAGGGAGAAATATTCAGACATGAATCTCACTCTCCCCATCAGGGATTGGAGTGTCATCAATGCCATAATAACGATACCGTTCATACAAAAACCCATGGTGGGCTGACGATACAAAAGAAAGACTGCTGGATCTGCCACCATAACAAAGAGCATGAAACTGCCACACGTATTTTCCCAGAAAATCAGGAAACAGCCGTTTATAAAATGGATTGTTTACCTTGCCACACCGAAGTACAAGATTACCTAAAGGGAGAATTCCGGGGTATGGAAATAAAAATGCCCGATTGGATGTCTGCAGCAGTTTCCTGTACCGATTGTCATAAGCCGGAACCGGACGGGCTTTCGTTTAAAGCCGTGCGCAATTATTGCATAGCATGCCATAACAACGATTATGGACTGTTACATGATGCATGGAAGGAGACACTCGATAAACAAATCAAACAATTCTACGAGAACAATACCGGGACACAAGACACACGGCATCTCTTGAGACTGGTGCAATCATATGGCATGCATAATTTCCGGTTATCGCAAAAACTTTTAAAATCGATGGATATTACCCGTGAGAAGCCGAAACACGGAGAAGATGCTTTTTAGCCATGATTGAAGAATGCGTACATTTTTATTCAGACGGTCTAAAACTGGAAGGAATTTTAACATATCATGAAGAGTCACCGTCATCCCCCGCAATCCTGTTATGCGCACCACACCCTAATCTGGGCGGTGATATGGACAACAACATCATTACCAGCCTTGCCCGGGTATCCGCCGATATGGGGTTTGCATCCCTCCGATTCAACTATCGTGGTGTGGGAAACAGTGCATCGAATATAGCAGATATCGCCCAACGGTTCCAATGCTGGGACCGATCTTTGAATGGGGGTGACTACTCTGATGCCGTTGTGGATACTCATGCAGCGCTTTCATTCATAATTTCACAGCCTGGCATAACGCATGATATCTTTATCGCGGGATATTCATTTGGCGCCTTCGTTGGAATGCGGGCGATTGCAGAAAGTAAAAACGTGAAGGCATTCACCGGTATCTCAATTCCCTTTGGCCGATACCCTTTGGATTTGTTTCGTACATGCACAATGAACAAATTATGCATCTATAGCGAGAATGATTTCTCAACGGCAACAAAAGATACCCTGAAGGGTTTTGAAAGCCTGTCACCACCAAAGACCCTGGAACTCATTGAAAATAGCGACCATTTCTACCGCGGGCAGGAAGACCTCATTTCACAAAAGGTTTGCACCTTTTTCAGAAACCAAATGAAAGATGTGCGGTAGTATTGGCACAAGAACATTCATTACCCGGCTTCAGGCCGTTCTGTGCACGATTTATCTCCGGGTCCCGGCAGTGGCTCTTTGGCTCCGCCACGCATTTCACCATCAATAAGCGATTCTATGCTGGGGTATGGATATATTGTTGGTGCATTATGTATCATCAAACCACCGGTATCTGCAGAAGGGCCGTAGGTGCTGTAAATTTCCCGTCCCAACATGCGCAACATCACGGTTAACTGCCCACGATGATGCGCCGAATGTGCGATTCTTCTGGTCATGATCCACGCCCTCGACCGCTTCGTGTCAAAGAATGTCACTACCTTCTCCCACCAGGACTTATCTGTGTTTTGCAAGGCTGCAAGCCGTTTTCCGGAATCCTCCGCATAGCGCTTGATAAACTCCAAACGTGTTTCCTCTTTTGGCAAAGGCGGGGCGCTGACATCGATCTCTAGCATATTGCGAAACCAGAGGTTCTCACTCACACACTGATGCACCATATGCTCCAGGGCGTTCCTTCCACGCCTGTCATGCAGGCGAGGACGCACACGCATATCTTCGTCCTTAAACATACTCCAAACGCTCAGCGTCTTCATCCGCTCGGTTTCATACGTATCGATTAAAAATTGATATTCCACGGAAATATCCTCCTAAACAGTTGGCCATCTTTCATAGTTACCTGAAAACCACTAATCATAAAATTCTTATGAGCATTCAGTTTATTCTTGTCTTGTCCAAGAATCAAGAGACAAGCAAATCTGTTATCATTCTTGCAACATTTTAGTTTTTTGAAAAATCCCTATAATCGCGATGTTTGCCGCACAGTGTAAGGGCGAAACATTTGCTATAACTGGCATAAATGGCTCATACTCAAACGAACAAATGTTTTCGCCCCTACGTTTTCATAAAACTAAATTATTACCTTTTTTCTTTGTGTTCTTTGTGCCTTTGTGGTTAAATCCTTTCTCTATTCACCCAAGAAAGACTCGACCATGAAACAGATGTATGTAAAGAAAATCTTACCCCTTGTTATTTTTATCTCAGCGCTCGTGTATATAAACTCCTTGTCTAACACCTTTGTTTATGACGATGTTTATATCATTACCGAGAATTATCTCATTAAATCTCTGGGAAATTTACCAAAACTGTTCCAGAAAGATTATTTACTCCTTTCGGGGGAACTCAGTTATCGTCCTGTTGTTACACTCACCTATTTTATCGACTATGCTCTCTGGCGGCTCAATCCATTCGGCTATCACCTTACCAATGTCGTATTGCATACCGGCAATGTGTTTCTCCTGTATTGCCTTATAAAAAGTATCTGTAAGAAAGATACCGTCTCCTTACTTGCCACCTTGCTGTTCTTGTCACATCCCATTCTTACAGAAACCGTGAATGCCGTTTGCTATCGGGAAGACATCCTGGCTTCTATCTTCTTCCTGCTGTCATTTATCTTCTTTATAAAGATACGCCTCCCTTTCTCCAAAAAAGCAAATCCTTTGCCACAAAAAACAAACGCGCGATGTATCATTTACTACTTCCTCTCGTGCGCCTCTTATTGCCTGGCCCTCTTTTCAAAGGAGATGGCGGTTACCCTGCCCATCCTTATCATGGTATTCGATCTATTATACTTTCGCCAAAATTCACTGAAGGCATCATCCATCTCAACCTGGTTCATGAGGATAGCCAGGCTGGTACCCTTTTATAGCGGATATATTGCAATTACCGGCATGTATCTTTTCATACGGTTCATGGTATTGAAAAACACCTTTAAAACGATCAACGTTTCCCCATCTAATGTCGTTACCATGACAAAAGTCGTTGCGTCATATATAAAACTTTTATTTCTGCCCATCAACCTGAATGCAGATTATTGTGTACCGCCTTCCTCATATATCAGCCTCTCATTTATGGTGTCATCTCTATGCATCGCCTCCGGAGTTATCGTTATCATACGGCTCCGCAAGCAGGATAAACCCATAATCTTCTTTAACCTATGGTTTTTCATTGCCCTGCTGCCGGTGCTCGGTATTATTCCCATTGGAAACATTATGGCAGAAAGATATTTGTATCTGCCTATCATTGGGTTTTGCGGTAGTGCCGGCTATATCCTGGCAAACTATCTGTCCCCCAGGAAAGGCATAGCTATTTTATTTGGGGCAATTCTCCTTGGCTTACAGATTAGCGCCATCTCCAGGAATGGGGTGTGGCAAGACGACACCACATTATGGGGTTATACTCTTAAGCGTGAACCCAACAGCGCACGTGCATGCAGTAATTTAGGCAATATCCACTTCAAAAATAATCGCTACGAAGCTGCCATTCACTTGTACAAAAAGGCGCTTACCTTTCCATACAGCTATCCCTTTATTCATTACAACTTAGGCGCTACCTACGAAAAAATCGGATTGATTGACAAGGCCATAGAAGAATACAAGGCCTCTATAACAAGTTACAACGACAATACCCTTGCCTTCAATAATCTCGGGGTGCTTTACGATAAACAAGGACTCTACGATATGGCCATTGAGGCGTACAAACAAGCACTGGCCAACAACCCCTATTTCCCGCTTACCCACAATAACCTTGGAAACACGTACGAACGTACCGGCAATTCGGAGAAGGCGCAGACCGAATATATGGAGGCATTAAGAATAGATGGCACCTATGCGGATGCCTACAACAATTTAGGGGCATTATATCTTAAAAAGGGAATACCAGAAAAGGCAATCAATGAACTGAAAAAGGCCATCCATTACAAACCGGAACATTTAGATGCACATTATAACCTCGGCATTGCATATGGAGCGCAGGGTCTTTTTGAGGAGGCAATACACGAATTCCATGGTGCTATAAAATATAATGTGAATGATTATTTTGCATACAGAGACCTGGGCATACTCTATTTTAAACATCAGAAAGATACCCCAAAGGCCCTTTATTATCTCGAAGAAGCGTTAAGATTAACAACCGATCCTCTTGAAACAAAAAAGGTCAAAAAGATCATCGATGCAATACATAGCACAGCACAGCCGCAACCAAGTCCCCTTTAGTAAAGGGGGTGAAGGGGGTTGTGAAAAAACGTGCGCAAAAGAGTTGAAGGATAAATGTTGGATGATAGAAAAATGATTTGAATCTTGATTTGTCATTTTACATTTTGATTTTTGATAATTTACTTTGCGTTCTTTGCGTCTTTGTGGTGATAGATTTACCCTTATAAAATTACCATATTGTCCCGATGAATAACCTCATCGTATAACTTATACCCCAGCACCTTAGCAATATGAGAGGTACTGCATCCCTTAATCCTCTCAATCTCTTCGGAAGAATAGTTTGTCAGGCCACGCGCAATAATAGCACCATTCCCCTTACCACAGATTGAGATGGTATCCCCTTTATGAAACGTCCCTTCCACAGACACAATGCCTGATGCAAGGAGACTCTTCCCCTTATCTCGCAAGGCATGCATTGCGCCATCATCAATGCAAATCCTCCCTTTTGGCTTTATGGTATAACCGATCCACCGTTTACGGCTCGTCATCTTCTCCTCTTTGGGAAGAAACAAGGTGCCGATATGCACACCTTGTACAATCTTCTTCAATACCCCATCCGCCCTTCCATTGGCAATAATCATGGCTTCCCCTGCATTTGTCACAACGGATGCCGCATCCAGCTTGGTCTGCATACCGCCTACGCCCCGTTTGGTCTTGAAATCAAAGGCCAATTGCCGTATTTCTTCTGAAATATTGTCAACTATGGAAATAACGGATGCCTTGCTTTTTCCTGTGGGAAACTTATCGTATAGCCCATCAACGGAAGAGAGGATAATAAGCAACTCTGCGTTCAGCAGATTCGTTACCAGAGCTGAGAGTGCGTCATTATCGCCAAACTTGATTTCATCCACGGAAATTGTATCGTTTTCGTTTACCACGGGGATGGCATTGAGCTGAAAGAGGGTATGAATCGTATTGCAGGTATTTAAGTATCTCTGACGGTCCTCAAAGTCTTCGCGGGTAAGCAGTATCTGAGCCGCGTGATACCCATGCAATTTAAAACAATCATCATACGCGCTGATCAATTTACTTTGCCCAATTGCGGCAACCGCCTGTAATTCAGGCAATGTGACGGGTCTCTTTTCTATACCAAGTTCTCCCATTCCGGACCCAACTGCACCGGAGCTTACCACAACAACATCGTATCCCATCTTCTTGAGTTCCACCACCTGTTCTGCCAGCCCCTGTATTTGCCTCTTATCCACATATCCATCTTCGGTAGTGAGCACACCGGTACCGACCTTGATAACGACTTTTTTTACCTTTGATAGAATCTGACTTCTTAAATCATCCTTTAATTTCATAATATGCACCAATTAGACAAGATTCTTCGCTTCGCTCAGAATGACAAACGGTGTCGTTACTTTTTACTTTTTAAATAATCCATGTTTACCCGTTTTTTCCGTATCCTCATCTCCCACTGTGGAATATTATTTACCTTGATTTAACTTAATTAAAGTAGTTATAATCCCCGTAAAAGTCAAGAAGTATGTTAAAGAAAGATATGGTGAATGCCTGAAATCAAAGGATAGAATTTAGTGATGGTATTATCAAAGACGTGGATCTAAAAGATGAACTTTACGGCGAAATGTTTGAACCACTCAAAAATACCAACCTATTTAAGCAAGTAAGAGTTAACTCAGAAACCAATACCATCGAATGGCCAAACGGGGCTGATTTTGCCCCAGAATTTCTATATAAAATTGGACAATACATAGTATCCATTTGAGATTGCCATTAAATTTTCGGACAGTCTGTTAAGACCTCTTTATGATGTCCCTTATATTATGTCAAAGACTGATGAGGATGAATTAGAGCGTATTGAACATATTCTAAAATATCGTCTTAATAAAGATGGTATGGACCCTTGGGAAACCTTAAAGGACAAGTCCAAATTCTCTGAGCAAAAACCTCAGCCGCCGTCTCTGCTTGATCAAAAACCTCAGCTACCTCGACGTAAACCAAGACCTCAGCCACCTCAACATAAGCCAAGGCCTCAACTACCTCAATTTAGACCAAAACCGCCACCGCCCCAGTTACTACCAAAGCCTCAACCACACCAGTTACCGGCCGTTACTGGAAAACCATCCTGGGAAGACACCGTAAGAGATTTGTGCCGTCGTTATATAGTGACTCGAAAATCTCTATTGATTATAGAAGTGAAAGATTTGTGGTGGGATGGGTGGGGACCAGAATGGTTTAGAGAACTGCTTAAAGAAATAGACCTAAAATACCTGGAATGTGAAACAAGCCAGAACATCGCAAAGCGCATTTTTGAGATAATATTCAAAAGAAAGGCCGAACTAGAAAAGCAGTACCAAGATGAACTGAAACAATGGGAAATGAAGAATGCTGCGCTTAAAAAACAATATCAAGACGAACTGGAAGAATTGGAAAGGAAAGCTGAAAAACAGTATCAAGACGAGCTAAAACAATGGGAAATAAAGAATACCGCGCTTGAAAAGCAATATCAAGACGAACTGGCTGAACTAGAAAGGCAATATCAAGATGAACTAAAACAATGGGGAGTGAAGAACGCTGAGTTTCAAAGGCAGTATCAAAACAAAGTAGAACAATGGGAAGCTGCAAAACAAAGTTTTTTGAAAAAACAAAAAGAAAAAAATGACCCCATAGATAAACGAAAGAGACCGTATCTTAGTAAAACACCCGATGCCATAATTGATTATTGTAAGCTTGTTTTGTTAAAATCAAAATATCCCGATTATTTCCCTAAATGACAACGTTCAGGACATCGTTCACAAAAATAACGTTCAGGACATCGTTCAGTAAAACCGCTGAAACCCAGGAAATATCACAATGTCGTGACCAAAAGATACTGTTTCATCACAATGGGTAATTAAATTCTTCAAGCTGTGTTT
>PHFX01000194.1 GCA_007618135.1 Candidatus Brocadia sp. WS118 | reverse complement strand
CCCGGGGCGGCCAGGCGACTCATCAGCGTTTCTATCTTTTTTCAAAAAGGTTTGCTCCGAGGGAGGAGTACCGCATTCCGAATTTTCAGAATGCCATTCCCAACGATTAGACCTGCTTTCCGAATTTCCGGAATGCGATTCTAAATGTTTAGACACGCCTTCTGGATTTCCGGAATGCGGTTCTAACCGTTTAGACCTGCCTTCCGGGTTTTCAGAATGCGGTTCTAAACGATTAGACCTGCATTCCGAATTTTCAGAATGCGATTCTAAAGGATTAGACGCGCTTTCCGAATTTTCGGAAACCCATTCTAACCGGTTTTACCCCCATTCCGAATATTGGGAAGCTATTTTCGATGATAAAGACCAGTCGTAGCGTTCCGGGGTATCAGGATTCGTTTCAGAAATAAGCGTTCGAGCTGTGCAATTATCCACCATCGGAAAGGGGAAGGAGAACTTTAGGACGCAGGTTAAAATGGGCAAATTCAGGCTTGACAATTTTGGGGGATTCTTTTAAGTTCTACCAACTTTTCAGTCGGATTTACAAACCATAACAAGGATAGTTGCCCGGTTTTACAGAAAGTATAAGCAGCAGTCGTTTTTTGAGCAGGGGGAAGCCGTGGTATCAGCCAATCCATCGCCGCCCATACAAGAGCAGCCCCCGACGGGGCAAGCCAAGTTGCTGGAGCAGGTGCGCGCGGCCCTGCGGGATCGAATTGTCAAGGAATGAAAATGGCTACATGTAGGAATAACAGAAATCGGGTTTCCCGCGAGTAAAGTTCCTACATAGAGGAACCTGAATATTCCTATATGAGGAACATGCCTGAAAAATGCCTATATTTAGGAAGTTGTTCCTATATGTAGGAACATGAAATTAGTGGAGTCTAATGGGTTAATACTAAGTTAGGAGCATATTGACAATCTAAATTACAAAAGGAAGAATGCACAGTACAAATTTTACATATGCAGGAATAGGACTGGTTTTAATTATCTTGTCTGCTATAAAGTTCTATACTCAACCGATACCGCCTAATTCAAAGATTATGATCGCTGTGTACGATTTTCTACATGGATTTGAGTTTGAAGATGAAAATGCTGGAAAGGGGTGGTATGCTCCATCACATTACTATAATGCATCTAGCTTGAAAGAAAATTACTATTATGTGATGGAATATTTTTACTTTACAGATTCTAATTCCATATTCAAATTCAAGATTAAACCATCTAAGAAGAAACTTGATATATCTAGAGCCGACTCCTTATTTGTGCCCGATCCACTTCCTAACCCAGTTATAAGAAAGGAATCACCTGGTTATGCTTCTCATGACTATCCTGTTCTCCGTAAAGATGTAAAATATGACTTCTCTGGGAATATGCTTGTTGATCTCTTCTTCCCTTTAATTAACCGTTCCCCTGGGAGGATATTATTTTGGAATGACTTTAATGCCAGTTCGAATGAATATAATAGTTTATGGAACTTTGTGGATGATGCTAAGCCTACAAGGGCAAAGGGTACAACGGTATGGGGTATCCTATTTTGTGTTGGCCTCTTAATTTTTTTTAAAGGGCTTCGATCAAGCGCAGGTAGCAATATTAGGAAACAATTATTAACTGAATTAAGCAGACTGGATAAAAGGAAGGAAAAGATTCTTCGCAGTATTAATTGGTATAAATCCTATGAAAATTTACCAATTAATAGTAAACATAGATATGATGCAGCTCTCTCTTACTTAGAACAGGCACAAAAAATTATTATCGATTTCTACAAATATTCTTCTATTAGGAGTAGTAACTTTTTTGAAAAAATGTATCAAATTTCGTTGCTGCTAATTTTGGCCTTATTGTTTGTTGTGTTAGTTCATACAAGCGTCGATTTAATGTTTCCTGATAGTCAGAACATATTCACACATGAGATTGCTATGGGAGGACAGCCGATACCAATTTCCAATTATTATTTTTCTTCTAATCTTGAGACTCGTATTCTTAATTTAGAGATTAGTAAATTAAGGCTGACCACTTTACTCATCGCATTGTTAATTTTTGGAATAGGCACTATAGCATTAAATTACTCGCTAAGTATTTGGAAAGTAAGACAAGTGGCACGTTCAGATATTATTATGCGCCTGTCAGAATATGAGAAAAGACTGAGAAACCAACTTGGAGACAAAACAAAACTTCTAGAAATTAACATTAATGAACTCGAACACAAAATGGATGAAATTGAAAATATGATTAAGGAGAGCACACAAAATGTAATTTTTGCTTCATCGAATATCCAAAATAAATTTGAACATCGATATAATCATACTCTAAAAGATTTGAAAAAAGAAACGAAACAAATGAATAGGCAAATCAAGAGACAAATTAAACAGTCTGTTAGCGACATAAGGAAGAAAAATGCCAGCAAAATCTCATAATCATAAATCCACGTTATTGGTAACTATAATCATCTTAATACTTTCATCAAATTTAGTTACCATAAATCGTCTACCTGGACAAACAGCAATACCTGGCGGTGGTGGCGGCGCACCGAGTGATTATCTTTCTAGTAAACGGGACAGCACCGACAATTTGATATCAATCGAGAGGCGAGTAGCTGTTCTTGAATCAACAAAGGCTGATCTGGAAGTTTGGGTAACAATTTTTGTTACGATCGTCACGTTGCTAATCGCTTTAAATATTGGCCTGTCAGTATGGCAAGTTGGAAGTATTGCTCGTCGTGAGGTAGAAAGCAGCATAAAGGAATATGATGAGAAATTCCAAGGCGTACTTTCTAGCGGTGCAAAAGCTATTGATGAAAAATTCTCTTCCTATGAAGAGAAATTGAAATTGATCAATCACAAACTAACTGATTTGCAACCTAAATTACAGAACGATTTAGATACCATTAGCAAAAAGTTGACTGAAGTTAAGTCTGAAGCAGATAATCTGCTCAGCAAATTCAAGACAGATTCAGAGAGCATTAAGAAGAATATTTTGAGTGAAATCGAGAACTATTACTTGAAACAAATACAAAGCTTAGATTCTAAAAAGTAGAGACCATTATACAAATATTGTTGGTAAAGTATGCTTGCTCCTAACTTTTGCTCAACCCGATCCAAATGCAGTCTGGGCTTGTTTTTCAAGGCTTTTCGTGGGTTCAAATCAATCGTGTTTTTGTAGTTTTGTAGTCGGTGCATTTGGCCGGGTTAGCATCGCGTTAGCCACAAAAAAAGTGATAAAAAGGTTGATAGACATTCACAATTAGCGGGCTCTACAAAAAAGATATGAGAACAACTATCGATGAAATTCGAAACTTCGGTTTTCTCAAGAAACGTCTGGATGCTGTAAAGAATTTAGTTAGTGAAAATCCAGAGAATTTAATACCCTGGATTGGAGCAGGCCTTAGCATCCCATACGGAATGCCATCTTGGTCAGGTTTTCTTAATGAACTATCTACAAAGCTTCCTGATAATGATGATATATCAGTTGTCAATTACTGCCTTCGCCGCGGATTATTAGACTTAGCAGCAGAATTTATCGCCGTACGGTTAGAAGCAGAAATAGATAGGGAAATGGTCAAAGCTTTTGCCTTTACTCAGCCAATGATGCCTGGAGATACGCCTCATTTTTTATCACGACTTGGAATTAGAATAATAGTCACTACAAATTATGATCGAGTCATTGAAACAACAATGCCTTGGTTTGTACCCGTAACACCTGATAACTTTCGAAGAAGTGCTTTTAAGACTGGACAAGTCTTACTAAAACTTCACGGGACAATAGAGAATCCAAAGTCTTGGGTACTCACAAGGTCTCAATATGTGCGTCTTTATACACCTGAACTATGGAACCAAATCCGTGAAATATTTTCAAACTATTCAGTATTGTTCCTTGGGTGTTCTTTGGTATCAGACCCATATCTTGATGTTCTTAGAAATATTCCACGAGAAGAACGATGCCAACATTATGCTGTTTTAAGTGTTAACTCCAATGAAGAAGCCGAACAAAGGGGAAAAGACTTAGAAGAAATCGGTATCTTAATAATTCCATATATAACCGAAGGCGACCATTCTTTTGTTCAGGAATTAATATCATACATCCAGCCTTCATTAACAGATACTTTAAACTACGTAATCAAACTTAAGAAAGAACAACAATTTGAAAAAGCCGCAATTCTATTAAATTCATGCACTCAGGATAAATCACTCACGGAAAGAGAAAAAGGTCGATTATCTGCCTCGATAGTAGACTTGATTCGGGCTGAGATAGCAACAAATTATGTGTCGACACCGCCTCCGCTCAGACTTTCACGACTTGCAAGAAAAGCAGTTGATCTAAACCCCGATTCAGAGAATGTGTTGGAGGTTACTATTTCAGTTTTAGATAGTATTGGTGAGGAAACGAAAAAATTAAAGCAGAAGTTAGCTAAAATTCGAACAGATACAGTCTCTATTTATGCAGGCCTGCTTAAAAACAATGAAGATGTAGTAAATTGGTCATCCTCATCTGACAACAATATTCGTAGAGTTTATGAATTGTACAGATCGGGAAAACCAAAAGATCTAAGAAGAGAATTGGTTCTCTTGTCAAAAAGGAATTCTCTTCCTGGTGACAGAATCGCTATCTATTTATTACGGGCTAGCCTTTTGGATAATACCGTACATTCTGAGAAAGAACGCTTTTTTAAAACCGCCAGTAATCAGATAGTTCATTTTGGTAATGCGCTGATTAATGCACACTATCAACAATTTGAAAATGCAATTGATAACTTAGATCGATTGGATAGACTATGGAGAGCTTCTAGCGAGAAAAGAGGAAGGGGACTAACCTTCTCTCTATGGCTCCGTTGCTTCTGCTATTTGGGTTTAAAAAAATACAAACTCGCTTCTGAATCAATTTACAAGGCACTTTCATCGTACATACCAATACAACAAGGTATACAAAGATTATTCTACAATAAAAAAACAGCAACAATACCATCGGAATTCTGTTATGACCATAGAAGATTAGGCTCTTATGAACTTCATGCATTGCTTGAATTTTGGCATATTTTGACTGAAATACATACAAATCCTATGAACGTAAAAGAGAGCAAAATCAGTTCAGTTTTGGGGAAGATCAATAAAGCGAAAGCAAATGATCTGTTGCTAGAATGGTATTCACTAATTTTAGAATTTATTTCGTCAGAAGTAGCACTCAGACAAGATGAGATCGAGCGTAAATTCAATAAGCTTCTAGCATCATGCAAGGGTGATTGTCCTGGATTATTACGAGAAATTGTTTTGGCTTTTGAGGTGATAAAACTATCTGATTATGGTGAATTTGTAGAAACTAAGTTTGTAGAACAACTCCAATTAGCTGCGGGTTTGTAAAAATTTAGTATTTTCGAGTATATCTAATACTGATAGTGCCCATGTTAGCCATCTCCAGTCAAATTATTGCTTGCGTTGCTTATCGAAATAAGTTTAAACTACAACATCGCCAATAATTATTAAGGAAAAAATTATGGGACATGAACGTATAGCAGTTCTTCCCAAAACAGAGAAATGGCAGAAGGTAGTCGAGCATGTTGCAAAATTTGATGATTCCGAAGCAGACATTGCAGAAATAGCGAAAGAAACAATAAAAAATGTTCGTTCGAAGTTCCGATTTATTCAATTCGATCAGGGTGTAGTAGCAGCTTTTCAATATTTAGTATTCCTATCCGTCGCCTCTCGTTCTTCCGATCCTTACAGTTTAAAATTGGCAGACAGTATCACTTTGCCGAAAAATCTTATGCCGCTTGAATTAACCAAAGCTGTCCATTCTTGGGTTAATGGAAAAAAAGAGTCTTATGAATACGGGCATTTCGCACATAATTCTGCCGGTGATGCAATAGCAATTTGGTATAGAGAGCACCAAACCTCTCAAATAAGTTTTCTTGATTCATTCGATGATCCATTGGTTGTTTGGCGCAAGGCTGGAGATGGGGGAGGTTTTTGTGAGTTAGCTCGTCTTTTTTTTGGAAAATTTACTGAACGATATCTGAATTATTTTCTTGAAAGAGAAGCTTCGGGAGCAATCCCAAATCTTTCTACACGAAATCAATTCAAAAAACAATTATCTGAGCATGTTGACAGAATATCACAGCATGCCTTTGAGACTGCAAAAATAACGCAGTCTTTTGCAGCAGGTTGGTATAACAAACATACTAAAGAAGGAATGCCTCCTGAAAAAGAAATCAAGAACTTTCTTTCCATTGCCTTTGGCAAAATACGTGAGGAGTTGTTGAGGGAGGTATCAGATAAATGAATAGATTATCGCTTCAGATAGTCTCTTGTAATGGCGCGCGTATTTCAGAATCAATATCCAACGATAGTAAGTCTGAACCTCTGTACCTTGAATATCGCTACCTAAACAATATTGAACAAAATATTCAAATTTCCCTTCCAAAGTTCATTAGTCACGTGAATTATCTTCCAAATCGAATCCTTGATCTATTAGAAATTGCATCATATGTTTTCTGCGCTGATCGATATACTTTGCGAGGAACAATTAACGCGTTAGAGTATCAAAGTTGGTCAAGATCATTCCACTTTTTCATAAAAGTTCGAGATTTTAAATTCTGGAATACTGATTCAGTTACAAGCAAACTTATTGAAACTCTGCACTTCATGTCTGGTGATGCTCAGTATAAATTCACATTTTTACCAGGACATTCAACGCCACCGACCAGTCTCTTTGATAAAGAAGAATTCCAAGTTAACGCTAATGAAAAAGTCAATGTAGTTCTCTTCTCAGGAGGGTTAGACTCTTTCGCAGGAGTTATCCAACTTTTAAAAACAAGTAAAGATCAATTATGTTTAGTGACTCATCGTTCACAGCCAAGAAGCGCGAAGACCCAAGAACAATTAGTGAATTTTCTTAATAGAGAATATCCTAATCGAATAAAACATTACAAATTTCTTTGTACCTTAAAGGGGAAAAGAGCAAAAGAGGAAACCCAAAGAACACGTTCCTTTTTATATACTTCGATAGCATATGCTTTATCGCACGTGTATTCACAAAAGAGATTTTTCGTATTTGAGAATGGAGTAACATCTCTAAATTTTCCCAAAAGGGAGGACCTTTTTAATGCAAGAGCTAGTCGAACTACTCATCCCAAGACACTTGGGCTGGCAGAAGAATTATTTTCAGCGATTGAAGAGAAAGCTGTTACTATAGAAGTGCCATTTTTATGGAAAACCAAAACTGAAATTTTTCAACTAATTGCTGATTTTGGATTAAAAGAGGTAATTCCAAGTACCGTCTCATGTAGCAAAACTTTCCAAAATATTGGAGATGCGACCCATTGTGGGGGTTGTTCACAATGTATAGATAGAAGATTTGCTGCTTATGCTTCTGAATTAGAAGACTATGATGAATCGGGCATTTATAATATCAACTTTATTCAAAACGCAATTGAAGATTCAACCATAAAAACTGCGCTGATTGATTACATTCGTCAAGCTTCAGACTTAGCAAGTTGGAATGCTGATTATTTCCACGATGAAAGAGTAAATGAACTTTCAGACATTGTTGATTATATACCTGGAAATGATTTGATAAACAAAGTTGAGAGTATTTGGGAATTGTGCCACAGACATGGCAGTCAAATATTGAAGGCTATAAAGAGGATAATGCAAATTCATGATAATTTGCTGATTAAATTTCCAGAGACATCTTTAATAAACCTTATCCATGATAGAGTATATTTAAAGCCACCTGTTGAAAGCTTGGTAAAAAGTATTTGCTCCAGATTAGACGTAGGTATTCCCATTGCCTTTCAAAGAGTTAAACCTAAAAATGAAAATGACTTCAATGATAAAGTGAGCGCACTTATAAATTCAGAAAAGGATAAATATGAAAGAGAACACCCATCTATACCTTTTGCTCTTGCACGAGCAATTCCTGACCATTCAAAATATAATGGAGGATTATTAATTGAATCAAAATATATCCGTGACTCAACAACACCAAGTAAAGTTACAGAAGGAATTGCGGCGGACTTGACAAAATATCCGAATGAGAGCTATATTTTATTTGTTGTTTATGATCCTAATCGAGCAATAGTTGAAGATGATATATTTAAACGAGATATTGAGAATAAAAGAAAGAATCGTTGTAAGATACATATCATCAGGTAATTTTTTTAATTCGGATTGACTGATTGATTTGTTGTAGAATTCATTGCATTGAAACTCAATTCCGCAAGAGTGCCGTTCAAAAAACGTAAACGGCACACTTGCTCGCAGGTAAATTTAGGCTTGGTTAAAAAGACAAAGGTATGCGCCCGTTGCAAAAAAGCGCAACCAGCGCGTTTAAATTTATATAAGCCTTTGCTAATATTAAAGTTCAGTACGCGGGGCGGCGGCTAACTTTCAATGCACGCGAAAAAATCGCCGCTTGCGTTTGTCAAAGTCTGTAGTAAATTGTGTTTGGGGAGTGTTTTTTAAAATTGGTTGCCAAAATCAAGGCGGCGTTTTTTCGCGTGATCGCCACGTTATGTGCGTGTAATAGCTCCAGCAAATGAAGTCTAAAACAAAAACAATTGATTCGCAAACTTCAATAGTCATTATTATCATAAAATGTTCACTATAATATTTAAATTGGGGAAAAATTAATTATGAAAACTCAAATCAAACTCTGGCTACTAATACTGGTTTGCATGTCACTCCTTTTGCTAAATTGTGATAGAACCCAAGAAGATTGGGAAAAAGCTCAGAATGTGAATACAGTAAAGGCGTATGAAGAATTTCTTCAAAATCACAAGGATAGCGAGTTTACACATGAGGCATCAAAAAGGATCGAAAAGTTAAGTTGGGAAAGTGTGAAGATGAAGGATACTAAACCAGATTATCTTCAGTTCTTAGGGAAATATAATGATGGTGATTTCGCTGAAGAGGCATATCAAAGAATAGAAATGATAGATTGGAAGGATGCAAAGAGAGTCAATAAAATTGAATCTTACAATACCTTTATACAAGAAAACCCTAATAGTATTTTTGGTGATAGTGCTAGAAAAAAAATTGAAGGAATAGAGCAAAGTATTTGGGAAAAGGCGCTTAAGGTAAATACAGTCGATTCCTATGAACAGTATAAAGCTCAATTCCCTAATGGGCGTTTTACAAAGAAAGCGATGTCGAATACTCAAAAAATTCTTGATAACCAATATATTGGTACAATAACCGGGTTGAGAAGGGTGCAAGGAATGGGTTTGGATGGTTTAGATACTGAACCAGGGATTAGTATCCTTATAGATACATACCCCCAAAATATGTTTTTAGCAAGTGAAAAAGATATTATTAAATGGGGAATGCTAGTTCGAGATGAATCATCCGCATCTTATAATGTTGCTTGTAGAGGGTGGAAAGTAAAACTATATGCTGTTCAGCCTAAAGGAGAACACTTTACAGGTCAAAAAAAGGTGATTTCCGCAGAAATATTATCGACCAACTAAAAAATAATTTTAAATGTTTTCTCAACAATCTTATGGAGAATATGATGAAAAAAACATTTAAATTGACCCTGTTTTTTGTAGCCATTTTATATTTTGTATGTTATGCTAATGATGCCAAAGAGTTAATATTGGCAGCAAGAAATGGTAACCCTTCAATAGTTCTGATGCTATTGAATAAAGGTGTCGATGTGAATACTGTGTATGAAGGAACCACTGCATTGTACTCGGCTTCTTACTTTGGTCGAACTGATGTTGTTAGAATTTTACTAGACCAAGGCGCAAACATGGAATGGAAAACCATTGACGGAATGACCCCATTGTTGGTAGTATGTCGAGATGGTCATAGCGATATTGTTGAAATATTATTAGAAAAAGGGGCAAATGTAAACACGCAAGAGATTCAAGGAGTATCACCGCTGTATCTTGCGTGTCAAACAGGAAGAATTGATATCGTAAATATGCTAGTGAAAAAAAATGCTAATGTGAATGCAAAAACCAAAGAAGGGGAATTTACTCCACTTCATGTGGCTACTGCCCTTAACTTTATAGGTATTGTAAAAATACTATTAGAAAATGGTGCTGATGTAAATGCAAGAGAAGTTAGAGGACAAACTCCTCTTTTTGTAGCTGCAGTTGATGGTCATATAGAAATTGTAGAGATCTTATTAAATTATGGTTCCGATATAAACGTTAGAAATAATTCAGGTGAGACTCCATTGTATACCTCCTGTTTTAACAAACATAGTAATTTGGTCGGACTATTAATTGCAAAAGGAGCAAATGTTAATACTGCAACAAATAATGGATTTACACCACTAATGGCTGCCTGTGAAGGTGATATAAATTCAGTTAGTCTTTTGATAAATCATGGTGCAAATATTGATACCAAAGAGACTTTGGGCAATACAGCTCTTATATTGGCTGTTGATAATGGACATACAGAAATAGTGAAAAATCTTGTCCAGAATGGTGCAGATGTTAACGCAAAAAATAACAAAGGAACTACAGCCCTTACATTAGCCGTTGATTTAGGATATACACCAATAGTGAAGATTTTGCTTGAAAATAAAGCTGATATAAATATCATCGCATATAACGGCAAGAGACCATTAGAAATTGCAAAAATGAAAAACCACACTGAAATAATCAAACTGCTCACTGAAGCAGGTGCGAAATAGCTTTAGTAGATAGTCCATACCGTACCAAAACATATCCAGGTTATATTCAGAATAGGTTTAGAAGCGTGTTTAATTCAAACATTATGTGTTTGCAAATGGAGAAAAAAAATGAGCCAAGCTAAGATATTTTTTTTGCTACTGATGTTGTTTCTTAGTGCTTGTACGAAAAAAATTGTAAAAGATTGGGATAAAACAATGGATAGAAATACCATCGATGCTTATGAACAATTTATCCAAAAATATCCTGATAGTGAATATACTGTTGAAGCAAACCAACATATAAACCACATCAAAGCGATTATAAACACGAGAGAGGCTAAATTTCGTCTCAGCAAAAAATTGAAACAACTATACGAGTGGTATAATACTGAAATAGAAAATTTGACGATAAGTGTGTTCGAAAATAATTCTATTAAGACATATGCTCAACTGTATTCTCTTACACAGAGTTTTGACGGAAAGTTGGATACGCTTATAATTGAGCAAGGAAAAGAAGAGAGAAAAAAAGAAAATCTCCTTCCGGATTGGTATGCAGAAAATATTAAAGATAATTTGTTCAATTCTCAAATAGCCTTAATTATTTTAGACAGTCTGGGAATAGAAAATAGCTATCCAGATAGCCTCAGGCTGGTAGAGTCGAAAAGGCTGTCGCTGATTGAAAAATTAGAGCCAAATCTTATTAGTGCTATCAATATCAAATTAAAAAAGATTAACGATTGGATGACGGTCGAGATCAATAATTATAAAGAAAGTGAAAACAGACTTACAAAATTCGAAAAGTGGTCTAAGCCACACTCTCTTTCGGTTGGCTTTCGCGAAAAGTTAGATTCCCTTAGATTTGAGGTAACTGGAAAACCAAAATCTATTTGTGGCTGGAGAAATGGTTTAACAAAACAGTTTTTTTGGCACAAGAGCACACGATTCTGTTGTTTTGATAGCGTGACTTCAAGTGATTATGCAGATAGTATTATTACAAGAGAGCAAGAAATAGATAATTTACTCCTTTCTGTCACACTACGCTCAACTCCCACCACCTTATCAGAAGAAGATGTCTTAGCAATGCTCAAGGAGAAAGGATTTTATGATGTTGATTGGAATAATGGCGGCAAGGGGGTGCCAAATAACTATGAACTATGCAAAGATGGCAAAGTCGTTTATGATAAAGTCACAAATCTAATGTGGCAAACCAAAGGGCTAGCGTATTTAAATGCATCGGGAGCGATAAATGAAAATTTAGGGGGTGAAGTAAAAAAAATACTTGCCCGTATGAATAGTGAAAAGTATGGAGGTTTCGATGATTGGCGTGCACCAACACTTGAAGAGGCAATGTCATTAATGAAGCCTGATAGAAAACAAATTTTGTATATGGCTGTATATACATCAGATGACTATACTTATATCCGTAATTTCCCTATCTGGGGTGAAAGAACAATGCGGTCTGAGTGGTTTGTAAATTTTAAAACAAGCAGGTGCACTAGGAACCGATATGAAATCAACTTTACACTCCATCTATGCGCAGTTCGTTCCGCAACAAAATGAAGGTCATGAACACCGGTTCGTTTATACAGTATCGAGGGCATACAATGTTCTATCAAATAGGAGCTGTTTGAAGATATTTGTTTGTTGTAAAAAAACACATAACAAAGCGTTTGCAGCCGATTGGCGGGCTCTGTGCATTTGTAATAGTTTAGAGAATTTATTAAGTTCGGAGTGTTAATCAAAGTTTGGTGGTCGATGCCGCCAACGGCTGAAACGCCGCGTTAGCTGGCCGAAAGGAGACAACCGACGATGAGATGCATTCTCTCTATTGCGGCGATAATCGCAGTTTCACTTGCTGGTCCTAGCGTCACTGCAGCCCAACAGGCCAATCCTAACATCGTCCTCGTCCTGATGGACAATCTGGGGTGGGGCGAGGTCGGCGTCTACGGTGGAGGCATCCTGCGCGGGGCGCCTACGCCGCGCATCGACAAGCTCGCCAGTGAGGGGATGCGGCTGCAGAACTTCAATGTCGAGGCCCAATGCACGCCCAGCCGTGCGGCGCTAATGACCGGCCGCTACGCCATCCGTACAGGCAATGCTTCCGTCCCCCTTGAAACCCCGATTTACGGTCTGACCCAGTGGGAAATCACGATGGCCGAGATGCTCGCCGAGGCCGGTTACGCGACCGGCAGCTTTGGAAAATGGCACCTCGGCCACACGCCAGGTCGCTTCCCAACAGATCAGGGCTTCGATGAGTGGTACGGGATTCCGAACTCCACCGATGAAGCGAACTGGCCCGACAACTCGATGTTCGACCCGAAGTCCAATCCGTTCGCCGTGCCCGAATACGTGATGGAAGGACGCAAGGGCGCGGAGCCGAAGAAGGTGAAGGTTTACGACCTAAAGGAGCGCCCGCTGATCGATCGCGAGCTGACGGACAAGGCGATCGAGTTCATGCAAAGCCAGGTCCGGGCGGGCAAGCCGTTCTTCGCCTTCGTTCCGTACACACAGCCTCACTTGCCTGTGAAGCCCCACCAGGCCTTTGATGGCAAGACGCGGAACGGCTTCTGGGCGGACATCCTCGCGCAGATCGATACCTACGTTGGCGAGTTGATCGACACCGTGGACAAACTGGGCATCGCGGACAACACCATCTTTATCTTCACCTCCGACAACGGCCCCGAGATGACGCCACCCTGGCAGGGCTTCAGCGGTCCCTGGCGCGGGAGCTACTTCACCGGTCTCGAAGGATCGCTTCGCGTCCCGTTCATCATCCGCTGGCCCGGCAAGGTGCCGGCGGGCGCGGTCAACAACGAGATCGTGCACGAGATGGACCTCTTCCCAACCTTCGCGCAGATCGCCGGCGGCAAGGTGCCGACCGACCGCATCATCGACGGTGTGGATCAGACCGACTTCTTCTTTGGCAAGAACGAAAAGTCGAACCGGGAGTCGGTGGTCATCTACGTCGGTAACCAGATCTTTGGCGTGAAATGGCGCAACTGGAAGATGATGACCAAGGAGATCGACGATGGGTTCGCGCCGACCCGGGAGTATGGAGTTCCGCGGATTTACAACCTCAACCTGGATCCCAAGGAAGAGCACTGGCTTAACTACGCGCCGGAAAACGCCTGGGTGCGCTGGCCGGCAGGGCAGGTGCTGATCGAGCACTCACTCTCCCTGAAAAAAGAACCGCCCATCCCACCCGGCACACCGGATCCGTATCGCCCCAGTGCAAAATGAAGGAAATAATCTCTCCGGGAGATGCCACCGGCCAGCTAACATCGGCATGCACCCGACGGTCCGCTTCGCGACCCGCGGGTGATGCCGCGCGTGAGCCCGAACGTCGAAATCCCCCACAAGCATCCCCTGAAGCATACGCCCTTGCCTACTGCCTACTATCCCTGCCACCTGCTCCTGCTCCTGCCACCCGCTCCTGCCACCCGCTCCCGCCACCTGCTCCTGCCACCTGCTCCTGCCCCTGCTCCCGGCCCCTGCTCCTGCCACCTGCTCCTGCACCTGCTCCCGGCCCTCTCGGGGCCCCCCCTCATCATGCCTATTTTGCCTATTTTCCCCCCCGCCCTCAACCCTGCTGCCGCAATATCTTGAACCTTCTATTTCCCCCCTCGCTCATGCTGCTTTGCAGCCGCACGTAAGAACGTTCGTTGATCGTAATCTCCTTCGCCTTCCCCGCCGTCAGCGTAATATCCTCGCCCGTGCTGTCCGTCAGCGTCGCCCAGGTGCTGTTGTCATCGCTGATCTGCAAAGAAACCGTTCCCGTAAGCGTCGCCGGCCCGATAATCAAAAGCCTCGTCGCCCTCTTCAGATCATCCGGCCTCAGAACATTCGACAGCGTCTCCGAAAGCGCTATCACCAGGTCCGGAATCTGGAAAACCTTCAGCCCCGTAATCTCCGAGTGCGTAAAAAACCGTTTATAGCCCGAAATCTCCCAGCTCTCCGCCCCGATACAAATCAAATCCCCCTGCGCGACCCTATCCCGCAGATCCCCTAAAACAATAAAAATGCGCGTATTCTTGATCTCGAACTGTCCTAACTCATTGCCCGAATACGTCGAGCTTACCGGGTGATGAAAAGCCCGCGCCGTCGTAATCAAATTCCCGTCTGCGTCCTTAAAAACAATCCGGTTGCACACCGTCCCCTTCGGAAACCTCAAACCCATCATTCACTCTTCAATCTTCACTCTTAACTCTTAACTCTTGACTCTTCAATCTTCAATCTTCCCTCTTCAATCTTCAATCTTCCCTCTTCAATCTTCAATCTTCCCTCCCTTATCCTTATTTTTTTCTCCCCCCTTGACAACCTCCCTTCCCCTCGCTAACTTCTTTCATCCTGAGAATACAATAGCATCTTTAACATAGATTTGCGCTGTCCGGTAAAATTCAGTTGAAGCAGGTTTTTCTGATGGAATAATGGTCACGCCCCTATTCACGGAAATTCCTACATATAGACATCTCAATATGCCTATATGTAGGAACATGCCCGAAAAATTCCTAACTGTAGGAATTTATTCCTATATGTAGGCACATGAAATAAGCGAAGTCTAATGGGTTAATACCATGTTAGCTGGCTCATAAAATAATTTTTACCCGCCGTCATTCCAAATCTTAAAACTTTTCGTTTATATCCAGTTTGATTATATTGCGCCTTGGAAAATTATTAATACTTACAAGTTGAACAAACAGAAGGTTCCTTAGATTGGCGAAGATTATAGATAAAGAAGAATCAATATTCCAGCGCAATATTAATCGCGGCATTGCCGAAAAGATAATCTCCCTA
>PHFX01000005.1 GCA_007618135.1 Candidatus Brocadia sp. WS118 | reverse complement strand
TTGCCCTCTCACCGTACACCTGAGGACTCCTTCCGGAGTTATCGACTGAATGGCATGTAAAATTTTGACCTGTTCATCACGCACAGCATCCGCTTCAAAGGAAATCGGCGGTTCCATCGCCGTCAACGTAAGCAACTGAAACATGTGGTTTGGCACCATATCTCTCAGCGCGCCGGCGCTGTCGTAATAGTCGCCCCGCTGCCCAACGCCAATATCTTCGGCAACCGTGATTTGTACGTGGTCGATGTAACGACGGTTCCAGATGGGTTCAAAGATACCGTTGGCAAAACGGAAGACCATAATATTTTGCACGGTTTCCTTGCCCAGGTAATGGTCTATGCGGTATATCTGACTCTCACTCAGTACCTTTCTGATTTCCTGATTCAGGGCGCGGGCAGACTCAATATCCCGTCCAAATGGCTTTTCAATAATGACCCGTCGCCAGCACCCGTTTTCTTCAAGGGCAAGTCCGGCAGCGCCAATGTGTTGAATAATCGGAGAAAACAGCTCAGGTGAGGTTGCAAGATAATAGAGATAATTTCCCCGGGTGCCCTGCTCATTATCTACTTTCAACAAGAGATCCTTGAGTTGCTGGTAATCGTTTGGGTCCTGAATGTCCCCCGGTGAATAATAGAGTCGCTGAACGAACCAGTTCCACAAGTCCGGATCAATCGCCCCTGTCGCATGCTCTTTCATATCCTTGCTGATCCTCTCACGGAACTCTTCATGACTCATCTTGGTGCGGGAAAAGCCGACGATGGCAAATTCTCTGGATAATAAACGTTCACGCGCAAGATTATACAGCGCCGGAATAAGTTTCCGCTTGGCCAGGTCACCCGAAGCTCCAAATATGACCATAACGCAAGGGTTACCAGTCTTCCCCAACGGCTCATTAACGGCAATCATTTCATTTGTGCGTTCCATTCGTATCCCCTTTTCATGATCTCTTTGATTACAATGCCTTATTAACAAAATACCCGGCATCTTGTGCTGTAAAGTCCTTCAAGGGTTCGTAACTCCTTTACACATCCGTTATCGATGGCTGTAACAAATTTCTAAAGACACCATCAGGATAGTTTTCAAGCAGCAAGCTGTCAAGAAAATATAAGGCTTCACTATTTTGAATATTATATATTGATTTCTGGCAAATTAACAGCTATATTAATTTTATCGATTTCTGGCTTTCTTTGTTTATTCAAGCATCTCTATTACCCTTTTTAACATGAAATAAATTACAGGTGTATCCCGAAAAAGGCAAACCCTGAGTGATCCGGGGGCGCAAAGGAAAGGGTCTTTTGTAGGGGTGTATCGCAATACGCCCACCCCTCATAGAAAGACAGCCTTACTGCCGAAGATTGATATAAGATGTCTTTGCAGTAAGGCTTTTTTGTTTTACGGAATCCATCACGTTATCACCCATAAAGACCAACACCTTAACATAAGAAACGGAGGTATCAAGGTTATGGAAAACCGATCTTCTGGTCTTGTCAAAAATGAGATACGTGTTTTTCTATTCATAGCGGTTTTAATTTTTGGGGTATTGGCTGCCGATCATGTTGCCTCTGCGCAGGTAAACCCGCAGATACATGGCGGGGGATTTCACAGCCTTGCCTTGAAACCGGATGACACCGTCTGGGCATGGGGACGTAATGACTATGGTCAATTGGGCAATGGGACTACTGGCAATAGTAATGTTCCGGTGCTGGTAGGCGGCGGTACCTCGCAGACAAATAATTTTCATGATGTGCTTTCTATTGCCGGCGGATGGCTTTATAGTATGGCGTTAAAATCCGACGGCACCGTCTGGACATGGGGGCGCAATGATTTTGGACAATTGGGCGACGGAACTACCAATAACAGCACGGTTCCCGTGCAGGTCAACAAACTCACCGGTGTCACCGCTATTTCTGCCGGCGGCTTTCACTGCCTGGCCCTGAAGTCAGACGGCTCGGTCTGGTCCTGGGGACGTAATGACTTTGGACAATTGGGAAACGGAACTACCATAAACAGCACGGTTCCCGTGCAGGTCAACAAACTCACCGGTATCACCGCTATTTCTGCCGGTGGCTTTCACTGCCTGGCCCTGAAGTCAGACGGCTCGGTCTGGTCCTGGGGGCGTAATGATTTTGGACAATTGGGAAACGGAACTACCATAAACAGCACGGTTCCCGTGCAGGTCAACAAACTCACCGGTATCACCGCTATTTCTGCCAGCGGTTTTCACTGCCTGGCCCTGAAGTCAAACAATACCGTCTGGTCCTGGGGGCGTAATGACTTTGGTCAACTGGGTAACGGAACTACCGTCAACAGCACTCTTCCTGTGCAGGTAAAGAATCTTGGCAGTGTTATCGCCATAGAGCGTGGGCGTTCTCACAGCCTTGCCATAAAGTCAAACGGTACCGTTTGGACATGGGGACGCAATGACTTTGGTCAATTGGGCAATGGAACTACCAATAACAGCTCCATTCCCGTACAGGCAAAGAACCTCAGCAGTATTGCCGGCATTGCCGGGGGAGGGTTTCACTGCCTTGCGTTAACGTCTGAGGATACCGCATGGGCATGGGGACGCAATGATTTAGGCCAATTGGGAGACGGAACTACCATACAAAAAACTGCACCTGTACAAGTTTTTATCGATCTGTCAATTGGGACAGGTAACATTGCCGGTCGAGTTACCAACACGCTGACCGGAGTTGGTATCAATGGGGTAACGGTGGCACTCGACACAACGGGGACGGCTACAACAAGCACCGTGCGCGGGGTCGATGGTGTTTACGGAATACCAAGCGTACCGGTTGGGCAGCACACGATAACGGCTTCTGCGCTGAACTATACCCCATCTTCCCAGACTGTCACGGTAGAGGACGGCAATCCGGACAAAACGGGCAAAAATGTTTTTAATCTCCAGTTAGCGCCTGGACCTGGGACACCAACGCCAACACCCGCACCGGGAACAGGTAACGTTGCAGGCCGGGTTACTGACTCGCAAACGGGGGACGGTATTAATGGTGTGACGGTTGCACTCGACACCGGTGAATCGGCCATGACAAGCACTGCACGGGGTATCGATGGTGTCTACGCACTACAAAATGCACCCGTTGGCCAGCATGAGATAACGGCCTCTGCGCAAAACTATACCTCATCTTCTCAAACGGTCACGGTGGAGGAAGGCAATCCGGACAAAGCGGGGAAAAATGTTTTCAATTTCGAGTTAGCGCCCGGACCCGGGACGCCAACGCCGGCACCAACACCTGGCACAACTGGTAACATTGCCGGCCGGGTTAAAGACAGCGTGACCGATGCTCCGATTAACGATGTGAAAGTAGTCGTGAGTGGTACAGGAAAAGAGGATATTACTCTGGCAAATGGGGTATACCAGATAACCGGAGTGCCTCTTGGGCAACAGGTTATTGAGGCATCAAAAGAAGGCTATGAAACTGCTTCTCAGAATGTCGTAGTTGAAGCGGGTAATCCGGATCCCCAAACCGGCGCAAACATTTTTCATTTCCAATTAGCGCCTATACCGGTAACGCCGTCCCCAACACCATTTCCAACACCCGTCTGTGAGGCGGATTCGATGGCGGCAACCCCCACAACGATGCAGCTTACGGAGGGGGAAAGTGGTGAAGAAACGATAACCGTGGTATGCGAAGACGGTTCCCCGGCAGTCGGCGAGATAATAACATGGAAGGTCAAATTGGGTAAAAAACGTATAACAATCACACCAAATAGTGCAATAACAAACGCTAACGGAGAGGCCAGATTTACGATTACGGCGGAGGAGCCGACTGGAAATGCGAAGATCAAATTCAAAGATACACTGGCTAAGTTGAAGACGACCGTAACCGTACAGATTACCGAATAAATCGTTTCCCTGTTCACATAACACAGGTAACAGTTCACACCCATCTTGCTCCTCAAAGGGGAGAAGGGGCGCTGAACTGTTACCTCATTTTAATCTTGCTTATTTTTATTCACAAGTTTTAGTCGCATCATCTCTGCAAAGAGCCCAACTTCATATTCAATGCCTTTGAGGATATCATTCTCTCCGGCAAAATTAATGCACTTCTTCATCTCCTTGAGCGCTCTTGCATCCCGGTCAAGTAAAGTCTTTGCCATAGCCAGTGCCTGATCAAGCACCTCTTTTTGTGGAGCTATGTGGTTGACAAGACCCCATTCCAAAGCAGTTTCAGCGCGGATCATCTTCCCCAAGAACAACATTTCTTTTGCACGGGCGGCGCCAATAAAACGCGGCAGGCGCTGTGTGCCGCCAAGCCCGGGAATAATACTCAGCTCAGGCTTTGCCTCCGGCAGGCTGAAAAATGAGGTTTCAGAAGCAATCCGCAAATCACACAACATAGCAAGCTCCAGTCCCGCGCCAATGGTAACACCATTAATAGCAGCAATAACGGGTTTTTTGCAATTTTCAATTTCGACAAACATATCGTGGGCGCGCTTGAACCGTTCGTAGTTCTTTTCAGCCACAAGGCCTGAAATCCATGAACCAAAGAGTTCGTCACGATCTGCACCATCGCTGAATACCCCCCGGAGTTTGCTGGCAATGATAATAGCTCCGATCGTATCATCACCCTCATATTGATCCATTTTATCGTAGATGGCGTCCAGCAGCCACGAGCCGATAGAGTTCCGGGGCGGTTTTTTCATGGAGATAATGCCAACCACCTTGCCATTCTCAGCCTTGACCTCTTCAAACTCAATGTGGGCATAACCGGAGTTATCGCCACGATTCATGCGGATGTCTTTCATTACAGTATAAACCTTACCTCAATAATGTTATAAGGGTTTTAATTTTGCAAAAAATATTTTCTCATAAATACAACTAACCAATTCAATCCACCGCGGAGAACGCCGAGGTCGCAAAGGGTTTCAAGGGACAAGCAGAAAATATATAGTAAACGTATTAAATAAGTTGACATGTGCTGGTCATTGCGAGCGATAGCGAAGCAATCCCAATATAGAGATTGCTTCGGGCGTGCGCCCTCGCAATGACAACTTTCTTTATGCGCTTACTATAGTGGGATTTTCCCTTTCTTGTTTGTTTCTCTGAGTTCTCCGCGCTCTCTGCGGTGATCTTTTACCGTTACTTTATATTTTTAAAGCCGCCTCAAACCCTTCGTGAATAGCCTCAAGGGCGGTACGCACCTTAACACAGTCGCCGATAAAGTATGTCTCCGGGAATTTGCCGTCTATTTGCCTCTGAAGATCGTTATTAGAACTGTATCCCACAGCAATAATAACCGTATCGGCCGCAATAAAATGTTCCTGTCCGTCCTTTTCATAGACCACGCCCGTGTTTCCGGGTCCATTTTTACCGGGTTTGCTTACAATTTCTTTTACCTTTACTTCCGTTATCTCCCTTACTCCGGCGTCTTTTATCTCATTCAGGATGATCCATCGTGTGGAGATGCCAAAGCCTCCTCCAATCTTTCTCTTCATTTCCAGTATGGTAACATGCCGGTTTCCCCGTGCGGTGTATTCAATCACATCTCTGGCATCAAGCACCTTGTGTTTCAGGAGAAAGCAGGCCACATCCGGCCTCATTGCCCCCTGTTTGGCCACATGCAAGGCCACCTCACACCCCACCGTTCCGCCGCCAATGATGACGACATCTTTCCCGACAGGCACCTTGCCGTCCAATACATCACTGGCGATACACACATTTTCCGCTTGTATTCCGGGAAGATTCAGCATGATGGGATTCCCTCCCGTGGCAATAATTACCGCATCGGGCTGTTCTTCTTTTAGTGTCCGGGAATCTGCCTCTTTTCCCGTTTTTACCTGCACCTTGAGCTTCACAATCTGTCGTTCCAGATAGGTTATAATATTTTGAATTTCTTCGCGGCCGGGAGGAATAAAGGCATAGCGTAATTGACCACCCATCTGGTTGTTTCTTTCGTAAAGGGTAACATGGTGTCCCCGTAATGCCAGTACACGGGCGGCCTCCATACCGCCAGGCCCTCCGCCTACAACCACCACCTTTTTCGGCTTGCTCGTCCTGGTTATCTTATATTCACCCTCACGCCCTGCCATCGCATTGTAAGTGCACGAAACGGGTTTAAAGTTGAGCAAGGAATCAAAACACCCCTGATTGCATGCAATACAGGTTCGGATATCATCCAGGCATCCACTTTTATACTTATTTGGCAATTCCGGATCCACAATAAGCGGCCTGCCAATCGACACCATATCCGACTGTTCATGCCCTAAAATCTCTTCGGCCAGTTTGAGATCGTTTATCCTCACGGAGGCAATCACAGGCACCTTCACCTGTGATTTGATCTTCTCTGAAAGAAATGCATATGCCATCCGCGGAATAGCCATCAACATAATGGGCGTCCTGCTCTCGTGCCAGCCGGGAGATACGTTAAAGGCGTCGGCGCCGGCCTGTTCTAATATTTTAGCGATTTCCAGACTTTCATGTATCCGGAGTCCCTCCTCTACAAAGTCATCCCCTGACATGCGAAAAATGATGGGATAATCCTGTCCGACCGTCTCTTTTATTGTGCAAATGATCTCTCTCGCAAAACGAGTCCTATTTTCAAGGCTTCCGCCATATGCATCATCACGTTTGTTGGTGGCATTTGAGAGGAACTGATTGATGAGGTATCCCATCCCACCGTGAAGTTCCACGGCGTCGAAACCTGCCTTCTTTGCCCTCATGGTCGCACCGACATAATTATCGATAACCATTTTAATCTCCGGGATCGTCAGGGCATGAGGCTCCTGCTTGATGCTTCTATGGGTGAGCGGGGACGGCGAAACAGGCTGCATCTTGGTAAAAAAGGAGGAGGCGCTCCGGCCACCGTGCAGGATTTGCGCTGCGACACGAACATCATACCCGTGAATGGCATCGGTCAGTTTTTTCAGCCCCGGAATTAATTCGTCCTTGTCCAGCCCAATAATACTCTTCCAGACCTTGCCATTCATTTCAGGATAACAACCACCTACGACAATGATGCCAACCCCACCCTGTGCCCGTTCCCGGTAAAAATTGATAATCCGGTCGTTAATAGTGCCATCTGAGGTAAACCCCAGGTCCATGGCGGACATCATAATCCGATTTTTTACTGTCATCTGGCCAATGTGTATGTTATCAAACAATTTACTCATAACTCATTTTAAATAGAGTCTAAAACTCATTAGCCTCTCTTAGAAAACTCTCGTATTGCTCTTTGGTCATCCAATAACCTTCTTCAAGTAGACGATCTACTTTCTCTTTGACTTTAGAAATTACTCCTTTGCTTTTAATTGGCGAACGTTGCCACGAAACGGGTATTCTTTCATACCATCAATGGCCTCAGAAATATTCCGCTGGCGATCCCGGGGGAGTTTTTCAAATTGTTTTTCTGCCACTTTAGAAAGCCGAATAGTCCATGTCATAGAAATTCAGGGTTAGCCTTTTATCTTCTTTTTAAGATTGTCCCACGATACATACTCCCCCTTCTTTAAGGCCCAAATCTTCGCATATCTCTTTAGGAATAACAACCTGTCGACGCTGGCCAACCTTGCTAATAGACATAGCTCCTTCCCTCATAATAGACGATGTATTAGCTTTAGTATTCATACGATCAGATTATCAGATGTGGATAAATTGTCAAGTTTAAAGGACATGCTATATAAATACCCTCCTTTACTTTACACCCAACCAACGATTGATTTTATCCTCTCCGATTTTCCCTTTGACATTAAGAGGTTCCTTGTATCACAATATTTATACACTTTTCCCGATAATTGATCCATAATAAAATAAGACAATGATCAGCAACCCTAACCAAATCAAGGCCTTTGTTAGGAAACACTACCATTACTTTGGCATGAACAAACAACAGGAAATATCCAGGCTCTTATTCGAGATTGCCAAACGTGAATGCATCGATTATACAAAGGTAACCGAGAGCTTGCCAAAACCACCGGCTAGATTTTCCGAAATTAAAGATTGTCTGCTTGAACGACGCTATCCATCTCTCACTAAATCTGGCCAAAAAATCAGGCCTACTTTTTTCGATATCACAATCGATCCAAAACTGAAGGCTGATGTTGCTTTGCAACCGCAGATTCAGCCCAAAAACCTGTTTATTGAAGCATCCGTTTTCCATACGGAGATGGCAAACAGGGTGAGGACTCAATTTCCGGAAAGCAATGTTGAAATAATAAATACTTACAAAGAACACATTGGGAAGAGACGGTTCGGCACCGAAGATTACAACCGAAGACTGGAAAACTTTTATCTCGTGCGCGAGGACTATGATTTTTTCAAAAAATGTCCCTGTTCCAGCAAATCGGCGTTCTGCGGTTATTTTGTCGTCAATCTGGGCAGCGGATGTCCGTATGAATGCTCCTATTGCATCCTGCAGGATTATATTAATTCCCCCGGTATTATCCTGCCTGCCAATATCGAAGATTTCTTTGCAGCATTCAAGAGTCTTGGAAGAAATATCCGCTGCGGTTCTTGTGAGCTAACCGATTCCCTGGCGTTCGACCATATCACAGGATACTCACGGCAGATCGTTGACTTTTTCCGCTCCTATCCGAAAACGATGTACGAGTTGAAAACCAAGAGTGACAATGTCGGCCTTTTAACTTCTGTTCCCGGGGCACGAAACATTATTATCTCCTGGTCGTTGAACCCTCAGAAAATTGTGGAAACCGTTGAGCACTTCACCGCCCCGTTAGTGCAGAGACTCGAAGCAGCTCAGAGGTGCGCTGCCTGCGGCTACCGGGTGGCCTTCCATTTTGACCCCATGATTTATTATCAGGGGTGGGAGGTTGATTATGAGGCATTGGTCGATATGACCTTTCAAGCAGTTGACGCAGAGAATGTTGCATGGATAAGCCTGGGCACCCTGCGCATGACGCCGCGGCTAAAGAAGATTATGGAAAACCGTTTTCCGGACAATACCATACTCGATGAGGAATTTTTTGCTGGCCATGATGGCAAGCTTAGATATTCAGAGGAAGTAAGGCGCTCCCTCTACAAAAAAATGACGTCCCGGATTCGAAGGCATGGTAAAGACGTCCCGGTTTATCTGTGCATGGAAGAAAGATCGATGCGCTTAGAATAATAAACGTATGCCTTTCTGGTAATATTCCCTATACCAAAATTAATGTCTTTTATCGGGTTGCACACACAAAGGCGTCACCGCGGATGAGGGCAACGCCGTTGCACTCGCCTAAATCAAAATAGACTCCCCACGGGATGCCAACTCGAAAGCCGGATTTCATATCTGACGTTTAGATCCACGGCTGCGTCTGATCAAGTATTGAATCAATATACCGGACTCTTATATTCTGTATGGCATTGCCTCTTCCGTTCCATCATCCCGCATTCTTTTCCCTGGTTCAATACCAGCCTCCTGATTTATGGTTATCTTCTCTCTCCCATTGTTAATTATGAAACACATCTTTTATTCTCCAATGTAGCTTACCTGATACTCTCATTTCAATCAACATTTAATGATAAATACATCTCATGCCATTCAAAGCCGCCATGGGTTGATTTTGATTTTCCACCATACAGAAAGCCATACTTTTGATAATAGGAAATGAAGTCAGCTTTGCAAATTAAGAGGATTTTCTCTTTTTTCATATCTTTTGATGCGCCGATAAATTTTGACATGAGTTTTTTGGAAACCCCGCTCCCCTGGAATTCCGGCAAGACTGCCAGAGAAAAGATGACGATATTTTTCCCGTCTCTCACATGGCCCACCATATCCTTGAATGCCTCGTCCGTTATATCCTCTTTGTTTGTTGATCCGCTGTTAATCATCCCCATGATGTGTCCATTCGATTCGGCAACGAGAAATCCTTCGGGAAACACCTGTATGCGCTTCTGAATCTTTTCCCTCGTTGCCGCGTCAGATGTATAACAAACAGACTCGATGGCGTAGCAGTCATCTAAATCGTGTTCCGTAACGTGTCGAATTTTTATAGGAAGCATGACCATGCAACTGATTAGTGACTGATTACCGGCACTGGCGCGTTTCTGTTTAAGGTAGAACCGTCTCCCAGTTGACCGTTTTTGTTTAATCCCCATCCCCATACCGTGCCATCGGATTTCAGGGCAAGGCTGTGCTGTCCACCGCAAGAAAGAGAGATAACATGCTCAAGTTTTCTCACGAGGGTGGGCACCCCCCTATCCATAATAGTCTCATCACCCAACTGACCGGAATTATTATTCCCCCACGCCCATACGGTCCCGTCTGATTTCAGGACAAGGGTATGATCCCCTCCGCCAGCGATTGCAACGACGTTTTTAAGCCCTTCCACCGGATACGGAGTACTTCTGCTAACGGTCGTACCATCTCCCAACTGGCCACACTGGTTAAATCCCCACGTCATAACAATACCGTTATTCTTCAGGACAACGCTGTGATCTCCTCCGCAATTGACACTAATGACACCATCGAATCCGCCGAGCTGAACAGGAATTGCCCTGTCAGTAGTGGAACCATCTCCCACCTGACCGTACTTATTAAGTCCCCATGCCCAGATCGTGCCATCTGCCTTACGGGCAAGACCGTGGTACCCTCCCCCGGCAATGGAGATGATGTTGGCAAGCGCCTTTGCCTGTACCGGCCTATGCCTATCGGTTGTGGTCCCGTCTCCTAATTGGCCATATGCGTTTCGTCCCCAGGCCCAGACCGTACCGTCTGACTTCAGGACGATGCTATGTTGCCCCTTTGTGGCGATTTCAGTAATACCACAAAGGTCGTTCACCTGCACCGGCGTATTCCGGCTCTTTGTAGTGCCATCCCCCAGTTGTCCAGCCCAGTTGCCTCCCCACGTCCAGACCGTGCCATCCGTCTTCAAGGCCATACTATGCCAAACGCCTCCTGCAATTGCTACGACATCATTCAAATCCCTGACCTGCACTGGTGTCTTCCTGTCGGTATTTGTTCCATCACCAAGCTGACCGTGGATATTTAAACCCCATGCCCACACCGTACCGTCTGATTTCAGAGCCAGGCTATGAAATCCTCCACATGATATCTGCACGATTGTTGATGCAGAGGCTGCCATGCCGGAAAGCAAATACAGGGTAAACGAGATTGCCAGCCCGTATAGAATGGTAAATCTGGTATGCATAGAATATTACTCCTTTCTTCCCAATCGGAGTCTACGCCGTACTCTCCATTACAGAACGATCTTCGTTCCCAGCAAAACCAGGAATTTGGAAAGCCATTCGGGATGCGCTGGCCAGGCCGGGGCGGTAACCAGATTCCCATCCACCTGTGCCCTGTCATACGGAGTGTCTATCCATTTTCCACCTGCTCGTTTTACCTCAGGTGCCAATGCAGGATAAGCCGTACAGGTTTTTCCTTCAATCACATCTGCTGCAGTCAATACCTGCATACCATGGCAAATGGCGGCAATGGGCTTCTTCTTTTCAGCAAAGTGTCGTACCATCTCCAAGACACGCTCATTAAGCCGGATATATTCCGGGGCACGTCCGCCCGGAATGATAAGGGCGTCATAATCGGATGCTTTTACCTTGTCAAAAGTCTCATTCACCGTAAAGTTATGTCCTGGCTTCTCGCTGTAAGTCTGATCTCCCTCGAAGTCATGTACAGCTGTCTTTACTTTCTCCCCAGCTTTTTTCCCAGGGCACACGACATGTACCGTATGACCCACCATCAGTAATGTCTGGAAAGGCACCATTACCTCATAATCTTCCACGTAGTCACCGACAACCATCAAAATCCTTTTTGCTCCCATTTGTACCTTTCTCCTAATTAAAACATACTGGAAAATAATAATTTTCCAGCATCAAGAAGAACCCCTTCATCCTCTCCTTTCCTTGCGAAGGCAATGTTCTACGTCTTGTCATAGACATAAGCTACCATTTCCACAACCGCCTATCAAGACTAAAGACCACACCATGATGGGCATTCTAAGTATTGGCACGAAAACACCTCTCACCCAGAGCCTTTCCCAGAAGGGGCGAGGGAACGTTCTCTCCCTTGAAGGGAATTCGTCATAATCTCAGTCGAACGAGGAATTAAGGGGGAGACGTATTTTCGTGACCTTTTGTGAGCCTTTGGTTCATGAATGTTTCCTGTGTAAAAGATTCTTTTTTTATAAAAATTGTAACATTTTAGCCGTTTGAAAAATTTCCAGGAATGGCCGATGTTTGCCGCGCAGTGTAGCGCTATTTTCTTCATATTTATGTGCCATGCTAAAGAAACCAAATTCACACGCATTTTGCCTTTTGTCAATCTTGTTTGTAAAATATTATTGAGGCGTAATATATGTTTAAATAAAATATGTCTTTAGCTTCAGAGAGAATATCAAAGAGCTATCATGTACAAAACAGAGATCCAATCAATTACCAATATGTCTTTATCTGAATTAGAGGCGTTATGTACTTCCATGGGGGAACCCATTTACCGGGCAAAACAAATGCTTTCATGGATTTACGATAAAGGGGCAGCGGCCTTTGATCAGATGTCGAATCTGCCGAAAAATTTTCAAAGACGCTGTGCTGAGCAGTGTCAGGTTTTTCAGACGAGCGTTGGCACCATTACACAAACTGCCTATGGCACGGAGAAATTTTTAGTTCATTTACACGATGGGAATGTGATTGAGTCTGTCCTGCTAAGGGAGGGCAAAAGGGTCACTGCGTGTGTCTCAACCCAGGTAGGGTGCGCCATGGCGTGCCGGTTCTGTGCTAGCGGCCTTCCGGGTCTGGAAAGAAACCTTACCACGGGCGAAATTGTTGAACAAGTCCTTCATATGAAAAAGCATCTTCTTCCCGGCGAGCGTCTTACCAATGTTGTCTTCATGGGCATTGGTGAGCCGCTTGCAAATTACGATAACGTGGTCAGGTCCATGAGAATTATAAATGCCGGTTGGGGATTAGGGATTGGTGTACGCCATATTACTGTTTCGACGGTTGGAGTTGTTGACGGCATTCGCCGGTTGGCCCATGAAGGGCTCAAGGTAAACCTTGCCATATCCCTCCATGCATCTGATGATGTTACCAGGTCAAAGATCCTCCCGATAAACAAGAAAACAGGCATAAAGAATCTTGTTGCTGCAGCCAGGGAATATTTCAAAGTTACGGGAAGGGACGTCAGTTTTGAATATGTCCTGATCGATGGTGTCAATGCCTCGAAACAAGACGCTGAGTCACTGGCGCGGTTGCTGAAGGGCATTCAATGCAACATTAATGTGCTTCCGGTAAATCCCGTTGAAGAATTTAACTGGAGACCGCCTTCCCAGGGAGCAATTGAAATATTTTGCAATATATTGGAAAAACACGGTCTTGTGGCAACCATCCGAAAAAAAAAGGGCAGTCATATCAATGCCGCATGTGGTCAGCTTCGTTTGCAGAGGGAGAAAATTTTATGGAAAAAAGAAAGATATTTTGTTAAATAAACAGATGCGAATATATAACGGCAAGAGAAGCACCCTTCGCGGGTGCATATTGATGCTGATATAACACCAGCGGCAACAACGATACAGAACAAGGAACGAAAAAGGGGCATTCCTATCGCAAATCGCATAAAAACCGAACTCATCGACACGCTAAGGGAAACAGTTGTAAAGGTTATCCGGCAAACCGGTTCTTTGAAGGATTGCAGGTATGTGGACGTTAGGCTTGGCATATATGAAGCGAAGTATGCCCATGCTGAGAACGGCAAGGCTAAAGGTATGGGCGAAGATGCATCTCTTTCGTTTGGAATCAGAATGCTTGCAGGGGAAATAAGCGCCTGGGGATTTTACGGCCAGCCCGTCGGAGGGATTGAAGCTGGTCCTAAAAGTTTCGGCAAAATACTTGACCTTGGAGTGCGTAAGGCATATGCACGTGCGATAGCTAACGCAAATAAAAAGGCAGAGCTTAAACCTTTTGCCTCCTCATTAACGGAGGTAACACTTGCCGGAACCGATGCTCGCAAGGATACCCTTCATTCTGTTTTTGATGAGGACCCCAGGTCGGTACCCGTGAAAGAGATACTCGCTCTCTGTATAAAAACATCCGGAGCGATGCATGGCATTGGTAAGGATGTGCCGTATGCCTCTATAGATGTGCAAACGGGCATACACAGGGAATTATTTTGCAGCACCGAAGGTGCTTGCATTGATCAGGCGCATGCGCTTACGCAGGGAACAATTACTGTTGTGGCACAAAGGGCAGGGGGTGTCCCCGAGATTTGTCATGACTATCTGGGGGATCTCCGTGGATGGGAAGTCCTACAGGGGAAAAATATCTACCGGCAGTCGCTTGCTGATTTTGCATGGATGAGGGCACATGAAACCCTGGAACTTACCGAGGCTGAATTTCTGCCTGCTACGAATGAGCCGGTTGTCGTGGTGACAAATCCACATTTTAACGCCCTTTTGGTCCATGAAATTGTCGGGCATCCGACAGAGGCCGATCGGGCGCTGAAACTGGAAACGGCCTACGCCGGGCGATCCTGGCTGTTGAGAGATTTACAGGATAACGAATTAGGAAAGCAGATCGCATCCTCCCTGGTAAACGCATATTCGGATCCATGCGTGAATGGGTACGGACATTACAAGTACGATGCGGAAGGAACTCCTGCAAAGCGGGTAAATCTTATTGAAAACGGGGTATTCAGGGAATTCATGAACGGGCGTGAACATGCTGCGATTCTGAAGCATCGTCCCAATGGTTCTATGAGGGCAACCGAGTCCCATGATGTCCCTCTTGTGCGCATGACCAACACCGTCTTTGCAAACGGGAATAAATCTCCTGCGGAAATCCTTGCCGAGGTCAAGGATGGATATTTTATCGTCAACCATCGAATTCCGTCTATCAGCGAATCCAGGGAAAATTTTCGGATTTCTGCGCAAAAGGTATATAAGATTGAAAGTGGAAAAATTACCAAATTATATCGGCAAGGTGGCATTACGGCGGATTCTAAAGATTTTCTTATGAATATCGATGCCGTGGGAAATGACTTTTCAATCTTTCCTATCCCCAATTGTGGCAAAGGGCAACCGATGCAGACAATGCGGGTTGGAAATGGCGGTCCGACACTGCGTTCCAGGGCAAAACTGACAGGACATCGAGCAGGATGATTGATACCGGGATGTTAAGAACATGTGTCCGTGACGGGATAGACTTCCTGAAAAAACAAAAGGATGTCATTGATGCAGAAGTCTTTGCGTCGTGGAACGAGCATATAACGGTACGAATCAACTACACCTCAGATATACCGTGTAATGGTATCCACGAACCAAAATCGACACAGGGGTGTGGAATAGCCGTCCGTGTTGTTTTTGGGTCAGGGAAAGAGACAAAGGTAGGATTCGGCAGCTCTTCCAATAATATTACGCCGGGGGGAGTCGTGGAGGCATTCAACAAGGCAAAACGGAATAAAATATACGACCCCGATTTTGTCTCTCTCCCCGCCCCTGTTGGTAAAGCGGTGTTGGAAAACTATCACGATCCTGCGGTATTCGAAATTTCTGACGAGACAATCGTTCATTTAGGCTGGCAGGGATTGAAAGGGGCGCTCGGGGAGTATAATCAAAAACGCTTCCGCACATCTATTATTGCTGGTGGCGATATTACGATCATCAAGGAGCGTATGGCCATTGCCAGTACCAAAGGTATTGATGACTTTGATGAATCAACTATCCTTACCACCAACATAACCTCTATGATTGAGAGGGAAAACGTGAAGGGCACAGGATGGAATACGAGCACCCATGTATCCCATTTCAACCCTGAAGAGGCGGGACGCGAATCGGCTGAAAGAGCAATAAAGACCATCGGGGGAGAAAGGATATCTTCCGGAACGTATGATGTTATCTTTGGAAGACAGCCGGTGGCGGACTTATTTGCCAATATAGTCATTCCGGCATTAAGTCTTTCTTCGGTTAATGCGACTGATACCCCATTCCTGGGGAAATTAGGACAAATGGTCGCATCTGAATTGCTGACTGTCTACGATGATGGTGCCATAAAGGGCGCTATTGGCAGTAAAAAAATCTCGTGTGAAGGAATTCCCACGGGAAGGACAGACCTTATCCATAACGGTTTTCTTGTGGGGTTTCTTGCAAATAATTACCTTTCAAAAAAATTTGCCAGTAAAGTTGCCTCATTTGTGCCAAGAAATGGATTCCGTTTTGAAAAAGGGAAAAGGAGTCATACGAGACAGCCGGGGATATTTCCAACAAATATTGTCATAGAAGGCAAGGAAGAGGTGTCAGGCCGGTCTTTATTGTCGAAGCTAAGCAATGGTATTTATATTGGAAGAATCTGGTATACCTATCCTATGAATGGACTTGCCGCCGGTGACTTTACCAGTACCATTATTGCAGATTCTTACGTAGTGAAAGGAGGAGAAATTGTCAATCCCCTCAGGCCTAATACCGTAAGAATTAATAGTAACATCATGGATATCATAAGGAAGATTATTGCGATATCAAACGATAAAAGGCAGACAATTGTTTGGGGTAGTGAAGAAGTTGTGCATACGCCGGAAATAGCTGTTCAAGGGGTTCAGTTAGATAACATATCGGATTTTATCGGTTAAAATGTTTGTTGAGTTTTGAACATTATTTTTTTATAATTGCCGGGGAAAGGAGGGTTGGGTAGGAGTAGGTGGTGTTTTATTTATCATGAGGATTTAATACATTTTGAAATAAGAAGAATAAGGAGAGTTATCATGCGCGCAAAAGTAGATCCCGATATTTGCACAGGCTGTGAACTTTGTACACAAACGTGTCCAGATGTTTTCTATATGAAAGGGGATGTTGCCGAAGCGAAAAATGCCGATGTGCCTTCTGAAAGTGAAGATCTTTGCAGACAGGCTGCCGAAGAGTGTCCGGTAGAAGCGATAATAATTACCGATTAATGAAACGGTAAAAAAACAAAAAGACCTTACATATCTTTAGAATGATATGTAAGGTCTTTTATGCAGAACACTACACATCGAGAAGCGGTCTTCTGCCAATTCTCCTTCTTCTCCTGATAATTGCACGACCACCCTTTGTGCGCATCCTTTTTCGGAAGCCGCACATTTTTTTATGCTTTATGGAACTCTTCCTGATGTTGACTTTCATGTTCGCCTTACTCCTTAAAATTTTTCCAGGGCCTTAATAATAAACCTTAATAGGTGATGCAATAATATAATATTTATTAACTTTTTGTCAAGACATTTTGAAAGACTACTGGTTATAGTTCTTTTTTGCATCTTAAATTTAGACCTTGAAAAGTGTTAAAATCGTATTGACATTAATCTTTTGAATTGATAATATGTCGCAATTAATCATAACTAATATGTCTAGAAATTAGTTAAGACCATGAGAGATTTTCTTGCTTTCCTTCTGAAACAAGGGGGTGATATTTTGTTTTGATTGGCTATCCATATGGATCTTCCATAAAACTGCCACCTACATATCTATCGTTATAAAAGGAGAATTGTAATGCAAACAACGACAAAAAGGGACCTATGCGAGAAGATTGCTCGAAGAACAGACAACACCCATATGATCGTAAAGAAAACGATCCAGATGTTTTTGGATGAGATTATCGGCGAGCTTGCACAAGGCAATCGTATTGAATTACGTGACTTTGGGGTTTTCGAAATACGGCAACGTGCTGCGCGAAAGGCAAGGAATCCTCGAACCGGCGAGGTGGCTTTTGTGCCAGCAAAAAATGTGGTAGTGTTTAAAGTGGGAAAATTGATGCGGGAAAAGGTTGGCAATCCAACCCAGACTCAACAACCTACCCAGGGTGCTTAAGGTGGTCACCCAATATGTTTAAACAAAAAAAGGTTGTTGAAAAAGGGATTATCAAGTATATTAACAATACCCACGCAACGGTGGAAGTAATACGGCAGGATTCACAGGAGTGCAAAAGCTGCAGCGGTTGTGTGGGGGCAGAAAACAAACCAAAACTTCTCGAAGTTAAAGCAGTCCCTGGTTTGGATATAGGTAAGTATGTGACGCTTCAAATAATCGAGCATTCTCCTTATAAGGGCATGGTTCTCATTTTAATTCTTCCTATTATTAACCTTGTGATTGGCAGTTTAATAGGGAGAAAATTTTACTTTATTTATCCAAATTCGCAAGATGTCAGAATGATAGCTTGTGGTTTCCTCTTCTTTCTATTGTCCATTTTAGCTGTAAGTATCTATGAAAAAACGATAAGAAATCAAAAACAAGTACATCGAAGAATCATATCTATAGATACTCAAGATAATGTTGATCTAATTCCAGGCTAAGCCGTCACATCTTTCAGCAATAATTTCTCTGAATTCTATATCTCGTATCAACCTTTTCATCGGAAAGAATATATGGAAAGCAGACTAGATTTAGAGACAGAATTTGCAAATCTTGCCATTTCTGAAGGATTTGTAACGTCAGAGCAGGTATATACCTGCCAGCGCATTGCAGATACCTTCGAGGATGGCGACTTACGAAAAAACCTTGATGCCATCATGGCAGAACGCGGATACATCACACCGGAACAAAGGGATGGCCTCTTTAAGATGCTGGGAATCACCTTTGTTTTTTGTCCTCATTGTAAAACAGGATTCAAAGAGGCGGATGCCGATATTCAGGAAGTCATGCATTGCAAACGCTGTGAGAAGAGCTTTGAATACCAAAATGCCTGCCAGATGGACACGCATCAAACATCGATAACATCCGGAAAAACCTTAGCTTCTTTTTATCAGCAGACATGCGATTTTTATATAGGCAAATCCTTGGGAGAAAAATATGAGATCATAGAAAAAATTGCTGTTGGAGGCTGGAGTACCATCTATAAAGCCAAGAGGAGGATGCTTAATATTGATGACATTGTTGCAGTGAAGATATTGCATATAAACTTGAGTGATAACCCCCAGGATATCAAGAGATTTTATAATGAAGCGGCGACGATCTGCGAATTACACCACCCCAATGCAATTTACCTGTATGATTTTGACCGTGATGCAAATGGCACGATTTACATGGCAATGGAGTTTGTCCACGGCAGGAATTTAAAGGAAATTATAAGAAATAACGGGACATTCAGTGTTGCAAGAATGTTGCATGTTATTTTCCAGGTGTGTGATGTTATATCGGCAGCCCACAAACACCCAAAAAAGATCATCCATCGGGATATTACCCCGCAGAATATCATGTTGTCTCAAGTTGGTGAATCAGATGATTTTGTAAAAGTTTTGGATTTTGGAATAGCAAAACTTTGGTTGCATGACAATGTATCTCTTACCGGCAGCATTGTAGGAACCCCCCTGTATATGGCACCCGAACAATGGAAGGGTGCGTGTGATGAAAGGACAGATATCTATTCTCTGGGAATAATTATGTATGAAATGTTAACCGGAGAGACTCCCTTTCAAGGGGATCAAATCGTATTAATGAATAAACACCTAAATGAAAAGCCGATACCATTCCGGAAGTTAGACAAAAAATTAGAAATTCCCAAATACATCGAACACGTTATTTTCAAATGTTTAGAAAAAAACAAGGATAAGAGGCCCCGATCGGTAGACGAACTAAAATCGTTGTTGCAAAATGAGAACGGCAGGGTAAAGTCAACATTCGCAAATTATTCCAGTCGCCCTGTATTTGTTATGATGCTTGTATTCCTATCGTTCCCTTTGATGCTTTACAAGTTCTATTGGCCCGGTGGAGAGAAAGAAAATACGCCGGTTCCCACGGAACGTGTTTCTCTTCATAATACACATTCCCAAGAAACATCCGGATTTCAAAAAAATGATACCGGCAAGGCGCTCGTAGTTCCGGATAATGCCGGAGAAATGTTTTTAAACAAAGAAGTCAATACAAATGACGGATTCTATAAGACCAGCATCAGCCAACGGCCAGTTCTGACTCCACAGAACAGCAATGATAACGGTTCCAAACACACATCGCTGAAAAAGGCCTCTGGCAAAGAGCCCTCGGATGAAGTTGTTGACAAAGCGCGGAAATATGACATTATTAAAGATTACAAAAAAGCTATACCAGATAAGAAAGAACTCATAAAAAACGAGATACAAAGGTGGTTGCAGGATTATAAAAAAGCATGGGAAAAGGCAGATATTGAAGCCTTAAAAGAACTAGGGCATATATCTTCAGAAAAAGAGGAAAAGAAGTTACGGAGTCATTATTCGTATGTACACGATGTTGCCGTATCGATTCAAAATGAGGTGATCGATGTAAAGAAAGATGGCAATCAGGCGACCATTAGTTTTGACAGAGAGGACGAATGGACCGATGAACGTGGCAATCGGCACAGGGAAGTTTTACCAAGAATAACAAAAATTCTTCAGAAGGAAGATGGAACGTGGAAGATTGCAAAAAAGACCGATAGGATGAGTAAGCAAGCGATGATATACAAAAAATATAAAAATGTTTTGGATGGCATTACCGTACGATATGGTGATTTGATGAAGCAAGTCAATGATCATTTTAAGAAATGAACCGCGTGGCATACCTATGATACATAGATATCGTTACCTCTTCATAGCGTTTGTATTTATCTGCGTATTTTGCCAAACGACGTTTTCAAATAGTATGAGCGTGAGTCCTAATCCGCTGAGTGTAGATTTCAAGAAAACTGTTACGGCTACGGCAAAAATTTTCAATGCCCAGGGATTACCTTTGAACAATGTTGCCGTCATGGCGGTGAGCAGCAAAGAAGATATTGTTGCCGTTGCGCCTGTCAAAGGAGTGACAAATTCACAGGGTGAATTTGTTTTTACAGTTACCGGTATATTTCATGGAAGTGCGAAGGTAACTTTTAGCACAGACATCCTGTCAACGTCACTGACGGTTGCCGTTGTTTCAAATATTGCCCCTTGTGCAACGGCTTCGAGTAGCGGTGGTGGTCGGGATGGTTTTGGGCCTGAAATGATGAATGATGGTAAGGAACAGGAGGATTGCTCTTACCATTGGATAAGAACGCGTGATGCGATAGGGCAAAAAAAACAGGCCTGGATTCGGTTTGATTGGGATGACATAGTGACGATCACAAAGATGATCATTCAAACGACAGATTGCCAGGGGAGTTGCGGAGACAACTCTGATGAGCCTTTTTATATAGACCCCGGCAGAAATCTTGGCAGCGGGTCAGTTCAGTATTTAGGTGTGGATGGAATTGCGTGGATTACCGACAGTGAATTTGTAAATAAAACAGGGGACTTCGAATATTCATTTACCAAGCCAATAAGCACAAGAGCTATTCGCATCAGAAAAATTTCACCTGCTGTAAAATGCAAGGGGCAACAATCTAACCCTGTTATTTTTGAGTGGAGGGTGTATGGAACAACATCCTGTAGATAACCATTTCCGCTCTTTTTTCATTTTTTGCTTGACATGAGGGAGTATTCGTGGCATTTTAACTTAAAATGATTATTGTATACCGATAAAGGCAAACCTTGAGCGATCAGGGGGCGCAAAGTAAAGGGTCTTAGTCCTACAGGGACGTAAGGGCAAGAAAAGATAGCCTTACTGCCGAAGATGGATGTTATGTACATCTTTTGCAGTAAGGCTTTTTTTTTGAAAGGAGCTTTATCGATGAAGTCACGGTTTTCCATTGCAGCCGTTTTATGTATGGTTTTTTCATCCTTCGCTTCTTCTTTTGCGACCGAAAAAGCTGCGGGGCTTTCCGATTCAGATCAAATCATCTATGAATTGAGTGAACAAGTGCTTCAGGATTTACAGAGTCAGTATGACACAGATGTGTTAAAGGAGTGTATGGGATTTTTTATTGATAACCAGCAGTTTGATAGCCCACAGGGAAGCTATAACAAAGCTATTCAACTTGGGTATCAAATTGTTAATGTTGATCACAAAGATATTGATACCTATACAACGATGGCCTGGTTGTTGTGGTCGAAATGGGTCTCTTGGACAAAAAATCCAGACCGAATGCCTGATGGTGAGGGGAAAGCCGATCAAGCTGTTGAACTTCTGAATTGGGGAAAACAATGGAACCAGAAATCCGAGCGTTTTTATAAAGAATCAGCAGATACCATCTGGCCTCTGGCGAAATATCATCGGACGGATCTCTATGAATTCGTGATCGAAAACTATCGAAAAGCGGATATCCTGGCGGGATCAAATGACCTTATCAGGGTTCGGATCCGGTTGAATCTTGGCCATGCCCATCGTCAAATTCATGAACATAAAACCGCTATTTATTGGTATAAAAGAGTTCTGGAGATTGCTCCGAAAAATGAGATAGCTCTCCATTGTCTTGCTTGTTTGGAAAATAAATCTGACAAAAAACTCATCTATTAAGATGCTTGTGTTATCATCATATGCCCTATTTAACTCAGAATTAACTCCGGTATTGCTTTGCTATTACGCCTTCAATTCGGAAGTGCAAAACGGGCATCGCGTAGCCTTGATCGGAACGTTGGAAATGCAGAATGAGCATTCTTTTGTTTTTGCAGGCGCAGCTACGGGTTTTGGTTGTGTTACTTTATTGATGACGCGAACTAACATAAAGATGGCGAATGCGACTATGACAAAATCAATGATGGTATTGATAAATGCCCCGTAACCAATAGTAACTGCCCCAGCAGCTTTTGCTTCTTCGCGGCTGCCAAACGGTGTGCCTGATAGGTTAACAAAGAGATTGCTGAAATCCACTTTCCCAAGAAGTAAGCCAATTGGCGGCATGATGATATCATTAACCAACGAAGTGATAATCTTGCCAAAAGCAGCTCCTATGATAATACCAACTGCCAAATCGAGAACGTTGCCCCGCATGGCAAACGCCTTGAATTCTTTTAAAATAGTCACTTCTTTCTCCTTTCTCAACAATCGCTTTATTGGGAGGAACGATCAGGTATAACACATAAGGAGACGATATCTTTACCGATTCCAGGCAACCTGATACAAAATTTAATTCCGAGAATATACTACAAAAGAAACGATGGAGTCAATATTATTCTTGTAGAAATTCTGGGGAGTTATGAAAATTTGCGAATCGTAAAAACCTTATCAGAAAAGCCAAGAGTATACCGATTTCGCAGTTTGTATTTTTTAAAATTGCTTCATGCCTTTTTAGCTCCCCGTAATGAATCATCCCATATATCCCGCTTGAGTGCATCGAGAATGGTTTTTACAGTAACTTTTTTATCGTCATTATTTCCCCTGAGGATCGATATAAGTTTATTAATATATTTTTGTTCGTCCGGTGTGTACATATGGTTATTGACCTCCTCTTCTGAGTAAACGGTTTATTATTATGCAATTATTATAGGAATACAAATCCATTTTTGTCTTACTTGACGTTGTGGCGGATCGTGTGTTAACCGCTTGCTTACCAAACTGTCGTTTAAAATTCCCCGGTCACCTTAATGATTCAAACTATGATGAACCAAGCGCATCAGGTGTTAATATCCTTCTTTTTCCTGCCAAATAACCATACCATTTATGAATCGAATCAAAAAGGGCAATGATGGCAAGGATTGCCATGATGACAATGAGAACCGCATCGAGCTTAAAAGTGAAGGCCTCCCCTGGTATGGTTGATGATGCAGATTTCTCAAGAAAGTCAAGAAAGAGTCTGTAAGACGCCACAAAGGTTGTTACGAACATAAATACCATCGGCAGAAAGGTCATCCATACGTACTTGAGTTTATCCATCTTTATGATGATAGTTGTGCCCACACAGAAGGCAATCGCCGCTAAAAGTTGGTTTGCAACGCCAAACATCGGCCAAATGGTCGAAATACTTCCCGAATAGATGAGATAGCCCCATGAGCCAACCACGAGAAGGCTGGACACAATCGTTCCGGGAATCCAGCTTGTCGTCCCCAAAGGTTTGTATGCATAACTGCCTAATTCCTGAAGGATAAACCGGGCTACCCTTGTCCCCGTGTCAACGGTGGTGAGAATAAAGAGCGCCTCAAACATGAGTGCAAAGTTATACCAGTATGGCATGAGGGATTTCATGCCAGGCAGACTTGAGAAGAGCGACGCCATGCCAACTGCCAGAGAAACTGCACCGCCGGGCCTTCCTGCAACGTCGGTACCTACATCATCAGAGAGTTGAAAAATCTGGCTTACCGGAAAACCCAATTCTGCCAAGGCATCAAACGAAAGATGCGTATTGATCGCAAAGTAATCCCCCGGCATCAGTATCGTTGCTGCAATAACAGCAATCACGGAGACAAACCCCTCTACCAGCATAGCGCCAAAACCGATCGTCTTTATCTCTGACTCATATTGAATCATTTTAGAGGTAGTACCCGACGAAACGAGGGCATGGAACCCGGATATCGCCCCGCACGCAATGGTGATAAACATAAAGGGGAATAAAGTGCCTGGGATTACCGGACCACCGCCATGGATAAATTTTGTCACGGCAGGCATATGGATAGCAGGCGTCAGAAATATCACCCCGAAGGCAAGGAGAATGATCGTGCCAATCTTCATATAGGTAGAAAGATAGTCCCTGGGACAGAGGAGCATCCATACGGGAAGGACTGATGCAGTAAACCCATACAGGGCCATAAGGCCGACAATGAGCTTTCTGTCCAGGTTAAAATATGGCTCAAGAGGAGATCCGGGGATATACCTGCCAAAAAAGACAGCTAACACAAGGAGAATCACCCCGATAACGCTGACTTCGGCTACCTTTCCGTATCTGATTTTGTAAAGGTATAGTCCCATAAACAGCGCTATGGGTATGGTAGCTGCTATCGTGAAGGTGCCCCAGGCACTGTGGGAGAGTGCGTTGACAACCGCAAGCCCCAGTCCTGCAAGGGCTACAATAATAATAAATAAAATCGCTATTGCTGCGGTAATTCCGGCAACCGGGCCAACCTCATCCCTTGCGATCTGCGCCAGTGACCTGCCATTTCTCCTTACGGAGGCTGCAAGAATGACGGTGTCATGGACAGCGCCACCGACGGACGCCCCGATCAGTATCCACAAAAACCCCGGGAGATATCCGAATTGGGCTGCAAGGACCGGACCTATCAGAGGCCCCGCCCCGGCAATCGCAGCAAAGTGATGGCCAAAGAGTATCCACTTATGAGTAGGGTGATAGTCCCTGCCGTCACGCAACCGTATCGAAGGTGGTGTCCGGTTGTCATCAAGACTCAGCACCTTAGTTGCTAGAAATGCCGCATATAAGCGGTAGGAGATGGTAAAGCAACAGACAGAGGCGATAACAAGCCAGAGTGCATTAACCTCTTCATCAGGCCAGAATATTTTGGTAGCTACCCCCAGGGCAAATGCGCCTGTGACAGCAGTTATGGCAAGAATAATATTTGATACCTTCATGACGGAAATGAGTTGTTCTGCATCAAAGGAAAGACTTCTTTTCAATCGTTTGACGGTGCTTGAAATATTCAACAACTGCGGGGATCAGTGAAATGATGATGATTGCAATAATCATAAAACTAAAATTCTTTTTCATAAAGGGCAAATTGCCAAGGAAATAACCGAGAAAGGCAAAGAGCGGTACCCAAAAAATAGCCCCGAGAATATTATACAAAGCAAAGCGGAGATATGCCATGCGGCCAATACCCGCAATAAAAGGCGCAAAGGTGCGAATGATGGGGATAAATCGGGCAATAATAATCGTTTTGCCACCGTACTTCTCAAAAAACCGGTACGTTCGCTCAAGATACTCCGGATTAAAAAATACGGATTTATGCTTCCTGAATATTTTCGGGCCAATGTGGTAACCAAACCAATAGTTTGCCGTATCGCCAAGAATGGCTGCGGTAACCAAAACCACAACCAGCGTATACACATTCAAAGCCCCCGTGGCGGTAATAGCGCCAGCGGCGAATAACAAAGAGTCTCCAGGCAAAAAAGGTGTGGCTACAAATCCCGTCTCTGCAAATACAATCAGGAATAAGATTATATACACCCAAATGCCATATGTGCTGACTAATTCGAATAAGTGAGTATCCAGATGCAAAACGAAATCGATGAAATATTTTCCCCACTCCATTTTATTTTCTTCCCTTCTCAGATAAAAAGCAATTTATCATACCAAAAATCGTCCAGATATTTTAGTAAATATTTTTGTCGAATCAAGAAAATCCTTTTTCAGCAAAACGAATTCGATCTGTACCTCATGCATTACAAACGCAGGTTCTTTGATTTTTACTTCTTCGTAGGTAAGTCCGTAAAGTTTATAGACCGGCTTATGAAGGGGTTGGTGTCGGATGTGTATGGTGAAGCAATGCCACGCTTGCAGAAATGTCTGCGGTTGATTATGCGATATTGGGTAAGAGCCATACCCCTGGGGAATATCTCAGGGCGCTGCGTGATACAATCTTTACGGCAGCGGCAACAACATTGGGAGCGACAAGCGTCACCCATCCGTTTGTTGCAGGGGCACGGAGCCCTGTGTCCCAGGCGGAGCAAGCCCGGCAAGCCCAGGAAACACACAAAACCGCACAAACGCAACAAGCGCAGCCATCTGTTGAGATATGGAAAGTAACGAAAACTGAATTTGTTTTAAAGGATGGAAAATACAGAGTACGTTCGGCGTATGAATTGCCGGAAGGTCAATTAGATATAAAACTGAAGAAGGCCCAGGATGGGGGTCGCAATCCCATTCCCGTGGAGAAGTCGTTACTTGAACGAGATATCACACAGGGTGCTGGCGTACCTTCCGATACGCTTCATCCGGAGTCTTCTTCCGGGACGCCAGTGGCGAGCGATGCATCTTCTCAGACACCTTCACAGAAGATCACTGAGAAGCCCTCCTCTCAAACGTCCGAAACGTTCCCCGGCAATCTCACAAGTAATATACAACAAGGGCTGGAATTTGTCAAGCCTGACATCCAGCTCATGGCTTCACTGAAGGACATCGTCGACACCAATAATTTATCCATCGAAGACGCCCTGGAGATTGATGACGTGGCACGCCAAAATAACTGGTCTGACGATACCGTTAAACAATTCCATAAAAGCGCAGTAGAAGGGCTGGGTATTCAGAACAATGAGACGCAAGGCCTTGCGTCTCTCCTAATCACCGCCAGGATTAAAGAGGCCGAAGGTATTTCTAAGGAAATCTTTGACAGGCGAGACAGAGCTCGTCATGGAGGGTACGCACCGCCTACAGAGATTAAGCAATCGGGTTAGGAAAAGAGAAGCTTACCTTTTCGAGTCTTTTCCTGATAATTCACCCAAAAAATCCCGCACCTTCTTCATGTCCTCCCAGACCTTTGCCTTGTCATTTGGATTTCTCAGGAGATAGGCCGGGTGGAAGGTGACCATCATGGGGATGCCGTTGTAGTCGTGGAATCTACCCCTTAGGGTGCCTACGGGAGCTTTTGTATTGAGTAACGTCTGTGCAGCAAAGGTGCCCAGGGCGCATAAGACCTTCGGCTGGATGATCTCGATCTGTTTCAGGAGATAGGGCATGCAGAGGACGATTTCTTCGGGCAGGGGATTGCGGTTGCCAGGCGGGCGGCACTTCAGGACGTTGGCGATATAGACATCACTGCGCTTCAGGCCAATCGCCTCAATGATCTTTGTCAGTAATTGACCTGCACGACCCACGAAGGGCTCGCCCTGCAGGTCTTCGTCACGACCCGGTGCCTCACCCACAAACATCAAGTGTGCTTCAGGGTTGCCCGAGCCAAAAACAAGATGGGTGCGCGTCTTGCCCAGCAGGCATTTGTGGCAAACCAGCATTTCGTTCTGCAGGGCTTCTAATATCTGAATCCTTTCGCCTTTTCCGGTCACAGAAGTTTGATCGCCGGGGTGTTTTCCGGTGGTTGAATGCTCAATAGGTTTGTTTTTTGTGGAAGACTTTGCTGAACGTGAACTGCATTCTGTGACTGGTTTCGAGAGCGTTAGAGTATCTATTCCAAACCCCTTTTCCATCTCAATCCTGGTCTTAACCGCGTTCAGGATAGATGCCAATTCTTTTTTTATTTCATCGATGGACATGGTAATGGTTTATCACAGATGTTCATGAACCTCATGCACCACTATTTTTTTGTAATAGAGCTTTTTCCAATACTTCAACGATGTTTTGCTGAACTCCGGCAATGTTACCCTCTATTTCGCAACCAGCAGCATATTTGTGGCCACCACCCCCAAACTTACCGGCAATTTCATTCACATCAAATCCGTTCCGACTCCTGAAACTTACCTTGACCCAATTGGGTTTTGTCATATCACGAAACAACACCCCAACGATTACACCATCGATAGACACGGGAATGTCAGCAAATTCCTGGGTATCGATTGCATTTATCTGCGTTTTTTCCAACATTTCTTTCGTCAGCCAGACTGTGGCAATCCGGTTCCCGGCATGAAGCTTGGCGGTGTTGAGCACCTGGGCATGCAATTGCAGTAAGTTAAAAGGGTTCGTATTGTAAACGTTTCTGGAGATCTCTTCATGCCTTGCACCACACTCGATGAGAAATGCAGCGGCCTTGAGCGCCGCCGGTGTAGTATTGCTATGCATAAATCGTCCGGTGTCCGTTACAATCGATACATAGAGCGCTGTGGCAATATCAGGGGTAATCTCGACATTCATTCCCTTCAGGAGGGAGAGGATGATTTCCCCGGTGGCGCACATATGCTCTGCCACCCAATTGATTGCGCCAAAATATTCATTTGAGATATGGTGGTCAATATTTATTATTACTGCATCCGGAGGAATAATTTCCTGAATCTTTCCCAGACGTTCACGGGTAGGGCTGTCAAGGGCAAAGACCACATCCGGACGATCTTTCGGAGTTTGAGGATGGATATACATCCCTTCAGGAGGAACGATGAATTTATAAATCTGAGGAGTTGGGGAGTCGTTGGCAATGAAGACCGTTTTTCCCATACCCACAAGTGCATGATACAGGGCTATTTCTGAGCCGATACCATCTCCATCCGACCGGACATGGGTCGTAATGAGGAAATGCTGATCGTGTTTTACCACGTTATGGATTTCTTCACACTGTTTCATGATGGCTGTGCCTTTCATGTGCAACACCCCTAACCAGGCCGACGCAGTATGTGTATCGCGCGACGTATCATTCTGCGGAGCGTTTGTCAGAGCGAAACCCACACCGACATGCCCCCCGGCAATCAATCGCCAGAAAGGCAAGCGCTGCCTGGCTGTGCTTAAGGCAGGCCGTTTCAATTTGTTCGCAATGAAAGGGCGATTATATGGGAAACCGTGCCCTTTGTCAAACCTTCTTTTCCCTTGCATTTTCTTCTTTGATACGTTAGTATAAAATTTTGTAATAAAATTATTTTTTCTCATTAATCTAAAGTATTTTAACAGTATTGTTTAAAAAAGGCAGGGGAGATATGTTCAAGATTGTTGAAAAGGCAAAGATCGCAGAATCTAATTTTATGATGAAGATTGAGGCGCCTCAGATTGCCAGCAAAAGAAAGGCTGGTCAATTTGTCATGCTTCGTATCGATGAGCCGGGAGAAAGAATTCCCTTAACCATCGCTGGTTCTGATACGGCCCGCGGCACCATCACCATTATCTTTCAGGTTGCAGGCGATACGACCCGGCAGTTGTCCACATTAAACGCCGGTGATTATTTACTGGATGTCGTAGGGCCTTTAGGACATCCTACCCATATTGAAAATTTTGGAACCGTGGTTTGTATTGGCGGCGGTTTGGGTATCGCCCTCGTAATGCCAATAGCCGAGGCGCTCCATGATGCCGGCAATACATTAATATCCATTATTAGCGCACGGAACAAGGATTTGCTGATTTGCGAAAAGGAGATGCAGGCATGCAGCAACGAGTTCATGGTTGCCACTGACGATGGCTCCAAAGGCATCAAGGGCTTCCCTACGCAAATACTCCAGGATATGATTAACAAAGGAAGGAAGATTGACGTTGTCTTCGCCGTAGGGCCGGTACCGCTCATGGCCGCTGTCAGCAAACTTACCAAACCTTATAACATCAAGACAATTGTTAGTCTTAACCCAATCATGGTTGATGGAACCGGCATGTGTGGCTGTTGCAGGGTCTTGATCGATAACAAGCCCAAGTTTGTCTGTGTGGATGGTCCGGAGTTTGACGGACACCAGGTGGATTATGAAAATTTATCGCAACGGTTGAAAACGTATGCAAACAAGGAACCCCGGGTACCCAGTGTAAGCCAGGATAGTTCCTGCTGGAAACCGCCGGAAGACCGGGCAGGTACGGTTCACAGGCCTGCTGTCTCGATGCACGCATCTGAAGGGCATGCCGTTGTTGACCAATTGGCCGCTGGTTTTTCCGGCGCTGAGACCGGCGGGGGAAAGCCAGCCGCAAAGAAGATGGGTGCCATCCCGCGACAGAAGATGCCGGAACAGGAGCCCAAAAACCGGATAAAGAATTTTGAGGAAGTGCCTTACGGATACACGCCGGAAATGGCCCGGCAGGAGGCATTGCGGTGCCTGCAATGCAAGAAACCCCTATGCTGTGACGGGTGCCCGGTAAGTATTGACATTCCGGGATTTATCAAGCTCATTGCGGAAGGTGACTTTCTTGCTGCGGCAAAGAAGATTAAAGAAACAAACGCCCTGCCTGCCGTTTGTGGCCGGGTGTGTCCGCAGGAAGATCAATGTGAGAAGGTGTGTATTGTCGGAAAGAAATTCAAACCGGTGGCCATTGGAAATCTGGAACGTTTTGTTGCTGACTATGAACGAAAACAGGGCGCCGTGGAAATACCTGCGATACCGGAAAAGACAGGTTATAAAGTAGCGATTGTAGGCGCCGGCCCTGCCGGCCTTGCCTGTGCGGGTGAATTAATCAAGATGGGACACGATGTAACGATATTCGAGGCATTGCATAAGGCTGGAGGCGTGTTGGTTTACGGAATTCCGGAATTCAGATTACCCAAGACGATTGTAGAATCTGAGGTCGAGTACCTTCGGAAATTAGGAGTTAAAGTCGAAGTGAATGCCGTCGTCGGCAAGGCACAAACCGTGGATGACCTGCTCCAGAATGGTTTCGATGCAGTTTTCGTTGGCACCGGCGCCGGATTGCCCATGTTTATGGGAATTCCGGGAGAAAACCTGAATGGCGTTTATTCCGCCAATGAATACCTGACCAGGGTCAACCTGATGAGGGCTTATAATTCAACCTATGCTACTCCTATTGCCATGCGAAAGAATGTGGCTGTGATTGGCGCCGGAAACGTTGCTATGGATGCAGCACGAACCGCATTACGCCTGGGCGCTGAGAATGTGTATGTTGTGTATCGGCGTTCACGCGAAGAAATGCCTGCAAGGGTTGAAGAAATTCACCATGGAGAGGAAGAAGGTTTGCAATTCAGGTTCCTGACGAACCCCATCAGAATTCTGGGGGATGAAAAAGGCTGGGTTAAAGGATTGGAGTGTGTGCGCATGGAGCTGGGCGAGCCTGATGAATCCGGGAGAAGGCGTCCCATCCCGGTGAAAGGTTCGGAGTTTGTAATAGATGTCGAGTGTTTGATCATGTCCATCGGCAACGGGCCAAATCCCTTAGTCCAATCTACGACACCTGATATACAGGTTAATAAATGGGGTAATATCGTAGCAGACCTGGAGACGTGTAAGACAACCAAAGAAGGGGTTTTTGCAGGAGGCGACATAGTGACTGGCGCTGCAACGGTAATCCTGGCCATGGGTGCGGGCAAAAAGGCGGCAAAGGCAATTGACGCCTATGTAAGGTCGAAAAAAACTGCCGCAATGGCGAGCTAGGGCACATGAGGGTTACGCTAAACGGAGAGACAAGGGAATGCCCAGAGGGGACAACGATAGAGCGTCTGCTCGATTTGTATAAAATCGATAAAAGCCGGATTGCCGTAGAATTGAATTTGCATATCGTTCCAAGGAAAGAACTTTCTGCGCGGATGCTGCGGGATGCGGATGTACTGGAGGTCGTGACCTTTGTTGGTGGCGGATAAGATCGAAAAGAGGATAGAGAATACCGCCTTAAAGATCGGGAGGTATGAGTTTACCTCACGACTTTTTGTTGGCACCGGCAAGTATCCTTCAATGGAAATTATGAAAGACGCCCTGGAAGCCAGCGGTGCAGAGGTCGTAACGGTTGCTGTCCGCAGGGTAAAGATAAACGAGACGACGTCCCTGTTAGACTATATCGATACCAAAAGATACAAGATATTGCCCAATACCGCAGGATGTTACTCAGCAGAGGAGGCGATCAGGACGGCACGTCTTGCGCGGGAGGCTGGCATGTCCGATATGATTAAGCTGGAAGTGCTTGGTGATGAAAAAACCCTCCTGCCCGACCCTGTGGAAACGTTAAAAGCAACTGAGGTGCTGGTGAAGGAGGGTTTTACGGTACTCGTGTATACCTCTGACGACCCTATTATCGCCCGGAAACTGGAAGATGCAGGCGCAACGAGTGTTATGCCCGCAGGTGCGCCAATTGGGTCAGGACAAGGTATTTTAAATAAAAACAACATACGGATTATCCTTGAATCAGCAAAGGTTCCTATTATCGTTGATGCTGGTGTTGGTACAGCATCTGATGTTTCTCTTGCCATGGAACTTGGCTGTGAGGGGGTGTTACTCAATACAGGAATTGCCCTTGCAAAAGACCCCGTCTGCATGGCAAAGGCAATGAAACTCGCATGTGAAGCAGGACGACTTGCATTCCTTTCCGGACGCATACCCAAAAGACTTTACGCAAAAGCCAGCAGCCCTGAAAAAGATTTCTAACGTTGCTCTTCCTGCCCAGGTAAATTTTACCATGGAATACCCGGAAAATATTTTCTACGACCTCACTTCACTTTTTATCAGAAGGAATTTTTCAACCACTCATGCTTGCGAAAAGAATTATACCGTGTCTGGACGTTAAGGATGGACGCGTCGTCAAAGGGACCAATTTCTTAAATTTGAAGGATGCAGGTGACCCTGTAGAAATAGCGGCATGGTACGACAAGGAAGGCGCTGATGAATTAACGTTTCTGGACATTACGGCTTCCCATGAAAACAGAAATATTATTCTTGATGTCGTAAAGAAGACCGCTGAACAGGTATTTATGCCATTAACCGTTGGTGGAGGCATTCGTAGTATTGACGACATCCGCCGGTTGCTTACAGCGGGGGCAGATAAGGTTTCCATCAACACGGCAGCGGTTAAAGAGCCAGAGTTTATCACAAAGGCCTCCCGGCGATTTGGTAGTCAATGCATCGTGATCGCAATCGACGCAAAAAAGGCACAAGGCAATTTTGAAACACCAAAATGGGAGGTTTATATAAACGGCGGCAGAACACCTACCGGACTGGATGCCGTTGCCTGGGCAAGAACCATTGAGAAAAAAGGAGCCGGCGAGATATTGTTGACCAGTATGGACCGTGATGGCACAAAGGATGGGTTTGATATTGAATTAAACCGAGCGATATCCGAAGCGGTAAACATCCCAATTATCGCATCAGGAGGAGCGGGTAAAGTGGAGCATTTTTACGAGGTTTTTACGAAAGGAAAGGTAGATGCAGCACTGGCTGCCTCTATTTTTCATTATAGAACGATTTCCATCCAAACCGTGAAGGAGTATTTAATAAAAAATGGCGTTAACATGAGGCTTTACAAGTAGTTGGACACAATTTTGTGTTCCCAAATGCCCTTCTGTCATCACGATAAAATAAATAATTATCTCTCGATTTATTGACAATATTAATATTTATGATATAATTTTAGGGTTTGTATATTATTTTAAATAATTTATCCCTTCCTACTGAATGGCAAATTTTATCCCACAAGAAAAGATTGCAGAGATACAACTTGCCTCAGATATTGTTCAAATCATATCAGAGTATGTCAACTTAAAGCAAAGCGGGAAAAATTTTCTTGGTTTATGCCCCTTTCATTCCGAAAAAACTCCTTCGTTCACGGTAAATCCAGAAAAGAAACTCTTTAAGTGCTTTGGTTGTGGTGAAGGTGGAACGGTTTTTAATTTTCTGATGAAACAGGAAGGCATGGAATTCGTGGAGGCTGTAAAGATAGTAGCTTCCAAGTCACATATTGATCTTTCTCATTTGAACAATACAAATAAACCGTCTCTTTCCGTTACAGAAAAGACCAGGTTGTTCAATATAAACAATTTTGCTGTAAGGTTTTATAACAAAGTATTGCTCGATAGCGAGCAGGGAAAAGAAGCAAGAGATTATTTAAAGAAAAGGCACATTAACGATCAGTCTATAAAAAACTTTTGTCTCGGATATGCCCCTAACAGTTGGGATTCGTTATTAAGGGTATGTAATGGGCGTAATATTTCAAAGAACCTGTTAGAAAAGACGGGGTTAGTTATATCCAAGAAGGAGGGGAATGGCTATTACGATCGTTTTCGCAATCGATTGATGTTTCCTATCTCTGACTCAAGGAAGCAGGTCGTCGGTTTTGGCGGAAGGGCACTGGATGATTCACTTCCCAAATATCTCAACTCACCTGAAACCGTTCTTTTCAACAAAAGCAATGTCCTTTACGGGATCGACCAGGCAAAAAATTCAATTTTGAAACACCGTAAAGTCATACTCATGGAGGGCTACACCGATGTCATCATGGCACATCAGAACGGCATAGAATGGTCGGTCGCCGTAATGGGAACGGCCATTTCAAGGCACCATTTGAGGCTTTTACGGCAATATTGCAATCAGGTGATATTACTTCTGGACTCAGATATTGCGGGGTGGAAATCTTCTGACAGAAATCTGGACGTTTTTATTGAAGAAGAATTCGATGTGAAAATTGCACAACTACCCAAGGATTATGACCCGTGTGACTTCCTCGTGGCGGAGGGCGTTGACAAATTTTTAGCGTATGTTCATGATGCAAAAGATTTTTTTAGTTTTAAAATCGAAACTGCCTCATCAAAATGGGACACATCAACGATTCAGGGAAAGGCAAATGCCATACACGACGTTCTTTCTACGGCAATGAAAATGCCTGATATTATCAAACGCAATTTACTGATTAAGTGGATTGCCGAACATATGTCTATTGACGAAGCGACACTGCGTATCCAATTGAAAAAATTCAACAGACACACTTCTTTTGCAGATGAGAAACAAACGGCTTCACGTCGATTAGACGCCTCATTCACCGCTGAGCGGGAACTTCTCTATCTGATGTTATCCTGCAATGAACTTATACCCAGAGTCTTGGAGGAGATAGGCCTTGAGGAATTTAACAACAGGGATCTCTTCAAGATTGCAGGAAAAATAGTCGAATTATATCGCAAAAATACTGTGGTAAGAGAGGAAGACGTGTTGCATATATTGGATGACGTACAACTCAATAAAACGCTGATGGATATTATAACAACAAAGGAATTTCAACATATTACGAATCAGGATAAGAGATTAGAGGCATGCATTCATTTTTTTAAACGGCGGAATAGCAAAAAAGAGCGTTACCAAGCAAAGGAAAAAACGCTAAAGACTATTATGGCCAGCAACAACGAAGAAGATATTCTTGTATCGTTGGACGAATTTCACAGGAAAAGCAAAAACATCCACATCCTAAAAAATAAAACGTGAAGTCTTAGGGCACTTTTATTCTATTGGGTGTGAAACAGATTACGATTAAACAAAAAGACCATTATCGATCATCTTTATTCAGATACATTAACATTGTTGAGGAGGTTTATCTTTTGTATGGAAAGTTTAAACCAAAAAATCAAGCAGCTTGTGCAAAAAGGCAAAGAAAAGGGCTATTTAACGTACGAAGAACTGAATGATATCTTGCCTGATGATGCTGATATTTCCCCCGAGAAGATTGATGATATCTTAATGATGCTGGATGAATTAGGCATCGATTTGATCGACGAGACTGAGATTGAAAGCCGCGACGTTGTTGAGACAGAAGAGGGAGAACCCTATCCGGAAGTCGACTTAGAATTTGGTGAAGTTCCGACCATCACCGAAAAGATAGACGACCCGGTTCGTATGTACCTCACGCAGATGGGTGAAATTCCTTTGCTCACCCGAGACGAAGAGATCATGCTTGCGAAAAAGATAGAAATTACCAGAAAGAGATTTTTAAAGAAAGTCCTTCATTCCGATCTTTCGCTGGCAACCTGTTTAAGGATATTAGAGGATGTCAATAATGGAGAGCTATCGTTCGACCGCACCCTGAAGGTGAATGCAATGGTCGACAATTGCAAGGACGAGATTTTAGAACAATTTCCACGAAGTGCAAAAATTCTCAAATCCCTCCTCCAAAAAAACAAAGAAGATTACCTGCGGGCGAAACGGAAACAGATTTCCAAAAAGGAAAGAATAAAACTCCTCCGTACAATTAGAAACAGAAGACGAAAGGGAATAGATCTGCTTGAGGAAATCAACATTCGCACAAAACGAATCCAGCCCATGATGAAAAAACTCCAGGAGATCATTCTTGAAATGGAGTTTTTAGAAAACCAGATGTTTGAATCGAAACAACGTTCCCGATCCAATGGCCATTACAAAGAATTGGAATCGCAATTCGTAAAACTGGAAGAGTTGGTTCTGGAATCTTCCAAAAGTTTGAAACGGCGCGTAGACTCCGTTGAAAGTATTTATCGAGAACACGAATCCGCCAAGAGAAAACTCTCTGGCGCAAATCTCCGGCTGGTCGTAAGCATTGCAAAAAAATACCGGAATCGTGGACTGAGTTTTCTGGATCTGATTCAGGAAGGAAATACCGGCCTCATGCGGGCGGTTGATAAATATGAATACCGGCGAGGATACAAATTCAGTACTTACGCTACGTGGTGGATACGTCAGGCAATTACCCGTTCAATTGCAGATCAGGCACGAACAATACGTATTCCTGTGCATATGATCGAGACAATGAGTAAAATAAGAAATGTTTCTAAGAAACTGCTACAGGAAAAGGGTCGTGAACCAACGATAGAAGAGATTGCAAAAGAAGTAAAGATCACGGTAGGAGAAGCGCGGCGTGTCCTTAAAATATCCCGGCACCAAATCTCGCTGGACCGGCCTGTCGGCGAAAGCGAAGATAGCTCCTTTGGTGATTTTATTGAGGACGAAAAGGCGGAATCCCCTGTTTCTGCCGCAACCCAGGAGATGCTCAAGGATAAGATTGAAAATGTATTAGAGACGTTAACGTACCGCGAAAGAGAAATCATTAAACTCCGGTATGGTATTGGTGACGGCTATACCTATACCCTTGAAGAGGTGGGCAAAATATTTAAAGTCACGCGGGAGAGGGTAAGGCAGATTGAGGCAAAAGCCGTACGGAAACTGCAACATCCGATTAGAAGCCGGAAACTTGAAGGATTTTTAGACGGAATCAGCGCAGATTAAGAGGCAAGATATCTGTCAGACTACTTCTTTGTAGTGCTCCTGTTTATTCTGTTTTTGGCGCATTAATTTATTGATTGAGAGGAATCTATGAATGAAAGGATGGAGGTGCTACGGAGGTTGCAATCAATCGATACAAAGCTGCGGCGGTTGGAAGGCGACAAACTCTATCGTGGTTACGATGTTCAAAAAAAACTGACGCTAATCCAGCAAAAGAAAACAGAGTTGTCGAAACTGAGCGAAGAGACAAAGAACTATCAAAAAGATGTCGGAATTAAGGAACTTGACTTGAAGAGTATGGAAACAGAGATTGCTAAATTACGCTTACAGATGAATCAAATCAAAACGAACAAAGAATATAGCGCAATAAAAGCAGAAATTGGAGGAAAGGAAGCAAACAAATCTGTCCTGGAAGATGAAATCCTCGGTATGATGACAAAATATGAAGAAATGAATCAGAGATACCGATCATTTGAAAAAACGATTGAACATGAAAACGCACAGTTAAAAGAACTTCAGAAAGATGTGGAAACTGATCTGACAACAATAGATGCAGAGATAAATGAACTGAAAAAAACACGCAATAAATATGCAACCTTGCTTGACTCAGACGCGCTACATCACTATAATCGTTTAGTAAGCCACAAGGATGCAGTAGCTGTAGTTCCTGTTGTTAACAAGGTATGTCAAGGATGCTTTATGTCCGTAACAGCCCAGACGCTGAATCAGCTTTTGTCAGGCAAAGACATCACCTTCTGCAATAGTTGTGGACGTATTTTATATCTGAATAACGGTAATGAAGTGCTAGAGGAAGAAGAAAAGTAGACAAGGCGGTCGCCGGCTCTTTCTATTCCTGGAGAAAGAAAGAGCGGGAGGAAAGTCCGAGCTCTACAGGACACAGTGCTCCGTAACGCGGAGTCCCGGCGACGGGAAGGAAAGTGCAACAGAAAAGATACCGTTCCACCTTTTGGGTGGAATAAGGGTGAAATGGCGGGGTCGTTTCCCTGTTGAAAAGAACAGGGTCTGAACCGACTTAATGTAAGAGCCCACCGCTCCGGTGGTGACATCGGAGGCATGGCAAACCCCACTGGGAGAAAGGTTAAATAGAGAGGGATGAAGTGGTCCGCTTCGGCAATACCTCTGGGTAAACCGTTTGATCTCGCTGGCAACAACGGGACTAGATAAATGACCGCCCACGACAGGACTCGGCTTATTGTCTGCTTAAAAATAAAAACCCCTCCGATGCGTTGTTTTTCAGAGGGGTTTTTGTTTTTACTACAATCTATTTCTTTTTTCCCTTTCCCCCGCTTTTTTTATTTGCTGATCCTTCCTTCTTTTTTCCGCCGGGGTTATGTTTTGCACATGTCGTACACATATACTGCCTCCTTCTCCTATCAAAAAATGTGATCTATGAAATAAAATACCGGTTCATAAATTTTTACTGTACGGATTGATGTTGCATGGTTTCTATCACGTGCATACCACTTTCAAGGGCTTGTTTATTGATGGTAAATAAATTCCCCTTCTTCCCTTTCAGTATTTCTTGTAACTGCTCCAAAATAAGGGCAGGAGGAAATAACTTTTTAATTGCCAGATAAGCACCCAGCATGACTATGTTTGAGACGAGGACATTTCCCAACTTGCTTGCGATCTCTGTTGCTGATACTTTATAGACTGTCGCATCATGAAAATTGTTCGATTTAATCATGGATGCATTTAAAAGAAGCAACCCGTCAGTCTTTAACATCTCCTTAAATTTTTGATAAGAAGGTTGATTCATAATAATAAGCGTGTCCGCCTCTTCAATAATCGGGGAAAAAATCTCGTCGTTTGAAATGATCAGGTGATAGACCGCCGTTCCGCCTCTTACTTCGGTGCCATAGGAAGGAAAATAGGTTACCTTTTTTCCATCAGCCATGGCGGCCTGTGCAAGCAATTTTCCCAGCAACATCATTCCCTGCCCTCCAAAACCAGCCAGGATTATTCTTTCCGTCATATGTGTTGAAAAATAATTGTTCATCGTTCCCAATCTTTAATCACTCCTAGGGGGAAGGTTCTGGACATCTCCTCATCAATATGCCGCATCGCTTCGTTGGCGTCCATCCTCCAGTAAATGGGGCAGGGGGACAGGATTTCTATCAAGGAAAATCCCCTTCTCTCCATCTGTGTCTTAAAGCCTTTTTCGAGGGCTTTTTTCGTTTTTCGAACGTTTTCCGGAGAGGAAAGACTCACCCTCTCTAGGTAGCTACTTCCACCCAGAACGGACAGGAGTTCACATACACGAATGGGGTATCCATGGTTCACCAAATCTCTGCCTGATGGCGTAGTTGCTGTTTTCTGCCCCGTAAGGGTCGTGGGTGCCATCTGACCGTTTGTCATCCCATAAACGGCATTATTGACAAAGATGAAGGTAATGTTCTCACCTCTGTTGGCAGCATGAATAATCTCTGCGGTTCCAATTGCCGCCAGATCACCGTCACCCTGATAGGCAAAAACGACATGGTCGGGATGTACCCTCTTAATACCCGTGGCTACCGCAGGAGGGCGGCCATGTGCAGCTTCACACATATCAATATCAAGATAATTATAGGCAAGCACGGCACATCCTACCGGAGCCAGTCCAACGGTTTTTCCCCGGATTCCCCATGCATCAATGATTTCCGCGATAAGTCTCAGCACAATTCCATGCCCACACCCGGGGCAAAAATGTGTTGCGGTATCGATAAATGTTTTTGGTTTTTCACATAAAGCCTTCATATTATCTTACCTCAGCTAATTGTAATAAGGTATCGGCCAGGTTGTCTGGGACAATTTCCACAATTTTTTTGATTACTTGCGAAGATGTTGGAACTCCCCCACCGGTCCTCCCGTAAAAATGAACCGGACATCTGCCTTCAACTGCAAGTCTTACATCTTCTACCATCTGCCCTGCACTCATCTCAACAGTTAAAATACACTGGACCTTCTCTGATATCCTTCGAATGACCTCTTTCGGAAAAGGCCACAGGGTGATGGGGCGTATCAAGCCAACCTTGAATTCAAGGCGGCTGCTCTTTTTAACGACTTCTGTACATACTCGCGCAGATGTTCCGTAAGCGACTAATACCACATCGGCTTTATGCGTATTAATCGTTTCATAACGGACTTCGTTATCTTTTATCGTCTTATATTTTCTCTGCAGGTGGGCATTAAACTCTTCCAGTTGCCCTTTTACGGGATAGAAAGATTTTACGATATTTCTCTTTCTCCCCTCGGCCCCTGTCAGTGCCCAGGTTTTTTGCGGAAGATTTTTCTTCGGTCTTTTATGAAACTCTACCGGTTCCATTAATTGACCGATTTGAGCATCTCCCAGGATCATGACCGGATTTCGGTACTTATCGGCAAGGTCAAAGGCATCGTATACAAGATCTGCCATCTCCTGGACAGAACTGGGCGCAAGCACTATGGTATGATAATCACCATGTCCACCACCTTTGACTGCCTGAAAATAGTCTGCCTGTGATGCTGAAATATCGCCCAAACCAGGCCCCCCTCGCTGTATGTTGACAATGACACATGGCAATTCACTCCCGGCGAGATAGGAAATTCCCTCCTGTTTCAGGCTAATGCCAGGGCTTGAAGAGGACGTCATGGCACGGCCGCCAGCTGCCGCACTTCCATAGACCATATTGATGGCTGCAATCTCACTTTCTGCCTGAATAAAGGCGCCGCCAACCTGGGGCATCCTCATTGACATATAATTGATCAGTTCATTCTGAGGAGTAATGGGATACCCGTAATAGTATCTACAACCTGCTACGATAGCTGCTTCCGCAGCGGCCTCATTTCCCGTCATTAACTGTTTCATTATAGATATGCCTCTTGTAAATTGTTTTAAAAATAACGTTCGTATTTTTAATTATAAATCTCTATCGCCAGATCAGGACACATGATTGCGCATTTTTTACACCCATCACATTCTGCATCTTCTCTGAATTTCACCGGATGCAAGCCCTGTTCATTGATGGTATCAGATATTACAAACGATTTGTTATGACATACCGGCACACAGAGAAGGCATCCTTTACAATAATTCTCTTTTATTTTAATTACGGCCATAATTCGGTTGTCCTCCCCAATTTAACTTTTCCCGCAACACACCATAAAATGTCCTCTCGCCCGTGTCTATCATCTGAACCTCAACATCTGATCTTTCAACCTTTATCCTATCGCCCATTTCTAATTCCGTGAAGACCTGACCATCAACCGTAAAACCGGTGCCGACTAATTGAGACAAGATTTCCATTTCGATCTTTACATCCGCTGAAACCACTAACGGCCGGTTTGTAAGCGTATGGGGACATATTGGCACAATAACAAAGGCATGTAAATCGGGCGTTAAAAGCGGCCCCCCGGCAGACAGTGAATGCGCCGTTGAACCTAAGGGGGTTGATATGATCAGACCATCTGCCCGGTATGTTGCAACGTCTTCCCCGTTAATATTTAATTTTATGGATATCAATCGTGATAAAGAAGAGCGGGAGATCACCGCATCATTAATGCCCATGGATTCGTTTATCATATTTCCTGCACGCTCAATACGGGATAACAGGAGCATCCTTTTACGCACCTGATATTTTCCTGTAAATATTTTTTCTAAAGAGGCGCATACATTCTTTTCCATAAGCTCTGCCAGGAAACCAAACCTCCCCATGTGTACACCTATGATCGGTATTTGATTTTTTCCGAGTCCACGGCATGTCGAAAGAATTGCTCCGTCACCTCCAAACACAACCGCAATTTCCGCTCCCATTTTTTCAATTTTCTTTCCTTTCGACACATCAAGAATTTCAGCAATTACATGCTTGTCCAGCCATGGTTTTAGGCCAGAGATTGTATCATGAATCTTTTTCTTACTTAAGTCGCCAAGAACCAGAATCTTTTTCATTCGTTTAAACGGTCAAACGTTGTTTCCCTGCCTTGGTAAAAGAACCGCGTATATCCATCAAGTCAAGCATTGCAATAAATTTCTTGGCAATTCCGTCTTCATCTAAGCCAATATTTTTTAATATCAGATTTCGCGGACCATGTTCCATAAAACGATCAGGGATGCCTGCGCGTACAATTTTATTAACATTTTCCCCTTCATCCGAAACAAATTCAAGTACCGCAGATCCAAAACCACCCATCAGCGCATGGTCTTCTACCGTAAGAATCAATTTGTTATTCCTGACCAACCTCAAAATAAGTTCTTTGTCAAGAGGTTTCGCAAACCTTGCATTTACCACCGTAACCTCAATTCCTTTTTCACTCAGTCTTTCTGCTGCTTGCATGCACCGGTACACCATAGCGCCATAGGCTAACAAAACACCGTCAGATCCTTCTCTTAAAATCTCAGCCTTTCCAATTTCAAATTTTTTATACTGCGAGCTGATTTTTTCTTCGGGGATGTCTTCCTTTGGATATCGGATCACCACCGGCTTTCCGGATTCTAAGGCAATCTTCATCATAGATTTTAGCTCATTCCCGTCTTTTGGCGCCATTAGGACAATCTCGGGCAGATTACGAAGATAGGCAATGTCAAAGATGCCGTTATGCGTCGGGCCGTCATTTCCTACAACCCCTGCCCGGTCGAGGGCGAATACAACACCATGCCTTTGTAAACAAATGTCGTGAAACACCTGATCATAAGCCCTTTGTAAGAATGTCGAATAGATAGCTACCACGGGCTTGAGACCCCCTGCTGACAGCCCATTGGCCAAGCCAACAGCGTGCTGTTCACAAATTCCAACGTCATAGAATCTGTCCGGAAATTTTTTACCAAAAGAAACTATGCCAGTTCCATCAGGCATGGCAGCAGTAATACCCACCACCTTCGGGTCTATTTTTGCCAGCTCTACAAGGGTATTTCCAAAAACCTTGGTATAAGCAATCTTTTGGGAATCAGGGGATGACGTTTTAATTTTCCCGTTACACATCTCAAACTTGCCGGCACTGTGATATTGTGCTGGGTTTTGGCATGCCGGTTCAAAACCCCTTCCTTTTTCCGTTATTACATGGAGTAATACGGGCCCACCAAGATGCTTAATATTGTTCAAAGTATCAATGAGTATTCGGAAATCATGTCCGTCAATTGGCCCGAAATAATTAAATCCAAGGTCTTTAAATATTTGACCAGGAACACCCCCTCCCTGTATTAACTCAACAACATGTTCCATGGTCTTTTCAACCGGCTTGCCAAGCACCGGAAATACTTTCAATAAATTATGGACTTCTTTTCTCATATCCGCATAAATTGGGGCTGTCCGGATTTTGTTCAGATATTTTGAGAAAGCGCCAACGGTGTTGGAAATAGACATTTCATTATCGTTTAATACCACCAGTAAATTTTTCTTCAGATCACCCGCATGATTCAACGCCTCTAAAGACATTCCCGCCCCGATAGCGCCATCACCGACAATTGCCACAAACGATTTTTTTTCTCCAAGAATTGTGGAAGCGCAAGACATGCCTAGGGCTGCCGATATGGCGTCCCCGCTATGACCGCACGTAAATGGGTCGTACTCACTCTCGTTTTTATCAGGAAAACCACTGAGACCCTTATATTGTCTTAGGGTTGGAAACTTCGATTTCCTGCCCGTAAGAATCTTGTGCACATATGCCTGATGTCCTACATCCCACACGAGTTTATCTCTTTTAAAATCAAAACAGTAATGGAGAGCAATCGTTAACTCAACGACACCAAGATTTGAAGAAAGATGTCCTGGATTTTTTGAAACGACATCAACGATTAATTCGCGAATTTCCGCAGCGAGTTTTGGTAAATCTTCCAGTTTTACCTTCTTTAAATCTTCCGGATATTCAATAGAATCCAATAGTTTATTCATATTTTACCCGTTATGATAAATCGAAAAGGTTTATCCATATTAAAAGAGAGAGCTATTTTGCATTATGAGTTTTGGCAATTTCAATCTCATACTCCCTGGTACGGAAAACGCCATTCTCATCCTTCACAAGAATTTGAATCTTTTTTTCCGCATCTTCCAACAAAGCTATACACTGCTTATAGAGTTTAATACCCTGCTCATATTTTGACAGGGTTTCATCGAGGGGTAAATCCCCCTTTTCGAGAAGTTCAACAATATCCTCTAATCCTTTTACTGCTTCCTCAAATTTTATCTTTGCCATAGGCTAAAATCAGTCCCTTTACAATATTTCCCGCACCAGCATGATGTCCGTATTATTAATGCCTTCACAAGGGATACTGGCAGATATTAGTTTTGCATTCAGCAAATATCGTACAGCATTTTGACACTCGCTTACTTTAATACCTCAACTACCGCCGACACAACACTACCATGGGAAAATCGTGTCTTTAACATTTTTCCCGCAGTCAATCCTGCGCTAGACTTGATAAGTTTAGTATCTTCTACCGTGGTAGTAATAGAATATCCTCTGCCGAGGACTTTTAAGGGACTAATACTCTCCAATCGGTTCACCATGCCAATAAGCCGTTCGCGTTCTAATTCAACTGCATGTTTCTCTGCCGTAACAAGTCGTTGTGCCATCTCATCCAAATCCTGTTGTAACCGAAGTACTTTATCAAATGGTTTTTTAAATGAAAAACTATTCTCAACCCTCAACAACCTGCTTCTCATAAGCAGTATTTTATTATACAATGCTTGTGCAAGTCTAGTCTTAATTTTCTCACATGCATCCCTTATCTGATCATACTGAGGGACAACCAGTTCACCTGCCTCGGTAGGCGTAAGTGCTCTTTTATCTGCAACCAGGTCTGAAATGGTCACGTCAATTTCGTGACCCACTGCCGAAATTACAGGAATTTTGGAGGCAAAAATACTGCGTGCAACCACTTCTTCGTTGAATGCCCACAAATCCTCTGAACTGCCTCCCCCCCTTCCCACAATCATTACATCGATGTCGGAAAGGGTATTCAAGTCGCTGATCGCCCGCGCAATCTCCAGGGCTGCACCTTCACCCTGTACTTTCACCGGACAAATGAGGATCTCCACCCTGGCAAATCTTCTGTTGATTACGTTTACGATGTCTCTGATTGCTGCGCCCGTTAAAGAGGTCACAACGGCAATCTTTCTGGGAAGGACAGGAAGAGGTTTCTTGTGTGCCAGATCGAACAACCCTTCCTTTTCGAGACGTTCCTTTAATTGCAAAAAAGCCAATTGCAGCGCCCCGATCCCTTTTGGCTCCATACGTTCAACAATCAGTTGATACTGCCCGCGAGCTTCGTAAACGGTAACCGAACCAAAAGCAAAAACCTCCATGCCGTCCCGCACCTCGAACTTCAGCCCATGTGCGACAGATTTAAATATGACAGCCTGAAGCTGCGCATGCACGTCTTTCAGGGTCAGATACACATGACCGGATGAAGGCATCTTCACATTAGACAATTCTCCGACGACCCATAGATTGAAGAACTCCTGTTCAACCGAACCCCGTATCCTCCGGGTTAATTCGGAAATCGTAAGTATCGTATTCCGGCTTTTTGCCGTGTCCAAGAACACGGGTGAGGGGCTGGCAAGATTCATCTAATCACCCTCTTTAATTTCAATCCTTTTTATGCTCTCTGCGCTTCCCGTTTGGCTGTTTACTATGATCTTCACGCCATTTATCCGCATATCCTTTTCTGCCACATCAAATCGGGTGGGCATCTGTGTCACAATTGCCTTTAGCACACACTCAATCTTTCTGCCCAAAACAGACTCATGAGGCCCTGTCATTCCTAAATCACTGATAAAGGCTGTTCCTTTCGGCAGTATTTTTTCATCTGCAGTGGGCACGTGGGTGTGCGTACCCAGAACGGCGCTTACTTTACCATCCAAATACCATCCCATAGCAATCTTTTCTGAGGTCGCTTCAGCATGCATGTCCACAAAGATTATCTTTGTTTCTTTTGAAATATTCTTAATAATCTCGTCAGAAACCCGAAAAGGACAATCTATGGGTTTCATAAATACCCGACCCAGCAAATTAATAACCCCAATCGGATTCCCCAGTTTGGAACTCTTTACCACATATCCTTTTCCCATTGCCAGCGGGGAATAATTAGCAGGCCTCAGTATGCTGGTACTGGTTTCCAGCATGGGCAATATTTCTTTTTTATCCCATGCATGGTCACCGGTAGTGATAACGTCGATCCCGTACGAAAGTAATTCTGTGGCTATTTCAGCGGTGATACCTGCCCCCGCTGCAGCATTTTCTCCATTTGCAATACAAAAGTGTATCTCTTCCTTCTCGATAAATGGTTTTAGCTTTTCCTTTAAAATCACACGGCCCGGCTTCCCTACAATATCACCGATAACCAAGACATTGATTTTCATTCAAAATTCTTTCTGTACACATGCTTGAATTTCTGCATTAAACGCCTTTCAACACCGGGCGGAACAAACTGGCTCACGTTTCCGCCCAGACTAACGGCCTCCTTAATAAGCGTGGAATTTAAAAAAGAATATTGTTCGCTGGTCATTACAAATACGGTCTCAACTTCTTTATTAAGAACCCGATTCGTCAGCGCCCTTTGAAATTCATATTCAAAATCAGACACCGTACGTATACCGCGCAATATGATAGTTGTCTTTTGTTTTTTGAGATAATCTACCAGCATTCCGTTAAAACTGTCGACTTCAACGTTTTTTAAGTCTGCAACCTGTTCCCGAATCATCTCCATGCGTTCCTCAACAGAAAACAGGGCTTCTTTTAATGGATTGCACCCTACCGATACGACTAAGGCATCAAAAACCATGCTTCCCCGCTTTATCACATCAAGATGCCCATTGGTAACAGGGTCAAACGTTCCAGGATATACGGCCTTTCTCATCATATTTATATGACAGCTAAAACCAAAAACGTCTCGTCTTTCTCTCCAGCCCTTTCGGCGTAATGTCAAACCTGTAGGAGTTATCATCCCTTACCGGATCCAACTCCAGGGTAAGACTGCCTACCCAATCATGGAAATAACGGGATAAGATAAAATTTGTCTTAAGGTTTTGGGATTTATTTTCTCTGTCTATATCATTATCCTCGTCTTCAACCAATTCAATAGACTTGAAGTCGTACTTTTCTCCGCCCATCACCTTCCACTTTTCACTAATCGTGTATTCAGCCGCCAGGATCACGGTAGAACTGATATCCCTGATAAAGCGATGGCCAACAAAAAATTGCCAATCAGGTGGGTTGAAGACCTCAAAGCCGGAGGAAAGAACATCAAACTGAAATTCTTCCGTGTTAAACTCATTCCGTTCGGAAACAAACGCAACAATATCCGTTAGTTGGGATCGGAAATCAATATTTACAAAGTTATCTTCTCTTATGATAATACCGTTTATTCCGTCATTATAAATACCTGCCTTTGACGGAAATAGATAATAATCAACGCTAAAATCGATAAAATCCACCGTTTTTTCAAGACCCGGTTCGCCGCGTTTTGTCTGTAATTTATTTTTTACCCCTATAACGGCAACATGGGATGAGTCTAATGCATCAACTGCATCATATTGATAGAATTCATTTGGGTCTTCCGTAACGATAGGACTATACGTATACCGGAGTTCAGGGACGAAGATATGCCTTAAACGGTTAATTTTAAAGAAGTCATTGTAAAAACTATAGTTTCTCCAATGGGTTGAACTCCAATCAAAACCAAAGGATCCAATAAAACGCCCGGTGGCAGGGCCATTTGCCTCATCAATAACATCAGAGGTGTCAATGCTTTCCGTATATCCGGTAACCCTCCCCTCCACAAAGGGATTTATATTGAAAATCCCTGGTTTAAACGGCATACTTACACGATTTACGCTATCCACTCTTGCAACGGATTCAGATTGAACTTCCGGATCAATCCGTTCAAAAGAGCCGTTAAAATATGTCGCTGCTGACTCAGAAGTGAATACCAACCGGTTGTCTCCAATAGGTTCTCCAATGATTCGATACGAAACCTCAGGCAGGCGTTCTGCGTACCGTCTTTCCCGTAACGCATCAACGGTTGTGTCAAATCCATTAAACTGTTCGTTAATGACAAAGGTTTCCGCCGAGGTGTCGTGCATTCTTCGTAAATAAAACACCGTTTCGCGGTCTTTCTCTTGTTTAAATTCGTGCTGGAAATATTCCCGAAGAAACCGCGGATCACTCAAATAGGAATACTCCATCTCCAAACGCAAATCATAAGGCAATTGCTGCCGGTGCCTCCAAAGAATGGTGCCGCGGTCTTCGTTTTCGACAGGAATTTTATTGATGTCGAAATCCCCCTGATCCCTTATATAATAGGTATCGATGTAACCAAACATATCCTCCCTGTTATATTCGAAATCAAGTCCGGCGCCTACCCCCCTCTTTTCCAAATAGTCGAGATTTAAGATCAGGTCACTCCAATCTTTTTGATTTCCCCCGGTAACGGCAAATAAATCCCAGTCTGTCCTGAAAAACGAACCAAAACGGGATGAACTCCCGAATTGCCAGTCTCTTAAAAGTCGCTCCTTCCTTCGCACGTCAAGGGATAAATACGGCAAATAAGCAATCGGATATCTATCCAGATAAAATGCATTATTGGTAGAGGAGACAATATTGTGCACCCCTCTCTGAACCAACCGAATCTTTTTCCCATGAAAATGGTAATGGGGATGTCCGAATCCACAGGCGCTTATCTTACCATTGGTAATTTCGTATTTTCCTTTGCTCACCCGTTTTATCTCTTCCCCTTCAACAAATGCTGGTAACCCTTCAAAGGCAAAGGTTTTTCCTTTTCGTGAGGGCGTTCTCATTTCAGAGAGAGCATCCGTTGTGTCTTTTTTTTTCTGAATCGTTGTCTTTATCTTGCTATTGATAAGAATCCCCTTTTCTTCCTTTACGTTTTCAAATATCTTATCCGCAATTTGCAGATCATCTTTGCGGCGCATTGTTACGTTCCCCTCCGCATAAATTTCACGCAAAGGCAGCTTCGCATCTTTTGAGATGCCTGATTCCGCTTTATCAAACCACAAGATGACGCTGTCCGCATCTATCGTCATATCCTCTTTTTTAATTTTTACGTTTCCAAGAGCAACAACGATTCGTTTGTCTCCTTCTTCCCACGAGTCGATACTGTCAGCGATAATATCTACCATCTCCTCTTTTTGAGCAATTCCTGAAGTTGAGACTTTTGGGGGAATTTCCGTGGACAAATATTCTTCTTTTTCCATCGAACGAATTTCTTCGCCCCGGCGAACGGTCTCCGTCTCCTGGGCAACTTCAAAAGTTTCTATCGGCTGTATTTCGGGGTTGACAACGATGCCCGTCAGCGTCTCAAATCTTAAGTACACTTGTTCATAATTTTCATAATTTTCTTCTTCCAGAATGGTTACCTTTCCCTCACAATACACTTCCACGGTAGCCGCTTTCTGCTGAGCCGCCTCTTCCTCATGAAACCAACAAACCACAGTATCCGCGGTAATCTGAAAAGGCCCCTGCAATATTCTTGCGTCTTTATAAACAACAAACACACGAATTCCCTCTTTTTCCCAGGTAACAATACGATTACCTGACAAGGAAAAAGGTCGTTGATCAATATCTTTGACCTTGGCAATCAAGCTTTCCGCGCAGCTATATCCGGGTATGGAAAACAAGACGACAAGCACCAAAGAAAACGCTAATATTCGCATGAGAAAAAGTTAAAATTTATTGTTGCGAAATGAATTTTTTTATCTGAACAATTACATGATCTTGCTCTTTCTCGGTAATCTCAGGAAAGATAGGCAAGGCCAATGTTTCATTTGACGCTCTTTCAGACTCAGGCAAGTCACCTTTTTTATACCCTAAGAACTCAAAACATTCTTGCAAGTGCAACGGAACGGGATAATAAATAGCAGTTTCTACACCATGACGGTAGAGGTGTTGCGCCAAAGCGTCTCTTGCTGGCGTTGCTATGACGTACTGATGAAATATGTGGGTATTATAGGACTCTGTTCGGGGCAGTCGAATGGGTAAATCCTGTAAATGTTCATGGTAATATGCCGCAATCGCTCTGCGTTTCTCAGACCAGCCGCTCAAATAGTTGAGTTTTACCGACAGGACGGCAGCCTGGATCGCATCCAACCTCCCATTGATGCCGAGGTATGAATGATAATACTTGGATTTCGACCCATGCACCCGCAAGAGTTTAATAAACTCCGCCAGTTTGTCATTATTCGTTGCTATGAGCCCCCCGTCACCATAACCACCAAGATTTTTTGTGGGATAAAATGAGAAACATCCAATGTCTCCAAAAGAACCGGCATTTTTTCCTTTGTAAACAGCTCCTATTGCCTGCGCAGCATCCTCGATAACCTGCAACCCATGGACACGGGCAATATCAAGGATAGCATCCATGTTTGCACACTGACCATAGAGATGAACCGGCAGGATCGCCTTAGTCTTTTTATTTACGGCTGGAGAAATTTTAGTAACATCGATATTGTACGTAAGGGGATCAATATCCACAAAAACGGGGACTGCTCCTACACGTGCAATAGAACTTGCCGTCGCAAAGAAAGTAAAAGGCGTAGTAATGACTTCATCGCCATGTTTTATATCACAGGCCATTAAGGCCAACAATAGAGCATCCGTACCAGATGATACCCCAATGGCATGTTTCACACAACAAAATTGTGCAATCTTATCTTCAAACGATTCGACATAGGGTCCCAGAATGAAGGACTGGCTACTGATTACCCCTAAAACTGCTCTATTTATTTCTTCCCGGATCGTTTCATACTGTCGTTTTAAATCCAGAGAACTTACTTTCATTAACGAGACAATAGCTTTCGTGGGTTAATTAAATATTAATTCGTAAGTTTGCTAAGCCATTATATTTGCATCAGCTATGAGCGTCATTATATTGAGAGAAACGGGATTTGTCAATAAAAAAGAATGTTTAAAGCGCTTTACCGTCCTGACCTCGTCTAACAAATTGTAAAATGTACCAATAATTAGGCTTGACACCACTCGATATATTTGTACTATAGGGAAACAGGGTATACGCCTGTTGTAAAAATCAAGGCAGAATAATAAACAGACGATAAAAGCATCTGGCAGAAAACCGGAAAAAACCATAATGGTTCATCAAAGAAAATATGAATTATCGTTGGAATGGATACAAAACACGTATTCCTTTTCAACGGGTTAGCATCCTGGCTTGTCGAATACAGAAAAATTAACACCATGGGTAAACACGTCAAGACATTTCTGCTTATCATCACGATTATACTTGGTCCTTTTTTGCAGAGTCTCTATGCCAGGTCTTTGCATTTTATCGCCTATGGAGATACGAGAAGAGACATAAATTCCATGGGGAAACCCCAGCGGAAACACCATGCGATTGCTAAGGTAATACGGGACTCAAACCCTGATTTCATCCTCTTTTCAGGAGATATGGTCTGTTACAATGAATTTGACAGGTTCAGAGAAGTAATTATTCAAAACTATACCGGTGAAAAAATGATTCCCTTCTATCCGGTCATTGGGAATCATGAGGTTGCTTATAGCGAAAAGACCGATGCCCTTATACAAGAGTTGATAAAAAAAATGGGGGAAGGAAATATTTCCCAAAAGCAATCATCGCCTTGCTCAGACCATTTGAATGAGACTCAAACATTTCGTGAAAAAATATATAAGGTGATCGACTCAATTGATGAGATACAATTAAAAAAGAGAAGCTGGCAGGTTCTATGGGGAGAAATCTGCGATAAATTGAACCCTGCGTATATTGCGTATCTGAAAGAAATCCTGGGCAGCACAATGAATGGTCAGTCGTGGTATTCTTTCATTAAAGAAACCGATGGAGTAAAAATAAAATTCATCGCCCTAAACTCCTCTTTACCCGATGATGCAGAACAGTTCCAATGGTTTTTAGATGAACTCAATGATTTCAGTGGGCCAAAAATTATTTTGGCACACTATCCGCCTTACTCTATCGGACATCATGGATGTACCGACCTGTTGGATAAACAATCCAAGGCATCCAGGTTTCGTGACCGCTATTCCACGAGTTTTAACAATCCGTCGAATACGATATTACTGGTTATCTGCGGACACGAACATAACTACCAACGCATGGCAAAAACTGACAAAACCGGTGGTGTACAGTTACCTGTATATATTGTCTCAGGCGGCGGCGGGGCTGAATTGTCTGGCCCGGGGGAATGTGACATCTCCCAGATTCCATTCCATGGTTTTCGGTGTTTGCAGATGGTAAAGGCCTATCAATATGTGGACGTTGCTATCCATTCCGATGAGAAAAACACGGTGACGCTACAATGCAAAGTATTAGGACTACGATATGACCCGCCACAGGAACTGCCTGATGACGATGTCTTCGAAAAGCACTTTATAAAGGAGCGGCTTGAATTAATCGATGATTTTTCTTTGCATTGGCAAAGTGAATCAATTCACCGCGGAGGCGCGGAGTAGCGCCAAAGAATGCAACTAAAGAACTTTGTATTTTATTTTATCCTTGGTGGTAGCATTGTAAGTGCAGTAACTTTTATGGGTTCGCAAGGCAAGGGGCTCTTGGCCGCCTTTGTGGCTACGTTTCCCACCATGACCGTACTCACCTTTGCCTTAATTCACAGCAAGGCAGGGCAAGCTGCCACGGTAGATTGGTGTGTTAACGTACATGATCCTCGCCGATGTTGTTAGTATTGTCATAAAACATCTTAGATAGGAGAAAACAGGCCAAAATGGCCGAAGGTTACAATTGAATTTTCCGACGGATGATACATAAATATTCATCATTCTATGTATAGAATTAATAAATATCATTTTAACGAATTCAAATGCGAAGCAAGTTTACATAAGTCTAACTACGCCGTTTTAATTAATGTCTCAGATACCGGCATAAAATACTCACCCGATTTTGATTTTTCTGAAGAATATTATATACTAAAGGAGCTCAACCACCCTCAAATACCAAGCACGAGTGATTTTGGACAAGGAGAATTATTCAGAGATGATAAATTTTTAATCAAGCAAAATTTTCTTGTATTACAACATGTGAATGGATATGACTTAGTAGACTACTTCACTGAAAAGGATATTGAAGATGTGAAAACGATTGACGAAGTTATCAAATCATTTATAACCGTCTGCGATCCCCTGCAGCATGTCCATGACAAACATTACGTTCATTGCGATTTAAAACCCGGCCATCTGATCCTCAATCAAAAAACCAGCCTGGTACATATTATCGACTTTGAATTGGCTATTAAAAGAGGGGGAATTATTAAAGGAATTAGTAAAGAATATGCGTCTCCGGAACAATTACAGATGCTTAACTACCTGAAGGACCTGCCGAGAAAGGTTCATTACGAGGCGATTTCCTCCACCATCCGGCTGGACGGCAAGGTAGACCTCTACGCCCTTGGCCTCATATTCTATCAGATAGTAACAAAAAAATTATGGCAGACAGAAAAGGTTTTACCCAGTAAAATAAATAGCCATATCCCGCAGAAACTCGAAGAGGTTCTGAAAGGTCTCCTGGAGGTAAACCCCTCTCAAAGAATTTCGTCTGCAGAGGAAGTAAAAAAGGCTCTGATGAGCATGTAACGCGCACAAACTTTTTTATGTTTTACGGATAACACGTGAAAAATATCATCCTGTCGGATATCCATAGTAACGTAGATGCCTTGCTGGCGGTAATCAAAGAAATCGCCGAAAAGGAAGGTGCTGCCGTCAGATTATTAATCGCCGGCGATATTGTTGGCTATGGCGCATCGCCAAATGAGTGCTGTGACATTGTGCGGTTCTTAATCCATGGCAGAAAGGCGGTGGATTTACAGAGGATTCAGGAAATTGTTGCACAGCCATATCTTGACTCCCAGCAGCGGCATGATCAGCATAACGCCCTTATTGCATTAGAAAAGAAAGGACTCGCCATCGGCGGAAATCACGACAGGGAAACCGCCGGGGAACCTTCCCTTACGAGTGAAATGAACCCCGTGGCATTAGCCGCTGTAGACTGGACAAAAGGGGTATTGTCGAAAGAGAATCGTAAATTTTTACAAGGTCTTTCACTACGGATGAAATTTGGCAAAGAACAATTCGAAATCGTACACAGCACACCTTCTTATCCGCGGGGTTACGAATATGTCAGGAATGCTGGCGTACTGAAGTATACAACGCTATGGTCACAGGTAACCTTTGGAGGCCATACCCATCGTCCCTCAGCTTATATTTATACCAAAGAAACCAGGACCGTGAATGCCTCTGTTCTTGTTCCGGCAGACAACTATGATATGAGACTTATGCTCATTGAAAAGCAATCAACGAACAAGGTAGAATCTTTCGATATCGATCCTGGCAGGGACTGGAGGTATTATATCAACGTGGGATCAGTGGGTCAGCCCAGGGATGGAAATCCACAGGCATGTTATGTAGTGTTCGATTCTACCGTAAAACATATCGATTTTAAACGGGTTCCTTATAATACCGAAGCAGCATCAAAAAAAATAACCGAGGCGAAACTGCCGAAAGAATTGTCAGAAAGGGTATTAAAGGGGGTTTAGTGTCTTACAAAAAATATTTGTGTTTCCGTGTGGAAACAGAAGGACTTTCCCTTCCGACCCGTCCGGATTAGGCAGAATTTTTATCAAAAACAAATGTCCCGCTCTTCCCGCCTGATTTTTTTACCACATGAATATCGCTGATTACCATCCCCTTATCTACGGCCTTACACATATCATATATCGTAATGGCACAGACAGCAGCGGCGGTAATCGCCTCCATCTCTACCCCGGTTTTTCCTGTCACTCTCACCTCTGAAAGCACATCAATTTCATTTACAGAATTGTTTGCATAGTCAATTTTCACACTCGTTAAGTTGAGTGGATGACACATCGGAATTAAGGTAAAGGCCTGCTTTGCCGCCATAATACCTGCAACTCTGGCCACCTCCAGCACATCTCCCTTTTGTATTTTTTTATCCATTATAAGCCGGAAGGTCTCAGATTTCATAATAACCTTTGCATGAGCGACGGCAACCCTGTCCGTAACTTCCTTAGTGCCGACGTCCACCATACGGGATGCGCCCTGTTCGTCAAAATGGGTTAACTGTGTCATGGTTTCGTATTCACCTCCCTTTTTCTTTTTATCATAATAAAATAAACTAAAGATTTTTCAAGCCATATTTCTTGGCAATTTTTTCCTTCCTGGCAAATGAGCCTTCACACATGAGTTGCAATTGAGAATGACCATTTCACATTTCCTGTGCCCAGGTGGCGGATCACCGGAGAGGCCCAGGTAACCACCAATCTTTGCTACCAATTACCCAATGAGGTGTGGGGCAGCAATTGTTTTATCCCCATACAATCGCTCATTCCCTCTCCTCAAGGACGAAGCGAGCTTCCGGCAAGACCTAACCCTCTATGGAACATGGGCAAGGAATGATGTTGATTTTTTTCATCTTGAGGCTATAATTTAGCTTTTTAATTCTCTTTCGGTTTATTTCGATTATGCTCGCACTTTTGCTTTTATAATGCCATTGCATTGAACAAATGCGCCCGTAGCTCAGCTGGATAGAGCAACGGTTTCCTAAACCGTAGGCCAGACGTTCAAATCGTCTCGGGCGCATTAAAAATTTTTTTTTGGGTAATTCTGTCAATGATCGATTTGCACACGCATACGTTATTTTCCGATGGGGTACTCTTGCCGGCTGAATTAATCAGACGTTGCGAGGCAAAGGGTTTCCGTGGGTTGGTAATAACAGACCATGTCGATTATTCCAATATCGATATGGTAATACCGAATGTTTTAAAGGCTTGCAGGGAAATATCTGCGGTTTCAAAGATCAAGGTGTTTGGGGGGGCAGAATTAACCCACCTTCGTCCGGAGCATATCAAATCCATGGTGAAACGGGCAAGAGACCTGGGCGCATGTATGGTGCTGGTGCACGGTGAAACCATAACGGAACCGGTGCTTCCGGGAACAAATCGGGCGGCTATCGAGGCCGGAGTCGATATCTTGGTGCACCCGGGCCTTATCACGGAGGAGGATGCACGGCTTGCCAAAAAGAACGGGGTACGACTGGAGATTTCAGGCAGGAAAGGACATGCCTATGCGAATGGACATGTAGCTAAAATAGCAAAAAAGGTCGGGGCAAAACTTGTCTTTGGTTCGGATTCCCATACGCCTGATGATTTGTTAGACCGGAGCCGCGCTGAATTCATTGCCCGCGGGGCAGGCCTGGAGGAGCAGGATATTCAAGAAATATTTCAAGAGGCAGCATCTTTAATCGGTTTATAAATATCATAAATTTAAAGAAGGACGCACATGAAAGAAGCCGCTCTAAATGTATTAAAAACGTTGAATAAATACAAAGTCTACATTGCGATAGGTGTTGGTATTGCAATTGCCGCCGGCGCGGGATCTGCATTTTTAGTTACACAAAAGGCAAAAAAGACTGAGGTCGCATGGCAAAACCTATGGAAGATTAATAATGATCTGGCAACGGCAGCACAACAAGCAAAAGGTGAAAAGGATAAAACGGCAGCATTAAACACCGCAGTTGATGCTTACAAATATATGAGAGACAATATGTCTTCCTCCAGCGCTACGCCGTGGGTGGTATTTCAGCTGGGAAACGTGTATTATCGTCTGAAGAATTACGACGAAGCCATCCGGGCGTATACTGATTTCTTAGCCCGCCATAGCGGTCATTCCCTTACTCCAATCGTGAAGCAGTCTCTGGGGTATGCCTACGAAGAAAAAGGGCTCTTTCAGGACGCAGTTAAGCAGTTTGAGGATATTTCGGCGAATAGCCATAATTTTCTTGTGGCGCAGGGCAATTGGGATGCAGGTCGTTGCTATGAAAAGTTAGGCCAAACGAGTGATGCCATCCGTTCATACACCAAAACCATAGAACTCTCTCCAAACAGCAACTGGGCAACCATGGCACAGTACCGTTTATCGGTAATTCGATAATATGCAACCGGAAGTTTCGCAAATAAAAGAAGTAACTTTTGAGATAAAGAAGGTGTTTGACGACAAAAGGATCGATCGATACCTTGCTGCACGTCTCCCCGATTATTCAAGGACCTTTATTCAAAGGTTAATAAAAGAAGGCGCCGTGCTGGTCAATGGCCGCACGGTCAAGAGCAGTTATGATATTCAGAGGGGAGACTTTATTTCCGTCCATGTGCCGGTGCTTGAAGAAAGCAAGATCGTCCCTGAGGATATCCCTTTACAGATCGTTTACGAAGATGATTATTTAATGCTTATCAATAAACCGTATGACATGGTGGTGCACCCGGCAGGAGGCCATCCATCCGGAACGCTCGTAAATGCCGTAGCCTTCCATTGTCAGAACCTTTCCCAGGTCAACGGACCGTTAAAGGCAGGTATTGTGCACCGGCTGGATAGAGATACCAGCGGGATTATGTTAGTCATCAAAAGTGACGCCGTCCACTCGCATATCGCTATGCAATTTGAAAAAAGGTACGTCAGAAAGGAATACCTTGCCGTCGTGGAAGGCGAAGTCACGTTTGATTCCGATGAGATCCATTTGCCCATTGGAAGACACAAGAATGACCGGCAAAAGATGGCGGTACGACGTGATACCGGCAAGGAGGCGGTGTCTGTCTATGAGGTGATGGAACGTTTTCGCGGCTATACGTTGGTACGAGTAATGCCAAAAACGGGACGGACCCACCAGATTCGGGTACACATGCGGTCTATTGGTCACCCGGTCGTTGCCGACTTTATGTACAGCAACCATGAATCATGCTGCCTCTCCGATTTGCTGGAAAAGGAAAGGGAAGCCGGGGAAGTTCCCATTATCGAGAGGCAGGCGCTTCACGCACACCGGATCGAGTTTTTTCACCCCATCCAGAATAAGAAGATGGAATTTCAGGTAGACCTGCCTGAGGATATATCCCGGCTCGTACAGACGCTGAGGGAAATAAGGCCTTATAGAAACGGCAACAATTAATTGTAGTTTTGCAGGAAGCACCAAACTGGCACATAACACATCTCAACCACCCCCGGTAAACACGTATTTTTACAAAACAAATTCGTTGATTTTCATTGTCATGATGATATAATTAATTTGTTTATAGAATTTTATATAAGGAGGCATGAATATGTTTAGTATGCCAGGCGGTTGGGAATGGCTTATCATCCTGATTGTGGCGCTTCTGATCTTCGGCAAAAGACTACCTGAGGTAATGAAATCCCTGGGCCGGGGCATTGTCGAGTTCAAAAAAGGCGTCAAGGGAGTCGAAGAGGATGTCGAAGACGCAAGCAGCAAATCTGCGCAGAAGAAGATAGATACAGAGAAGGACACTACCAAACAGGAAACAAAGTAATCCATTCAAGATAATGTTCAAGATTCTAAAGCAGGGAAGATGCTGTATCCTTGCTCATTGCATGTGATGAAGAAAATTCAATGCTTTCCCGGTTAAAAAAGGGAAGGCACGCTGGCATAATAAAAATTAATTTTTCATGAGGGATAATCAGAAATGAAAGACAGGAGAAGACAAAGATTAACATGGCGCAGCAAACGTGCGAATCACGGAAAGATGGGATGCAAGGGGAGAAGGGTTGGGAGATATAAGTAAAGAATCCCCCCACAGAACAGGTGACTTTGGGTTTACCCCTATAAGGGAATACGTTTAACCTTCGGGGTATCCATTGCACAATTTGAAAGTGATTTCTGTCCTGTATAGGACTACCACTGTTTTCCCCTCACTTCCAAAAGGCATCTTTGCAATTTAAGAAAATACCCGATCAAGGTTTATAATGTTTTAAATACTATGTGAAAATGTTTGTTAACAAAGACAGCCTATCCAATGCAAGTTCTGCAGTATTCGATGAAATTATACTGGCATAGCCCAAGTTCTCTGACCACGTCCATAGGACGTGGTTTTCTAATTTAGAATAAAAAGGCTCTTGTACGCGCTATGGATGAGATCAACGACCGATATGGGGATTTCTGCATTACCTGGTGCACGTTGATTGAACGCTATCATCACAAGGGTGTTATTTCTCCATCATGGAGACCCAGTGGGGTTAAATGTATTAATCTTTCGGCACATAAAGCAAAAAATAAACCCTGTAAAACATGAAGGGCTAAAAAACTGTTTTTTATCCTTTGGTACTCACGAAAAATAAGAGATATTATTTTGGTAAATAGTCTGAAAAAGTGGCAAAAATCAAATAATGTGGTATAATAATGATGGAGAGGGACTAAGAGAGAGTTAATGGGGTTAAACGTTCCTCAAGATATAAATGAAATTTAAAGATGTAAGTTGTATGTATCTGTTCTACCGCTCTTAGTTCTCCCTCCTAAAGCTCTTTGAAATTATCAGTAACATTAAAATAAGACCCGTCCGACAATATTTACAAAGTATATAAAGTGCGTCGCAGTCTTTGAAATGTTACTGATTATATATACTTCCTTAACCCGATGGAAAAACAGAAAGGGGTGTACGTAATGAGGAAGTTGAAAATGTAGCCTGGTATGTCAGAGATGGCATATCAGGCTATTTTTTTTGTAGTCAGTAAATCATGGTTGCTACCGGCTGCAAACCAAATCTGACAATTTGTTGCCATTTGAAAAATTTTAATCCGAAAAAAAGAAAAGAGGGTGATCACATCTTATACATTGTTATCACTTGCTCTCTCTTTATCTATCGCACAATTAGTATACAATCAGAAAGGTTGACAGCATGACAAAGAATTCAGAGCAAATACTATACACAGATAATATTCCGCGATGTATTTTTAGAGAAGTTGATAACTTCAACGTGCTGCTAGAAACTCTAACGCATCATAATCAAAAGGAAGGTTGGACAATATATACAATTAAAGACATGCTTAATAAAAAAATTATTACATCAAAATATTTTTGTAATTTAAAAGAAGAAATAAATAAGATTTTAGAGTTAGAGGAGTTTTCACGATTTAAGTGGATACTTGAAGATGTTCAATACTATCTAGAAGATGCTGAAGATTGCATATATATAAAACCCCTTGAAATTGAGTTGGAGTCCTTTTTAATGAAGTTAATTAATAAGCACATAAATAATTGGAAGCAAAATCCAGACGAGTATGAAAGTGTTGTTAAAGTTATTTCAAATCGTTTTGATAACCTGGAAGACCACGGTTTTTTAATTAATGATGCCTCTAATTCTATGACTATAACTGAGGTGCTTAGGCACGAAGTTATTGACTATTTCGGAGGAACTTGTTGGGAAAAAGCAGAGATGGAAATAAATGACTTAACTTCTGTTGAAAGAGAAAAATTAACTTTGGATGAATGTATAGAATTAATTTACTGTTGTTGTATTGAAAATAGCTGATTTAGGAACTTGTTTTATTTATAGCTTCCAGATGACTTGACCCCAGGAGTTTATGGCTATTCCGAAATTTCTGTTCTCACTTCCTTTACGGCTGTTTGTCCAACATATTTCCAATAAATCATTCCAACCTATCCATGCACTTGTGAATTATGCTTTGTTACTAGCGGATTAAACCATCTTGCGTAAAACTGCCTGATGATATGGAAGCAAAAAAGAATCGACCATAATAAATACTGACATTGAAGGATTTTGATAAGTATTTATTCATTTTTATCTAATAGATTTTATATTGATTTCTTCCTGCAAACTGCTATCATAACCAGCCAACTACCCTTGAAAAGGGAATTTCATGTCTATGGTACAAACCTAACCGAACGATTCTGAAGAACATTAAAAGTTGAGTAATGCTAAAATCTGCCCAAAAGCTTTATACAAATAGACAAAGCAAGAGATTTTAAAGACTTGATCGCGTCTATACTAACTTATAAATTTATACAAACAAATTCTTGTTAGCAATTACTCCAATTATTACAAGAAACAAATGAATGAAAATCGAACAGTTAATCAATTAATGAAACGAATCATGTAAAAAAAGCGAGAGATATGCCAATCGAAGAAAAATCGTTAGAAGCGTGGCTTTGGGATGCTGCCTGCGTGATACGCGGAGAGAAAGATGCCCCCAAGTACAAGGATTATATCCTGCCTCTGGTCTTTGTAAAACGGCTTTGTGACGTCTTTGATGATGAAATAAACCGCATTGCAAAACAAGTGGGTAGCAGAACCAAGGCGCACAAACTTATAGAAAAAGACCATAAACTTGTTCGTTTCTACCTGCCGTTAAAAGCAAAAGAACCTGAAAAGGACGATACATGGTCGGTTATCAGAACCCTAACTGACAAGGTTGGCGAGCAACTGACCAGTCTTATGCGGGATATTGCTAAATTTAATTCCCGGATACAGGGCATTATAGACCGCATAGACTTCAACGCCACAACTCACGGTCAAAGGGATATTTCAGAAGATAGTTTGATCAAGCTGATAGAAAAGATTAGCCAGAAACGCCTGGGATTACATGATGTTGAGCCTGACATCATCGGCAGAAGTTATGAATACCTTATCCGCAAGTTTGCAGAGGGCGGAGGCCAAAGCGCAGGGGAATTCTATACCCCCGGCGAAGTGGGTATGATTATGGCGAAGATATTAGACCCTGAATCAGGTATGGAGATATACGACCCATGCTGTGGTTCAGCAGGTCTTCTGATTAAGTGCGAGTTGGTATTGGATGAGAAGATGAAAAAGCAGTCTTTGAGGAGGTATGCGCCCCTTAAACTTTATGGACAGGAATTTATTGGCACTACCTGGGCGATGGCGAATATGAATATGGTAATCCACGATATGGAGGGCAGGATTGAGATTGGCGATACCATGAAAATCCCCAGGTTCAAAGACGGCAATAAACTTGAGCAGTTCGATTTGGTGGTTACTAATCCCATGTGGAATCAAAAGACATTCGTGGAAAAGGATTACGAGAATGATGAATTAGACCGCTTCAAGGCAGGCATACCACCCACAAGCAGCGCTGACTGGGGTTGGGCGCAACACGTCCTTGCCAGCATGAAGGACAACGGCAGGGCAGCCATTGTGTTAGATACGGGCGCGGTTTCAAGGGGTTCGGGAAACGCCTCAAGCAACAAGGAAAAAGAAATCAGGAAATGGTTTATTGAACAGGACTTGGTTGAGGGCGTTTTATATCTGCCAGAAAACCTCTTTTACAATACGACAGCGCCGGGCATTGTCTTATTCTTAAACAGAAACAAGACAAAAAAAGACAAGGTGTTTTTAGTCAATGCCTCTTTGGACTTTGAAAAAGGCGACCCCAAGAACTTTATCCCGGAGGCAAGACAAAAGAAGATTGTGGATGCATTTCTAAAGTGGAAAGAGATAGACAAGTTTAGCAAGGTAGTGAGTAAAGACGAGATTATCAAGAACGATTATAATATCTCTCCTTCTCGTTATATCCATACCGCAGACGCAGAAGAACACAGACCTATTGCTGAGATTGTGGAAGAACTCTACGAGTTGGAAGACGAGGCAAAAAGGATTGATAAGGATTTGAAGGAAGTTTTGAAGAAAATTGGTTGTTAGTTGTCGGTTCCCAGTACGGTTGCTGTCAGGAGGAAACTCCTGACAGCACGGGGAGGTGGTATCGTGGTGGAAGTGGTGGCAGGAGTTTCCTCCTGCCACCCGAATATAGGATATTAAATGACAGGCTTCAAACAAACAGACATAGGAACATTGCCAGAAGATTGGGAAGTGCGTGAAATAAAAGATTTGGTTTTAGATACTGAGACAAGAAATCCTCAAAAAAAACCCACAAAGAAGATAAAATACATTGATGTTTCAAGTGTTTCTAATCAAACCTTTTCAGTAATAAGTTATCAAGATTATCTCGGTAAAGATGCCCCAGGCAGGGCAAGAAAAGTTGTTTACAAAAATGATGTAATATTCGCTACCGTGAGACCTACTTTGAAAAGGATTGCAAAGATAAGTCAGGAATACAACAATGAGTATTGTAGCACAGCATTTTGTGTGTTGAGAGTAGATAAAAATAAACTTGATTTTGTGTTTCTCTATCAGTATTTGCTAACAAATTTCTTTGTTAAAGAGATAGCAAAACATCAGACAGGAGCGAGTTATCCAGCCGTTAGGGATGATGATGTTAAAAAGACGAAAATGCCTTATCCACCGTTAAATGAGCAAAGCAATATCGCAAAGATTTTATCTATAATCCAATCCGCCATAGAGACACAAGAAAAGATTATTCAGACGACCACCGAACTCAAGAAGGCGCTCATGCAGAAATTCTTTACCGAGGGGTTGCGTGGCGAAGCGCAGAAAGAGACAGAGATTGGAAAAGTGCCGAAGAGTTGGGAAGTGAAAAGGATTGAGGAAGTATATGATTTTACAAGTAAACCAAGAGGAATTAACTGGAAGAAAACCAAGCATGTTCCCTTTATTCCTATGGAGTTGATACCTGATGACAATTTATTCGTAAGGGATTTTGAATCAAGAGATGCTGATGATTTATCAAGTGGAACTTATATTGAGAACGGTGATTTGTTGATTGCAAAAATAACACCCTCTTTTGAAAATGGGAAGCAAGCAATCGTAGATTTTGAACATAAGTTTGGATTTGCCACTACAGAGGTCATTCCTATCAACGAAAAAGAAAGGATAAGTAACAAACATTATTTGTATTACTATTTATTAAAAAATGACGTCAGGTCTATGTTAACAGGTAAGATGGAAGGATCAACTGGAAGGCAAAGATTAAGCAAAACTGTGCTTGGAGAAACACTAATTCCATTCCCCTCATGTAAAGAACAGGCAGAAATCTCAGAGATGTTTATAAAGATAGACAATAAGATTCATTTTTGCAAGACGAAAGCAGTTTCGCTTCAATCTCTTTTTAAGTCAATGCTCCACCACCTGATGACAGGGCAAATCAGGGTTAAGGAGTTGAAGTTTTCTTGATTTTCTTATAGATTGCAGGTTGTCCAGCAATTGTCATCCTGAACCGCGGTTGCTGTCAGGAGGAAACTCCTGACAGCACGGGGAAGCTTCCGGGTTCCCGTTGCAGCAGGAGTTTCCCGTTCCCGTGGTGGCAGGAGTTTCCTCCTGCCACTTTGATGATCTTCTCCTGCCACCCGATTGGAGTTACTATGGGACTAAGAAATCGTTGGAACTATTCTGGTTATCCGTACTTTATCACAACAACCGTTGTTGAATGGGCAGCGGTATTTAAAAGTAAAGCATACTTCGATATCCTCTGCGAAAGCCTGGTCTTTTGCAAAAATAAGTATATCTGCAAATTGATCGCTTACTGCCTCATGCCTAACCATGTGCATTTGGTCTTGTGGCCTGATCAAGGCTCTGCTATCTCTGATTTTATGCGGGATTTCAAGAAGTTTACCTCTGTCCAGATCAGAAAAGCGCTGGAACAAGAAGGTGAGCATGAACTTTTAAACATACTTAAGGCAAACGCCGAAGGGGCAAAAGGACAGGTCTTTAAATTGTGGAAGAGTAGATTTGATGACCTGGTTTTAAACAGGCGGGAGACGATGATCACGAAAATCAACTATATTCATGCAAATCCAGTGAGAAAAGGACTGGTTTCCGTGCCGGAGGATTGGTTTTACTCCAGCGCTAGAGATTATCTATCTGTTGGCACATCGGCAATCCCTGTGGATATGGAGTGGTAAGCGGTTGCTGTCAGGAGGAAACTCCTGACAGCACGGGAAAGAGGAAGTGGTGGCAGGAGTTTCCTCCTGCCACCCGATTGGAATTTTTGGTTTTTCAAGTCTTAATAATTGTTCGACCAAAACTTGTAATATAAATGGTTTCATTCCCTTCGTTGATCTTATACGACACAATAAATTGGTGGTTTTGTTCGGCGTGTGTTATTTGAAAACTATAAAGGTATGCCGGGATAGGGGCTTCTATGCTTCGTCCTAAAAAGGGATGTTCACCTAAAAGTTGTAAATGTTTAGATAATTTTGTAAGGATGTCTTTTGGAATGTTTTTAAGAAATGTGTTATTTTCCTCTGTATCTGCTATTTCAACTCTGTAAGGCATTGAATGCCTCTTCTAATGAGCGCGTTCTCCCTTCCTGGACGGACTTTTCTCCATTAATTATTCCTTTTGGGTCGAGACCTTCATAAAGTGTCTTATCAACGTTATCTATCATTTCCATCGGGAGGATTTCCCCATAGGCATTCTTTTTTGTTAACTCCTCCATTGGTTCTGTTTTATATACGACTTCTTCTAATAATGTCTGCAAACCGACTTTCCCATAATTTCTTATTACATATTCCAGTATGTAAAGTTCTTGCTCAGAAAGATTGTCATATTTTATTCTTATTGGAGTATCATGAAACACGTAGCCTTTACAAGAAGGGAAAGAGACTGCTTCTTCTCTGATATACGTATTGCCGAGATTTTCGATACAGGTGTAAAACTCTTTATCAAAAGGGCCGTACTGCCACCAATGGTAATGAAAAGTTGAAACAGGCCATCCAAAGAGTCTGCGTGAATGATAGTCAGCCAGGTAAATCAGCTTCATCAGGTGTATACGTCCGAGCTTGCCTGACAATCTTTCAACAATAAACTTAATGATTTGCATATTTTTTGTATTCATGTTTGTAAGTGTAAAAATACACCCTGAAAATGTCAATATTAAAATTTGAAGTCTGTGTTCTGAGAAGGGTAAGAAACAAACTGATGTCAATTAGGTATTTTCTTGAGAGTTCAGATTTGCAACTTGAACCCGCCATGAGGTTGTCTCCTCTCTCCAACTCAGTAAATATATTTGTGTTTTAGCCAAAATAAGACTAAAATTACCCTGTATTTCAGCCAAATTATGGCTAAAGGGAAATATGACTGAAAGAACAGCCGTTCAAAATTCCATACTAAAGTATGCTGATAATTTGGGCTGGGAAATTGTTTCCCGCCCTGACGCTGAGGCCAAAAGGGGTTTTGATGCAAACGCTGTTTCACTTCAGGACAGGGCACACAGCGCCTCGGTATTCTTTAGCGACATCCTCTATCAGAAGGCAAAAAAGTTTAATCCAAAGCTGGATGATACCAAAGAGGAGTTAACAAGAAAGTTAAGCATCCTGCCAAACACCATACAGGGCAACAGGGATTTTCTCGCATATCTCAAAGGCGAAAAGACCTTTTATTCTCAAGCAGAAGGCAGAGAATTCAACCTTATCCTCATAGACTTCCCTAATCCTGGCAACAATATCTATCAGGTAACTGAAGAATATTACTACTTCAATGGTCATTATGGCAACCGTGAGGATATAGTATTTCTCATCAATGGCATACCTGTCGTGGTAATTGAGTGCAAGAATGCTGCATTAGATGAGGCAATTGCCATAGGCATTGACCAATTAAGACGCTACCATAAAGAAACGCCTGAAATGATGATACCACAGCAGATGTTCACGGTTACGGAATCGCTTGGCTTCTCCTATGGCGTGACGTGGAATATGAACAAGAGAAGTATCTTTAATTGGAAACAAGAGCAAGTCGGCAGGCTTGAGGATAAGGTAAAGACATTTTTCAACAAAGAACGCATTTTAGCTTACATCAAGGACTACATTATTTTTGCCGAAAAAGACGAGGAGTTAAACAAATATATCCTCTGCCAGCATCAAACAAAGGCAGTTGAGTTAGTTATAGAGCGGGCACATCACCGTGCCAAACACAGAGGGTTGGTATGGCACACGCAGGGAAGCGGCAAGACCTTTACCATGATAAAGACGGCAGAAATGCTCTTCAAAGCGCATGAATCAGAGAAGCCGACTATTTTGATGCTCATTGATCGCAACGAATTGCAAGATCAACTGGTGCGTAATCTGGAGTCAGTTGGAATAAAGCATGCCGAACGAGCCACAAGTATTGCAAGCCTGAACAAACTACTCAAAAAAGATTACCGGGGCATTATCGTTTCTATGATACATAAATTCCAGGATATGCCTGCCAATATAAACCTTCGCAAAAATATTTACGTCCTTGTTGACGAGGCGCACCGCACGACACAAGGAGATTTGGGTAATTACTTATTGGCGGCTATTCCCAACGCTACATTTATCGGTTTTACCGGCACACCCATTGATAAGACTGCACACGGCAGGGGAACATTTAAGACCTTTGGTATAGACGATAAGAAAGGGTATCTGCATAAGTATTCCATTGCAGATTCAATAAGAGATGGCACGACCTTGCCTTTATATTATTCTCTGGCGCCTAATGAGCTCTTAGTTCCCAAAGAAACCCTTGAAAAAGAGTTCTGGGGTTTAGCAGAGGCAGAAGGCATTAGTGACATTGACGAATTAAACAAAATCCTTGAGCGGGCAATCAACACCCGCAACTTTTTAAAAGACGGAAAAAGAGTTGATAAGGTAGCTGAGTTCGTGGCAAATCATTATAAAGAATATGTAGAGCCATTGGGATATAAGGCATTTTTAGTGGGTGTGGATAGAGAGGCATGCGCATTGTATAAAAAGGCATTGGATACATATTTACCAACTGAATATTCATCGGTAGTCTATACAGGCAATCACAATGACCCGGCACATCTCAAGGAATATCATCTTACAGCAGAAAAAGAAAAGGGAGTCAGAAAGACCTTTGTTAAGCAGGATACCTGTCCTAAGATTTTAATAGTGACGGAGAAACTACTCACAGGTTATGACGCCCCCATCCTCTATGCGATGTATCTGGACAAACCCATGCGTGACCATACTCTGCTTCAGGCAATCGCAAGGGTAAACAGACCCTATGAGAACGAAGAACGAAATATGAAAAAGCCGCATGGTTTCGTATTGGACTTTATCGGCATATTTGACAAGCTGGAGAAGGCATTGGCGTTCGATTCAGAGGAAGTAAGCGCTGTTATCAAGAGTATTGATTTACTAAAAAACCTGTTCAAGACAAAGATGGAGCAGGATATTCCAGGATATTTAAAAATAGTATCTTTCCCCATTACCGACAAAGAAGTTGACAAGTTAATTGAACATTTCAAGGACAAGTCAACAAGAAAGGAGTTTTTCAAACTCTACAAGGAATTGGAGGCTCTCTATGAAATTATCTCGCCCGATGCATTTTTAAGACCATACTTAAAAGACTATAATTTCATCTCTGAAATATACGCTATCGTGAGAAATGCCTTTGCCAAAAAGATCAACATGGACAGGGAGTTTTTAAGAAAGACCAATCAATTGGTCAGGGAACATGTAGATATATACAAAGTGCAGGGTGGTTTTGACATCTTTGAGATTGGCGAGGATACCTTAAAGAAGATAAAAGAAAAGACCAGGAACGATAATGTCAGGGTTATCAACCTGATTAAGAGCATTGAGAAATATGTGGCGGAAAATTCAGATGACTTGTCTTTGATACCTCTTGCAGTAAGGGCGCAGGAGATACAAGAACGGTATGAGAATAGACAGGAAGAAACCCGGAAAATTTTAGATGAGTTATCTACTCTTATAGAAAGTGAAGTCAAAAAGAAAAAGGAACAGCAGGCAAAAGGTTTTGATGGTCTGGCATCATTTATTTACACAGTCCTGGTAGATAAGAAAATGAAAGACCCTGATGGTACTACAAGAAAGATAAGGAATACCTTTAAAGAATTTCCTCATTGGCAGGGAAGCGAACAGGAATCAAGGGAATTAAGGACAGCTTTATATGGTGTGTTAGGCGCAATTGAAGATGACATGGATAAAGTCGTGGGCTTTGTAGATTACTTATTTAATCTCCTGGAGAAGGCACAGAACATTTAGTTATGGAAACAGTGTTGACTATGGAAAGATGGCAAGACAAAGCGGAGTTTAAAGAGCGGGTTTTTTATTTTTCGAGGGAATTGGGGATTGACGTAAAATCCCTTTCCTTAAGACCTATGAAAAATAAATGGGCTTCTTGTTCCACAAACGGCAATCTGAACTTCAATGTGGAACTTTTGGAAATGGATAAAGAAATAGGTGATTATGTTATTGTTCATGAGCTTTTGCATTTTCGTGTTCCTAATCACGGTAAATTATGGAAAAGCTTGATGGCGGTGTACATGGGAGATTATGAGAAAACAGAAAGAAAGCTGAAGACTTTACAAGGTAAATTCGATTTTCAGCAGTGCAATGCAACTAAGGTATAGAGAATCTAAATCAGAAAAGTCCGTGACCTTGATGGCTTGCCCTTTAATATTTCTTTCAAAGATTAATCAATAGATAAAATTTTTTACATGATCAAAGTAGGTACATCAGGTTTTTCTTTTCCAGATTGGGTAGGCAACGTTTACCCTGACAATATTAAAAAGGGAGAGATGCTCCCGTATTACGAACAGAATCTTGGCTTTACGATAACCGAGATTAACTCCACGTATTACACCATACCCTCCCAAAAGTCATTCGAAGGCATGGCAAAAAAGACCTCTCCAGATTTTGAATTTACTGTCAAGGCGCATAAGGCAATGACCCACGAAATACGGGATAAAGAAACAGGCATATTCATTGACAATAAAGACGCCTTTGACCGATTCTTATATGCCGTTGAACCTTTGAGGAAAGAGGGCAGATTGACCGCAATTCTTGCTCAATTCCCTTACAGTTTTCATGCAGTAAAAGATAACTATACCTATCTTCTGGCGTTCAAACAGAGACTTAAAGACATACCGTTAGTGGTAGAATTTAGAAACTATTACTGGCACAATGAAAGAAGTTTAGTGTTTCTGAAAGAAAATAACATTGGATACTGCATCGTGGATGAACCTAAACTCAAGGGTCTCATGCCGTATAATCCAAAGGCAACGACCGATCTGGGGTACTTCAGGTTTCATGGCAGGAATATGAGTTGGTTTGATGCATCAGCAGTAGAACGGTATGATTATCTGTACACGCCTGAAGAGTTGAGGTCTTTTGTGCCTGGTATCAAGCATATATCCGGCATCACCAGCAAGACTATAGTTATGTTCAATAATTGCCATGCAGGAAAGTCGGTTAAAAATGCAATCGAGATGTTAAAATTAATAGGGCTTGGATGACAATCATTTTCCCGATGGGTGTTGATTAGATTCTTGGCTCCGTTCAGAATGACATTTTTTCGCATTATTCTGTCATTCTGAGGGCCTGTCCTGAGTAAAGCAAAGGATGCGAAACGACCGACGTATCCAACTTTGAAATTCCTAAAGCCAATCGGAAAAGCCACTCGAACTACGAATGGCTCTTTCTTTTTGTATGTTTACGATACAAAAAACAAAACTGTTGACATGGACACGCAAACTGTTATTATGCTTGCATAATAACTGACCAGGGTTTTAATCGTTTTTCCGGGTGAATCTTATAAAAACTCTTTAAGAACACTGCGTAAATTACGGCAGTAAAGGAGATATGTTATGTTTAACAGAAAGAAATACCTAGTAACATGCGTTTGCCTCCCAATGGCACTTCTTTTTGGCTGTTCTACCGCGCCACAGAAGAAGCATCAGGCTGACAGCAGGTTGCTGGAAAAGAGGATTGACGATTTAGCCGGTAAAGTTAACCTTGTAGTAACTGATGCAAATGTACTCCATAATGAAATGGAGGAAACAAAGACGTCCAATGCTATCATTCAACAAAAGATTAGTGGAATAGAAGCAACTGTCAGGGACTTGAATGAGCGGATTACGAATCTTAGCACACCCGCAAAAATTCCGGATATCGCCCCTCCGTCTGCGGTAGAAACACCCGTTGCACCTGGCGTTTCTGTAACCGATAGCAGCAAACCATCCGATACACCGGAATCCGAAGTTCAACATAAGGAAGATACCGAAGGCCAGTTGGGCGTCGCTAAGGGATTCTGGGATGCAATGACTGCAAAAGATATTCAAGCGGCAAAGTCGTATGTAACAAAAGAAAGCGGGGACAAGTTATCAATAACGGATACCGATGCCACTGCCAGCAACACAATGACCTTTGGCGAAGTTACGACGGAAGACAACAAAGCCACTATTGAAACCGCCATGCAAACGCATTATGGGACAACGACGTCTGAAGCACAGATGCAGACCATTCTCGTAAAGGAAGATGGACAATGGAAAGTTGATATTGACCAGACTATGTCATCCATGCACGGAGGGGCAATCGGCGAGGCGACCAAAGATGTTGGCAAGGCAATGGAAGAAGGGCTAAAAAAGGGCGCGGAGGAAATGGAAAAAGCGTCGTCTGAGGGTATACAGAAGGATATTCAAGAAATGCCGCAGACAAGCGGTGCAAAGACTGATGTCATACCTCCAAAGCAGGAAACCGCTGCGATTAGTGAGGGTAATGAACCGGCGAAAAGGGAGGCATTTCTGAAAGATAATATCGTTCGGTTGGCGGAGGCTGAGTTTCCCGACAATAAGGGGCTTCAGTGGAACATCCTGAGTTTTGAGCACAAGGCGCATCTAACCTATGTAGAGGTGGAACCAACGCCAGCAACCGTTGGTTATTCGCGCCTGAAATTTGCCGTGACCTTCAAAAACCCTGAAACTCCACGCGTTATCGGAACATACGGTTTTAAGGATGGTCAATATAGCCTGCTGAGCACAAAGAAGAACTAGTCTTATGTGCGACAATATCAATTTAATTAGATCTTTTCCGGCACACGAGTGAAAAAACGATCAGGATAAGGCTTACTATATTGAGTACGGCCAGGATCAGGCACGTGCCGAATATGCCAAAAAGCGGGATAAAGATTACTCCGGTCAATAGTGCCCCCAGAAAGGCGCCAACGTGATCGGCGCTGTTCGTAACCCCGGCAGATATGGCAATATCCTGACTGTGTTGTATGAGGATCTTATTGACCAGGGGAAACTCCATGCCGGTCAATATCCCTGCAATACCAATAAGACAGGTCAAACCAACTTCTGCTGCTATTGAATAAGAAGACAATAGGTGAATAAAAAACGGCAGGACAAGGGCATAGCATCCAATAATTCCTTGTATGACTAACAATATTTTTATCCCATGGTAAGAATCTGCTCCTGCTGGTTGCAAGGAGTTATTTGGGATTTCGGATTTTGGATTTCTGATTTTCTTAATAATTTGGTTCATCAGGTAGCCGCCCAGTGCAAGGCCCACCATGAAAACGGCAATAATGACACCCATCCTTTCGTAAATATAGCCATAGATATTTTGAAAGGCATAGAGGAGCACCATTTCAAGCGCAATCCCGGCAAAGCCCGTTGTGGCCAGGGCGATGAGGTAGTGGGTTTTGAGTTGTTTGATGAAATATGGATTGAATTCTCTCCATGGCCTGAAAAGCAGATACATGACCCTGCCTGCCAGTATCATAAGGATAGGAACAAGAAACGATTGAATACCCGCATTCTTTAAACATTGAAAGAATCCGTGTAAACGTCCGCCGATAAGCGAATCCCATAATACGAGATTTAAAAAATAGGTGACAGGCCTTGCGTCGGTATTAACGGGCAAGTCTTCTCTCCGGCTGAGTTGTCTTTCGATGAAGGCAACCTGTTCCGGCTGCAGCAGGGTATAGAAGAGATATTCGGTAAAGCAGCCCGATGTTACCTGAAATCTCCGATATCGCCCCATGAGGGTTTCGATGTCCGGGGTAATGATTCCTTTTTCATTGCATGCAAAATAGAAATTGGTTTGACCGGGTGTTACCAGTACCTGTTGGAAAGTCTCATGAAGAGTACGATAAAGAGAACCCGTATAACTTCCGACCTCCTTTCCAATATAGGTTACTGCCGAGCTCACTGAGGCGGCCAGGACGCCGTCTGATTTTAAAATGGTCTGTGCCTCCTGAAAAAATTCACGGGTATAAAAACGGTTGAGGAAGGCCGTTGCGGGATCCGGGGTATTTACCAGAATAATGTCATAGTGCTGTTTCTTCGATGTGTTTTTTACGTAATAACGGCCGTCCTGATGAAATACCGTTACCCGCCTATCGGATAGCGCTTGTTTGTCGGAAGGGGATAGATATCTGCCGGAGATTTGCAAGAGGTCTTGGTCCAGTTCCACATAATCCAGTGATTCGATGGGATACAAGAGCATTTCCGAAATGATGCCGCCCAGTCCATTACCAATGAGTAATACCTGTTTCGGGGACGGGTGCTGGGTCATCACCAAATGGGTAACCTGAGCGTATTCATATTCATTGGGAAAGGCAGCGGCATATTGCCCGTTGAGATAAATACTATACTGATCGGCCTGTTTGCCAATATCGATGTGCTGGTATTTCGAGTCCGCAGAGGCCACCAGTTCAATATGGGGATTCAGCGTATTCCATCGTATCTTTGTTGACAACGCCTCTACCTTATCAGGAACGGATGAAAACAAAACCACCAGCATTGCCAATACGAAACCCAGGGAAACAAGGCTTAAAATCCTTTTTGCCGTGTTTTCTTTGCCACGTGAATAAAAGGATAAAAAGGTTAAAAGAACAAACATGCCCACATTCAAAAGTGCAATGATTTTGAATGGATGGAATCTGGAAACCATGAAAAATGAAAATACAAGTCCTCCCACAAGGCTACCCATGGACTCTACGATATAAACTATTCCTATATCTATTGCGGCATCTCTGGTAACTCCCCATACAACTTTTGATGAGAACGGGAAGATAAAACCAATAATAAAGCTCAACGGGAGGATGAATCCGAAGGAGGTAAGGAGCAAGGGTATTAAGGAAATATACTCACCGATTCCAACACGTAAAAAACCCCGCATGCCGCGTATAAATAGGATCTGTACAGGCAGTACAAGGCACAAAACGAACAAGGTGATGATAAAGACACTGAAGACATGTCGAAAAGCATGCTCAACCTTTGCACCTGCAAAGGCGCCCGATGCAATACCCAGAAACCATGCGCCAAATACGATACCCAGGCAGAGTTCGTTGCCATAAAAAACATTCAGAAATTCACGGATCAATATCACCTGTGCAATGGTTGCGTAACAACCGATTGCTGCGATGCACAGGAATAGGAAGATATGGAATGTCCTGTTTTGCATGGTTTTTTGTTTGAAAGGGCTTGCTAAACGGGTAAACTAATATTTATCGCTTTTATCCAAATCTTAGCATATTACAAACAAGTATGGAAATACCCCATTATAAATTCAACAGGATTACTCTAAGAAATGAAAATTACCCATTTCATAGACAAAGGGCACAAGAAAATGGTCCGCAATTTACACGATAATACATCATGCTTCCCTCCAAGTTCAACTTCAGAACTAACAAATAAATGGTCTCAATCCGATTGGTTTGCGATACTCACCCTATTCCTTCTTACCTTGGCATATTTCCACAACGTCGTTATTCCCGCGGATTTTAGGATTCTGAGCGATCAGAATACCGATACCAGACACCAGCTATTTTACTGGAGATATTTTGGCTTCAATACCCTGGCGAAAGGAACGATTCCCCTCTGGAATCCATATATTTATGGTGGAACACCCTTTGTCGGGGGAGTTCAATCAGCTTTATTCTATCCGCTCAACCTGATCTTTCTTGTATTTCCTACGCATGTTGCTATCAACTATAGCATCATCCTCCACGTATTTCTATCGGGGGTATTTACTTACTTATACCTTAGATTTTTACATTTAAATCCAAAATCCGAAATCCAAAATCCGAAATTTTATGCAGACGGGCTTTCCCGACCGAGTTGTATGATTTCGTCCGTCATCTTTATGTTCTGCGCCCCGCAGATATTCCATGTCTATCCCGGACACCTACCCAATCTGTGTACCATGATATGGCTGCCACTCATTCTTTTATTTTCAGAACTGTTTATTCGTACCAGGAATTTTTTCTATGCACTCCTGGGGGGCGTTGCGGTTGCATTTAATATATTGGCAGGTCATCCCCAATACTTTTTTTATACCTCCATTGCTGTCGTTATCTATTTTATCATACGCATGATTCAGGAATTCAGAGAACACAGGAATTGGAAGCATGTTGGGTATCATACGGCGGGGGTTTTCATCCAATATGTTGCAGGAATTTCACTTGCTGCCATTCAACTATTACCGGCCTTTGAGATGGTTCAGCACTCTGCCCGTCAAACGATTTCATACGAATGGGTAGGCCAGTTTTCCTTTGCGCCGGAAAATATTATCACATTATTTATCCCTGAATTTTTGGGGGATTCCCTGAAAACCCCGTATTGGGGCCGATACTATCTCTGGGAGATGTCGTTGTACGTTGGCATCCTTCCTTTACTCTTGTGTGCACTTGCCTCATTCTATGCTGGAAATAAATCCACAAAGACCTTTCTCATTTTAGCACTCGTCACCATGATCCTTGCATTGGGCAAGTTTACACCCCTCTTCAAAATCCTGTATGCCATCGTACCAGGATTTAACATGTTTCGGGGAAACTCCAAATTCATTTTTATTGTTGCCTTTTCCCTTTCCGTCCTTTCCGGTATCGGGGCAGAATGCCTGCAAAGGAGAGTTTTTACGAAAAAAAAGACACTGCGTTTTCTTTATATTACCATAGGCATCATTGCTGTGATAAGCCTGTTTCTCTTGGTCTTCTTTTTGTTCAAGTCAGGGTATGGAACATGGCACGGCATCATCCAGAAGGTTTGTTCTTGGGGCGATCGATATACCACGTTACCCAATCTAAAAGACCCTGGATTTTTGCATACAACCTTTGCCGTTGCTACAAAGAGCGCCGTAAAATTTATAATTCTCACCATACTGAGCTTACTTGTTATTGGCCTTTGGATGAATAGCAGGCTAAGAAGGCAGATTTTAATCCCCATCACCATGGCTGTAATATTCGGAGACCTCTGGTGTTTTGGGAACCAATATATGGTAACGTTTGATGCCAGGCAATGTTTTTGGAATAAAGAGCTACTCAATGTCCTGAAAAACGACCCGGAACCATTCCGCATCACAACGGTTGGTCACTTTGAACTTAATCAGGGTATGGCGCATGATATTTCTCATATCGGGGGATATGACGCCAATGTCATCAAAGAATACAGCGAATTTATCAATCTATCCGATGGTAAACCCATAGAAGAACCGCGCATCGTGATGGAAGTTGCCCAGCTTTCAAAACTGACTAATCTGCTCAACGTAAAATATCTGCTTCTTCCCGCCCATGCGAAGATAGAACACCCGACAATAAAACCAGCTTTTCATAACTCTCAATACGCTCTCTTTTACAATACGCAGGCATTGCAGCGTGCCTTTATCGTCCACGAGGCAAAGACCCTGCAGGGAAGAGATGCCATATTTAAAGAACTCTCCAGCAGTGAATTTAATCCCAAAAAATATGTTATCCTGGAAGAGCCGTCCAGACTTGCCATGAACACAAACACCGAAAATTTGCAACAGGAGCCTGATCCAACGATTCTTGATTACTCACCAAACAGCGTTACAATAAAGGCAACTTTATTGGCGGACGGTTATCTGGTCATAGGCGATACCTTTTATCCTGGATGGCATGTATACGTTGATGGGAAAAAGAGTCGGGTGTTAAAGACTGATTACATCCTGCGTTCCGTCTTCCTCGAAAAGGGTGACCACATGGTTAAGTTTATGTACGAACCAAAATCATTCACCATCGGCATGATTATTACCCTGACAAGTATCGTCATTCTAATTCCTCTATCCATCTTTTGTATTCGAAGACGTTGAACAATAAGACCCGCGTAATATTATTTACCCTCATCACTGCCTTGCCTGCATTGGTTTACTTAAATTCTCTGGGGAATACCTTTGTTTACGACGACTATGTTACCATCACCAATAACTATTTTATCCGGGAGTGGAGGTATCTCCCCGCATTCTTTAACCAGAAATACTTTGTTGTCTCCAACGAGCTCACGTACCGCCCCATGGTCACCCTTTCCTATTTTCTTGAGTATGCCCTTTGGGGATTAAACCCTTGGGGTTATCACCTGACAAATATCATCATCCACACCCTGAATGTTTACCTCGTTTATTGTATGGCATACCGGCTCTTTTATGATCGGCAGCCTGCCTTTATTTCCTCCATAATTTTTTCCATACACCCCATTTTTACGGAGGCCGTAAATGCCGTTAGCTATCGCGAAGATCTTTTGTCAGCCACCTTTTTGCTTATTGCCTTTATCTTATTTCTCAAATCCAACAGGAGCGCGGGCAGAAGAGACTTCATCATTTGTTATGCCTTTTCCCTGACTGCGTATCTCTTTGCCTTACTATCGAAGGAGATGGCAATTACCCTTCCCTTCCTGATCCTTGCCTACGACCTCATCTTTCAAAGAGGTATCTCGTTCAACATCCATAGTATGACAGCACAGCAAAGTTTCAACCAAAAGCCCCCCTTCACAAGCGATAGAGGAAGTGTTATTGATTACCCCTCTTTGATTCCCCCCTTAGCAAGGGGGGAGACAGGGGAGTGTAAAAAACCTTTCCGAAAAATTATTATGCCGCTCGTAACACACTATACAGGCTATATTATCATTAGCATCTTTTATCTGTTTTTGCGATTTTATTTCTTCCGCAATCCCGGCGAATCATCTGAGTTTCCCGGAAACAGTGTTTTTGTAAATGGCATTATGATGACAAAGGTGCTCGGTTATTATTTCAAGCTCTTGTTTATCCCTGTCCCGCTCAACGCAGATTACGTCGTTCCCCTTACCTATTCACCTGCCGATGCGGCTTTCCTGCTAAGTGTTATCGCAGTAATACTCGTTGTTGTGCTATCAATAAAACTCTGCCGCCTTTCAAGGATATGGACCTTTTCCATCCTCTGGTTTTTCATAACACTCTTACCGGTAATGAATATTATTCCCATAATTAATATTATGGCAGAGAGGTATCTCTATCTCCCTGGCATCGGATTTACCTTGCTTTTGGGTTCGATATTTACTCAAAAACCATTTGCAAATAAACGATTTGTGAACGTTTCAGGCGAAATCTTATACCTGAGGTTATTTCGCATAGCATCAACAACGATCATCTGCCTCTTATTCGCATGGGGCACAATGAACAGAAACAGAATATGGGTGAATGAATTTGCGTTCAGTACTGAAACCATACGCCGTTCACCGGGGAGTTTTCGGGTGTATAACGACCTGGGGTACTATTACTATCACAACGGTTTCACCGATGCAGCTATTCGGGCATTCAGGGATTCTATTCGCGTGAAATACGATCAACCCAAGGCGCACTGCAACCTCGGCGCCGCGTATTCGCTGAAAGGACTTGATAAAGAAGCAATTGAAGAGCTTACGATAGCGACCCGGCTAAGGAATGAATATCCGGAGGCACATAACAACCTTGGTATTCTTTACAAGAGAAAGGGGATGCTGAATGAGGCCGTTGGTGAATATATCGAGGCGCTCAGGACGAACCCCTATTATGCCGATGCACATTGCAACCTGGGGAGCGCCCTTATTGATCAGGGGAGGCTCGACGAGGCGCTCTCTGAATTAGAAAAGGCCGTGAAGATTCGAAGGGATTTTGCTCTGGCGCATTATAACATGGCCGTAGTTTATTTTAAAAAGGGGCAAATGGACGAGGCGTATCATAAGCTTTTGGAGGCTTATCAACTAGACCCCAAAAATGCCGATGTGCACATTAGCCTGGGTGTTTTATACCTGAATCATTTTCATGACAATAAAAAGGCATTGGAACATATCCGGGAGGCATTACGAATAAACCCCAAACACAGGCAAGCAGAAGAAATGAAGAAGGTCATCAATAAACTGACATCCACAGAAGGAAGGCCTTAGAAGTAGTATTTCGTTAGAAATATTTTCGTAAACTAAATAATTGCGTATTGGTGCGAAAACACACCTCTCCCACAAAGGCGAAGAAACTTTCCCTCCCTTGTCGGGAGGAATTAAGGGTGACGCATTTTCACGCCCTTTTGTGAGCCTTTGGTTCATGAATGTTTACCTTGCAAACGTAACATATACCAGGATTATTACATTGAATACACTTCCTGAAAGTCGTAAAATATTGCTGAAATTAGGCTATCTAAATAGACAATAGTTTTCCCAAAAAGATGAAAGAAGGTGATAATAACAAACTATCCTCTTGAGAAAGGGAAAATAAGCTTAAACATGCTTTTGTATTATGCAAATCAGTAATTTTAAAATCAAGAAAGAAGGTTCATATGCCGGTGAAGAAATTAAAGGATTTTGAGCAGATGGTAAAACCAAGGGTAGTCAAGATTTCGGTTGGAATTAAATAGGTTTTGTATAGGGGCAAAGCGGTTCCTATAATTACCATACAGACGTTTGTACTCCAACCAACAAATGCTTTCCTCATACCAAAAAGGTCAATCTATGTCAAACGATATGAAACGTATTTTAGAAACGGCCATTTCAGAGGAGATGAAGGCAAGCCGGTTTTACTCAGTCCTGGCGCTCCAGATGGAACAGAAGGGAACACGTCTTAAATTTGATGACATGGCTGCTGTTGAAATGACCCATTATGAATTACTTTTCTCTTATTATAAGAAAAAATTTAAACAATTACCCGTCGTGCAAGAAACCGGGGAATTAAAGATTGTACGGCCGGAGACCCCATCCAAAACGGCATCATTCGCAGACGCCATTAAGGTCATTATGGATACCGAATGGCGGGCATATGAGTTTTACAAAAGGGCTGTGGAATCCTCGACAGATGCTAAAGAGCAGGAAATGTTTGCCATGCTTGCAAAGGTTGAACTATCTCATTATGAACTTTTCAGAACGGAATATAATTATACAACAGAAGCTACCATCCGGTTTGCCAGTGAAGATATCCCATGGATGATGGAGGTATCGTAACCGTATCCTTGTGATGCTAAAAGCGGAGTATTTCAAGGTATTATTTTAAAATTGGGCTGAATTTTGAATTCCGTCGTAAACGCTCGGTTGAACGACTTTGTGCCTTGGATTCAGCAGATTTTCATGAACAAAAACTTGCAAAAAGGAATTATTATAGGCGCTTACAAAATATATTTTTACATTTTCGGCAAAAAACGTAGCGCCGATCCCTTGTGGTCGGCATTTGGCGGGGGATGAACCACCCGCGCTACGCATTCCGGCTCGTTCGGGTTAGGTGATATCATATGAAACGTTTTAGTTGGCAACTCTGTTTGGGTTTATCCCTCGTTACCGTATCTGTGTTCCTTTATTTTGTCCATTATGCAATTTTTCAGGATGCCCATCATATTTTCATTTTTTTGGTAGGGGATATTGCATTTGTCCCGATTGAGGTATTGTTTGTTACGTTGATTATCCACCAGTTGCTCAATCAGCGGGAAAAGCGCGCTATTCTGAAAAAACTGAATATGGTTATTGGCTCGTTCTTTAGTGAAGTTGGCATAAGGCTTTTACAGTATTTTTCTCATTTTGACTACAACTTTGACAAGGTCAGGGAAAATCTTGTGGTGATGAACGATTGGTCAGAACAAAAATTTGTTAGTACCAGCAAAAGCCTGAAAAATTTTGACTACCGCATTGACAGCCAAAAAAGCAATTTAGAAGAATTGAGAAATTTTCTTATAGGAAAAAGGGATTTTTTGCTGCGTCTCCTGGAAAATCCCAATTTACTGGAACATGAATCATTCACAGAACTTCTGTGGGCGATATCTCATCTGACGGAAGAATTAGCCGCAAGGACAGATGTGAAAAAGCTAACGAACGCCGACTATGCGCATCTCTCTGGTGATATAAAGCGGGCATACCTGGTACTTATCCACGAATGGCTGGAATATATGAGACATTTAAAGGACGAATATCCGTATCTCTTTTCCTTTGCCCTGCGAACGAATCCTTTTGATCCGAACGCGACACCGGAGATCAAATGATTGGATTTTTACAAATTTAGTAACAATTTAACTTTTTGAAAAATCCGTACATTTATTATGTAATCCACACGAAACAGAATGCGTAGCGCGGGCGGTTTATCCCCCGCACAAGCCGACCACAAGGGATCGGCGCTACCTTTTTCAAAAAGCTAAATTGTTACCAAATTTCGTTCCTCTCGGGTAAATACCTTTACCCACACAGAATACCTTCATGTTGCAATAATTGTTTGCACTGTAATATCCTCTCCTCCCTTTCGTCTCCCGAGACATAAAACCTTACCTGAGCTTTTATAGGAACATGAGGTTTTTCTGCGATGGCACTATTCAGCAGGCATTTATTCTGAAGCACGGACCGTAAGTGTCTGGCTGTCCCCCAATTCCCGTCAATAACTGCAATGTTATCCCCAAGGGCATGTAAAATCTCCTTTTTTATCAGGACATAATGAGTACACCCGAGGACGATGGCAGAAACACCCACTTTATTTACCGGTGAAAACAGACGAGAAAGATATTCCTTAACTTCCTGACCGCTGGAATGATTTCGTTCAATGATCTCCACCAGTCCGTCACAGGGAACCGGGATGATCTCAGCGCGGTGTCTGTAATGATACGCAAGCTCGTTGAATTTTTTACTTCTTAACGTCAGAGGGGTAGCCATGACAAGGATTCTACCAGTCAGCCCAAGCTCCACGGCTGGTTTTAAGGCAGGTTCCATACCAATTACCGGGAAAGGATACATTCTTCGGATCTCGTTGATTGCAACGCTTGTGGCTGTGTTACACGCAACGACCAGGGATTTAATACCCATAAGAGCCAGGAATTCTGTGGCTTTTACCGATAGAGACCGGACAACATCCTCTGGCTTGTTCCCGTATGGGGCATGAAGCGTATCGGCAAAATAGACAAACTCCTCACACGGCAGCGTCTTAATTATCTCAGCGAGGACCGAGATTCCTCCAATGCCAGAATCGAAGACCCCTATAGGTAATTTAGTTCCTGGATTTTTCACGAGACCCTGACACCCAATAAGTACCTATTCCCTTAACTCCGAAAATTATGGGCAATGGGCATTCGCCTGCCCGATCCAAATGCCTTGGAAGTTACCTTAATACCAGGAGCAGACTGCCGCCTCTTATATTCATTCCTGTTCACCTTTCTGATAATCTCACGCACAACCTTTTCATCAAACCCCATCCGAATAATTTCATCAATACCCCTCGTATCTTCCACATATGCCTTTAAAATGCCGTCGAGCACATCATACGGGGGTAAGCTGTCCTGGTCACATTGATTCGGCCTCAATTCAGCCGAAGGAGGCTTGGTGATGGAATTCTGCGGAATAATCTCCTTTTCGCGGTTTATATGCCTGGCGAGTTCGTACACCATCGTTTTGGGGACATCAGAGATCAGGGCAAGCCCGCCGCTCATGTCTCCATACAGGGTACAATAGCCCACAGCCAATTCCGATTTATTTCCCGTCGTCAGGACAAGGTATCCATACTTATTGGAAAGCGCCATGAGGATATTGCCACGGATGCGTGCCTGGAGATTTTCTTCCGTAATATCGAAGGGGCTTCCTTTAAATTCGGTTTCCAAGGTTTTCTGATATATTGCAAATACTTCCTGAATAGGTATCACTTTATGAATAATACCCAGGTTTTGAGAAAGCATTACGGCATCATCGATACTCCCCTGCGAAGAAAATTGGGATGGCATAAGCATCCCGATGACATTTTCATTGCCCAGAGATTCTGCCGCAAGTGCGGCGGTTACCGCAGAATCGATCCCCCCGCTCAGTCCAATGATTACTTTCTTAAAACCGCACTTTGTTACATAATCCCGAAGCCCTGCAATTAAGGCCATATGTACCATTTCAATGTCGGAATAGGTATGGGGTTGGATTTGCACCGATGGGTTTTTTATATCGATCACCACCAAGTCCTCCTGAAACGCGGCTGCCTGGGCAATAAGCTTGCCCTGGGCATTTATTACCACGCTGTTTCCATCGAAGACAAGATCATCATTGCCGCCCACCTGATTTACATAGATAAAGGGCACTTTATATTTCACAGCATCATGGATGAGCATGCGTAATCTGATCGTATCGTGCTTCCCCACGGCAAAGGGTGAAGAAGAGATATTAATCATGACATTTGCCCCCTGAGAAATCAGGCCTTCAATCGGGTCTATCTCATACAAGGGACGTGTCCAAAATTCTTCATCGTTCCACATATCTTCACAGATAGATATGCCCAACGTGTAATCCATACATTTTACCGGTGAAATCTGATACGCTGGTTCAAAGTAGCGGCATTCATCAAAGACATCGTATGTCGGCAGGAGTGATTTGTGATGGACAGAAATAATCTTTTGATCCTGAATGAATGCTGCCGCATTATGGACAAGCTTGCCATGACGTCGTTTGTTTCTATCGACGAAGCCCATAATGGCAGAAATACCGGATACGCGGCCGGTTATTTCGTTGAGAGCCCTTAGATTCTCGTCGATAAATCCGGGGATATCGAGAAAATCCTTTGGAGGGTAACCCGTAACGGCCAACTCCGGGAAAATGACAAGATCAGCACCTTGACTCCTGGCACGTTCAAGGTAGGAGCAGATTTTTTGGGTATTCCTTTGAAAGTCACCTATGATTTGATTAATCTGCGCCAGCGCAATTTTCATGCTTTTTAATGTAATATGTTAGCGCGTCTTTAGCAAACAAATTTTATTCTTACGTCCTTGATATTGGGCTGACTTCCTGTTTTACCATGAAAATGAAGGATTTCGTGACGTTATACCCATTTTATTCCTTCCAATTAATTCTATCGTTGACAAAACACAAGGAGAGTACAAATGAAGATTGAATATAGCAAAGAAGCTGATGCAATTTATGTGTATTTCAAAGAATATTTTGTTGAAAAATCTAAGGAAATAGAAGATGGAATCGTAATTGATTTTGACAAGAACGGCCAATTAATCGGAATTGAAGTATTAGACGCAAGCAAGAGATTTAGCCTTGCCGATATTGTCAACGTAAATATAGAAAACCTTCCAGTGGAGGCAATTAAATAACAACGTGGCAATATGTGAATACAGTATAAGGTTACAAGAAAGAGTATTATCGGTACTAATAGCCGTAAAATAAGAATCATTTTCAAATGCTTACTTCATGTAGCACACTGACTCAAAGACTTGAATTATGGCAACATTAAAAGACGTAGAAATCCGTAAACAGGATGTAGTAGAGTACCTTGATCCGTTTCTGATTTCTCTTTCGAGACACATGTTCAATCTGCGTTTGCGGTTCTCATGCTTGCCAGGAGTGCCGCTCCCTGCCTGCCATCTTGGCCAATCAACAAAATCAAACTACAGGGAAAGTATGATGGCTTTGATACCGATGACTGCCTTTTTTTGTAGAAGATTCTCAGCACTCGCCTGAGCATATTTTGTCAAGCAGATTTGCGAAAATAAATTGGTAACAAAGATTCTCAAGCGACTTTCTTCTCGATCTCCTCAAATTTAACCGCTACCTTCATGGATACGCCCGGCTCCTGCATGGTAATGCCGTACATCACGTCGGCAACGCTCATGGTCACCTTGTTGTGGGTAACAACGAGGAATTGCGTGTCCCTCGTAAACTCTTTTAACATATGGGTAAAGCGGTTGATGTTGCTCTCGTCCAGGGCGGCGTCCGCCTCGTCCAGGATGCAGAATGGACTGGGTTTGGCTTGGAAAACAGCAAAAAGGAGTGCTACGGTGGTCATTACCTTTTCGCCACCGGAAAGGAGGGTGATGGATCGCAACTCTTTGCTGGGTGGCTGTGCCATGATTTCTATGCCTGCCTCCAGGATATCGACATTTTCCTCTAACAGGATATCAGCCTTGCCCCCGCCAAACAGCTTTCGGAACATTACCTGAAAATTCTGGCGAATGTCATTGAAGACTTTTTCAAATAATTCCCGGCTGGTGTGATTGATCTTTGTTATCAGGTTCTGCAGGGCATCCTGGGACTTTTCGAGGTCTTCCTTCTGATTTACCAGGAACGTCTCGCGGATCTCCAGTTCGTCCTGCTCTTTGATGGCCTCCAGGTTCACATTCCCCAGCCTTCCGATCTTTCCTTGGAGTTCCTCAATTTCCCGGGAAACTGCCTCCCAGAAATCAATCTGGGGTTGAGCCGGATCGGTAGATTCTGGCGATGACGTCATTAATTCCAGTTTGATTTCTTCGGTTGTAGCATCTAAGTTTGACAGATCGAATTGATATTCCTCCCGGACACGTTCTTCCAGATTTGATAGGCGAATCTGGTACTCATTTTCCTTGAGCTTTATTTCCTGGAGCTGTTGTTCGAAATGTTTCTGTTCTGTCCGTTTCTCGTCAAGGTGTGCCTTTAATTCCTCAGCTTTCAGATGATGGCCGTCTTGCTCGGCTTTGAAAGATGCGATCGATCCTTCTAATGCACCCTTTTTTGTGTCGAGTTCGCTTATCAGAAGTTCCAGACGCTTGATCTCTTCTTCGGCTTCCAGCTTTTTCTGCTGGCAGTTTTGTTGTTCCTGGATAATATGTTTAATCTGTTCCTGGGTTTCCCGCAATTCTGCATCGAGTTTATTCAATGCCTTGCTCAGACCGTCTTTCTTTTCTTGTCTCTGCGCAAGGCCAACTTTCACCGCAGTTATTTCCTCCTGAACACTTTTTTTCAGATGCTCCTTTTCTTCTACAAGCATGGAGGACTCTTCGACCTGTTGTTCTAACTGTTTGCGCTGTTGGTTGAGTTGCATGAGCTCTTCTTGCAAACTCCGTTCACGTGCACAGGCATTTTCCACTTCCACATCAATCTCTTCCATCTCGTTTTCGTTGATTTTTTTCTCTGCAGCAAGTTCATCCCGTTTCTGTTCATTCTGTGCAAGCTCATTATCTTTGGAAATTTTCAGAATATTTACCTGCTCTATTCTCTTTGTTAATTGGGCCGTCTCCGCTTCGAGTCCGGTAAGTTCCTCGATGTGGTATTGTTTATCAATCTCCAATTTTTCGAGGGTTTGCCGGATTTGAACCAATTCCTCTTCGATCTTCTTCAGTTCGCTTTTACGGGATATGATTCCTACCTGTCCCTGCTTCTTACCACCGCTAAGCGCGCCATCAGATTCTAACAATGCCCCATCAAGGGTCACATACTGATTCGTATGGTTATCGCCGCTCAAGGCAAGCGCCGTAGTAAGGTCGTTTACAACGACCGTAGTATTCAGGAAGCTGTCGACAACCTTACAAACCTCTCCCGTGTAATTGACAAGGTTGCGTGCGATACCCACAACACCAGGTTTTTGCAGGATTTCATCAGGAATGGGAACCTGGCTGCCCGCTCGATCCAACGGGAAAAAGATCGCATGACCCTTTTGGTTCTTTTGCAGGAATGCAATAGCTTCCACGGCATCATCTGTAGTGTCAGTAACAATACCCTGAACCCTCTCACCCAAGGCAGTTTCGATAGCCAATGCATACGGGAGATCTACCTTTACCAAGTCGGCAATCATGCCCCTTATACCCTTTACCGCTGCAGGGTCCTTCCTGGATTCCTCTAAGATGGCCTTCGCACCAGACTCTACCCCTTCCGACCGCATTTCGAAGTCCATGAGCACTTCGTGCCGTGAGGTTTTGCTGCTCTGCAACCGTTTTTGCTGGTTGATCTGCTCGTCCAAAGACCGTATCATACTCACCAGTTCCTGGATGCGTCCCTTTGAAGTAGACAATTTCTGGTCTAAGCCATGAGATTCTTCAAGGAGGGAATCCTTTTCCTTCACCGTTTCCTGATATTTAGACATCAAGGTATCCATGAATGAAGCAATTTCCTCTTGTCTCTTAAAGAGCCGCATTTTCCGGCTTTTTAAGGTGTCCTTCTCTGTCGTCAGACTGCCAATTTCATTCTGAAGGCTGGATTCCTGCTGAAGGATAGAAATAACCTCCGCTTTCTTTTCGTCAATGCCCTGATATAACAGGTCGCATTCGAAGCTGATCTGTTTCTGGGTAGTCTCTTTTGCCTTCAGGCTGTCTGCAAACCGCAAAATTTCTTGTTCTACCGTACTCAATTGTTCCTTCGTTTCTGCAATCTTGTTGTTTATCTCAGATATCTTGTTTTCCAGTCCCTTTTGTTGCTCAATATATTTTTCCCGGAGACTTTCCATCTCTTTTATACGTTCATGGTCATAGGTTACTTTATCTCTATTGTTGGATATTTGCGCATCGAGATTTACCCTCTCGGTCTGCATCTGTGCCAATTGCTTCTCTAATTGTCCTATCATCCCTTTAATTGCGTTTATCTGCACTTCAAGTTCATCCATCTCAGCAACAATCTTTTGGTTTCGTTCTCCGGTCTGAGCTGCCTGCTCAGAAACAGCCGCTTTTTTCCCCTTGAGTTCCCGGTAATTTTTCAGTGCAAGGCCCACCTTTAATTTTTTCAATTGTTCCACATATTCTTGATATTTACGCGCCTTTGATGCCTGGAGTTTTACTGAGCGAAGCTGCTTTTGCAACTCCTCAATGATATCACCCACCCGAAGGAGATTTTGCTCCACATGTTCCAGTTTACTTAAGGCTGCCTTTTTACGTGATTTAAACTTACTGATTCCGGCAGCTTCTTCAAACAGCAGCCGCCTTTCACGGGAATCAGCCTGCAGCATAGCTTCCACGTTGCCCTGCTCTATGACAGAATAAGCATTTGCGCCAAAACCAGTATCGAGAAAAAGCTCCCGTATGTCCTTTAACCTGCTTGCCTGTTTGTTGAGAAGGTATTCTGATTCACCCGAGGTGTATAAACGGCGTGTTATACAAACCTCGGTGTATTCGAGCGGCAACAACCCTTTATTGTTTTGGAGGGTCAGGGACACCTCAGCATAACCCAGGGAGGGGCGTTTATCCGTCCCATTAAAAATTACGTCCGCCATTTCATTGCCCCGGAGTGACTTTACGCTTTGCTCACCAAGGACCCACTTGATGGCATCAATGACATTGCTCTTCCCGCACCCATTAGGTCCCACAATGACGGTTATCCCATCCTCAAAGATGATTTCGGTTTTTTCTGCAAAAGACTTAAACCCGAATAATTCCAGTTTTTTCAGCTTCATGATCCTGATAATTCAAAGTTAAACACGAAATACTCGTTACTAAAAAGGGGTATTTCGTTTATGCGAAACACCCCTTTCTCATTATACCTGCAGCGTGTGGTCTCTTAAATGAAATATACGAAGTTCTCTATACATTAACCATTAATATTCTCGATACATACGCTCAGCATACAGAGTGTAATTATAATCAAAATATCCATTAAGTAAACCTTCACCCATAAAATTATCTTAAAAGTCTTTTAAGATGCTTTTAGGCTGACACATATTTGTTATTATTTCTTCGTTGACTTCTTTGTTGTTGCTTTCTTTGCGGTTTTTTTTGCCGTCTTTCCCGAACTTCCGCACTTCTTCATCGCCATAGAGAATCACCTCCTTTCTCTGCTTTTACCTGAGACCAAACAGTATAATGAAATTACCAATTCCTCTGTAAAACCTTTCCCTCCTCACCGCGCACACAGCAGTAACCAACATATTTGCCGGCGCTTGCCGCAAAACTTCTCAGCGTTTCAGGGGGATATGGGTCAATTTTTAACATCCCGGTGTCCAGACAATGATTTGGCCTGAAAGCCTGCAGGATATATCGCTCTGCACCCTGAATGGTTCTGGCGATATCCTCAATATCATCCCCATCCAATTGTGATGGACATACGGTGGTGCGGAATTCATATTCGATACCACTTTCCATAATAATCCGGATACTCTCTTCAATATCTTCAATAGCGCAGGGTACGCCAGAAACCAGATCATACTTTTCTTTCTGGAGAGGCGCTTTGATATCCATTGCCACACAATCCACAAGGTTTCTGGCAATAAAATCTTTTAGGATATGCGGATTTGTGCCGTTCGTATCTAAACGCACCAGAACCCCTAGCTCTTTTAGTGAATGAAGGAACACATCGAGTTGCCTATGTGTGGTTGGCTCACCACCCGTGACTACAATACCATCCACCCAGCCAAGATTTTGCTTCATCTTGTCAATCACAGCATCGACAGGGATGGATTCAAGCTCGTTCGGCGTTTGCACCAAATGAGGGGCATGACAATAAGGACAACGAAGGTTGCACGTGGGTAAAAATATGATAGAGACTATCTTACCTTCCCATTCGATAAGACTATTTTCTATGAATCCTTTGATTGGTAAAATCACGCCATACCGCAATGCAGAAGAATGGGTGAAGCGAAGCAACCCATTCTTAGCCATTTAAATAATGTAAACGGTTTAAACCGTTTATTGGGTGTGCTCCGCTTCACCCAACCGGCAATAACGAACAACAAGAATAAATATAGCTGCAATGGAGGATAACAAAGCATCATAATCAGAGAATTGCCTTGTTACCCATCACAATAACAATTCATGCATACATAACGTGAGACACCGACGATACACGAAATAGATCAACACACAAAGCCACGAGGCCGCCTGAGATTTAACACTTCGTTCCGCATGATTCTGCAGATACCGGCATCTCATTGGGCACGAGATCACTTACACTATAATTACCCTTGTGCCTGTCTACCAGTTCTCCGATCTTGGACTTATTCCAGTTATTGATGCGGCTAAAATACCCCACGATCCTCGAAATGCCATACACATTTTTTGAGCCGCAGTGTCCGCAAATATCGGTAAGTTTTTGAGTAACCTTCTTGCAGTCGTTGCAGATCGTAAATTCCGGGGATATGGTAACCTGTGCAGCCTGGGTATTCTTAAAGGTCTTTTTGACCAGATTCATGATGCTGGATGCCGGTGGCCTTTCTTCGCCTACAAATGCGTGGATAATAGCGCCAGACTCAATCATCGTATGGAACTTACTCTGGAGGAAGATTCGGGTAATCATGTCCACCGGGGCATCCGGGCGCAGATGCACGCTATTGGTGTAGTAGAATTCGTCTTTTTCAATGTTTCCCTTGACCATATCCGCTGCCTCCGGATAATTTCTTATATCAACCTTTGCGAGTCGCCTGCTGGCGCTTTCCGCCGGAGATTCCTCTAAGGAAAATTTCAACTTATGTTTCTTGCCTGCCTCCTTCACGCGCATATACATGTGAGAAATGACCCGCAATCCCTGCTTAATCATATCGTCGCCTTCATGCAATTCTCTTCCGGTCATAAATTGCAGGCATTCATTCAATCCCAGGATACCCACGATGTATGTCGATGTCTCCAGATCCACATAAGGACGTCCATCCTTTGCCCTCTTGCCAATCTCCCAGAGGGGCATCTCCGGGCTAGCCATCAGCTTTGAGGCAAACGCCTTTTTCTGGAGATGCGCTTTTACGGCAATCTCAATGCCTTTGTCGATTTCTTTGTACAGCGCATCCCAATTGCCTCTGCCTGCCCGGTAGGAAGCCTGGGGAAGGTTGATCGTAATATTCTGAAATCCACAGAAACGCATACTCTCCGGATGTTTAATCATGTAATTATCGTCTATCGTGGTGCGCAAACGGCAGCATGCCGAGAGGGTAATTTCGTCTCTATCAAAAATAAAATAGGGAACTCCATTTTCACTGGCAATCTGGCAGGCATATTCAAGGATTTCATATTGCTTCGGGTCGTTAAGGGTGTCCTCATTAATATGGAAATCGCACTTTGGAAAGGCAAAGACGTGGCCATAACAATCCCCTTCACGCCATACGTCAAGCATGGCTAGGGTAAACTGACGCGCCGTTTCCTCGTAATCCCCATAGGTCTTTCCAGTGGGTTTTCCACCGGGTCCGATAGCGGGGATATTTCTTAAATATCGTGGAATCCCGGTGTGGACGTTAAAATCCAGGAACAAGGTTTGGCCTCCGCGGGAAAACGCGCTCTGGGAACAACTGAAGATAAGGTGCTGTGCCTCCTGTTTCATCTCTGCATAGCTCATCCCTTCCAGATAAGGGGCATACATGATATTGACATACGCCACACCAAGCGCCCCGGCATAATAGGCCTGCATTGATGCCAAAAAGGTATTCAGATGACCCGTCAGGGTGCGCGCATGCTTTGCGGGTGCGGATTCTGTGTCAAGATTTTGGAGCGACAATCCGTATTTCTTCAAATATTCGAGGGAATGGGAAGAGCAATATACCCGTGTCGGATACCCCAGATCATGGATATGCACCATCCCGTTCAGATGGGCATCTGCCACATCCCTCGAAAATACTTCCTGAAGGGCAAACTGCTTTAAGGTATTTTCGGCAATCGCAAGATTGATTGCCTCCGGATTATTTGTGGCAATATTACTGTTCTCCTTGTTCTTTGACATGATCAACTCTTCGAGATCGTACTTAGGCATACCAATAACGGCCTGTTTTTCGAGTTTCTTATTGTAGCCCCTCTCAAAGAGTTCGTTATCCACCAACTCACGTATCAAAGCCGTAGAGATGCGGTTTAATCCGGAAGAAAACACCCTCTGCTCAACAACGCCTGCAATTTCAGACGCAACCCCTTCGGGAAGGTCAGCCTCCTTCTCCAGGGCATCCGCAATCTTTCTCTTATCCCAGGGAAAGGTTTCATCTTTTGTCTCGGTATCAACCAAAAGGGATACGTCCGTGGTATCTGCCCGTTTCTTCGTCTGTTTTCGCACACGGAGGGATTCCCTCGCCCTCGCCCTTTTATCACGATAAAGGATATACGCCTTAGCCGTTTTGGCATGTCCTGTTTCAATGAGCACCTTCTCTACAACATCCTGTATCTCCTCAATACCAGGTTTTTGTCCTGCATATTTTTTTTCTAAAAACATGGTAACAACAACCGCCAGTTCATCCGCCAGGGCACGGTCCTCACCTCCCACCGACTGCGCAGCTTTGAAAATGGCATCAGCGATCTTTTTCTCGTTAAAAGGCACTAATCTTCCATCGCGTTTTACTACGTACTCTATTGCTGTTGCTGTGTTCATTTCCCTTCCCCTATGGTCTAATGTTGAAGAGATATACTGCGGGAGTCATTACCCCCATCCTTTTTCTTCTTTTTTTCACCCGTCATGAGCGGCTTCAGCTCATCAATAAATTCTGAGATATCCTTAAACTCCCGATATACTGATGCAAAACGCACATACGCCACTGCATCAAGGATCTTCAGTTTTTGCATCACCAGCGACCCGATGAAATTCGTAGTCACTTCCCGGTCAAACTTGTTGTATATTTCCCGCTCTATTTCATTTACAATATTTTCCAGCGTATCAGTCGAAACCGGCCTCTTTTCACATGCCTTTAATAGTCCATTTAATATCTTCTTACGATCAAACGACTCCCGCGTTCCATCCTTCTTAACAACACGCAGCGGACTCTCTTCAATCCGCTCGTAGGTCGTGAACCGGCGCCCGCAGCCCAAACATTCCCGTCTTCGTTTAATACTCAGACCATCCACCGATGTCCTGGAGTTAATAACCTTGTCATTGTCTACCTTACAGAATAAACATTGCATAAAATTTTACAGAAACACGCCTGTAGAACTGGATATTTTGGGCACACCTGGTTATTCAGGATAGCTATATATATGATGGCCAGAGTATATAACATACAATATATATATGTCAAGCAGATTTTTGAAAAAGAGGAAAAATTCCCATGATTCAATGGTTCTCGGGCTAATAATATTAACAACAAGATCAAATTTTTTTGAAATTTACCTTTACGAACCGAAAACCACTTCCTACACTGCCACAAATAACTTTTTTCATACTGCTACTTCAGCCACATTTACCTCTTCAATTGAAGAATGCTCTCTCCATTTCTTAACGTAGACATAAATTATCGGTTGGTCTAGTTCGCGGTTTCTCAGTGACATCTCTTTATGCCAGTTATTAAAGTCAGTTTCTCCCTCAATCTGAAATATTACCAGGGCATTAGCAGGAATTTTGGTTGCAAGCTCCTTGTTTTCCATTATATATTTGTGAAATTCTGCAGAAACCATTGCTAGAAAATTAGGATAGTTACCCATTATTTGCTCCTTCCAGAAATTCTTCCTTATATTTTAACCAATTTTTATTGATATCCCAATCCCCATAAGTTAGAGCACTTTCAAAGCTAAGATTTAACATTTTCTTTGTTCGCTTTCCTTTTATATCATATTTATCCATATGTGAAAATCCATGAGAGCAGTCGTACCTTATTACCGCTTTCCACTCCCCTTTAACTGCTACTTCCAATTGTACTGCGAAATACGTGATTTTATTCTTTTCAGCCTCATGATAGTGCCGTTTCCTCACTCCATCATCAAAAACTACTACAAAATCAACGGTCTTTACCATGATAAATTAAAGAAATTTTGGTTTCCAAGTTGGTTTTCGTTGATACGGAGGGTCGAGTTCTATTTGCTCATTGTCATACATGTCTCTAAGTTCGGCGATTGTTTTTGTATCACATTTCATAGAAACATTACCTTCCATTTCCTATTTTACTAAAGTCCAGCGGTTTTTTATTCCACTTAAGTGATTCTGTGGCCAACTTTTATACTGTCCTAAAAACCTTATTTAGTTACTTACAGAGTGCATCAATCTTTGCTACCAGGATAAAATCACTCTCCGTCAGGCCATTAATCTTATGGGTATAAATCTTGATCTCCACCTTTCCCCAGGTGAAGGTAATGATTGGATGATGTCCCTCTTGTTCGGCAATCTCGCCTACACGGTTCACAAAGTCAAGGGCTTTTCGAAAATCGGGAAATTTAAAGATTTTTGTTAAGTGGTGTTCTTCTACCACGTCCCAGCCTTCTACTTGTTTCTGCAAGGCTTGAAGCGCTTCGCCTTTCAGGGGTGGCACTCCACCTTTACAAGGTACACATGTTTTAGAAGCCAGTTCTGACATAGTAATACCCTCCGTAAAAATTTCAAAATTTATTCCGGTATCTGTACTCCCTTTTCCTCTGTTACCAGCATAGCCTCTTCATAACCTGCATCCACATGCCTCGCAATGCCAATCCCCGGGTCTACGGTTAAAACCCTTTCCAGTCTCTCATCTCTTTCTTTTGTACCATCAGCCACAATGACCATGCCGGCATGGAGTGAATTGCCAATACCCACGCCACCTCCATGATGAAAGCTTACCCAACTGGCGCCATTTATGGCATTCAGGGCAAAGTTTATCAGCGGCCAATCGGCAACAGCATCGCTGCCATCCTTCATGTCCTCCGTCTCGCGGTACGGAGATGCCACAGACCCACAGTCGAGATGGTCTCTGCCGATGACTATGGGCGCCTTGACAACACCTTTTCTCACCATGTCATTAATGATCAAACCCATCTTTGCGCGGTCACCGTATCCTAACCAGCAGATCCTGGCTGGCAGTCCTAACTGGGGGACTTTTTCTCTGGCAAGCTTTATCCATCTTACCAGAGATGTATCATTGGGAAAATTTTTGACAACCGCATCATCTATCTTTTCAATATCTGCCTTGTCGCCCGACAATGCTACCCACCGGAACGGCCCTTTTCCCCGACAAAATAAAGGCCGTATAAATGCTGGGACAAAACCCGGATACCAATAACGTCCGTTGGAATCCCTCACAGACACACCCGCCATCTCTGCCTGCGACCTCAGGTTGTTGCCATAATCAAAGCACACAGCGCCGTTCCTCTGCAGTGCTAAAATAGCTTTTACATGGTCAACAATGGCATCCAGCACCTTTTCCTTATAAGCTCGTTTATTCTTTTCCCTGAGTTTGTCGAGTTCCTTCACATCACCAACTGGCACATACGACATCAGGTCGTGGGCGGGGGTTTGATCCGTTACAACATCGGGGGTGATATTCCGTTTTACCAGTTCAGGATGAACTTCTGCGGCATTTCCCACCAGACCAACAGACAGGGGCAGTTGTTTGGACTTCGCATCCAAAACCCATTGAAGCGCCTCGTCAAGATTACCGGTTATCTTGTCACAGTAACCCTCTTTCATCTTTTTCTCTATGCGTTCCCGCCGCACCTCTACGCACAGAATTGCCCCCTCATTCATGGTCACGGCTAATGGCTGAGCGCCGCTCATGCCGCCCATGCCTGCTGTAAGTACAAATTTACCTTTGAGGGTTTCAGCGTTGAATGCCTTTTTGGCGAGGGCGGCGAAGGTTTCGTATGTCCCTTGTAAAATGCCCTGGGTGCCAATATAAATCCAACTTCCTGCGGTCATCTGTCCATACATGGTAAGTCCCATCTCATCATATTGGTCAAAGACATCCTGTTTTGCCCATGCGGGAACCAGGTTTGCATTAGCAATGACAACACGCGGGGCACATTCATGGGTCCTGGCAATATATACCGGTTTGCCTGATTGAATGCACAACGTCTCGTCTTTTTTCAGGGTTTTCAGGGCGTTTACGATCCTCTGATATTCCTTCCAATTCCTTGCAGCACGGCCTGTACCCCCATAGACAATGAGTTCTTCCGGCTGGGTGGCCACATCTGGATCAAGGTTGTTCATCAACATCCGCAAGGCCGCTTCACTATCCCAGTTGTTGCACGTAAGGGTAGCGCCTGTTGGCGCCTTGATAGAGGTCTGCGGTCTGAATTCGTAAAACATCGGTCGTGTCATAGTCAGGTATCCCTTGAGAAAGCAGAACACAGATTTTTCTGAATTAGTGTAGTCTGAATTCGTCTGTGCTGAAAAATAAAATTTTTTCCTAAACCTCGGGCAGAAATTTGGCCAGCTCCTGCATCCACTTCCAGGTTTCGTTCTTTATATCTTCCGCCTCAACGCCGTCTTTGAATGAGTCTTCGTTGTCCTCAATGAAACAATAAATCTTCCCCAAAAATTCCTTAAGTTCAGCCACCTGTTTTAAGATATCCATAAATTCTATTCCTCCAAAAATAATGAAAAAGACCTTCGCTTTGCCGGGTATATTAAATCATAAAAATGCCGAAAAAACAAAAATATAGTCTCTGGCATGACAAGAACTCGTGCAGGGGAAGGCAGTGTTCGTGCTGCAAGGAAAAACGAATCATTCCAGGGGTAATTACCGCTGATGACAAACGGTACATGCAATCCCCATCGGATTGAGATGTGGCGGCTCACCGGCCCTGCCTATGGGGTGGCAACCCGCCTGAGTACAATTTCCGGAAAAGGGGGGGTGGGGGGAATCTATTGCGGAAGGATGCGTTGGGGTGGGATGACATACCGTGCAATTGACCATTGATAGCGGAAAATGGCAATTGACGCAATGGCGGTTTCTGGTATTTTCTCCGCCCCACGATGCATTGTGGCTCAACGGTGTTGTATTTTCATGGCATCGTACACAAAAATCCTCCTGATGGCATACGCTGCATTTCTTCCGTTCCCACGATGCTGCAAACCCATGGGTCTTTCTGCGCCAGGTGTTATTGTGATTTCTGGGTTTTTGATCCTGATGACAGTTGATACACCAGTAATTATCATTATGGCACCGGTTACAGTACTCCTGATTGTAATAGAACTCGCTTCCATGT
>PHFX01000193.1 GCA_007618135.1 Candidatus Brocadia sp. WS118 | reverse complement strand
TTTTTCCAGATCATCGATGAAGTTGCCTATCGGGCCCAATGTAATATATTGATCGAAAACAGCTTTCATCTCCATAAGTTTTGGTGGAGCGGTTTCATCAATCAAATAAAAACATTGATTCGTGAGTTTGAGGAGGCTCCCTAATGAAGGAGCAGTGAATCGCTTCTTTACTGTATTTTTAATTTCTCTAACTTTTTTCTTTTTATCTTCAGGTTCAGTAAGAATGGATTCTTCGTAATTACGTAAAGTCGTTATGATAAATATTTGGGTGGCCAGTTCGATAACATTGATCGTGTTTTGAAATATGTCGACAAACGCCCGATCCAACGGCTTATTATCATTGAGTATTTTCTTAATGAAATCTTTTGAACCTGGAAAGTAGATCTCTTCCATGAGTTTCTCCTAAGATAGATCATTCAATTTGGTTTAACTTTGATAAAAAAATTCATGAGTGATATTGAAAACCATTTCTTACCGCACCTCCACCCCATCATCCAACCCCAATCCTCTCAGTGCCGCTTTGGTTTCTTCCACCTGCTGATCGGCGACTCCCTCCTTCAGGCCAGCTTCAATGCTCACCCGGATTTTCACCTCGCCGCTTGAAACCAATTTTGTTAAAACCTTCATGTAGAGGTTAGTCCATTTCTGGGGAGCAACTTCCCCACTCCAGGTTAGCTTTTTAGGCCCGCTTGACGGCGGAGGTGGAGGCATTGTTTCTTCTTTGGCAATCGTAATACTGGCAGTCGCCGTTTTACCTTCGGTTTTCACGGTGACGATAAAATTCCCTTCATCTGCACCGGCGGTAAACACCCCATCGGTTCCGATCTCTCCCCCGGTAGCGATCCAGTCAACCTGATCTACCTGGTATTCCCGGCCAAACTGATCCAGCGCTTCCACTGTAAAGGTTTGTTTCTTACCAGGTTTTATTTGCACCTGGCTTGGAGAAACCAATACTTGAGTAAGCTGCGGTGGTTTTTTGTGCTTATCAGCTTCAGCAGCAGTCAGGATAAAAACGTCCTCTGAAATTTCAACATCGGCAGCGCTTAAGGGTTTTTCGTATATAAACGGATCGTAATCGCCTTTGGGAGACTTTACAGCATAAGCAAGTTGATGCTCGCTAACCCCGCGGGCGATGGTCTCTTTAATTGTCTCCGGGTAGAGCAGGCGTGGGAACTGTGGGGAGGCGAAAAACGCATCTCTTACCGACCGGGTATTCCACTCCGTAAAAGCCGGCGGCCAGTTTCGTACCAGGTAGCGCGCCGGCACTTCTTTGGCGATAATGTCTTTCTGGCGCAATGCCGAAAGGATATGTTTGGTCAGCGATTCCGCAGCGCTTGAGGTAACCAATCCCAAATCCAGGGTTTCGATCTGGTTGTTTTTATCGAGAAACAGAATATTTTTGTAAGCCCGCCAGACGCTCTCGGTCAAGTCGCGCCGGGCTTTCTTGATGTTCGCATCCAGTTGTTTGTGCTGCACTTCGTCCAGTTTCAAACCCTCATCCCGGATGTCTTCCCAGGCAATCAATTTTCGGGCATCCTCCCGCATTTGTCCTTCGGATTCCGGAACAATCCAAATCAATGCGCTTTTATAAACCCGGGCGGATTTCCCGTATTCTTTAGTCATGGTCTCAATTTTTTTGCGGAGGTCAGAAACTTCCTGAAGCGATTGATCCGGCCCCATGATCACAAAAGTAATTACCGGCCGGTCGGGAATCTGGCTGCTTTTTTCCGGGAAGAAAATTCTTTCGATCCCTTCACTGGCAGGGAATACCCTCTGAATTTCATCCCGAACCCGGCTGTCGATGTCTTGATCCCGTACGCTGGCGCGCCGGTCGGCAAATCGCTTATTCAGGTTTTCTTTCAGGCTGAAACGGTAGTGGTTCCGCTCCGAGATAAGATAATAGCAGGCATCCGTCAATCCTCCCAGGGCGGTTTCTACATTCCCAATATCCAAATCCGGCCCTGCCACCGCCAAACGAATTTCCGGGAGACTGGCCTCCGCTTTTTGTTGCCCGCCGTTGGATTCAAAAAAAATGGTAGTAACTGCCTTCCGATGCACCTGGGCTTTTTTGATAGTATCCACTGCTTCCTGATCCAGGCGCACTGCGTTCGAATCCCGCTTCCCGCAAATATCGGTGGTCACCGCCCCTTCCAGTCTTGACTCTCCCAACTGTTCAAATACCGCCATGCGGAATTGCGGGTCTTCTAACGGGGCGGTTCCCAGGCCAATCAGCGGATCTTTCCGCGCCCCTTTAAAACCCTCCTGGTAAGCATGGGAAACCCACAGCGCCAGCAAACGCAGAATCCCGCGGGTTCTCTGGAATCGCGGCAATTCCTGCCATTTGCGTTCAAAAACCGATAACACCATGGGATGAAAAGGATAGGTTGCCTGGAATGTTTCCTTAGCGTGATCGATAGAGAACCAACTGGGTATCTGTGGCCGGTTATCGTTCAGCCAGTCCGCATATTCATTACAGGTTGCCACGGCCTCGCTGGTGAGCAATATCCTCCCATCTTCTCCCACATGCCGGGGATCCCATTCAAACAATCGCCGCCGTATGATTTCCGAAGTCTCCGACTCCGCCGACATAATCACTGCTTTTCCCAAACGGTCCAACATTTTTTTAAACCGTTCGTAATCGGAGCGGTCATCGGTAGTCATCTCTAACTCCGAAGCCGGAATCGAGGCGACCAGGACCATCCGCTTGCTGCCCCGCGCCTCCTCCGAAAGATTCTGCACAAAATTATAGAGTTGCGTTCCCAAACCACTATGGCGATTGCGACTGATATAGTTCAGCAGTTCATCCATAAGGATTAAGCAGGGTTTATCTTGAGGGATAAATTTCCGTATAACATCACCGGCGGGTGCAATCAGTTGTTTCTCATGCTCGGCAACCACCATTAAACCCTCTTCTCCGGAAAGCTGAAAAGCAATCTCTCCCCAGGGTGTTTTACGGTTTGGGGTTCCGTCATCCCCGCCGCGGCCATGCAAAGAATCGAACTCTGTGCCCACAAAAACCGCCGTCGCTGCCTTTGGTATCTCATCTATCCCTGCCTGCCGGAGGATGGTAGAAACCCCCGCCCATTGATTGGCCTTAGCGCCGTGATTGGCCAGGTGATAGAGCAAAGTAAGGGCATGGGTTTTTCCCCCACCAAACTGGGTAGCCATGTTAAAGACTGCCGAAGTCTCGGTTTTTTCCCCGGAAAGCCGCCGTATAACTTCCGCAGCCAATTGACGAAGATTTTTAGTGAGAAAGGTTCGCTCAAAAAATCGCACCGGCTTCTGATAATCATCATTCGCCCGTCCGTCACGTACCTGGTCCAGATGCACAGCAAATTCCGAAGCATCCAAAGGTTTGTTCTCCCGCAAATCCTCCCGGGGTGTGACGACAGTGTGCCAGGGTTTTAATTTTGCCATAATAATCCTTCCAATCTAATACTGTTCAAACTCTCCTGTATTTCGATTCAATATCCACCATTTGAAAAAGCTGTAGGGAAATGTCTCCGCCCGGTTGCGATAGCCGACAACCACCATGGTTTCGCCTTGCAACGCCGCCCGCCAATCTAATCTCATCGACTCAACTACCTGCCGGGCGAGATACTTTATCAACGGCGCGCCCTGGTGAGCCTCGGGGCGATAACAAAAAACCATTCGCAATGGCGTATGGATGTTTAAGACTTTCCACAGCGAATAAGCCACCCGTTCATCCCTTTTGCTATTCTCCAACTCAATGGCCGCAGCCGGAAAAAGCCAGGAATGCCTGCTTTTTTCAAAAGCCATAATGTCTATGCCCAGGTATTCTTTATTGGATTCCGGCATCAGGGTTAACGGATGTCCCTTAGCAGCAGCGGCCCAGTTGTTTTTCTCGCATACTGTTACCAGCACATCGGTTAAAATGCTTGTCCAGTTTTTGAGGTCGCTGTTTAAAGAAGCCTCTTTCAACCTCTCGGAAAACCGCTCCGCTTTAACTGCTTCAAAAAATGCATCTCGCCAGGGATCAATCGCTGTCATAGTTTACAATCCCAGTCCCTTTTTACGCGCCAGCACCCCGTCAACCCAGCGCTTTTCGTCGCTGGCGGTGGGATAAAGCGCCGAGAGCGCCTGGGCCAGCCGCCAGAACAGCGGGTTGCGCCCTACCCCGTCTTCCACCAAAAACCGTTTCAGCGCCTCGCCCCGTCCGGCGGCAAAAAGGATCATGGCTTGGTGGAGTTGGTCCAGAACCGTATTCCCTGCCTTGCCACTCAAATCTCCGCGCCAATCCCCGGATTCCGCCTCGATCTGTTCTAATTCTTCGGCAAAACCAAATTTCAGTTGATCAGTTTGTTTTTTACGCTTGCCTTTAGGAGCCGCCGCTGCATCCTTGCCAAACAGGTATGGGGTGCGCGCCGTCGCGGAAAGCAGCGTGGCGGTATTGCCCTTGATCTCCACCAGGTGAGAAAGCTTTTCCAAATGCGCTCCCAATCCCTGGGCAATCTTGCGGGCGGCGTCAAATTCCAGACGGTATCCTGCCAAACTTTTGCTGCCGGCTCCATCATCAGTTCCATCATCATCCCCGTTTGCTGCCGTTCGCAGGGTCCACAACCACATGGCGGTCAATCGGGCGTCTTCTTCAAAACCGGAGGCGTCGGCTCCTTCAAAAATCATGTTCAGGGCCTCCCGGGAAACTGCCGCCCATACCTCTTCAAGATATTCTTTCAGGGTAACTTTTTCTCCGCTGGCTTTTTCTACCGAGGAATAACGGGAGAATATTTCCAGCGCCGGGCCCAGACAGGCAAATATTGCATCCGCCCCCACCACCCCTTCTTCTGCCAGGCGGGGCATCCATTCGTGGATACGTTTGGGAAGTTCTGCGAGTACGTCCCGCCAATCACCGAAGGAATCTGTGCGAAGTGAGCCATCAGAACTCTCTCGGGGACGGAAAACAATATGAATGGAAGAAGCAAGTGCTGCCGATCCCATAGCTCTCATTCTATCAGGCTTTTCAGTGTCAATGGGCCATGACGCCATAAAAATCAGCCCTGCATCTAACATCGCTTGGAGTTGGGCTTCCCAGCCACTTGTTGATTTATGAGCAAATACTACTACACCGACACCACGGGGATTTAGTATACGCCGACTCTCTTCCATAGCATTTTTCATGGTTTTTTCAAAAAATGCTCGATCGTGACCTTTGACTTCATCTAAAACACATTCGTCAGTTTTAGGGGAGAGGTATTCAGAAAGTATGTCAAGATACTTTTCCCCAATAGCTCTCTTAAACCAGACATAGAAATAATCTGCGAGGTCGGAATACGGTATTGCATCATAATAAGGTGGGTCAGTAAAAATGCACTCTGCAGAATCATCAGGAAGGGGATGATTTGTTGCAGTCGCAATAGAGGCGATACCGATCCTTGTCTTCCCATTTGCTGTTTGTTGGAGGGCCTTAATTATCCACTCAAGGCCAACCTTAAAAGAGCCTGTTGATTTTCCCAATGGACACATTTCTCCCCAGTCCCATAGCATTGATAACGCGGGCCTCCCAAAAGTAGCTACACTTTTCTCCATATGATTTGCCCACCGAGAAAGGGAAGAATTGAAATCAGCATGTTTGTTTACAACAAAGGCAAGGAGGGTTTGTACCACGGTACAAAATTCGCTGTCAAAGTTCTCTGATATATTACTATCAATTTTTCTTATCAAACTTGTATAGGTTGATAATGCGAGTGCTTGTCTGTACGTAAATAAATCTTCAAAAAACGCCATCCCATAAATTCTTAATGAAAAGGCGCGCCCTGCACCACTACCACCACCTTCGGGTGTTGGTTCATTTGGCACTAAGCTCAACGATCCATTGTGAGTATCTTTAAGTCTCTTCAATTCTTCTGCCGCCATACGCACTGCTTCTAAGTCTCGTTCAACAGGCAATCGATAAAAACGTCCCTGCTGTCCGGGGCGAGTAGTAACCACAGCAAACATTCGAGCATTGTTGGCCCCACCACGCTGAGCTTTTAGCTGCTTGCGCACTGAAGCTACGGGTGTAGTATATCCACAACAAGGACAAGTCGCCGCACCGCGTAGCACCATACCTTCACCGACATCTTTTGCTTTCACATCTTCGATTATATCAAAATCTACTCGCTTTTCTTTAGGGTTGGGGATTAAACGTAACGCCACTAATTTGTTCTTTCTCTTCGCCAACCACAATGAACGCATTAGAGGCACCTGTGCTCCACAGCTAGGACCTTCACACATAATCGTCCGCGCCCAAAGGTAAGCGATAGGGATTGCACCGTCTGGATCTTTAGGGTAGAATTTCGCTAATTTTTTTTCCGCTTCATCATTGATCCACTGTCCCCATTTACGCACTTCTTGTACCAGCCGCTTTCCATATTTAGGTATGTATTCTAAAATCACTTTGTTGAGGAGTACTGCCACTGGGTTCAGATCGCTTGCAAAGACACTTGCCCCCACCCGTAGCGCTTCCAACGGAATTGAACCGCCGCCTGCAAAAGGATCCACTACCAACGGACGCGTTCCCCGTTCGCCTCCCAATGCTTCATGGGCCGCATGAGTCAATGCACGGCTGATCTCCAGGTATTCGGGAACCGTGGAGTTGTCCCAGTTGGCAAAATCGGCAATAAGATCCAGTAAAGCAAAGCGCAGAATGTTCAGGTGAGCAGGATTGTTTCTGTTTAAACAGTTTTCGTCTCGGGAGAGGAAATTCCAGCGGGTCAGAGATTCTTCCGAGCAGTTTTCGGCCAGGGATTTATTGCTCATCACCTCTTTGGCAAAATGGGTAATCAATTCTGTTGCTTTATCCCGGAAGGTTTGCGGGCAGAGCTCATCTGCTGGGTCCGGCCATAGCGAGGCGCAAATGACTGCCCGGCAGGCTGCCAGCGGCCGCCGTGCCCACCAGATATGCAAGGTAGAGATGTGGCCGTGCCGGATGCTCTTTTCCCGCCGCGCGTGAGCGGAAATACGTTTGATAGGTAAATCGACCTCGATCAGGCGTTTGGGGTATTTATTCATGTTCGTACCGATTCCTTTAATCCATTAATCAAAGGAGAAGCATCACCTTCCGCAATACTAGCAACGTAGGATCGCGCTAACTCATACATAAGTGCACCTTTTTCACAGTTAACACGTTGAGCGAGCCTTTCTAGCCAATCATGGTGATCAACATTAGTGAGTGTAGCCTGAAAATCATGCATATTCAAATTATATGTGTTCTCAACATATTGTCTTACATTAGTACTGTCAAAAATTTCTCTCTCGGGTGGCAGAATTCCTGGCAATTTAAATAAATTTTCACGTGGATTATCACCCTGATCTGCATCTCTGACTACGGCTACAGGTAATCCTGTACCTCGAAGTGCCGACATAGTTTTAGATAAAGTTCTTGCATCCCCGATCGGATAAATTCCCACTGTATTTAAAAAATCACAGTCAATTCGTCTTATAATTTCAGTTAAAACCGCTTTTGCACAATCATCTTCTACTAAAACAATGAGCGCCTTAACGTTGCCTTCAGTCATCAGACTTTTAGCTTGTTGGGATGTAAGACCGGGTATTGTTGAAATTCCATTCCCTGTTCTTTTAAGATAAATCCTTGAGGGCGATGGTAATGCTTGGAGAATGAATTCACTGTGAGTTGTGAGCAATATCTGATGTTTCTTTCTTATGCTAACATCTACAAGATATTTCCCAAATTCATATTGAGCGCTCGGATGAAGAGAAGTCTCGGGTTCTTCAATTAATATTAGACTATTTTCTGGCAAAAGCTCCAGATGTAAAATAAGATATTGTGCACGTCCTTCACCAAACCCCATATGAGCTTCAGAATAAGAGAGATTTGTTCGATTTACTGAAATTACTTCTCCAGTACGTTTTGAATGTGTCACTCTGTTAAGCATGATGTTTTCGTAATTCACTCCTAATATACCTGTGATGGAATTTCGGTAACCTTCAATAACGGATACCGACTCTGATACTAATAGGCCTCCTGCATTACGAATGATGAAATCTCGTTGCTCAATTTTTGGTAAATATAAGCCGATACCGGCAAAAAAGACACGTCGAATTGGCCGGCGTGAATAACCTTGCCATCTTTTAGTAGTTTGATTTCTTGAGAGTGTTAGTTGTTTTAGACTCCTGTTATCTTGCCAGAAACGAAATTCAATTGAAGCATTGGTTGTAAATGGTGAGGGATCAAGTGTTCCAACGACCAGAAAATCTCTTATATAGTAACATTTTTGATTTTGATCAGGATTTCTATATGCAGCGGCGGCCAATTGTAATAAAGTAGATTTTCCTGTCCCATTGAGACCACAAAAAGCAGTAATAGGACTCTGAATGTCTATCAGAGTATTCTGATGACAACGAAAGCCTCGCACATGCATACGCATGATGAGATTTCCAAAATTATCAAATCTTGTCGACTCTAAGAACATTGACTGAAGCCGGTTACGTGAATCACTCATGTGCTGCTCCCAGAATAGCATTAGAACTCAATTGATAATGTTCAACCTTGACTATGGATTTCCAACTCAACCGAGCCGGTTCCTTTATTAAATGAAGTTCTGGTCGAGTAGCACAATTATAAACCACATAAAGCCAATAGTCTTCTTTGAGGCGTTTGGCAGTGTTATACTCATTGGTAGTCAGGGCAACCTCCCCTACTTGGGCGCGACCTTTTACCTCAATAAAACGCACTTCAATAGCAGTATTTGGGTCTTCCGGGTGGGGTTTACGGGAGATCAGGTCAAAGCCGCGGTTCTCCGCTTCCACGCTCTGCACCTTCCAGCCCCGCGCTTCTTCATGTTCAATAACCGCCTCAATAGCAATCTTTTCAATTTCCGGGTTACTCACCATGCTTTTTACTTCCGGGGAGGCCAGCTCCGGGTGGGGCAGCACCCAGGCGCTTCCCAAATGCTGGATATTGCTGATGGTGCACTGCTGCTCCTTTTCTAATTCCATCCGGCGCTGTTCCAAGCGGTTAGTCAGCTCATCCAAGCGGTCTTCCAAAATTTTAATCCGTCCATCCAGCCCGCTCTCCTGGGAGCCGGATTCTTTCTGGTTCAGAAGTTCTCCCAACTGCACCTGCACCCGGTCGATAATGGCGTTCAGGCTGATTTCCATGTGCCGGGAGATGGTTTGCACTTCTTTTTCCCGCTGTTGGCGCTCCGATATCAGAAGTGGCATCAGCGCCTGTTCATAGAGCACCGTTTCGGAGTGTTCCCTTCCCGGAAGCCCATTACCATCCGGTGTTTCGCTGCCCTTTGGAGCCAAAGAAAGGTCCAGAAAAATGGTCGGTTGCCGCACCGTAACAGTACCCTCTAAATCGGTTTGGATTACAAACAGCCGTTTATGAAGCACATTGGCACGTCCGTCACGGATTTCTCCCGAAAAGACCCGCAGCAAAGCCGGTGCGCTGCGATGCAAATCATAAAACACTGCGCCGCGTTGAAGGTCCGGTTGAACCTTATCCAGCACCAGGGCGCGCACGCTTTCAAACAGCGGGTGGCCGGGAGTAACCCATTCCAGGGTAGGATCAGAGGGAAGTAATTCCTTATCGAAGACGATTTTTTTGTAATCCCGGCCCAGCTTACCAAATTGAGGCTCCAGCCGCTCGCCGTAGGGCAGCAAAATTCGCGGCAAATTCCCGATGCGATAGATGTGTTCTGTTTTAGAGTCCGCTTTCGGTGAAAATCCCGCTAATGGCGCTGCCTGCACAAAAAATCCTTCCACCACCTCCGGCACTAAGCGTCTCTCTTTAGCTTCTTCGGACTTGCCCACAATGGCAGAGAGATTTAATTCCCGTTTGGCTAATCCCTCCAGGGTCGAATTGGTGATTTCCTTCAGCCGCTCAGTATCCACTTGCTGTACGATACGATCTTTGATCACCGCTTCGGTAAGGTTGCGGGCATACATTTCCCGCAGCATCCGCTCCAATTGGTTGGCCGGAAAGACATCCCCTAATACATTAAAAACCATTCCGGTACGATTGGGGTCTAAATCATTCTCGATTTGCTCGATCCGCTCGAACAATTTTTCCAGCACCCTACCTTCCCGGGTATTGGTGCTGACAAAATTGGTAATCAAACAATCCTTCTCCTGGCCGTAGCGGTGGATTCGTCCCATCCGCTGTTCCAGGCGATTGGGATTCCAGGGAATATCGTAATTGATCATATACCAGCAGAATTGCAGGTTGATGCCCTCACCGGCAGCCTCAGTAGCCATCAGCACCTGGCAATCCTCCTTAAACTCCTTTTCGGCATAAATTCGGGTGCCGGGAGTATTGCGGTCGCCGATCTTCATGCCTCCATGAATTTGGGTAACGTTCAATCCCCACTCCCGCAGTTTTCCCAGAGGGCGGCTCTCTCGTCCGTCGCCGGCTAAGTAATCCAGGGTATCTTTGTGTTCGCTAAAAATCAGGAGTTTCATCTTGCTATCCTGAAAGATACCGTCCTGGGTAATCACCTCTCTTAGTTTATTTAGTTTGGTTTCAACTTCCCTTTCTTCCAATAGCCGCGCTTGATCGATTAATTTCCCCAACTCGACAATTTCTTCCCGTAAGTCTTCCGGGTTAACGGATGCAACCACTTCCTCCAGGACATTCAGAATCTCCTGCTGTTCTTCTTCCGGCAGTTCGTCGAAATCATCGGGCACTTTTTTAAGAATTTGTTCTTGCCGGTACGCTTCCGGGTCTTCCAGGATTTTTTCCCGCCTGGCCTTCATGCGCTCTAAGGTGCGCCGGGCAGCATAAGTGCTGGAAGCAAAACGGCGTTGCAACATCGCCATCGTAAAACCCAAAGCGCGGCCTCTGGCGGAATCATCCTGCGAGGCTTTGATAGACTGGTCTTCTACATAGCGGGTCAAATTATCGTAGAAATCAAGTTCTTCATCATCAATCTGAAAACCGGCAGTATGCACATTTCTTTTGGTAAACAGGCTCCGCGCTTCTCCGCTATCCGGATCGGGAAAAGTCACCAACGCTTCTTTCACCCGGCGTAGATAAAAGGGCGCCGCTCGATCCTGTATGGCTCTCTCTAAGCTTTTGACATCGCCATAGACATCCCGGTCGAGCAGCTTTAGAAAAAGGCTGAAATTCTGCGGGTCACCTTTGTGGGGCGTTGCAGTCATCAGTAGATAATGATCGGTCATCTCTGAAAGGGCTTCCCCAAGCTGGTAGGCCAGGGTCTTCTTGTCTTCGCTATAGGCGCTCATCTTATGCGCTTCATCGACAATGATCAGGTCCCAACGACTGCGCAAAAGGCTTTCTTTGGCGTCATCGATGCGCGAAATCCAGGAAACCGAAGTGATGCACTGATCTATATCCTGCCAGGGATTCGCTCCGTAGTTGGCGCGCAGAATGTCGCTGCGAATGACCTGAAATGACTCGCGGAATTTATCTTTCAGTTCCCGCTGCCATTGGAAAGAGAGGTTAGCAGGTGTGACAATCAAGATACGCTGGATCAATCCCCGAACCTTTAATTCTTTGATCAGCAGTCCCGCCATGATGGTTTTTCCGGCGCCCGGATCATCTGCCAATAAAAAACGAATTCGCGGTAATTTTAGGAAATAATCATAAACCGCCTCAAGTTGGTGCGGCAGCGGGTCCACCCGGGCGATTGAGAGACTAAAATACGGATCGTATTCATAGGCTAAACCAAGCCGTAGAGCTTCAATGCCGAGACGAAACTTTGCGGCATCACCATCAAAAGGTTCTTTTTCGGGGGAAATCTCTAATGCCGCTATTTGTTCTGCAGTAAGAACCGGTTGATGGACTTTGCCCGAATGCATTCCTTCGCCAATCAACTTGATGGAATCTCCCATCGGAATCAATGTGATGATTCTAACAGGCTCAGGAAAAATAGAGCCTTTGACAATGTGGTTTGGTTTCAATTCTTTAGATTGCACGGCACTTCCCGGTTTCTCTCCTCATTGTGAAAAACGAGATATGAAAATATGCCTTCAAAATAATTAAATCAAGTGATCTAAATGATCGGTGGTATTTTCTTAATTGTTAATAGCAAATCGCCATTTATCCACACCATTCGAAACTTTTTGAAAAAAAATATTGACAGTGTTCGCCATTAAATCTACGCTGTACTTACAGAGGTACTTATAGGTGATAAAAAGAAAGATAAAGAAATGATTTATTCCGGATGGTTTCCATAAGAATCTGGAAAAGTCAGTGAGTTGGGAAATCAAATTTTATGGGAGATTCAATTCGTGAAAAATAAAGTATCATTAAATGATTTGTTATCTCGTGAAGTTAATCTGTTTCAAAATGCCTATGATAAAAGTCCAAAAGGCGCCATATCCATTATAGATGCGTTGACCTTAATCAAAAATGGAAAATATCGAAAAGAAATCAGTGCAGCCCGGGATACTTATAAACGAGAAGGCAAATCAGATCGATATCAAGAGGAAAAGAAAAAATTACACGCTGTCACTTTTGGTGGCGTTTTTGAACCAACGCGGAAAAAAGAAAATCTAAAACGACACAGCGGGCTGGTGATTGCCGATCTCGACCAGGTAGGCAATCTTGAGGAAATAAAGCAGAAAATTTGCAGCGACTCATACGTGCTGGCATGTTTTAATTCCCCGTCTGATGACGGGTTGAAATTTCTCATCCCTATCCCCGTTGTTCGGAACGATGCAGAATACAAATCCTATCTACAGCCCATTGCACGACATTTTAAAGAGATGTACGATATTGACATCTTTTTTGATAAGGATGGCAAAGATATTTGTCGCCTCTGTTTTGTATCCTACGATCCTGAATTATTCTTGAATGAAAACGCAGCCATATTCACAGAAAAAGAAGAAGCAAAACCAGGATCCGAGCATTTAAATAGCAGAAAATCGCCCACACGACCATATCCCGAAAAATACTCATCATGGAAAGAACAGGCCATTAAAAACATTGTTAATATTATCGCCCGATCCCAAATGGGCAATCGCCATGCTTCGCGCTTAAAAGCCGGTTACCTGGCAGGAGGCTTCGTTGCCGGTGGTATGCTAACAGAAGAGGAAATCCTTCCTTTGTTAAGAGGCGTAGTTGCTGCAAACACAGACTTGCCTATCGACAAAGCTTTTAAAGATGTATCAGATAGTTATAAAACAGGTAAATCGAAGCCGATTACTTTTGAAATGAAGGAGGCTGAATTTGAGGATTGGTTACACCGTAATGGCTATTTCAAATATGTGAACAATTCTAAAGATGGAATTGAAAATCAGTATGTAGATAAAACATCAAAGAATTCAATATCTGTGAAAAAAAGGAATAGTTATAATTTTTGGGAACAAGTCTCTTTTAAGAATAAAAACATTATCGGAGAGAAATTAGAAATCTCCAATGTAAAATTGCTCAAATTTTTGGAAAAAGCTGGATTTGCCAAGATAAAACTTGGAAGTCAGTATAAATTTGTCAAAATCAAAGATAAGAGTGTAGATATTATAATCCCGACTGATATGAAAGATTTTGTTTTTGACTATGTGAGAGCGTTACATCAAAAGAAAAGAGAAGCAGTTGAAAGTGAATTGACGCGCAGTGTAAAAAAATATTTTAATAGAGCTACTCTTGAATGCCTCCCAACAATACAACTCGAAATGCATTCCGATACGATTGACAAATGCTATTTTTATTATTCAAATGGATATATCGAAATAAGTGCAGATCAAATTACGTTTCGAGATTATTCTCAGTTGAATGGTTACGTTTGGGGTAAAGACATTCTACCTCGTAATATTGAATTGAGAGAAGATTGGGAAGACTGTAATGAGATGAGATTCTTAAAATTAATATCCGATAATGAAAGCCGAAGAAGTCGATTAGAATCATTGAAATCGATATTAGGTTATCTTTTACATCGTCATATCCCAAAAGATGGAAAGGCTGTGATTCTCATGGATGAAAAAATACCAAATTCTCCTCAGGAAGCGAATGGCGGCACCGGCAAAGGCATTATTTACCAATTTATTTCCATGCTTCGGCAGACTGCGAAAGAAGATGCAGTAAGAATTCAACATGGGAACAGATTTAATTTCCAAAAAATCAAACATGATACATCTGTATTTTTTGTAGATGAAGTGCCTCAGAGATGGGATTTTAATTTGTTGTTTTCATCTATTACAGACGGCGTCGAAGTCGAAAGAAAAAATGAAGATTCCTTTACGGCAAGAGTTAAATTTTTATTGTCAACGAACAAAACCATACAAGGAGAAGGGTCGAGTTATAATCGCCGTGTTTTTGAGTTTGAGTTAGCGCCATTCTTTTCTGACAAAAGAAAACCATTTGACGAATTCAACAGAAATCTTCTGCCTGATGATTACTCCCGGGAGGAATGGAATAAATTCGACAATATGATGTTTCATTGTGCCCAGGTATATTTGCGAAACGGTTTGATTGATTATCTAAAAGTAAACATTGAGAGAAGAAAACTAATGGATCAAACCTGCAAAGAATTCGTAGATTGGGCAGCGTTGGCGTTTTCTGGCCCTGGTGATTATCATAGAAACGAAATGTATAACAAGTTTAAAGATCACTTCCCGGAACATAATTCGTTGAAACTTACAAAGTTTACAAAATGGGTTAATTTGTATTGCGGATTTCAAAAATGGAAGATCAAGCCGGTAAATAAAACCATCAATGGCAATAAAAATCGGTGGTTTTATCACATCAGCCATAAATAGAAAAAGAACCAACTTAAAGTAGTTACTAAAGTTTCGTTTTATATACTTTACTTTCCAATAAGAAAAATTAAGTTGCCTAAATTTATAAGAATTAATGAACTATCAGAAAGAACTAAACTTTTTTAGAAAAAATACACACTCAAAAAAATTTCATTATTGGTCCGAAATGAAAAGGCAGTATTGTTTTGATAAATATAGCACTTCTAAACTTTTTTCGACTTAAGATTATAGAATTATTAGGGATAAATTAACTAAGGTTTTTATAGTACATGAACTTAAGCAAATATCCTGATAAAAACCCTTTAGCAGATGCAACCCCTTCGTACCGCGGATACAGGCTCCAGGCGTTATATACCCTTTTCCGTGTGCTCTCTGCGAGGGAAACTAAAGATGCCATATTTCAGCCTGAAGGCAGAGAAGACCTGGCTATATTTTCCGGGAATCATAAATTAGTAGAGATCATCCAGGTAAAAGCGCACAAAAAAGAACTTACCCTTTCTTCATTTGAGCCGGAGAAACCCGCCTCATTTTTCTATCGGGTAGCTTGTATCACCTATGAACAATTGATTGAATGGGCGGGGCGCTTAGAAAAAGCACGAGATTTTGCAATTGAGAGGTATCTTTATTGGGTGGCAGATTTGGTTGAATACGCAATTCTTAGAGTAGAATGAGATTCGCCATCGAAACCTGCAGGCAAGCTTAGGAAATCTAAAACCGTCACTTGATTTGGCTATCACAGACGAGGCTTATTAATTTCTAAATTCTGATAGAGTATCGCATAAATTAGGTCTAAAGTTCTCCGTAGTAGCTAATGACATAATGATGTTGATCGTTGTACTTATTCAGCATTACTGGAAAACTTTTGTTAAATTTTTACTCATTTATATTTGCAAATAATTCTCGAATCAACTAAATTCCTCCATCAATTAAATACTGCTGACTGCGTTTACCGGAATCACTTACAGATTAATGGTTTCTGACGCACTTAATAGAACGGTTAAATTTTCCTAAGATCACAATATTACCCTAATTTAATTAGGTATAAAAATGCTTGAAGACATAAAGCAAGTATATCTTGCTTTATGATATATCCGGCAATTGCTGGAATCCCAGACTGTAACCCGGGGCAGTGTGAGGAAATTGATGTAGCAG
>PHFX01000192.1 GCA_007618135.1 Candidatus Brocadia sp. WS118 | reverse complement strand
GCCATTCCTTTCTGTTTGTTATGAAGAATAGAATGGCTATAGTATACGTTGAATTTCAAATCGATTACGTCCTTTTTCCCTTGTATCTCTCTTGAATTATAATACTTACAACAAATATTTATTTAAACATCCGGACAGTAGTGATCGGATTTATAGAAGAGCTGCCAGGAGCAAATACACAAGGAAACACATTAGAGGAAGCGCGAAATAATCTGGAAGAGGCAGTGCAATTAGTCCTGGACGCCAACCGGGAATTAAAGGAGTGAAAATATGGGTATAGTCTTAAAACAGAAGAAAGACCTTATTAAGGTCAAACAGTTTGTAACCAATAGCGAAGGTCAGAAAGTAGCTGCAATCATTGAGATGGAAGAGTTGAAACGGCTAGAGGAGTTGATTGAGGACATATCTGACATAAAGGCTATCGAGGATAGAAAAAGCGAACCAGGTGAGGATTACGAAGCCTATAGCAAAAAGAGAAGGTCAAAGCTACGTGTATAAGCTTATTATCCAAAAGTCGGCAAGGAAGGAACTGGATAAAATTCCGGATCCCTTCTTTGTAAAAATTGACAAGGCAATTTTATCCCTGAAAGAAAATCCATATCCCTTCCCTCAATCCAAGAAGCTAAAAGGTGAAGATAAGCATAGATTATGGGTAGGAGATTTCAGGGTAGTTTATACGGTAGATGAAAAACAAAAGGTTATAACGATCTATCGTATCCGACACCGCAAGGATGTTTACCAGTAGTTTCAAATCTTTAAGGGAGGAGACAGTAGGAAAATTTCGGCGTTGCCTACGGCGTTTCTGGGTATCAACCCGGCAGCGATATGAAGGGGAGAAGCCGGCCTTCCATCCTGCAAAATATAAGGGCATGCAATAGGAAAAAAGGCCGTTTAGACGGTATGAGGATCTAAACGTTTCATTTTATTACAAGCCCTTATCTAACAGTTTTTAATCTGCTCCAACAAACTCATTCCAGAGCTTATTCGCAAGTTTTCACATTCTGTTGATCGGATGTGGCTAGTCGCCTTAATCTTTCTGGCATGGCTCCTGGCAATAAAGAAGGTACAAAATGCCTCCCAGCTACCCATAAAAAGTTTACAGTATCACCAATCGCCTTTTCTAATTTATCCTGGTATATATCCGCAATTCGTTCCCAAATAGTATAAAAAACGTCTTTGATTTGTTTTTGTAATAAAACACTTGAAATCAAAATGAAAAGTAGCTATACTCAATTTTCTTGTCTTACAAGCAAGGGGTCATAGGTTCGAGTCCTATATCGCCCACCATGATTTGGTCACAAAGGTAAAATTGCAATCATAATTGGGGCCGTAGCTCAATTGGTTAGAGTACCAGACTGTCGATCTGGATGTTGCGGGTTCGAGTCCCGTCGGCCTCGTTTTATCTCCTTGGTATTAAAACACTTACAAAACTGTTTTTGCTTCTGGTGACAGTTTGGTGACGGTTTCGCCTTTCAGCGAAAGGTTTGTGATATCAACTTTTAGCTTTTCTAAATCTGTGTGTGCGTATCGTTCTGTCATCTTTGTATTACTATGACCAAGTAAGCGTGATACACTAAGAAGCGGAACCCCTTTATTTACTAACTGCGATGCCACGCTGTGCCTTGTGGCATCATATAGTCTAATTGATTTACTCAGGCCTATTTCTTCCCTTACATCATCCCATATGTTTCTTAACTTATCTTCTGAGTAATGTTGACCTGTTTTAGGGTTAACAAATAGATAAGCACCGGGTAAATTATTTTCCACCCGACTTTTTACATAAGCAAATAATTCCGGATGTATGGGAATAGTTACAGTCTTTGCGTTTCTCCCTTTTCTTCTTTCCATATAAACACCATTTGAAAAGGTAGCAGATATAGTTATTGTTCCTTGTTCTAAATCCACGTCTTTACATTTTAACGCACGTGCTTCCCCAGGCCTGCATCCATGAAGCATGAGAAATGCTATAATATGTTTATCCTCATCAGGAATGCACTCAATTGCCTTTTTCTGAACATCTGCTGATAACCAACGGGGTTTTGGCGGTGATGTCTCTATGGCTGGAAACGCTGGAACGGTGTCTAATACTTCAAGGTCATCCTTAAGATATCGTAGGAAGGTTTTAAAGTTATCAAGAATATTTTTAATGGTTTTATCGCTGAGATTAAAATTCCTCTCCAAATGCTCTTTATAATTGATAATATCCAGCTTTCTCAATTCACGCACATCTTTTACACCAAAAAAGACTTGAGCAGTTTTTACATATCGAATGTAATCTCTCTTGTAACTTGGTGCAAGAGTATTAATTTTTGAATTTAAAAACTGATCAAGCAAATTAGCAACATAGAATTTCTGCATGTCCTGTTTTACATATTTTGTGGGATCAAATGAATAGTTTGTTATTTCGTAGTTTACATGACTCAATAAATTTGATGCCCTTTGATAAGTATCTAGCGGTTGACCTTGCTTATCAGAAAATAGTTTTATTCTTTGTCCTTTATAAAATAAATCTACAAAAAACCGCTTAGGTACAGTTTTATGAATAGGACAAATGTAACCAACCTTTTTTATTTCAACAAACTTGCATTGATCAACAGAACAGCGCCCTTTTGATCTAATAGTACCGATCATCTTCTCACCCTCCTTTCCGATTCCGAGAAGATATAAGATCGATTCGGTACTTGTCAAGTTATTTTTATTTACTATCATTTCGATACCACACTGGCTATAACTCACACACAAATAACCCCGAGACCATAAAACAAAGAGATTTTGGTAAGGACATACATTTTTACACGACAAAAAGCATGTCCTATTTTTTAAAGATTGTTTGTTTTATCGTCTCATGCACCCTGATACACGCACATCCCGAAGCTTCGTCAATACCTTTTCATTTTCCATGATCAGCACTTATCTACCTTTCCAAAACGCTCAGGCTATCGCCTCTTTCAATATTAATACGCAATAACCCCGAGACCATAAAACAAACAAGGAGATTTCGGTAAGGACATACATTTTACACGACAAAAAGAATGTCCTATTTTTTAGAGATTGTTTGTTTTATCGTCTCATGTACCCCGATACACGCACATCCCGAAACGAGGGCACAAACCGCCCTCGATTCCTCGTCCCATAGATTACACCCATAACAATATCCATAAATAAATCCAAGATCACTCATAGATATCATGCATAGTGCTATGCTCGGAATGGTACATTAGGGAGAGGGCGTTAAAAACCTACAACTATTCGGCTCTTATATGCCGAATACTGTCGGTTACGCTGTCAGCTACTATTCAAACACCCCCATCACTTTTCGTACATAAGACCATGTATTACCATGCCTGATAAACATCGTAGGGAAACACGTGTCCCGTCGTGCTTGTATGCGTTCTCGCTACCGCTTCACTCCACAAGCACGACTCCCCTATATCTTGAGATTAACCATACCACCTGCTTTTATTTGACCAATGACCTTAGAGACATCCGTTTTTATCAATTTCTTTCCATCCTGTGATTTTAAGTAAACACATTCACCCGACACCGCCACGACTTTATATCTCTCTGATAATTGCTTTTGTTCATGTGCAATTACTTCTTTTTTAGGCGAGAAGCGATATTTGATAAACCCGATAAAACCGACAATTGCCAGGAGAACGAAACATGCCACATACACATAATACTTGACGGCAAACCTCTTTACCTCATGCCCACCACCGATAACATTACTAGACCGATATGCCATAAAGACCCGTAAATCCTTTACCAGTGTCCTCCGTTTGTAAATTTCCTTACCCACCATGTAGTTGTAGCGAAACTCCTTTGCATAACTGTATGACCTGCGGGTAACTCTAATGTGATATTCGGGTAATGTCTGCAATTCTTTGGCTAACTGGGTAACATCCTGGGTAATCAGATATACGTCTATCCCTAAATGTCTCATCCACCGGAAGAAATCAAATATTTCTGAGTCATAGAATTTCCGGTGAAAAAACTCCGTACTCTGCGCCTCATCAATGATATAGATATGCCTTTTTAATCGTGAAAATTCCTTCTGAAAGGGTACGGTAAAGAAGGGATTCAGGCCGCCCGATATCCTTATGGCCTCTATTAAGTCCAACGATACAGAAAATCTGTCTACATTGGAAAATATGGCCACGTCCTCTTCTGGCTTTAAGACCCATTTGAGCCTTTCTTCATCAAAGTCAAAATAGGTCTTTAAGACCTCGTTGACGACAAAATAGGTCTTCCCCGAACCAATCATACCTTCAACCAGGGTAATCATACGTCTATATCATCTTCAAAGTCTGTTAGGTCAGAGGCCTTTACCTTTGCTATTCTTTTGGTTTCTAATAACCTCACTCTCACATAATTGGTATTAAGAATTTCCAGTACCTTGCACATCTTTCCCCGGTTTTTTGTACACCGTGGATTTCTGGGATTTATCAAATAATACCCACCTACTTCTATAGTTGTTCTTAAGGTATCCATATTTTCACCCCTATAACTTGGAAAATGGTATCATAGAGAGAGTAACCCTTATGGCAATGGCCGAAAATACGATGGACAGGGCATCGGCTATCCGTAAATGATTGATGAAAAAGGCCGCCAGCCCGGTAAAATTGTATGTGATCGACTCAATGGAACCCGTATCCGTGCTTACGGTATCCGTTACCTTTGTCATGATCTTTTCCAGAAACTTTCCGAAGAAGTTATTTAAGACGATGGGCAGGGCTATGAGCATTAACGTGGTCATAAAGCCCTTAAATCCTATATAGGCACGTGAGAAAGACCAGGCAAACTCAACGATGGCATAAAATATCGATAGCAAGAATCCCATGTTATACCTCTATGAAACTTTAAAGATGATGAAATAGGAATAGATGGACGCTATGGCAAGGACGAAATAGCCAAAGTAGTCTAAATATTCCGTTAAATCACAGAAAGACAGCTCAATGGTCTTTCCATAGAGTTCTGTTGATATGGAACATATTTCCCCTGATGTCGTTATCCCTGAGTTTTTTATGACTGCTATCAGGGGATGATTGGTCACCATGTCCATGATAGTGTCCAGCCAGGTATCATCTTCGGTTGTATCCTGCCCCTTGTCTGGCACTTCATCTGAGTACTGTATCGTATCAATGCCGGAATCGATGAAGTACGACCCATCGGTTGATGTGGAACCTGTCCCTGTGGGTGTTGGTTCTGGAACTGGGGTATCCGTTGGTGTGGGTTCTGGTTCTGGGACCAGGCTGTCCGTTGGTGTAGGTTCTGGAACCGGGGTGTCCGTTGGTGTGGGGGAGGGTGTTGGTGTTGGCGGTGGTGCAAAATAGTCTTGCCAATTGAGTATGGGGTCAGTGATATCATCGCAGATGCCGTTGGAAGTCCAGAACATTTGACCTGTGCAAAAATCGGCAAAGATGTATTTGTATCCCGTACCACCTTCACAGGGTGCGTAACCCACCATAATACCTTTTGAAAAGATATCCGAGTTCATACCCGATAGCAACGAGGCATCAAATCCACCAAAAATGCTTGCGTTGGAGCTATCAATAGAAAATTTTGTGACGTAATCCACACACGACCCCCAGTATTCATTGTAATTTATTGTAATATTTGGATAATAGGCACCCTGCATGTAGTGCTTTGTGGCCGTAGAATTAGTACCCCCAAAATTTCCATATCTCCCCGTATCACTTGTGCAGTCCATACTACGATAATTGGTACCATTCTCTGAACCCGTGAGTTCTATGCTGTAATTACCCGAACACGACATCCAGCCACTGCCACAGACCCCATGCATGGTAATTTCAAGTCGAAAATGGGTCATTTGCCAGTTATAACAGGTAAACGGTGCAATACCCTCAAAATACCTCATGCGATCAAGCATGTAGTAATAATCGCTCATAAATTGCTTGAAGTCTGCATATACAGGAGAGGCAAGGGTACTCAAGAGAAATATTGGTAAAAGTATATTACGAATAATTCGCAAGGCGTATCATCCTCCTTATCCCCCAAACAGCTCCTAAGAATGCCATGATAATCCCTACATACTGAGCCAGCACAAATGTATTGATATTTACTACGGTCAAATCCATTTTCTACCCCCTTTCTTACCCCCTGTATAGGTCTCCCTCTAGAAAAGAGACCTTAGGGGGTTTTTCTTACGACTTGTTACCCAGCTTTACGAGCTTGCGGATGCCCCAGATGGAACCAATGGCCGCCAGGACGATCCCGGCAAACGTAAAGACGTCTGCCGTGCTGATGGTTATGTTGGTGAAATCCACCCCGGTAGCCTGTGCATAGACTTCGTTTGTCTTAAAGCCCAGGTATACCAGACCGCCAATGACAGCACCCTTTACCACCTTCGACATGTTTATCACCCCCTTTCATGTTTCTTATTTTCCTTGTTTGTCGGTATCACACGACACCGTATCCTATATCTGAGAAATAATGGAATAGACAAAGAGTCCACCGCAGATTAACCCCGCCAGCCCCATCAAAAACCCGTGTTCTATCGCAGGTAGATTTATCAAAAATATCAGCATGATTACGACCTCGATATCAATTTAATGAGTACCGCCACCGGTACGCATACCAGGCCAAATGCCATGACAATGGCAAAGAAGTAATTGAACTCCGGTTCATTTGGTATTATTTCTGGTACGTTAAAAGACCAGATACCGCCAAGACTCAGTACATCTAAGAGAAACAATTTGAACAAAATAGTTTTTACAATCATTTTTCTTTCTCCTATCGCCAAAAAAAAGACCCATTGATCCGCCGTATACGGTCAACGGGTCTTTACTTCTTTTTTGGCTATCCCGGAACGGCCAATTCCAGGATTTTCCCAGTATTAAGCTGCGTTTGTGTTGAGCAAGGGCATACCGGTGCTCTTATTGATTGCCGGTTGTACCCTTACCTCTATCTCAACCATGGCATCCTTCTTTATCTCCGATACCTTCTTAATATCCCAAAATTTTACCGGTATGGTCTGGCCATTCCCTTCTTTATCTAATTGCATGACTTTTACCACACAGTACGGCTTCCCCTTCGTGGTCTTTTCCTCTTTTATGTTTGTCACCCTGCCACTAATTTTTGCCAACATGCTCAAACCCTCCTGTTAAAGTCTTTAAAATCTTCTCGCCGATTAACGAGACCTTTTCCTCTGTCAAAACCTTTGGATTTACACAGATGATTAACTCCCGATCTTCTTCACTCCTGCTTACCGCCCCCAGTATGTATGACAGGAACGGTACGTAATGTACTAAATAAGGTATACCCTGTTTCACCTCCTCTCTATTCTTAAATTTTATTCCCCCTAAGATACACATGGCGCCATCGGGGACGATAAAGTCCGTCTTTATGGAATCGCTGGTAAAGATGGGGTTTCCTTCTACCCCACTGTTTTTATTCATGGCCGAGTTTTCAATATAGACGTTTACCATGATCTGTTTGTCCTCTGCTACGCTTGCCGTGATCTTTACGATGACCCCCACGTCCCGATAGGTGACATTTTGTACAATGCCATTTGAAACCCCGGTGGTTGCCTTTGTGCCTATGTATGGCACAGAAGAACCGAACTTTAATTCGCTGGATTGACCGCTTTTCATGTACAGTACCGGTCTTGATACGACCTTCCCATCGAACTTCTTCTGTAATAAAGAGAAGAAGGATGTTATATTCCCTATGCCGATGATGCTGTTAAATCCACCCTTTAAAGGTGATATGATCTCTGTCCTTTCTAATTTGTATTTCCCTGCATCCACAAACCAATCAGATCCCATGTCCAGGTTGTTTGTGGACCGTATGTCGATGAGGTAGACCTTGAATATCATCTGTTCTGGTTCTTTGTCGTATTGCTCCAGTACGGCCAATACCGTTTGATAGTCTGCCAAAGACCCTTTTACATACACCGTATTGACTTCTTCGTCAGCCGATAACACCATGTCGGGAAACGATTTTTTGACGAATTCCACGGCGTCCAATGCCTTTTTATACCGTAACGGTATGGTGAATATCTCCTTTGCATGGTTCATATACCCCGATACCATACCCACCATGTTTTTTACCGTCTCCACGTATTCAGCCACCCTGGATACGATACAAAGGACGGATTTGGAAACCGGTATCACACCAACGGAGTTTAAGGCGTCATTGGAAAATGAGCTTATGATGGTCTTTATCTTCTCCACCGTTGCCGGTACGTCTGCACACACCACGAAGGCCATCTTATAGCCTTCAAATATGTTCTTATCAAAAGATGCAAGAAATTCCTGCATGACCTCTAAGTCCTGTTTTGATCCGACCACGACCACGTTTACCCCTGCAACATACACGTAGACGTCCTTTATCTTGCCTAGAAAATTTATGATTTCGGTGGTTGAGGGAACGACATATTTACACCGGTAACCCAGTACCCCCATACTGGAGATATTCCCTTCAACCTCTTTTTCTATGGTGTAAATATTCTTTGACTCCACGAATTTACAGCCCACGCCATTACAGACCCTTTGAATAATCTCTATAGTTTCACTTTTCGTATATTCCCCAAAGATGTTGACGTATACGCTGGGTACGTCTACTACTGAGGCAAATGATATTTCTGTATTCGTGAGCATGATGGAACAGAGTTCTGATAATGAGATGGACTCAGCAGCGATTTCGATTTTATAGGTATCTCCCAAAATTTTCGTTTCTGTCTTTACCATAGGTTTCACATCTTGCAGATATACATCTTCAAAGGTATTCTTTTGATACTGCTGTACTTTTTGGGCATCTTCCTGCTTTGTTTCCTGCATTTCTTTGGTCTCAAAATCCAGGATATCGGTTTCCTTTTTGTCCATAACGGCGCACCCGCTTATCAATACCATAATCAAAATGAGCTTTCTCAATGTGTATTCCTTAACAGACCTTCAAAACTTTTCTTTGCTTCGGAAGGATTAATAAATCCCTTCTTTAAAACATCGCTCGATAATGGACTTAATCCCATCCACAAATAACCCACATGCTGACTCTCCATACTTGACCATCATGCGGCCTGATTCACTATTTCCACATACTCCAAAAAGCAAAAAATCCTCAAGCCGTTTGTCCTGATAAAAATTCCTGCAAAAACCACAGATATCTACATTACTATCATTGATTAAGTACATGAGACACCCCCTTTAAAAATGTTTACAACGGTATCTTAAACATTCATCCTGCACAACCTGATATTGTCGGCCAATAAATTCTCATGCACAGACCGCCACCGTTCCTTACCCTTGAACGTGAGATACTGGATTAAGTTGGGAAATCCTACCCCGTAGAATTCCTTTAGTACCGCAAGATTCGGGGCGACCTGTCTTTCTATCCAGTCCACGACCTTTGTTATGTTTCGTATGGCCTTTTGCCGTATGATCTTTAGTTTTTCAGCAGCACTGACGAAGTCAGACCACCATGTGAGTAATACCCTTCTCGTTACGTTGCTGTCACTTTTAGAATCCCTGAAATCACAGAAACCCCTTAATAATCCCACGGCTGAAAGTGCAAACGTATCGTTACCCTGTGTATATGCGTCGAGTAATAGACCTATAGCGCCGTTTGCGGCCTCGTCCCTTAACATCAACTCGAATCTCGTCCAGTGCTGGTCTTCGATGCCTTGTTCTTTTGCCTTGTCGTAAATCCTTAGGTTTATCTGACTGCTTCCTGAGCCGATCTTTACCGTCTTGCCCTTCATTACAATCTCATCACCTTCTTTCATGCCCCCGTCATATACCCGAAAATACCTTGCGCGTGATACCCAGTCGGCATTTTTTACAGACGTTTCTACCTGCTCCATGGTTACAAGCCCCATCCTGTCATCAAAGGCGATGTCTATCCTCGATAATTTCCCACCTATGGAGTAAATCCACTTAATGAGGTTGAATACGTTTTCCGTGTCGCCCTTTGTGTAATAGTGCAGTGCCTGTGCGGGCATGTCTAAATGTGCCTCTTTTCTATCATCTGACCAGGCCACACGGCCTTTACCAAAGAGCATCCCCGAACTCTTATACCCCCTGAATCCATGTCCCAGTAAAATAGGGGAGTCCTCTATATTTTTGTAGAGTTGCTGTAAAAACTCTACCGGGAAACTGCATGACAGGTAGTCAAAGCATAACTCCACACCCGTATTTGTCTTAACTTCGTTTCCCATTACCTAATCCCTGGATAAACCTGTAACGAGCGCCCCCGTATTACATCTACGGGGGCGCTTTTGAAGGAACAAAAAAACCCGACAGCATCATGACAAATACGCTCATGATACAGTCGGGCTTCTAAAAAAATCGGAAGTGAAAAAGAGCCATAAAGGAAAGACACCTTCACGGCCTTTTTTCCCCATGTTCCCTTTACTGCCTCTTTGTCCCTTACCAAGAAAAGGGATAATAGATCAATGCTTTTTTGATTGACTTCTTTTACCGAATAAAATACTATGTCTATCGGCATGAGATAACCTCCTTGGGGACTCATGTTCTAAAGGCCTTGAGGGTGAGACTTGTTGGCGCAGGGCTCACCCTCTCTTATTTTTAACAACCAGATTCGTTTAGCTCATCACGTTGTTAAAAACGAAAGTATTTTCATGTCACTCATAACACTTCAAATAAAAAAGGCAGATGATACCCGCAATACCTTGCCGGTACGATCTGCCTTGATTTTTTCCGCACAAATTCTTTACTTGTATTATTCTGTACATTCTTCATCTTTCGGCAGTAAGGCTGTCTTTATTCCTAAAGACCCTACACTTTGCGCCCCCAGGTCGCCCTGGGTTTGCCTTTATCGAGATTGTTTATTTTAACTTTTTAGAATTATACATCTAATGTTGTATTTGTCAATAACAAAATACATCAACAGAAGTATATTTGTTGTATGTCTCTGAAAAATAACTACATAAAATTGTCAAAAAAATTTGGTGGAACTCATGTCTTGATTAGCAAAGGACTCAAGAGATCCATCATTGACAGCATTATGCGCGGCAGCGACATCAGCGTTTCCAATGCCTATGAGGTTGCTAAAATACTTGGGGTAAGTGTGGAAAGGCTTCTTACCGGTGAAGACCGTTACCATGTCTTACCCGAACAAAAGATCAATGAAGAAGAGGGCTATTCAGTTCCACTTGTGGACGGGTATATCTCCGGTGGTACGGGAAGTATACCTATTGAACATATTGTTGAAAAGCTCTGGATACCCAAGAAATACCTTCGATCACCGGCAGGGCATGATTTTCGGTATGTGGCCCTAAAGGTGAACGGTTATTCTATGGAGCCTCTCTTGGAGGAAGATGACATTGTTGTTATTGATAGGGCTGATTGTGATTTAAAAAAGATACACGAGAACGGTATCTATGCAGTTCGGAAAGATGATCTGTATTATATAAAGCATTTGCACTATGAGGAGAAAAGCAAGACACTCCAGCTTATCAGTGCTAGTACTCATTTTACCAAGAAACACGGATTTGAATATATCAATCTTAAAGAAGCAGAAGATAATCCCATTATTGGGAAGGTGGTTTTTAGTTTTAGGAATTGGAAATAGAGCATGGTTATGTTCGTAAGACACTGCCAGACGAATGAGACAGAAATAGATATGTGCTTATGTAAATGGGGAAGCCACATCTAAACCACTACACCAGTTCCCCACGATGTCTTATGCTCCTATTCCAAATAATCACTAATCAAGACACAGCAACAAACATCTTTCAACTCACGACAAGTTCATAACAAAACAGGTTTTCTGAGAATGGGTAACCCTTATCCCTCCTTAAAATTATGTTGATGTCAAGTGAAAAATAAGATATATTACGATATAAAATTTTTATTTTAATTAACTCCAGGACTTCTAAACCAATGAAGACATCAAACCAAGCCACTGTATTGATTTCATGTATTTTAGTATTTTTTTTGTTTGCGGCTGGTTGTGCCGGCAAGAAGTCTTTTCAATTGAAGAGTTCTTCGCGAGCATTGACTAGTTCTTCAAAAACCAAACCCTCTGGAACGTTCGACACTTATACTGAAAGATTAAACAACAACATTGGATATTCTCAAACCAGAGAAGATATTGAAGATCAAATTGATCAGTATGTCTCAAATCTCGAAGCAGCAGGAGCACAGGGACTAAGAGAAGGTATTATTAGAATACCTGTGGTTGTCCACGTTATTAAGCATGAAACAACTGTGGCTGGTTATGTCGATTATGTTTCTATTCAGAATCAGATTGATATATTAAACAGCAATTTTAGAAAACAAAATACATCCGAAATTGCATCCTTACCGACGGAAATACAAAATTTAGCTGCTGATACGCGCATTGAATTTGTTCTGGCTAACAGAGCAGATAATTGTGCGGCTGAAGAATTTGCTAATGGCGAGCCTGGAGTTACCAGAGCTAATACTTCTCAATCACCATTTGTTATTAATCCAACGCATCCAGATGCATATACCCGCTATCCTATGAAATATTCTGGAGCTTATGGAAGAGATGGTTTTCCTCACGAGGATTATTTAAATATATGGGTATGCGAATTGGACGGTGATGCTTGTGGATATGCTTCACTCCCAGGTGATTATCCCCCTGAGGAGGACGGTATTGTTATAGATTACCGGTGTTTTGCAGGACCTCAGGCAGAGAGTCCATTTGACCAGGGAAAAGTATTAACCCAATTGGTAGCTCAGTGGTTAAATTTATATAATATATGGGGAATCGAACCAAGTTGCAACGATGATGACGAAGTCATGGACACGCCTAAACAGGATGACGCCAATTCCGGGTGCCCGACATCTGCCTCAAGTTGCGGAAATACTGGTGACCTATTTATGAATTTCATGGATGCGACTCATGATAATTGCAGGAAATTCTTCACACATGGCCAGGTAAAAAGGATGGATGCGACACTTTTTACTTTCAGAGCTTCACTCCTGAATAGTTCAGGACTATTTCCAATTCCAGCATCGGGAGACCCTGATATCTGGATGCAGGATACGCCTGAAGATGTTGGCAATGAGCCTAATTCAGAATCTCATGTCTTTTGGGAAAGCCAGGATATATGGATACGGAATCATCAGGTGCCTGCGGGAGAGGTAAATCCCATTCACCAAAATCCTATATCCGGGTTTACCAACTACGTTTATGTCCGAGTTCGGAACAGGGCATGCTCTGGCCTTCAACAAGGCATGCTAAAGGTTTATTGGGCCAAAGCCTCAACAGGATTGTCCTATCCTTATCCCTGGGACGGCAGCGTTTCACAGCCCGTCCTTTTAGGTGGCGAAATAGGGAGTATTCCGGTAACGGTAGTAGCAGGAGCATCAAACGTTTATGAGATACCGTGGAATAATGTCCCCAATCCAAAGGATTATGAGCCGTATTATGGGGACAAGGCTCATTTTTGCCTGCTTGCTGTAATAGAAACACCAAGCGATAACAAGCCAGTCCCAACACCAGCAGGTATTGTTGGTGTAGAGTGGTTTGTGAAAAACAACAATAATGTGGTGTGGAAAAATATTACTATTGCTGAAACGATGGGTTTAACGAGTGAAGCCCATATGATGGTTAGTAATTTTGAAAAAGACGAAGCTACAATCCAACTGGCCTTTAACACATCAGAAGATGAAACCTCACCATTTACGAAAGGAAATGTAACCGTAGACTTAGGTAAGTTGTATGAACCATGGAAAAAGGGCGGTAAAAAGGGCAAACACGTTAAGACACTTGAAGGTGGAAAGATATTGCTGACTGCCGATAGTTCAATCCTGAGAAACATCAAAATTCCTGCTAAAAGTCATTATGATATTACTGTGGCATTCAGTCGGGATGAAAAAAAGATTACCCGGCCAGAATTGCTTCAACTGGATGTTAAACAATACGTGAATGAATCAAAAGAACCGATAGGCGGGCAAGCCATTTATTTCAAGGTTGGACCAAGTGATTCAGTTCCGGATAGTAATTGGAAAGTAGTTGATACCGGAACCAAAGAAGATTTGTACGCGGCCCATTTCCCGTCTGATCAAGTAGGATTTGCCGGAGGTACCGGGGGGTGTATCATCAAGACAAAAGATGGTGGTCAGTCCTGGAAACGAAGCAATAATGGTATACCATCGGATTTTGCCATGTATGCTATTTATTTTGTTGATGAAAAGAGAGGTTTTGCCGTTGGTAACCAGGGTAGATTATACGTTACCGAAAATGGCGGTAACGCTTGGACTGAAACCAAAATTGGCCAATCGCACCTTCGTGATATTCTCTTCATTGATAGTAAAAATGGATTTATCGTGGCAGATGGTGCTATCTTTAAAACTAATGATGCTGGAAGTACATGGAAAAATGTTAATCATCTGTTACCTGCAGGAATTATGCCTTCAGACCTGAAATCAGCAGAGCTCTATTTTATTGACCAAAAGACAGGTTTCGTTTTACTGGATGGTAAAATCCTGAAAACGACTGACAGTGGAAATTCCTGGAGGATAATTAATGTGCCGGGACTGGCACTCTATGATATGGATTTTATTGATGCGAAAAATGGGTATCTGTGTGGGATAGGCACCGGTTTGCTAAAGAGCGCTAACGGTGGCGAAAGCTGGGAAAAAGTGACCAGTTTTTCAAATAATACACCGCAAACGGTGAAATTTATCAATTACCAGGAAGGTTTTGTGGGAGGAATATCTGGAGAAATATATCAAACCAGTAACTCTGCAAATAGCTGGAGGCTAAATGCACCTCTTACCGATAAGGATATTCATGAATTAATTTACTTAAAAAGTTCAAATGTAATGCTGGCATTCGGCAAAAAGGGAGTTGTATTACATAAAGAATTTTAAAGCTATGTAGAATGAATGGTAGGCGATGCCTACCCTACATGGCTAATAAAAAATCCACGACCTTCATCTCTTTGTCCTTGAATCAAGCAAACGAATTATTTTCATATTTGTTAGATTAAAGAGGGTAATATTATGAAAGATGCGTTGATAAAATTACAGATTGAAAGCCTTGAACAACAGCTAAGGGTTTTAAAGGCTAAAATAACTTTCAAAAAAGAGAAAAGAAGGACATTGTCCGATTTATATGGTATTTTTGAGGGCAAAATGAATTTCTCTTTAGATGAGATTAGAAGTTATGAATACTCTCTCAAGGATAAATCTTGACTTATATTATCGATACCCATGTTTTTATATGGTTCTTAGATAGGAGCAAGAAGCTTAAACCTTTATATCACCAAATACTGACTAACGACGACAATAACATTATCTTTTCTACGATTGTACTGGCAGAGATTAAACATCTTATTTCTCAGAAACGGATAAGTGTGGATTTTGAAAAAGTTGTAGAGTATCTCAGCGAATCTGAAAATTGTATTATTTACCCAGTAGATGAGGACGTCGTTGATGAAATGCCTGTAGGACTAAGTATCCATGATGCCTTGATCGTTGCGACTGGTCTTGTTTACAGAAATATCCTCCAAGAAGAAGTGAAGATACTTACTGAAGATGAGGAAATTATACAGTTACATATTCTCCCTGTTGTTTGAAGAGATTAGAGTTAAACTCGAACATCAAGACACAACAGACTTTCAAACATTAGGAAAGTCATTTTAGGTAGAACTTTGTCTCTAATAAAAAATCCACGACCTTCATCTCTTTGTCCTTGAATCAAGCGAACGAACAAAAAAAACTATTATTCAGGGCGGGGCACTTTTTTTAATATTTATAATGTAGAGTAAAACACTGGCGTAGTAGCTACAGGTTAAGGTTTGTGTTCCCCGTTTCTCTCCGTTTCCTCTGAGAGTGTCACACCATCTCAACCATACCCTATTTCCAGCATCTTCTCATCAAACCGTACGTGAGGTTTTCC
>PHFX01000191.1 GCA_007618135.1 Candidatus Brocadia sp. WS118 | reverse complement strand
CGTAATCCCGACCCCCAATGGAAAATAGATCTCAAAGAAAATGACTATAATGAGATTAAAGAGCATTATCTGAACACTATTGCAAATTTAACATTATCCGGTAATAATGGTAATTTAGGGAATAGACCTTTTATCCATAAAAGGGATTTACCTGAAAAAGGTTATAAAGCGAGTAGATTATTTTTAAACAAATATTTAGCAGATTTAGCAAAATGGGATTTAGAAGAACTAAATAAAAGGTTTGACATACTTTCTGAAAGATTCAGAAAAATTTGGAAATATCCAATGATTAATATAGATGAAAATGGAAAATACGAAGAGGTAAATGTTTTTGATGAGGAAGATCCTACTGGTAAAACTATTGATTACATTATTTTTTTCGATCAAAAAATCAATATAAACTCATTTAGTGAACTCTACTACCGAGTCGTTTCCTTCCTTTTTGAGACACAACCCGAAACATTTTTTATAACAGATTTGCGGGAAAAGTTAAAACTGACCCAAATTTCTGCAGAACTTCGTAACCCCATGAAAATTAGTGAAACTTATTATATTGAAGCAAATCTCAGTTCAAAATCAATATTGGATAGAATAAAACATACATTAAATACATTTAAAATTTTTGATGAATTATATCTAAAATTTAAAAACTAATCCGTGCTAAATTGTATAAAAATGCACAGCGCAAATGCCGTATAACAATCGCCTGGAGCGAGATGCGAGGGTTCTGAGTGTTTGAAAAGGTCAGTAAAAATTGCTACATTTCGGCGTGTTAAAAATATTTTGGTGGTCATCGCCTTGCGCGGCTCAGGCGCAGCGTTAGAAGCATAAATGGAAACTTCGGATGAAGAAGGTACTAATTTCGCTCAAATTATGGGCATTAAAATATTTTTGGAATATCTTTAGTGTAATCGGAGTGATTGCTACTTTCTATTATTCGGTTTTCTACGTTCCAGATTATGTTCAAAAAATCATTCAAGGAAAGGGAGACATAATAAATGAGAGCTTGTTAAATGACGTACAAGAATTGATATTTAATCATCAAGATATTCGCATTTCAGATATTGAAACACTTGTCAAAGGTAAAGAGCTTAAACATGGTGTGAAATATGAATATAGTATCGACGAATTATTGATACAGACTCAAGAAAAGTTTATGAGTAACAAGTTTATTCCAATCGAAGACAGAAAAGCTATATTCGAAAAAATTGACAGCATCCGTGCTAATTACACACCCCCAGAAAAAGTACAGGATATTGTTATTAATTGGGCTGAAATTCTCCCTTGGATTCTATCATTTTTAGGAATAGTCTTCAGCATTATTGGAATTATCAGCATCTCGAGAAAGTTTCGGAAAGATCAGGAAATAGAGACTGATCTTGATGCAGATGAACCACTATTAACTGAAGATTATGAATTCAAAACTTCTTTCAAATTTGAAATTCTAGTAAAAAATATTTTGGACGAGTTAGAAAAGGTAGAGGTAACCAAGATAGGCCGCGTGGAATCGCCTATTGATTCTGCAGATGTACCCGATTTTATAATCAATGCACCTAAGGGACAATTTCTGATTGAATGCAAAAAATACAAAAAACTAATAGGTTTAGGTACAATGCGACAATTTCTATTCATGGTACAAAGTCATGAAAAAAAGGGAATCTTAATTACAACTTCGGGGTTTACCGTTAGGTCTAAGGATACTGCGGCTAATCATAACAACCTTTCTCCACATTTACCAGTATTCTTGATTAAAGCATCCTCAAAGGAAGAACTGAAAAGTAGCTTAAAGAAAATTCTGTTATAATTATGTCTAATTGAATAAGTAATAAGATCAACCTCTAACAAGCCAATGCAACTAATTTTAGGACCGCGAGCCCAAAAATTAGTTTAAGTGGGACTTTGATGTGTCCCTAAAACAGTTGATCCCCTGTCGTACCTTCTTACTTTCCACTTTCCAATCACCCAATCTCAAATCCTGGAAGATTTGATCCCGGTTCAATCCCCGGATGGGATTGCTTTTACCGGGAACCCAATACCTGTCGATTCCGCTTGAATTATCCAAAAAATATTGCTATCTATAAACGGCAAACGGAGTACCGAAAAGCCCAGACGCCTTAAGAATATGGTTCTGGCGCGGCCAAAGAAAAGGCTTTCGGTAATATTGGGAATTTTGTTGTAGAGACGTTGCATGCAACGTCTAATTGACGCCGCAACGTCTAATTGACGCGCAACGTCTCGGAGGTTTTTGATCCATGGAACGGAAAACCCGTAGGGGCGATTCACGAATCGCCCGTAAACGTAGGGGCGATTGGCCAATCGCCCTAAAGGGCCTCATCAAACGCACCTATATGCGCCTTCTCCGGGCTGTTTTCCCCAAAAAAGCCCTCGCCGACCTCTTCCCCGATCTCGCCAACCGCATCCACCTGCTCACAAACTTTCCCTCCCTCCTCCAAAACACCGCCGCGGATACCCCCGAAAAGCCCTACGAGACCCATCAGTCCTCCACCTGGGTTTTCCGCGCCGTCAAAGTCTGGCAGGATTTAATTTCCCCCCTCCCGCTCCAGGTCGTGGATAAAGAAGGCAAGCGCGTCAAGCACCAGGTCATCGACCGCCTGCTCTCCTTCCCCAATCCCGATCTTTCCGCTTACGAAATCTGGTCCCGCTGGGCTCTGGAAATGGCTACCCGGGGAGAAGCCCCTTTTGAAGTCGTCTTCGACGGCAAACGCCCTGCCGAACTCTGGCCCCACAATCCTGATAACGTGCAGGTGCGCGTATTATCAAACGCAAAAATCTACGCCCGCGTGGAAAGCTACCGCATTTACCGGCCCTCCGTCGCCGATTACGAGCTCGAAAAAGAAGAAATGATCCACTGGAAATTTTATAACCCCAAAAATCCCTACCGAGGTCTCTCTCCGCTTCACGCCCTCCGCCACGCGACCCTTAACGACCAGTTAGCGGTCGCGTGGCAATTTTATTTCTTCAAAAACCAGGCCCGTCCGGATTACGCCCTGGTAGTCCCCGGCGGCCTCACCCCCGATGAGCGCGAAAGCTACGAAAAAAGCCTCGCTGAACGCTTCGGTCTCACCGCTTCCGACTTCGGCGTTGGCCGTCCCATCATCCTCGAAGAAGGCATCACCGATATTAAAACCTTCTCCCATCCTCCAAAAGACATCGAATGGATCAGCCAGCGCAAAATGACAAGAGATGAGATCGGCGGCGTTTTCGGCGTCCCCCGGGAATTAATGTTTGCGGATGTGGCAAAGTATGAAAATCTCGATCAGGCCGAATTACTCACTTACACCCTTACCATTTTGCCCCTGCTCAAATTCCGCGATGACCGTCTCACCCACTATTTCCGCATGTTAGATCTCTTAACCCCCGATCAGGCGCTGGCCACCGATCTTTCCCGCGTCTGGGCCCTTCGCCGTCGCCTTAAAGAAGTCTTCGAGCAGGCCATAAACTTTTACCGCATGGGAGTGCCATTCTATCTCATTAACGAATATTTTGGTTTCGGTATTCCCCGCTTTCCGGCTGATAATATTTCCAATCCCATTGGAACCGTCAGTAGCTTCAGCACTGAAACCGGGGATGTTATCGACGAAACCGCCGATAACGCTTCCAATACCTTCACCGAACCGGCAGAGGAAAGCCCGGATACTGACAAACTTTTCAAGGAGAACGGCCATGCCCGAACGGTTGTTTAAACGAAATTTTGAAAAAGGAACCATAACCTGCGTTGACGGTTACGATCTGCCGGAAGCCCCGGAGTGGGCTGATGGTTCGCTCACCGTCGTTCGCAAGAATCACCAAGTTCTGGAAGGAGGTAAAGAAGCCGATGAAATCTGGATCACTACCCAGGAAGAAGACCGGGAGGGTGACACAATTGTCGCCACCGGCGTCCGTCTGGATAATTATTGGAAAAATCCCGTTCTCGGCTGGAATCATGGTATGGGATCAATCGACTTTCCCATTGGTCGGGTTACAGATATTGAAACGGTCGCCGGTGTCGGCCTCGCTGCCCGCTGGGTCTGGCCGCCCTGGAAGTTCGATAATCCAAAGGAAGGCGTAGAAGCGGTTGACGATATTCATCGCTTATGGAATGGCCGTTTCATCAATGCCGCCTCCATCTGGTTCCGTATTATTGCAGCCGATCCAAAGGAAGGCCATGAAAATGACTGGTGGCCTCCGTTGATTATTCATGAATCGGAATTGTTAGAGGCTGCTCTTGTTTATGTCCCTGCTAATCAATCCGCCGTCCGCCGCAGCATGAAGGCCATCGGCGAATCCGAATATTTGCGTCGAGTGCAGCGGAAATTCCGCCAGAAGTTCGGCGATAATGGTGAACGCTTAACAACGGTGCCGCGGCTTGCCGCGGATGTTGTTAAAAATCCTGTTCGGAACGTTATCGTCCCTGTTAAGCAGTCTGCCCTGAGCAAAGTCGAAGGGCCGGAATTGGTGCGCCTCGACGAAAAGCTAAATCAACTCAATTTTGTAATTAACAATCTTAAAGGGAGTTTTAAATCATGAAAGACGATCAAATCACCGCTCCGGAAGAAAATACCGAAATTTCCGAGGTCATCAACAAAGAAGACGGCGTCAAACTAAAAGACCTCGGCACCAAAGTCGATACCGTCATAAAATCCATTCACGACATCCAGGAAGCCGTCAAAGAGCAGAAAGACGCCGCCACCCTGGATATTGGGAAGCTCGAAAAGCAGTTTGAAACCCAGCTCACCAAATTCGAGGAGCAAATCGCCGAACTGAAGAAAAGCAAGCCCCAGCGCAAAGGCGAACTGGTCGGCATCGAAGGATTCCAGGTGCCTCACCAGGGCGTGGTAGAGCGCGGCAAATTCGCCGGAAAAAAGTTTTCCGACGTCATGTTTGCCTATAAGCTGCTCAAACAAGCCGAAACCCTGAAAGAATTGCGCGGAATGAAATCCTTAGACCTCACCCCGCCCACTCCCGAACTGGAGCAGCTTGTCAAGGCATACACCGAAACCGGCGCTGGCACCGGCGACGAACTGGTTCCCACCGAAATGGAAGCGATGCTCTGGGAGGATTTCTTCACCGAAAGCCGGGTTCTCTCCCAGTTTGAAGTGATTGATATGCCCTCCAATCCCTTTGAAAGCCCCCTGGATTTTGCCGAATCCACTTTCAGCAAGGGAACCGAAGTGACCGCCCCCTCCGCCGATGATGCCGCCACCCGCAAAACCACTTACACCGCCACCGAATTGGTGAATCTCAAAGAGTGGAGTTATTCCCTCAACGAAACCTCCATCGTCGCCATCCTTCCCGCCCTTCGTAGGAATCTCGCCCGCGGCGGCCGCAAATTCATGGATAATTTCATCATGAACGCCGACGCCACCAATGCCGCCACCGGCAACATCAACCTCGATGACGCCGATCCCGATGATGCCAGCTACTACCTCTCCGATGGTCAGGATGGTATCCGTCACCTCTGGCTCGTCGATAACACCGGTCAGGAAGTCAACGCCGGCGGCAACGCCCTCACCATCGACTACGTCACCGATATGTTCAAAAATCTCGATGAGTATGGCGTCGATGTCGAAAACATCCGGATTTTCCCCGGCATCCGCACCTACCTGAAAAGCCTCTTCTCCCTGCCGGAACTCGTCACCATCGACAAATTCGGTCCCAATGCCGTCATCCGCACCGGTGAAGTTGCCCGCATTCTCGGCTCCCCGGTAATTCCCACCGCCGCAGTCGGGTTAACCGAAGCCGATGGTAAGATCTCCACTACCGCAGGCAACAACACCCTCGGCCAGATTTCCGCCTGCCACCGTGATATGTGGAGTGTCGGTTTCGTCCGCCGCCTGCTCATCGAAATGGATGTCGATATCAAGACCCGGAAATTCATCCTGGTAGCCAGCTTCCGTATTGCCGTTGCCGCTTTCGGAACCCGCAGCAGCGCCAAACACACCGCCGGCATCCGCAACATCGGCCTGTAACCCCGTAGAGACGCCCTGCGGGGCGTCTCTTAACCATTCCCCCTTAAAAAAGGGGGATACAGGGGGTTGTAACCACCCCCAAAACAACCAACGAATTGTTAACCAGAGGTAACTATGCCAGAACAAAAGAAAAAATACCGCGCTCTTTCCGGCGGTCTAATCGCCAGGATTGGTACGCGGGAGTACACTGTCGAGAAAGACAAAATCTACGAATGGGGCGATGAAGAAGCGGAAATCTACCTTCGCAACGCCCCTGAAAACTTCGAGATTGTCGATGAAAAGCGAAAATCAACGCCTGTGAAGTATCCTGAAATAGCTGATCAAAAAAAGAAGGGAGGTAAATAATGGCCCTATCCGTAACCCGCCAGGATTTGTTCGGCAATAGCCGTGTTGTAGTAGCAGTTTTCACCTTCGATGCTTCCTATGCGACCAGTGGCGAAGCCTGCGACCCTGGTCTCGGAACCATTAACATTGCTCTTTCCGATCCTTCCGTCTCCGGCTACGTCTTCCAGTACGACTACACCAACAAAAAGCTGAAAGCCTTCTACGCCGACTATGATGCCGGAGCAGACGGCCCCCTGATCGAAGTCGCCAACGGCACTAATCTTTCCAGCGTTTCCGTCCGCTTAGTCTTCATCGGCGCATAAAAAAAAGCCTCATTTCTTATCTCCCCTCCTCGGAGGGGATTAAGGGGTGGGTCCCTCCCGCTATTTCCCCCTTAAAAAAGGGGGATGCAGGGGGTTGTAATTCAGCCACTTTATTAACTCAGGATTTCCCATGGCCATCCGCACCGCCATCAACTACATCGCCAACTTCATCCGCCTCCATTCCGGGGGCGCCACCTATCTCCCCGCGTCAGTTGAGGCTGGCTCCACCAAAATGCGTGTACTCAATCCCAACATCTTTGACCCTGCTGGCGGCAGTTGCTTTTCCGGCGATTCACTGATTACCTACACTCATATCAACATCGACCAACTATGCGGTATCCCTTCCTTCGGTAACGGCGCAATCGCCGCCGCCCTCAACGAATACACCCACGCCATCCCCTCGCTAATCTACATCCAGGGCCTCAGCGAAATCGAGTTAGAGGAACTCATCGACCGCTTCCGCTCCTACGTCGATTCCGTAAAACTCAAGCAAGATGTCGCCAAGAAAGTCTATTGGGGTGCTGGCCAGTGGTTCGACACTGATGTCGAACTCCGCGACGACAACGACAATTCCTACACCACCGTTACACCCGACACCATCGACTACGAAAACGGCACATTCCAGTTCACCACCCCCCGCACCGAATCCACCCTCTACGTCGCCGGATGGAAATACAACCCCTTCTACGTATTAGCAGAAATATACGAACGCGCCGCCGCCGATGATTCCCGCTTCAGCTACATGCAGCTCGGGCAGTTACAGCTATCCAAAAAAGACATGAAAGCCCGCGCCGAAGTCTATCGCCAGCGCGGCCACCGCCTCTCCCTCTAACAAAATTCCCCCTTAAAAAAGGGGGACACAGGGGGTTGTAAATCCCCCTTTGAAGGGGGTTAGGGGGTTGTAAATAAAAGGAATAACACCAATGAATCCACTCTCGCTCTATATGTCGATTTTGTCGATTTTCAATCTTCAATTTTCTTTCTTGTGCCAAAGGCACCCCTTCGGGGCAATCTTGTAATCTTTTAATCTTGCAATCTTCAATATTCAATCTTCAATAGGTAACCCATGCCCCTAAAATTCCCCCCCGGCACCGTCTCCCGCAGAGTCATCTTCAAAAACGCCGAAGGCGACCTCCTCACCACCGCAATCGCCTTTCATCATCCCCTTAGCTCCACCTACAGCGGTAACGAACTCGGCGACTTCGAGATCAAAAACACCCGCATGTTCTTCGTCATGGGCGACCTCCGCGATAAAATCGCCCAGGGCGATCTCATTTACATCGGGGATGATTCCTGGGAAATCACCGGCTACAAACGCTTCTTCACCCACTCCGAAATCACCGGCCTCAAAGTGGTCACCATCCCCGACATGGTCATCCCATCCGGCCAGACCCTCTCCAACGTCCTCAAACCGGATCATCTGAAGCAGGCGCCTTCCCTCCTCATTATCGCCCCCTCCTCCCTCACCGGAACCGTTTCCTTCCAGATCAGCGACGACAACACCGCCTGGGCCACCCTCACCGATGATAATGGCGCAGACATCACCCTCCCCGCCGCCAAAGCCAAAAAAGTCCTCATCAACGAGCGTTCCTACATCCGCCTCCAATCCTCCGCCCCCGAAGGCTCCAACCGCACCTTCAAAATCCTCCGCCAACAAGCCTGAATTCACTTCATGCTCCCTATAATGGCAAAGCTAACTTTATAGTATTAAAGTTAGTCCAAATCTTTTACCCAATAAAATTGATTTGCTATTGATATAATCACTTTTACTATTGTAGATTATTATCATCATCTCAAGATATGACATTTAAATTCTTAGAGGATAAAATGGAGGATCAAAATAATTCTAAGATAAGAAAACAACTCAAGGCCAAACTCGAATCATTTACTCGTAAAGAATTAAATATTCTTGCAATAGAAAAGCTCCGAGTTGAAAATGCTGCTCATATCAATACTAAAAAAGAACTGATCGATTTTATACTTAAAATAGTTGATTTGAAAACCCTTCAATCAACTCTTACTCTTACATGGTGGGATAAATATCATAGCCATGTATATGGGTGGATTGGTATTGTGGGCATTATATTAGCGATCTTGTTTTACTTCTTTCCCTATCAGAATCCAAATCAAGATAACAATGTTCGTGATATTCAAAGTGCCTCAGGAGTTATTGAACCTTTCGATACCTCAGGAAGCAGCTTTAATATTTTAATTCTCCCCTTTGAACCACTTGAGGATTGTACCTTTAAAGAAACTAAATTGGAAGAAACGCTTCGCAGACGATTGCTCGAATTAAGTGAGGAAAAAAATCTTAACTTAAAGATTAAATTCGATGTTAATCAGAATTGCCCATCGACATTTGATGAGGGTAAGATTCTTGGGGAAGCGTTTAATGCACACTTAGTAATTTGGGGTGATTTTTATGAAAGATGTTATACAGATACTACCAAAGCCTGTTTAAAATATGCAATTATTGAGAAAGCATATACTAATATTATTTTAGATGACCTTTATACAAACATTGGTAAGATTGGAGAAACAGGTACACAAGCTATTGTTAGTATGTCAGAAATTAAAGAAGGTTATTTACAAAAGGATATAGACTACATAATATATTGGACATTAGGATTACAGGCTTTTAGAGAAAAAAATTATAAAGAAGCATTAATCCATTTTGAATCAATTGAGAACGAACTATCCGATAAATACGAGGAATTGTTTTTAAATTTAGCTATATGTTATTTTGAAACGGGAGAAGATAAAAAAGCACTATCTAATTGCAATAAAATTATTGAAATATCACCGGATAAAGCATATATATATAATGTGCGTGGATCTATTTATTCTTTTTTAGGATATGTTGATTCTGCATTAGTTGACTATACCTATGCTCTCAAACTTGATCCTAAGTCTGAACTTACATACAACAATCTTGGCATCCTTTATAATCAATTAGGTATGTTTGATTCGGCAAGGGTAAATTTTAACAAGTCAATAGAATTGTCTCCCAACGAAAATTCATATAACAGTCGTGGAGTTAATTACCATGATTTAGGTGAATATAATTTATCATTAACAGATTACAACAAAGCCATCGAACTCGATCCTAACCAAGCACGGACATATCGTAATCGCGGTCTTACCTATCAAGCTTTAGGTCAACTAGATTCGGCACTCGCAGATTTTAATAAAGCCCTCGAACTCAATCCTGATTATGCAAGGGCATATAACAATCGAGGAAAGTATTATCTTAAATTGAATGAGTTTGATGCTGCAAAGATCGATTTTCAGAAAGCTATCAAACTTGATCCGAATTTAAAAAGTGCCTATGAAAACTTAAGTTTGCTTTATTTGAGTTCTAACAAATACGATTCAGCGTTAGCAGAATGCAATAAAGTTATTAAAATTGACTCAAATTATGCAAACATATATCACTACCGGGGCAATATATATCTTTCTTTAAATAAATTAGATTCTGCCATGATAGATTTTAATAAAGCCCTTAATATTGAACCAGATTATTTACCCGTTTTTTTAAGTCGTGGTATTGTTTATTTCAAATTAGGCAAAGTTGATTTAGCACTTGAAGAATATGCAAGATATTTAACGATTAATCCAAATGATGCAACTGTCTATCATAATCGTGGATCTTTTTATTATCAATCGGGCCAGTATGATTTAGCTTTATCAGATTTCACAGAATCAATTAAACTTGAACCAAATAGTGCAACGTCATATCACGATCGTGGATTGGCATACGAACAATTAAGCAACTTTAATTCTGCCATTGCAGACCTCACAAAAGCTATTGAACTTGATCCAAGTTTTTCTTTAGCATATTATGATCGTGGAAGAATATATGATAAATTAGGCAGTCTTGAATTAGCTCTTGTAGATTTCAAAAAGGCAACTGAACTAAATTCAAAATTTTCTTGGGCGTTTAGTGCTCGTGGGAGCATTTATCACCGCTTAGGTAAAGCAGATACGGCTCTAAAAGATTATTCGAAAGCAATTGAACTTGATTCAACCAATGCTAAGGCACATCAATTTCTTGCTAAATTACTTGAAGAAAATTATAAAGATTATGAAGGAGCAAGAAATCATTTTCTAGCTGCTTTAAAACTTGATTCGAACAACTCAGCGCTGCATGCCTATTTTGCCAGTTTCGTCGAGGATTATTTTCAGGATTATGAGTCTGCAAGAAATCATTATATAATTGCACTTAAAAATAACCCCAATGATGAAGTGACATATAATAACCTTGCTAATCTTCTTAAAACACAATTTAAAGATTATCAGAGTGCTAAAGAATATTACCTTAAAGCCTTAATGATTAATCCTAATTATGAATTGGCACACAATAATTTTGCAAATCTTCTCATAGATTTACAAGAATATGAAACTGCCAAAAAACATTATCTAATTGCTATAGAGATAAATCCAGATTATACATCTGCCCATTTTAATTTAGCTTGGCTTCTTCAAACTCAATTTAAAGATTATCAGGGCGCTAGAGGACATTATCTTAATGTTATAAGAGTTGACCCCAATAACGCCCCTGCTCATTTTAATTTAGCTTTGCTTCTACAAAACCAATTTAAAGAATATCAAGGCGCTAAGAGGCATTTTCTCAACGCTATAAGGGTTGAGCCCAATAATGCACATGTCCATTTTAATTTAGCTATGCTTCTGCAGAATCAATTCAATGATTATCAAGGTGCTAAAGATCACTTTGTTAAAGGCTTAAGGGTTGAACCTAATGATGCAAATGCGCAATATTACTTTGCTGTTTTGCTCAAAATGCATTTTCAATCCGATAAAGAGGCAAAAAAGCATTACTTAAAGGCATGCGAATTGAATTCTAAGTTAAAAAACAAGGCAAACGATTACTTTTTTGGAATATCTTCAAATAATCCTTAAACATTTTCAATAAGTATTTCACTTCATAGCAAATGCAGGTGATCAGAAGGTTATTAACTCTCCAGATGTAGATGAAGATACTGCTTTAAACGCAGAAAAGCGACCATCCCTGGCCGCCTCCGCCGTCTGCCCGCTCCTTCGGGGCTTCGCTTCCCTGCAAAGCAGACAAATAAACTTTAGTCACTTCATATCTCCCCTCCAGGGAGGGGATAAAGGGGTGGGTTTGGGTTTCCCCCTTAGTAAAGGGGGATTAAGGAGGTTGTTATCAGCAAGCCAACTCCCCTTCAGCATAAACCTCCACCTCCACCGGCTTCCCAATCCTAATAGTGCCATCACTAAACGTAATATGCGGCCAGAACCGCCATCGTCCCGCCTTATCATTCTCCGTATCCTTCACATCATAAGTAATCGTATTCGACGTTGCCGCCGGAGACTTCGCCGCCGCCGTAAACTGCCCGGCTGCGCCGTTCGGCGGCTTCTTATACTTTAGCAGGATTGTCGTTGCATTGGTCAGGTCAATATCTTCGCTCGACACATATTCCAGCGTAAAATCCTGCCCCACCACAATATGATCTGCCATTACACCTCCCCGCTTTTAATAATCGTTTCCTGAACCTTCCCGATCAGTCCCCCGGTACAGTTCACTTCCCCCGTTAACTCAATCCTCCCGTTAATAATTCCCGATATTCCCAAAACTCCGCAGGTTTCACCCGCTAAAACAATCGTGCAATAAATTGCTCCCAATAACGTCACAATAATTTTTGTTTCCGCCTTAACGCCATAATAGCCAAACCCAATCACCTGCCGGTCTGCCGAAATCAGCGTCCCATCCGGCACCACCACTGGCCCCATCGCATAATGCGAAATCGCAATAACGCTCTTCCGCTTCCTTTCCGAATCAATCGCCATACTTCTCCTTTGCCCCCCTTAAAAAAGGGGGGTTGGGGGGTTGTAACCACCTCTCCTTGCTCACGGCCCCGCCTCCCCCTCATCTTCCGCATAAGTCGTCCCATCCTCCGTAAGCGCCTTCTTCCAGATCACCGTTCCCAAACTGTTAAAGAACTTCTTGAAAGTGCTCGTTACCTCAACCCGGTTCCGCAGCGCCATATAGAAATACATAATCGCCTGTTCAAACGTGGGCGTCTCGGTCGGTTTTCCCTGCGGCATCTCTGCTATCGTATCCACCTTCAGCACATCGGAAACCTCCGCGTTCACTTCCGCAGCCGATAAATCATTCAATCCCTCAATTTCATCCGACAGCGTCTTCAGCGTATCGCCATCCGCTCCGCGGATATTGCTCTCCGCCGTGTCAAGCTCCGCTTTCGTAGGCGGATCGTAATCTGTAAGAGCTTGATCGACTTCGGCCTTCACATCTGCCTTGGCCTGAATAGCCAGGCTCTTAGAAACCATGCCCCCTTCCACATCAATAAAGGCGCTGGTATCAATCGTGGCAGCCCCCGTTGAATTATCGGTAAATTTGCCAATCCCCGATATTTTCCAGTCACCACCGGTGATGGTGCTTTCAAGAACCAATTCACCCCTTATATCAACCGGAATATCTCTGCCGCCATTGCCAATTTTTCCAATTTTTAATCTTCCGATAAAATTATAAATCTCCAAATAAATATTGTTGTAAAAATTACTCTCTATTACAACATAGCCGCCATTGTCATAATTAATCTGTCGGCAATCAATAAACTGTATTCTCGCAAAATCCCCATCGATTTTAATCGTTCCTGATAGCAGGCATTTCACATAAGTAGCCCGATGATAAAATTGGCTCCCGTCGATATTGCAATTGTAAAAAACGTTATTATTCTCGGAATTTGAACCCCATGCGCCGACCGGGGTCAAACTGAAAAACTCGCATTTTATGTAAGTTCTGTTTCCCAGATTTACCCGCTGATACATCGAAGCTGATCGAATCTCAATACCTGTTAAATGATCTGCAATCACAAAATCAGTCCCGGAAGCGAGGATAAACACTTTCCGCAAATTTCTGCTTCCCAGTAGAGCATAAACCCGGCTCCACGTCTCCACCGGTGTTCCCGGCAATCCGTCGTTAGCATCATCACCGTTCACATTATCCCAATAGACATACTCATCAATTTCTACCGGATCAAAGCTTATACCGGCAATATCGCTTTGAATGGCCGCTTGTGCCGTATCCAACTCTGCCTTTGTCGGCCCGTCATAATCTGATAATGCCGTATCGACTTCCGCGTTCGTATCCGCTTTTTCCTGAGTGGATAAACCCACCGCGCTGTCTTTAGCCCCGAGATAACTGTCCACCCGCCCCGATTGCAGGCTGTTCGGTGCTGATCCCATCCACTGCCGCACATCCACCGGTATATCCCCGTCCTCTACCGGGTACAGCACAATCGGGGTTGTCTTTGCCCCACTGGTAGAAGTTTTGACGATGATCGTTACCGTGTCAGCGTTCATCTCCGTGGCCGTCAAATCCAGGTAATACATCCCCGAAGAAGTGGCAATCTCCGTTGCCTCATTCGTACAATCCACGAAAGTGCCGCCATCCTTGCTGATTTCCGAATCCAGCCCGGCCGCACCGCTGACCAAATCTCCGTCATCGTCAAAAATCGGAAATGTCACCCGGAAGGCTTCATTCTTTTTTGGATAAGGTTTTGCATCGCTTGCTGCCATTTACCAACTCCTCAAAAAAGGTACTTGTTTTCTTCTTAAACTCATCGGCTGCCCGCCGCCTGCGGCTGCTGCCGGTTTAATTGCAACACCGGCCAAAACAGTGTGATCCTGATTCCCCAATGTATAAGAAATCTCCGTCGTTAATGCCTCCCCATCTTTCGTACACCCGGCAGCATAAGTATTTGAAGATACAACATCATTCCAATAATCAGTTTGCCCGGTTCCCGGCGAAAAACTGTCCACCGTCTCCCCGCAGGCACATCCAAAAACCAGGTCGCCCTCATCAGATAGAACATCAATCGATATTGGGCTCGATCCTTCGGATAAACTTTCAAATGTTCCCAACGGTGTATCCTGGTCCACCCCGCTGACAACCAGATAACCGACAATCGCCTGATACTTTAAAGCTTCACTAAAAACACAGCTTAATGTATAATTCCCACTTTCAGGATTAGTCAGATACCAGATTTCCACCCGGCCGTCATCGTCAGTAGTATCAAAACCTGACCGAGTCAAATCGGCCCCATTCCACTGCAACGAATCCACAAATTCAAATTCACTGTTATTTATCGACACCCCGACAATCAGCAACGAATTCGCGTATGAACCCAAATTGATCGTTTGGTTTATCGTAGTACACCCATCGCAGCCCTGATGTCCATATTGCTCTACGGTCGGCATTTTAAACGATCTCCCTTTCTCACAACTCGCATCTTCTTTCCCAGTAATAGTTCACAAACTCAATATAAAAAATCCCAACTCCCTATTTCAACCAAAACCGCCCCCCTCAACATCCCCCTTAAAAAAGGGGGTCAGGGGGTTGTAAAAAAGACCTGTCCTGAGCTTTGCCTGCCCTGAGCACCGTCGAAGGGGGCCAGGGGGTTGTATCATTCCCCAAAACATTATTTTCCAATCTTGCTAAAAATAGTCAGAATACTTACATTAAAACCATTCTGGATTTTTATTTAAATTTAAGCGAAATAACTGTACGATCTTTTCTCTGGGAAAAAGACAAACTTATTATTTTCAAACTGCTTCATATTTTAACCTGAATTTAGCAAAAGAACGCTTAAATAATGAAGGGTGTTTAGAGGAGAAAATCCTCATGTAATATCCGGGTTTGTGTTATTAAAGAAAAGTTCCGTCACGAAGTGCTCTATTCGGGAAAAGTATAAACATTCTTTTGAGAAAATAATTAATTCACGTAGACAGAGAGGCTATTTCTTGAGGATAAAAGGTAGTTTTGTAGATTAACACACGTATTAATCCATTGAAATATGATTTAGGCCTATATTGTTGTTTTTAAAAAGAATACTAAGAAAGTGCTTTTTACTTACCATCGTAATAACACGCGCAAACTGGGGATATCAATGAGATCATTTCTCGTCTTGCTTTTAGTAATATTGTTTTCATCTTATTCACAATCACAAGAAAATAAAATTATTGAAGTTGCAGAACAGTTTTTTGTAGGATATAGAAATCAAGACTTCATGTCAGTATATAATTTACTTTCAAAAAATGATAGAACTTATATACCAGCAGATAGCTTTGTTGCATTCTTTTCTGAGAAAGAAGATAAGACCATCCGACCTGGGGAGCAGTTTATAGTTTCAACAAATATTAAGTCGAAGTTAAATGATACCGTTTTTGTACAACAAATTGTGAATAGACCTGATTATAATCTTATTTTTAATACATGGTTCAAATCTCTATCACTAGATATGACAAATAATGTGAAATTCATCGATTATTTTGAAAAAAT
>PHFX01000190.1 GCA_007618135.1 Candidatus Brocadia sp. WS118 | reverse complement strand
TCGCCCTACGGGCTCCTTCCGTTTCCACTGGCATGTTATCTGTTTTCAGGTTTATTGTACTACTATTGTTCATAGCTTTTCTCCTTCCCACCCTACACTAAACTATATGAGGGAAAGTGTCCAACTATTATTGACACAGAGGGTTCTTTTCAGACAATTATCTGGATGATATTGTTGATGAACACTTTTTTGTAGATACGGAATATCAAATGCAGTGTAAATGGCACTTTGACGATTGCTACTTTGCGGAGTCCACGGAAAACATTAATGAACAATATGAAAAAGTTTTAACAAATTTAAACCCCGATGATGCGGATTTTGATGATGCACTAGATGAGTTTGGCAAGCTTCTTCATACAGTGCAGGATTTTTATTCACACTCTAACTGGGTTGAAATGAAAAAAGGTGGTTTCATAAATGATGAACTCATAGATAATGGTTTAAGTCTATGGACGATTTTAAACCCATTAAGTATAACTAAAGGTCTCATTGTGGTTGAGGGAGAAGAATACGATATGCCCGAAGGAACTATTCTGACTCGTGATGGAAGAATCGTTAGGGTAACAACAAAAAGTAGTGAGAGACTGCCAGGTTTGATTAGTGGTACATTTGCCCTAAATGATCACTGCCCTGACAACATTGAGGTATCACACGACTACCTAAATAAGGATGAACGTGGTAGACCTTATCATTCAGTGGCTAGAGAGCTGGCAACAAGACAAACGGTACATGAGTGGTGCAGGTTGATAAATTTGGTAAATCAAGCTTATGGCCAAAAAGGTGTTAAATATATCTTTGATAACTTGATAAAGGATAAAGCCTTTGCGAACTGTGTTTGTTTTCCTTTATATAGAAGACAAACTATTTATGTCGATCAGGCGTTTTCAGGACCACTGGAAATGGGAACCGCAGATAACCCATTTAGAAGCTTCGAGGATGGGGTAGAATCGGTTCTCGATCAAGGCAGTGTTTTGATTTATCCTGGTAATTATATTGCTGAGGGAAATTATTCTAAAGAAATGACTTTACAGGCTCCGTTAGGCGAAGTTGTGCTTAAATGACCCTATTGGTTTACCAGAAGATATTGCAGAATATGAATTCGCGCAATTTCTTTCATATTTTTTAAGGGGGTAGTCGGTTGACTGAAGTTACCCATTATGAATCATATAAAGAAGGTAGTTATCCCTGTACCAGCGTTGGGATACACCTTTGATTGGGGGAATCCAAATACTGAAATTGGATTGAGTGAATTTATCATCAGTAACGGGGCAACAATTGAAATCCATTCTGTAATAAAGAACGAGGATTACTTAGACAAGGCAGATTAATACAAGTTTGTTAAAGTCAATGGTTATTGAAATCTTACACGGTGGTAATCAATTGAAGGTAGCCCCATACGTCTATAACACAACAATTCACAAACCTTATAATTCATAAGACTTCTGCAAAATAGCTTTTGTTGGTGAGGGATGAGTAAGAGCAGTCTGGTTGAGCAGGGAATTGTCTGTCCAGGAATGGATTTGGTGGGTTATCGAGGAGGAAAAGCCAAAAAGAACTGGGACTAAGGGAAATGTGGGCGTACCGATTCTGTGGCAGTGCTTTGAAAGGTGACTTTTACTATATTTTAAGCGCTTTGCTTGAGAAGAGGCAATTGCGAGAATGTTCTAAAACACCTGATTTTGTCAGGTTGTTTGAGAAGGAGAGCCGCAGCCGAGGCAACAAGGCTCATCGATAAATGAGCAATGGCCATCTGGTTTTGAACAATCCGTAGTTTGTAATGGGTGGTTTGTTCAGCCTCCCGGTCACCAAGACGGCTGAAATACTGTTCAACCGTAATGCGGAGCTTATGAGTTTCTTTGAAAAAGTCTGTGTCTCGTGGTACCTGAGAGCGCGCATCATGGGTGATGTCGAGATATTGTGTGCAGCCGTAGGCCTTGCCTTGAGTCAAGCGGGGATGTTGAATGGGGCAGCCCTTGGGGTAGTTCGCAGCGACCTTGCTGTCGGCCTTGAGCGGGCATCGGAATTTGAGGCGGGTTCGTGGTCCTTCAGTCCATGAACCCGCGGATTTCATCTCCAGCCCGGCATCGCACAAAGGGCATCCATGATGTCCAAGGGTTTTGTCTGGTTGCCGGTTCCTGGGATTCAGGGGTATGAATGCCTGGCCTTTCATCGTATTGACGATGAGGTTATAGATCTCTCGGACATCATAGGCGGCATCAGCGATAAAGAGGGCGCCTTTTTTGAATTTGAAAAGCCGTTTGAGTTTTTTGATAAGCTGCACAGCAACCTGGGCGTCGGTGGAGTTGTTTGGCAGGGTTTTCGTAACGAGCGGGACGCCTTCTTTCGATACAATGACATGGGTACGATAGCCCCAAAAGAAGATAAAGTTGTCTTTTTTTCCGTGAACTTCCTGATAGGAATAGTAACCGAGCGTGGCTTGATGATTTCGTTTTGGGCGTTTTTCCTTGTTATGAGTGTTGCGTTTGGGATTCTTGAAGTTGTTTTCTCTGGTGGCGGCCATAACGGGTTTTGAGTCTATCATAAAGGTGTCAAGAGATACGACACCCGCGACAATGAGTTGGCGGTTGACTTCGGTGTGGATGTCTTCAAGGAGTGAGGTGGGTATGTCTTTGATGAAACGGTAGAACTGGCTTTCGTCAGGAAGTGTATAATGGACTGGCAATTTCAGACCAGTAGTTAAGATGCATTATGGTAAGATAGAGTAGGATAAGGGAGGGTCTGAAAATGAGGAAGAGTTTTGATACAGAATTTATGGCAAAGGTGGCATTGGAAGCGATCAAGGAGGAAAAGACGATAGCAGAGATATCGTCGCAGTATGAGGTACACCGGACACAAATAATAAAATGGCGAAAACGAGCGTTAGAAGGAATGGTGGGGATATTTCAGGGGAAGGAGGGAAAAACCGGAAGAGAGAAGGAGAAAGTAATAGATGAGTTGTATAGGCAAATAGGGCAATTGAAGGTGGAGAACGAATGGCTTAAAAAAAAGTCTAGAGAGATTGAGCATTGAGGAGAAAAGGAGGTTAATAGAAAGAGAGAATAAGGAAATAAGTATTCGGAGGCAAGGTGAGCTGGTAGGGCTGACGAGATCGAACTGGTATTATACACCGGCAGGAGTATCGGATGAGGCATTGCAACTGACGAGGCGGATAGATGAGATATTTACGGAATATCCATTTTATGGGAGTCGGCGGATACGAGAGGTATTGAGGCGTGAGGGTATTGAGGTTGGTCGAGAACGGATACAGGGGTGCATGAGGCAGATGGGGCTGCGTGCAATATATCCGAAGGGGAATATGAGTAAGAGACATCCTGGCCATAAGATATACCCCTATCTTTTGTCAGACATAGAAATCAGCCGTCCGAATCAGGTATGGGCAAGCGATATAACGTACTTGAGGTTGAGGCGTGGATTTGTGTACCTTGTAGCGATAATGGATTGGTATAGTCGCTATGTGTTGTCGTGGCGTATAAGCAATACAATGGATGTATCTTTTTGCAGAGAGGCCTTGGAGGAAGCCTTGGAAAGGGGATGTCCGGAGATATTCAATAGTGATCAAGGTTCTCAGTTTACGAGTAATGATTTTACGGGAATACTCTTAGACAGAGAGATCGCAATCAGTATGGATGGTCGGGGTCGTGCATTTGATAACATTTTTACGGAACGGCTTTGGAGGAGCGTAAAATACGAGGAAGTTTACCTGAAGGATTACGAGGTTTGTCGTGATGCGCGTGAGGGGTTGGGGAAGTATTTTTCATTTTATAACAATCGGAGATATCATCAATCCCTGGAATATAAAACACCGCATGAAGTTCATTTTGGAGTTTCTTACGGAAACGTATGGAAAAAAGACGACGAGGAGTGGCGAAAAATTGCGGAGTGTGCAGAAGGGTAACTCCAGTCGCCCTACGGGCTCCTTCCGTTACCCTTCTGCACACTGTTATTGATAAACTAATGCATCTAAATATTAACATAAAATGGTCTTGACAAACCCGTCCACCTTAGTGCACCCATTTCGAAGCCGCACCGATGAGTAAGTATCGGGTGAGAATCAAGAAATTCAATAAGCCGGGGAACGGACTTAATCTGTTCGATGTGTTTAATGATGAAAGCCTTGAGCATAGCATGTCGTGAATAGCCGGTACGCCCAACACCATGGTTTTTATCGGGAAACTTTGAAAGAGAAAGACACTGAAAGATCAGGTGATACTTACGGTAGAAGGACGACATTTCAATGACGGCTTGCAGATTATAAAAAAGAGACAACTGGAATTTTTGCATAGAATTTTCCCCCAATAATTGCTTTAACTAATTTGTTTACAAGAGGTTATATTATAGCAAGGCTGGAGGAAAAGACAAGAGAAAAACAAATATAAATTGCCTATTATCAATAGGTTACGAATTTTGCAGAAGTCTTTATGTTTTATTACATAAGGAGAAAGTTTATGCAAAGAGTGAAACGGAGAAAATCGTTAGTTTGTATTTTTCTATCAGCTATTTTTTTTGCCTGCCTGATTGGTTGTACCAGGCCAATAAGGCAAAGTTCTAATCTCTCACAAGCTGGAATAAAATACGCAGATGCGATGAGTACACTCCTCGATGTAGCTACTGATACGATAATTGATAGCGATACCTATGATTTGCTATATCAACAGGAATTAATTTCACTGGAAAACAAAGAGGAAGAACGGAAAAAACTGAAAGATGTCTTAGATAATCACAATAAAGCCGTTAAAGATCTTATTGAAACTATCGGATCATTTCAATTCCATATAGACTTGATTAAAGACTATTTTACGAATTTAGATGCCCTGGCTAATGCAAGTGCGCCTGAAACAGCTGCTTTTGAAGCCGGAGAACTGAGTGGAAAAATTAACGAAGCCGGGAAGGTTATTTTAAAAAAAGATGTTTTAATCAGCAATGATGAAAAGGAAGCGATTGGAAAGCTGACAGGAATAGTTGCCGGAGGATTTCAATCTGCAATGTTACGCAATGCCTTAAAACGGGATGCACCAATAATTGGAGAACAGTTGTTGTTACAAGAAAAGTTGCTGGAGAAGCTTTCCGGAATGTTAAACCAAAGGTATCGTGAACATATGACAATCATGGAGAAAGATAAAATACGAAAACCATATGTAAACAAAACAATGACCAATGTAGAAGAATGGAAAGAGTCGCGGAGTCAATTTCTTAAATCAGTGTTTTTAGATCAAAATCTCGAAACTGCTCAGGGTGCAGTAAAAGAGATGCGTTTGATTTGGGAAAATATATTAAATGGAAAACAAGATATAGGTTCTATTCAGTCTGCTCTTTCTGATATGAATGAGTTTGTAAATGCAATCAATCAACTTAAAGTTGCCATTCAGGCAAGAAGGGAGTCTAAATGAGTAATAATATCAAAAAAAGTAGAAACAAATGTCTGAAAAACCTTTATGCAATGAAATTAAAGCTATTGCGGATCGATGCAGATGAACTTAGTCAGGATAAAAAGAACAAATTAGCGAAAAAGCTCGACACATGCAGCCGTAATATATTAACCCTGGAAACTGCAGATTTGAAAAATCTCAGTTCAGACTTTATCGATAAGGTACCAGAATTACTGCACATTACAGAAGAACTGAAGAATGATTTGAATAATCTTAATAATGCTATCGAAATAATAAGGGTGGCAGCAGGGGGGTTAGATACGGTTGCTGGAATCGTCAAACTAATTGCAAAGGCTTAATAAAATTATTGAACGCTTAAATTATTTTACGGGAGGAGAAAAATATGGATGCAAACAAGCTAGCAACTATTGTTGCACTTTTAGTGGCACTTAGTGTTGCATCGGAGCGATTGGTTGAGATAATTAAAGGAATAGTTCCTTTTCTCAATCAAGAAAACAGTAATCCTAAGAAAGAAGGCTGGAGACGTGCTACAATACATGTAGTCACCGTTCTGGCTGGAATACTGACTGCGCTCTTGTCTCGTTCAGCAATACCGGAAAATGTATATAAACCATCAAGTGGTTGGAGTATTCTAGCGCTTGGATTACTCACCAGCGGAGGATCAGGCTTTTGGAATTCAGTACTCACGTATTTCAGCAAGATAAAAGATATTAAGAAACTCGATGCCGAAGCAAAGAAAAAAGCTCTGGGCACTGGTGTGAACTAAAGCCAGTAACCACCCGCACAGCGGGTGGCTTAGCTCAGGGACTATGTATGGTATTCCTTAATTTCTTGATTGTAGGAGGAATGTTTGCATGAGCGATTTCGAATTTAACCCCACACAATACGATTTCAATTTAGTCAATGCATTGGGTTGCGCACGAGCAGCATTGCTTGCGTACGAGAATTCTGGCACAGTAGAACAAAACATAGCCAAATGGGGCTTTGACGGACATGAGGTTTTTATCCGTAAACAACATTTTGGAATCGTATTCGGAAATGATAAAATGGTTTTAATAGCTTTTAGGGGTACAAATGAACGTGCAGACTGGTGGGATAATCTCAACATACTTCCCAAGCGATCTCCGCTAGGTTTAGTTCACAGAGGATTCATGAAAGCCACTGAATTATTCTGGCCAGATCTTCCCGAAAGACTTTCGGTGTTCTGTAATAAGAACCAGGGGATCTGGTTGAGTGGACACAGTCTTGGTGGCGCGCTGGCTATGCTTGCAGCAACTAAGTTGTGTGTAGAACAAAAGCATGAAATCGCTGGCATATACACTTTTGGTCAACCTCCTGTAGGTGGTTTCTCGTTTTGTAACAGATTTGAAGAGAAGTTTTCAAATCGTTATTTTCGTTTTGTTAATAGTGTAGATATCGTATCTGATACGAGCCTGTTCCGAACACATGCGGGAGAAGTTAGGTACTTTGACACATCCGGTAAACTTTTCTTAGGAGAACCACCTTGGAAAGTTACCTTTCTCGATAAAATACGCGGCTCAGATAGGTATGGTTTTCTTCCTGAAATCAAAGCACATTTCCAGAAAAACTATGTGGAGCTTCTTAAGAAGCAAATATCAAAAGGATTGCAATAAGAACCGAGCAGTGTTTTGCCGTGACAGGCTATCCGAGAAAAGTCTTCGGTAAATAGTCGTTATGTTACCGTGTCAATGCGCTTAAGAGAGCAGTGTCATGATTATCAAACCTTGATTTGGTGGCTGAAGTCGGATTTATTCAAAGAATTTTTTTAATTGGTTTGTGCAAGGTCTGAGATTGACTATGAAACTACTTCTTTAGACTCATCTCTTTGCCACTCTTCGAGCGGTGGCGTATTTGTTTTGAGTGGCATAGCGGTAATGCAGAACAGGTCGAAATTGTCGATTATCATTAAGGAGGTATATATTGACTAAGCGGCGTATTGCACCAATACACCCGGGGGTATATCTGAAGCAATTACTCGATGAATTAAAAATATCGCAATACCGGCTTGCGCGGGATTTGGGTGTGCCCGCTATGCGGATCAATCACGTGGTGCATGGCAAACGTCCGGTGACTGCAGAGCTTGCCTTGCGTTTAGGGCGCTATTTTGACCAGAGTCCCCGATATTGGATGAACTTACAAAGCCGGTATGACATGGATATTGCGGAAGATTACTTATCCGAACAGGTGGCACGTGAAGTACAACCATTGACGGCAACCTTGTAGCCGAGGCGGGTGGGCATCGCCTGCCATTTTTTCGAGCGCATGTTGGGAAACTTGTGCGGATGTGGAACGATTTGACATTGAATGGATTATGGTAATGGTGGGAGCATTTTTGTCTTACATCGTATTGATGGGGTTGATTTGGCAGGGGGGCAATTGGGGTCACCTTGAAAATAGCCGTGTTCAAGGAAGGGTACTGCTTTCTTGCGGGTGGAAGTCCCGTCATGGTAGAAGCCAGAGCCATGTAGCATGGATGGCAGGGGGTGATGGAAATGTTGCCTTCTGGAGCCCATCGACAAAGTCGGCGTAAGGCCGGTGAGCGAATATCCGGGTCGTAACGTACGTGAACGTAGATGTAGCCTCGTAAAAGTCAAGAACCACTGGCTGAGCCTGTCACAAATAGGCGAAGGCGGAATTCTTTTACCGTTCTGGTTAATAGCAAGGCAAGCTTTATAAGTCGAAAGGCGAAATGGGCGGACAGGCGAGAGGGTGGCGGATGAGTCCGTAGTAGTGAGGATGGTAAGGACGGCACAACCTGACCGGAGCGAAGGGACTCTGCTGTATCTCAAATCTTTCTTTGGAGGTGAAGTAGGGAAGAATGATAAAAAAAGGGGGCTGTTAATTCCGAAACGTTGCCTGGATGATCTTGAGCATTTCGTGCTGAATTCCCTTAGTACCAGCGATGATATTGCCGGTTTTTAAATACTGGTTTTTGCCTTCAAAATCTGTGACCACGCCGCCTGCTTCTTCCACCAGAAGCGCACCTGCAGCCATATCCCATGGTGAGAGGGCACATTCAAAAAAACCGCCAAAGATGCCTTCTGCCGTATACGCAAGGTCGAGACAGGCCGAGCCGCCTCTTCTGATGCCAGTTGCCCGCATAAAAAGATCTTTAAATACCTGGAGATAGGAATCAATGATTTCCTTTATCCTGAAAGGAAAACCCGTTGCGATCAAGACAGTGCTCAGGGTTTCAGAAGAGGAGACGTGGATACGTTTGTCATTCTTAAAAGAGCCGTGCCCCCTCATTGCAGAATAGATAGTGTCTCGCAGGGGTTCGTAGATAATGCCCATTGCTAAATTCCCTTCAATCGCTAAAGCAATGGAGACGGCGAAACTCGGCAGGCCGTGAATATAGTTCATGGTGCCATCCAGGGGGTCAATGATCCACAAAAACCGGGAGGAATGCCTTTCTGCCGGAGATTCTTCTGCCATGATGTCGTGGTTCCTGAAGTGCGATTTGATATGATCTTTAATAATATCCTCAGATTTTTTATCTACAATGGTCACGTAATCGTTTTTGGCCTTCTCATTAATCATTGAGGTGCAGATCTTTCCGAAGTTCTCTTTTAAAACCACCCCTGCTTTAAGGGCGGCCTCACGCGCAACATCAAGATATTTAGGTAAATCGTTTATATCTACTGGCATGAGTGGTGTTCTTCTCGGTTAAAATAGTCTAAAATAGATTTTTCCCCGTCAGGGCTTTATATGCGTTCAGGTATTTTTCAGAAGTTTTTTGAATGATTTCTGACGGGAGGGCTGGCGCTGGCGGCTTCTTGTCCCAATGGATACTTTCAAGATAATCGCGGATAAACTGCTTGTCGTAAGAGTGTTGAGGTTTTCCTGGCTCATAACCGTCTCGCGGCCAAAAGCGTGAGGAATCCGGAGTGAGCGCTTCATCGATGAGTATCGTTTTATTGTCTCCGGTAATGCCCCATTCAAACTTGGTGTCACAGATGATAATGCCCCGGTCAATTGCGTAATCGCACGCTTTAAGATACACTTTCATGCTTTTTTCTCTCAATTCTTCGGCGAGCTTTTTTCCGACCATGTGGATCGCCTCTGAGAAGGTTATATTTACATCGTGTCCGACAGTAGCCTTGGTTGATGGGGTGAAGATAGGTTCAGGAAGCTTGTCAGATTCTTTAAGTCCGGACGGCAGTTTTATCCCGCAAATTGACTGAGTTTTTTGGTATTCCTTCCAGCCGGAACCTGCCAGATAACCGCGAACAACACATTCTATGGGAACGACCTTCACTTTCTTTACCAGCATAGACCGGCCCGTCAGGATATCTTTGTGCTGTGATACAAGAGGGTTGTTCATATCTTCCAGATGTGTGGTAATCAGATGGTTTTCTATGATAGAAGAGGTATAGGTAAACCAGAATTCAGAAAGCCCCGTGAGCACCTGCCCTTTGTAAGGAATGCCGCTGGGCAGGACAACATCAAAGGCCGAGATGCGGTCTGTTGTTATAATTAATAAGGTGTCATGTATTTCATAGATATCCCGGACTTTTCCGCGGCTGCACAATTTGAGTTCTGGGATGTTTATCGTGAGGAGGGGAATGACTTCTTTCTTCATGGTCATAGGGCAAAGTTTGGGATATGTTGTTTGAGTTTTGTCTTGAGTTTGCCAGCGCCTTGAAGGTTAGGCTTTAATGATAAGGCAATATTGAGGTGCTGTAAGGCATTTTCGTATTCTTTCAATTTGAGGTAACACTCGGCTATTTTTTTATGAATAAAGGCATTTTCATTTTTATATAAATTCAGTCGTAGTACCTTTTCATAATAACCCAGGGCCTTTTCCGGGGTGGCATTACGCGCCAGATTGCGGCAATAGATGTTTCTTATTCGTTCTTTAATTTCATGGAGCAAATGACTGCGGTATGTGTCGCTTTTTCCCCGTTCGAGGATCAATTCGTAAAGATTGATGGCCGTATCATACTTCTCAAGTTTCTCATACGCCTCAGCCAGGAGAAATTTACAGTCAATATAGTCCCTCATATTTAAAAATGAAAAAAGGTCAATGTCAGTATAATCTTTTAATAGACGTTCATAATTATTAATGGCTTGTTCTATATGACCGTTTAGAAGACCGGTGAAAATGGTGCGGACGTATCCATGAAGATCATCATCTGATGACGCTGTTGTTTCAGGTTTTTTCCTTGGTCTTTGCCTGTTGTTCGTCTGTAAGAGATGTCTGTATTGTCTGTTGTAGTGTTCACGTGATGTTGAGTTGGAAAGCGTTTTATAAGCCAGGATAATAGTCTTTGTTTTGGATTCAGCCCAAAGCTTGTTTTGGCCGTGGATATCCGGGTGGTATTTCTTGATAAGGGTGCGGAACGAACGTTTTAGTTCTTCCGTGCTCACCTCATAATGCACTTCGAGAATGTCGTAATAATTTACCATAAATTTCTTAGTAGGTTTCCTGGAGTATAGGGCGCTATAACCAGCATAAAAGCCTGAATATTAACAGCTATCTTGTAGCCTGTCAATAGTATCTTCCAAAGAGATAATTATGACATTTTTAACAAAAGTGACTAACCCTGACAGGGTTAACACGAATTTCGTGCGTTGGATTTTGTCGTTCCCGGTTCGTTCGTGTTAGGTTTTATAAAGGGAAAAAAGTGTTGGTCATTCATAGCGCAAGGTTACTACCGGGTCTAACCGTGCGGCCCGCAATGCTGGATAGATACTAAATACCACGCTGCTGATGATCGCAATGACTGCAGTGATAACAATGCTTATCGGGCTTACTACGGTGGGAATCTGATTAAAATAATAGACCTCAGGCGGAAATGGCCTCCAACCCGTGGTATTATAGAGCACATTTTCCAGCCAGTTAATCCTTAACACAATTGACATGCCCGCAGCGACTCCCGCACATGCGCCCATAGTGCCAATAAGCAATCCATGCAAAAGGAAGATCGACATGATCCCCCGCGTGGTTGCGCCAAGCGCTTTGAGGATACCAATGTCTTTGGATTTTTCAAGGACAATCATCGTGAGGATTGCAAGGATATTGAATCCTGCAACCACGAGAATGAAGAACAAGATGAGCGCCATTACGTGTCTTTCCATCATGACGGCAGTTAAGAAGGTCTTTCTCGCGTCTTCCCATGTTTGGACATAATATTCAAAGCCCAATACTGCCTGTAGTTTATCTCGGACCTCGTTTGCATAGCGATAATCATCTAATTTTACGCTTATTCCGGTGACTGCATCTTTTTCCTTTGCTCCGGTTAACTCCTGTGCTACCGTAAGGGGAATGTACACGTAATTTTTATCAAAGTCGTACATGCCTGATTTGAATTTTCCGACAACTTCAAATGCCTTTACGCTTATTTTATCCCATTCTTTCAGGGTGACGAGCACAACCTGTTCGCCGTTTTGAATGAAGCTGCCGGGGTCTTTTTCCGGTTCACCCTGGCCAATCCTGAGTAATTCTGAACCGCCAAAGGTGCTTGCGGTATTTTTTTCTCCATGGGTTTTTAATAGGTCTTCCGGCTGATTTCCAAAGGGTGAGATATAGGACTGAAAATCGCTCACGCATGACTCAGCAAGAGGGTCGATTCCTTTAAAGTAAACGAATTCCCTTCTGTTTCTTAATTTGATGAGCGCCGGTCCCTCAACATAGGGTGCGCATGCGACGACGTGTTCAAAGTTTTTTACTTTTTCGATGACTTGTTTGTGGTCCTCAAGCCCGTACATACCACCTTTTAAAATAATAATATGCGCCAAAGTGCCCCTTATCCTGCTCCGGAGTTCATGATCGAAGCCGTTCATTACGGAAAGCACAACGATCAGGGTCATTACTCCCACGGCAACTCCGGCAATGGCAAAGAACGATATTTTCCTGCTCCGTAAATATCGCAGGCTAATGAAAAGATTGTACATAGAAAGGATTTACATTGTTATTTTACAGGGTTAACTATATAATCTCGAAATTCTAGCATATCTGAATTCTTTTAGGCAATGAAATAATAAACTTGCTGTTTTGGAGACGATGCATGCTCTATTTTAAAACTGCTGGTGAATCTCACGGGAAATGTCTGATTGCGATAATAGAAGGATTTCCTTCTGGGGTATTTCTTGATGAGTCAGTCATCCATCAGGAGATGAAACGCAGGCAAGGTGGAATTGGCAGGGGTGGAAGGATGCAGATCGAAGATGACCGGGTGGAAATTCTTTGTGGGATAAGAAAAGGAATAACCTTGGGGAGTCCCATTTGTTTGCAGATCAAAAACCATGATTATAAAATTGATGAGTTGCCGGTGGTCACTCGTCCCAGGCCTGGCCATGCTGATTTATCCGGTGTTCTGAAATATCATGAAAAAGATGCGCGAAACATATTGGAACGGGCAAGTGCAAGGGAAACTGCTGCACGCGTGGCTGCTGGTGCGGTGGCAAAGATTTTACTCTCTTCTTTTGGGATCGAGGTATTCGGCTATGTACAAGGGATTGGCGGGATAACGTCAGATAAATTTCTTCACAAGAAAGATCTTGATGTTGCAAGAACGATACGTGACAAAAGTCCCCTCTATTGCATTGATCAGGATATCGAAGATAAAATCATTGAAAAGATCGGACTAACAACAGAGCAGGGGGATTCCCTCGGGGGCGTGATTGAAGTGATTGCTTATGGATTGCCGGCAGGATTGGGAAGTCATACCCAGTGGGATCTCAAACTGGATGCAAGGCTTGCCTATGCCCTGATGTCTGTCCAGGCAATTAAAGGGGTAGAGATAGGATTGGGCTGTAATGCGGCTAATAAATTTGGTTCGGAAGTACATGACGAAATTTTTTATGAAAAGCCAAAGGAGGGTAGGTCATTAACGGGCGGATTTAAGAGGCTGACAAATAATGCCGGAGGGATAGAAGGTGGTATAAGTAATGGAGAACTGATTGTGGTGCGGGCATACATGAAACCGATTCCCACATTGAAAAAACCGTTACGATCCGTGGATTTATTAACAAAAGAACCGATTACTGCCACGTATGAAAGATCTGATGTGTGTGCTGTTCCCGCTGCCGCAGTTGTGTGTGAAGCAATGGTTGCCTTTGAAATTGCCAGGGCGTTCTTGGAAAAATTTGGAACCGATAGCGTTGATGAGATCAAGCGGAATTACGAGGGATATCTTTCCAGTATTTAGCTGTGGTTGCAAATTTTCCTTGAATAATGGTAATGTTTTGATAATATATTACCCTTTCTGAGCTAGCGTAGCTCAACGGCGGAGCAGCGGTTTTGTAAACCGCAGGTTGTGGGTTCGAGTCCCACCGCTAGCTCCATAAGGTTGTTTTTTTGACACGTGTAAGAAGGGCTTATACAAGGGTGGATTCCCGAGCGGCCAAAGGGGACAGACTGTAAATCTGTTGGCATAGCCTTCGGAGGTTCGAATCCTCCTCCACCCACCATACTTAAGCAAGGCGTTTAATTCTTTCTGTTTTTGCGGGCGTAGCTCAATGGTAGAGCCCTAGCCTTCCAAGCTAGTCATGTGGGTTCGATTCCCATCGCCCGCTTTAGATTGCTATAGTAATATAGTTATCATAAAAATATATATTTATATTTGACATTTGTTTCTTTGCCTGTTATATTATATGACTTCTACGCTCATGTGCCATAAGAACAAAGAGAGTGCTTCGCTTCTTCACATGGGCGTTTGTCTTTTTAAATTTTTGCTGCTGTAGCTCAGTGGTGGAGCACGTCCTTGGTAAGGACGAGGTCATGGGTTCAAATCCCATCAGCAGCTCCATTATAGAAAAATAAAAAATCATAATAATTAAAATATAAATTGTCATAGGGAATGGGGAAAGAGGTATTTAAGCGGACGAAGCCGCATGTGAACGTAGGGACGATAGGTCATGTGGATCATGGGAAGACGACGTTGACGTCGGTGATCACGCATGTATTGGCGAAGCAGGGTTTGGCGAAGGAGAGGCCGTACGATTCGATAGACAAGGCGCCAGAGGAGAGGGAGAGGGGGATCACGATAGCGATATCGCATGTGGAGTATGAGACGCAGAAGAGGCATTATGCGCATGTGGATTGTCCTGGTCATGCGGATTATGTGAAGAACATGATAACGGGTGCTGCGCAGATGGATGGGGCGATTCTGGTGGTGAGTGCGCCGGATGGTCCGATGCCGCAGACGCGGGAGCATATTTTGTTGGCGAGGCAGGTAGGGGTGCCGCGGATTGTGGTGTTTATGAACAAGGTGGACATGCTGGAGGACAAGGAGTTGCTGGATTTGGTGGAGATGGAGGTGAGGGAGTTGCTGAGCAAGTACAATTTTCCTGGGGATGAGATACCGGTGGTGCGTGGTTCTGCGCTGAAGGCGAATGAGTGCGGGTGTGGAAGTGCGTCGTGTGCGAATTGCGGGCCGGTGTTGAAGTTGATGGAGGCGGTGGACACGTATATACCTGATCCGGTGAGGGAGATAGACAAGCCGTTTTTGATGTCGATAGAGGATGTGTTTAGTATTAAGGGCAGGGGGACGGTAGGGACTGGGCGGGTGGAGCGTGGCAAGGTGAAAGTGGGAGACGAGGTGGATATAGTTGGGATCAAGCCTGATTTGAAGAAGTCGGTGGTGACTGGTGTGGAGATGTTTAACAAGACGCTGGATGAGGGTCAGGCTGGGGATAACCTGGGTGTGTTGTTGAGGGGTGTGGAAAAGGAGGATTTGGAGCGAGGGCAGGTGTTGGCGAAGCCGGGGAGTATAACGCCGCATAAGAAGTATGAGGCGGAGGCGTATATTCTGACGAAGGAGGAAGGGGGAAGACACACGCCGTTTTTTAACGGATATAGGCCGCAGTTTTACTTCAGGACGACGGATGTGACGGGGGTGGTGAGTTTGACTGGTGGGGCGGAGATGGTAATGCCTGGGGATAATGTAAAGGTGAATGTTGAGTTGCTGACGGCAGTGGCGATGGATGAGGGGTTAAGGTTTGCCATTCGTGAAGGCGGAAAAACGGTCGGCGCCGGCGTCGTTACGAAAATTATTGAATAAATACTTGGGAAAGTGCGATGCGTGAATATGTGACTATGGTATGTAAAGAGTGTTCAAACAGAAATTATAGAACACCAAAAAAGACGCAACAAACAGAAAAACTGGAGTTGCGAAAGTTTTGCAGGTATTGTAGAAAGCACACAAGTCATAAGGAATACAAAAAGTAAGTTGGTGTTCGGTATTATTGCGCGTTTATTTGAAAATAAAGGTCTGTAGCTCTAATTGGTAGAGCACCGGACTCCAAATCCGGCTGTTGGGGGTTCGAGTCCCTCCAGACCTGCCATATAAAAGAGATTTGAAATGCCGTTTTTTGGTGTTTATCGAAAAGGTGTCGGGTTATACAGCAGAATTACCGTCGGGATTGCGTTAGGTATCCTTGCTCTCTTTGCATCAGTGTCATTATACCATGCATTGATAGATTTGCCTGGTATTGCAGGAGCAGCTAAGATCCCGCTCATTGATATTGGTTTGACTTGGGGTTTGGTGTGCGCCATTGTCCTTTTTGTTTTTTTGGGGTTTTTCATCTGCGTTTTTGTTGCAGGTCTTGAAACGGGAATCAGGCCTCTGGATAACGGTGGAAAAAAAACCGTTGAGTTTTTAATTGAAACTCAGGGGGAGCTGCAAAAGGTGTCATGGCCGACAAGGTATGAGTTGGTTGGTTCTACTGCAGTGGTCATTGTGTCGGTTGTTGTCATTGGGATATTTGTGTTGGGCGTTGATTGGTTTGTGTCTATCATAATGGAGTATATTGGCGTGCTTTAGATGTGTTGCATGGCTGACTTGGATAAAAGATTGGGTTATTGTATCCCGCAGAGCATTGCTATTGAATTAAAGAGATTCCTCAGAATTGTCAACTCTTTTAATTCCTTCCTGGTGAGAGATAAGCGTGGTTAATTTTTTTAGCGGCAATAACAGATTGTTTTACCGGGGTTTTTCCTATAGGTTGTTACATGCCTAAACAATGGTTTGTTTTGCGCGTTCAGAGCAATAAGGAGGATAAGGTTCGGGATAGTTTAATTGAACTTATCAAGGCGCGTGGTTTAGAGGGAATGATTTCCACGGTATTAGTGCCTAGTGAAAAAGTTTCAGAGATTAAAGGCGGAAAGAAAAAAATTACGGAAAGAAAAATTTATCCTGGTTATATCATGGCTGAGGTTGAGGTAGATGAGCAAGGGCAGATACCGAAAGAGGTCTGGTTTTTGGTCCGTGAAACGCCCGGTGCCGGTGATTTTATCGGAGGACAAAGCAAGCCTGTGCCTATGGCAAGTTACGAAGTAGAAAAATTATTATCAGAGGTAGTCCACAAAGAGGAAAAACCTCGGGCAAAGATTGAGTTTCGTGAAGGCGAAAAGGTGCGGGTGAAAGAAGGTCCGTTTGAGAATTATGATGGGATTATTGAGGAAGTGTTGCCGGCTAGCGGTCGTGTAAAGGTAATGCTTACGGTTTTTGGCAGGGCAACGCCTGTTGAATTAGAATATTGGCAGGTTGAGGCAATTTGAAAGCAGGAGTACAAAATGGCGAAAGAGATTTTGACGAAAATTAAATTGCAGTGCCCGGGGGGCCAGGCAACTCCTGCGCCGCCAGTAGGCCCTGCTTTAGGCCAGCATGGAGTAAATATAGGGCAATTTGTTAAGCAGTTTAACGATAAGACAAAGGAGTTGCAAGGGATATTGACCCCTGTGGAAATTACCGTTTTTAAAGACAAAACATTTACCTTTATTTTAAAATCTCCCCCTGCCTCTGTGCTCCTGAAACAATTGGCTGGCATTGCAAAAGGTTCTTCCGAACCAAATAAACAAAAGGTTGGGCAGGTTAGCAGACAGCAGGTAAGGGAAATTGCAAGTAAAAAGCTTGCTGATTTGAATGCTGACAATTTGGATGCTGCTGCCAAGGTGATAGAAGGAACTGCCCGTAACATGGGGATTAAAGTAGTGGATTGAGTCCTCTGATTGAGCAGAGGATCGTCGAGTTGTTTGAAAGGAAAGCACTCAGATGTCAAAAAGAAGCAAAAGATATGTAGAGTCAAAAAAAATCGTTGACTCAGAGAAAAAATATGGGTTGAAAGAAGCTGTTCAGTTGCTTAAGTCTTTTAAACGGGCAAAATTTGACGAGAGCGTAGAAGTTGCTATGAAGTTGGGTATCGACCCGAAACAATCTGACCAGCTTGTTCGGGGCTCTGTATCGTTGCCTAAGGGTATCGGCAGAAGCCTCAAGGTAATTGTCTTCGCTGCCGGCGAAAAGGCAACAGTAGCCAAGAAAGCAGGCGCTGATGAAGTTGGTGCTGAAGAGCTCGTGAAAAAGGTTGAAGGCGGATGGACTGATTTTGATGTGGCAATTGCAACTTCTGATATGATGAGGTTAGTTGGTAAGTTGGGGAGGGTTCTTGGGCCTCAGGGCAAGATGCCGTCTCCGAAATCCGGTACGGTGACGGATGATATTGAAACGGCAGTTAAAGAATTCAAAGCGGGGAAAATAGAATACAGAACTGATGCGGGGGGAAATGTGCATAGTATTGTGGGGAAAGTCTCTTTTTCAGATAAAGATTTAGAGGATAATATAAATGCATTTGTGAAACATATCGTTAACTCTCGTCCAGCCTCTGCCAAAGGAGTGTTTGTAGAAAAAGTATCGATGTCTTCAACCATGAGCCCTGGAATAATGCTAGAGGTCTAAGTTGAGAAACACGGTGAAGGGAATGAAATAAAGCAATGGCAAATGAATTAAAAGAATCGATGGTAAAAGAAATGATCTCTAACTACCGGAGTACCAGTAACTACCTGGTAGTTGGTTATCAGGGTATTAAGGCATTAGAATTTGATCAACTACGAAAAGATTTGCGGAAAAAGAAAATCTATTTGGGGATTGTTAAAAATTCGTTCGCAGGGATTGCATTTAAAGAAATTGGGGTTCATGGAATTGTAGACCTCTTAAAAGGCCCTACGGCTATCGTTACGGGTGAGGACGATCCCGTACTTATGGCAAAGGAAACTATCGAATGGTCAAAAAAAATACCATTTTTAAGTTTAAGGGGTGGATTTGTTGATGGTGCGATGGTTTCTGCTGGCGATATAAGCAATCTGGCAAAACTGCCATCGATGCCAGTGCTTCGTGTTCAAATAGTTACCGGTGTTCATGCGCCTATTGCAGGAGTTGCAGGCGCTTTTAATGCTGTTTTACGTAGTCTGGCAACGGTATTCCAGGCGATTAAAGATAAGCAAGAAAAAAGTGACGTATAGTTTTTTTGCGGGATTCCTAAAAGGTAGGAGGATAAAATGACTCAGGTTAGTGAAGAAAAGGCAGTTGAGCCGTCAGGCAAAATTGCGCAAGTGTTAGATTTGGTTGCGGGCATGACGTTGCTGGAGGCATCTCAGCTGGTAAAGGCGTTTGAACAAAAGTTTGGCGTGTCTGCTGCTGCTGTCGCCGCAATGCCGGCAGGTGTGGCGGTTGCTGCTGAAGGTAAGGCTGCTGCTGCGGAAGAGAAGACATCGTTTGATGTGGTATTAAAAGACGGTGGTGCGAATAAGATCCAGGTTATCAAGGCCGTTCGTGCTGAGACAAACCTGGGGTTGAAAGAAGCGAAAGACCTCGTTGAGGGCGCTCCGAAAACGGTGAAGGAAGGAGTAACAAAGGATGAAGCAGAGAAGATTAAGAAGTCCCTTGAGGCTGCTGGCGCAAAGGTAGAAATCAAATAACAATTATATCTCTTGGGCTTGAAAATACAGGAATACTATGGAAATCCGTAATTATGGCAAGGTTGAAGATGTTGTAGAGATTCAGGATCTCATACAGATTCAAACGAAGGCTTACGAGAATTTCTTGCAAGCGAATGTGCCTGCTTCTAAGAGGAAGAATCAGGGTGTCGAGGCAATCCTGCGGGAGATATTTCCGATCAGCAATTATGACGGAACTATGTCCCTGGATTATATAAAGTACGAGCTTGGAAAACCCAGATATACTCAAGACGAATGCAGGCAGTTGCGATTGACCTACGGTTGTCCGTTTCGGATTTGGCTGCGATTGAACAAGGCAGAACCTATCGAGGAAGAAGTATATGTAGGTGAAATTCCGGTCATGATTGGCGGAGGCGAGTTCATTATCAACGGTACCGAAAGGGTAATTGTAACTCAATTGCATCGTTCCCCAGGCATAGACTTTATTGAGGAATTTCATGCCGAAAAACGATTACATTCCTGTAGGATTATCCCTGAAAGAGGAAGCTGGATTGAGCTGGAAGTTGGGAAAAAGGACATTCTGACGGTAAAAATCGATCAGAGTGGGAAGTTACCTGCCACCTGTTTCCTGAGAGCCTTGTCGGAAAAGTACACAAACGATGAGGATATTATCAGGCTTTTTTATGAAACAGAAACCGTAAAGATTAGCGATTTTGCTTCTGCCTCAAAGTTGAGAGGGAAATATACCGTTGAAAAGATCGTTAATCCACAAACGGGAGAGATTGTGCTCGAAGCAGGCCGTCAGATATCAGATACTACGATTAAGGCAGTTACCGATTTGCAAATCAAAAGAATAGAAGTGATTAAAAAGATGGAAGATTTGTTGATATTGAATTCTTTGGAATCTGATTTTACAAAATCTCACGAAGACGCCCTGTTAAAAATTTATGCCAGGTTCCGTCCCGGTAACCCCCAGCAAGTGGAAAAATCCAGACAGTTGTTTTATGACAAGTTCTTTGATGTAAAGCGGTATCGATTAGGTGCCGTTGGAAGATTCAGATTAAACAGGAAGATGGGACATAATATTAACGAAGCCGAGATGACTCTGCAAAAAGAAGATTATGTGGAGGCAATTCGGTACATAATGAAATTAAGGAAGGGTGAACCCGGTGTTTCCATCGATGATATTGATAATTTAGGTAACAGAAGGCTTCGTACCATTGACGAGCTGGCTGGCGAAGAGTTGCGGAAAGGTTTTCTGAAATTGCGAAGAACGGTGCAGGAGAGATTAAGTGTAAAAGATTCTGAGCAATTGACGCCACGCACGCTGGTAAACTCGAAGGCTATTTTCTCGGCCATTGACTATTTTTTCAGTAGAAGTGAACTGTCTCAGGTATTAGATCAAACGAATCCCCTGGCTCAATTGACCCACGAAAGAAGGTTGAGTGCTTTAGGGCCTGGGGGATTGAATAGAAAAAGGGCAGGGTTCGAAGTCCGAGACGTTCATGTGTCACACTATGGCAGAGTTTGTCCTATTGAGACCCCGGAAGGTACAAATATAGGCTTGATTGCTTCTTTGAGTATATATGCAACGACTGATGAATATGGTTTTTTAATAACTCCATATCGTATAATTGATAAAGGGAAGATTTCTGAAAAAATCGCGTATCTTCGTGCGGATGAGGAAGAAAACAGGATAATAGCTCCAGCAGACGTGCTCATTAAGGGAAAAGAAAAGGTAGAGAAAGAGGGTGTGCTGTGCCGGTACAATGGAGATTTTCATCAGGTAAATTTTAAAGACATAAATTACATGGACGTTTCTCCGAAACAATTGGTTGGGGTGTCGGCAAGCTTAATACCGTTTCTTGAGCATAGCGACGCAAATAGGGCGCTCATGGGATCGAATATGCAGAGACAAGCAGTCCCTCTAGCAAGGACAGAACCACCGATAATAGCTACAGGGATGGAACGGTTTGTGGCTCAAAATTCAAGCATGACGGTTCAGGCCGCAAACACGGGAACGGTAACGAAAGTAACAGCCGATGAAATTATCATCGATGACAGGGATACTTATGAGCTAAGAAAGTTTGTGGGTTTAAATGAAGGTACCTGTTTGAATCAAAAACCAATAGTTGTTGATGGTCAAAAGGTAAAAAAGGGAGAGGTTATAGCAGATGGGGCTGCCACGTGTAATGGTGAACTCAGTCTTGGAAAGAATGTATTGGTTGCTTTTATGACGTGGGATGGATACAACTTTGAAGATGCTATTGTAATTAGTGAGTCACTGCTGAAAGATGACCGGTTTACTTCCATACATCGAGATGAGTTCGAAGTGGAAATCAGAGAGACCAAGCTTGGCAGGGAGGAATTTACGCGCGATATTCCTAACGTGTCTGAAAAGGCGTTAAGCAATCTTGATGAGAATGGGGTAATACGAATCGGGACAAAGGTAAAACCTGGAGACATATTGGTTGGTAAAATTGCCCCAAAGAGCCGGAGTGAGTTATCTCCCGAAGAAAAATTACTGCATGCAATTTTCGGAAGGGCAGGCGAAGATGTTAAGAACGAGTCTTTGGAGGTTCCTTCTGGAATGGAAGGAATTGTGATAAATACCCAGGTGTTTTCAAGAAAGTCCTATCTGTCCGATGACAAGAGGCAAAAAATTATACAAGACATAAGTGAGATAGAATTAAAATATGATGAAAATATTTCGAAAGAATTTGTCAAAATGCTGAAGGCTATAAATGAAGAGATTAAAGAGCCTTTGGTAGATGTGCAGACGGGGCAGGTATATACGGTTGAACGCGGGATGCCAGCAAAGTCTATTCTGACTTTAGAAGAGCAATTTGATATTGAAAATATAGACTTTAGCAATAAGAAGAAAAAGGAGAAGGCTTTAGAAGTTAGTAAAGAGTTTTGTGAAAAAATAGAATCCCTAAAAGACGAACGGGATAGAAAGATTAACAATTTAAAGCGGGGTGATGAGCTGCCTACAGGAGTTTTAGAACTCGCAAAGATATCGATTGCTACCAAGAGAAAGCTGTCGGTAGGTGATAAAATGGCTGGTAGGCACGGTAATAAAGGTGTTATTTCAAAGATTCTTCCTGAAGAAGATATGCCCTTTTTGGCTGACGGAACGCGGGTGGAAATGTTATTAAATCCATTGGGTGTGCCATCAAGAATGAATGTTGGCCAAATTTTGGAAACCCATTTAGGGTTGGCAGCAAAAAAAATGGGTTTCCGGGCGGTAACCCCAATATTTGAGGGTGCTACTGAAGAAGAAATTAGATCTACTTTAAAGGAGGCTGGTTTACCGGAAGATGGTAAATCGGTTTTGTACGACGGTCGTACCGGCGAACCGTTTGAGCAGAAGGTCACGGTGGGCTATATGTATATGCTGAAACTCCATCATTTAGTGGACGAAAAAGTACATGCACGGGCGACAGGGCCTTACTCGTTAATAACTCAGCAACCATTAGGTGGAAAGGCACGATTTGGTGGTCAGCGATTCGGTGAAATGGAGGTGTGGGCACTGGAAGCTTATGGTGCAGCTCATAATTTGCAGGAGTTGCTTACGGTAAAGAGCGATGATGTAGAGGGAAGGACGAAGATCTACGAATCGATGGTAAAGGGTGAAAATACTTTGGAAGCAGGAACTCCTGCATCATTTGAAGTGCTTGCAAATGAAATCGCAGGACTGGGGCTAAGCTTAAAGTTAGAAAAGAAGAAGACAGAAGCCCTAAAAGTCTAGTAGGGCCATTTTTATCATAACCAGGGAACGCAGTTGCAATTCATAGATTTATAGGAGAATTCTTCTGAAAAGGTATTGAAGATGGCAGATATTATGTACGATAAAATAAATGAATATAGTTCTGTGAAGGTATCTCTGGCATCGCCAGAGGACATCCGAAGCTGGTCTTACGGAGAGGTCAAAAAACCGGAAACGATTAATTATCGCACTTACCGGGCGGAAAAAGACGGACTCTTTTGTGAACGGATTTTTGGGCCGGAACGGAATTGGGAATGTTTTTGTGGGAAATACAAAGGGATAAAACATAAGGGAATAATCTGTGATCGCTGCGGAGTAAAGATTACTCACTCACGCGTTAGGAGAAAACGCATGGGTCACATTAATTTAGCCGCACCGATTGTGCATATCTGGTTCTTCAAGGCAATGCCCTCCCGCTTAGGCACTCTCCTTGGGATGAAGACTACGTCATTGGAAAGAATTATCTATTTCCAGGACTATGTCGTAATTGATCGGGGTAGTACGCCTTTAAGTGAATATCAGATGTTGAGCGAGGAAGAGTTCAAGGCAAATAGAGAGAAATATGGAGAACAGTCGTTCAAGGCAGGAATGGGCGCTGAGGCAATACGTACCTTGCTGCAGAAACTTGATCTGGTAGCGCTGTCAAAAGAACTGCGTGAAGAACTTAATCAGACAAAGTCCAAACAGCGTGCGAAGGAAATAATTAAGAGATTGGAAATTGTTGAAGCATTTAGAGATTCCGGAAACAAGCCTGAGTGGATGGTGTTAAGTGTCGTGCCAGTTATTCCTCCTGATCTAAGGCCGCTGGTACTGTTGGAAAGTGGGAATTTTGCCACATCAGATTTAAATGATCTTTACAGAAGGATTATTAACAGAAACAACCGTTTAAAGAAATTGATAGACTTAAATGCCCCGGAAGTAATTATAAGAAATGAAAAAAGGATGTTGCAGCAGGCTGTGGATGCCCTCTTTGATAATACCAGGGGTAAGCGTCCTGTGTTGGGGAGCAATAATAGACCTTTAAAATCGTTAACCGACATGATAAAAGGGAAACAGGGGCGTTTCCGGGAAAACTTGCTTGGGAAAAGGGTTGATTATTCAGCGCGTTCAGTAATTGTAGTCGGGCCGGAATTGAAACTGTATCAATGCGGTTTGCCTAAGAAAATAGCTCTGGAATTATTTCAGCCGTTCATCATACGGAGATTGAAAGAATTAGGACTGGCAGACACGATCAAAAGTGCAAAGAAGATGTTGGGTCGTAAAGACAACGAAGTGTGGGATATCCTTGAAGAGGTAGTAAAAAGACATCCGGTGTTGCTTAACCGGGCGCCAACATTACATAGAATGGGTATTCAGGCTTTCGAGCCAATTCTCGTTGAGGGAAATGCAATTAAATTACACCCATTGGTTTGCCGTGGTTTCAATGCGGATTTTGATGGGGATCAAATGGCTGTTCATCTACCCCTTTCCATTGAAGCCCAGGTTGAAGCAGTTACTTTGATGTTATCTACCAATAACATCTTTTCGCCAGCTTCAGGTGAGCCGATTATAACTCCTACACAGGATATTGTCCTTGGTTGCTCTTATCTTACCACGAGCTTGCAAGACAGTGCAGGAGAAAAGCCTAAAATATTCAGTGGTACCGAAGAGGTTGTCTATGCGTTGGCTTTGAAACGGGTGCATTTACACTCAAAGATTGAGGTAAGGATAAAACAGGCAAAAATTATAAAGGATAAACTTGGAACCGAAGAACCAAAAAATGGTTTATGCAAGACGACGGTAGGGCGAGTTGTATTTAACAATATATTACCTGAAGGAATGCCTTTTTATAATTATACGCTCGATTTGAAAGGTATCAGCCGGATAATTCAGGATTGTTATAAATTTCTCGGGCGGGAAAAAACGATCGATTTGCTGGATGACATTAAAGAGATAGGTTTTAAAGAATGCACAAAAGCGGGACTTTCGTTTGCAATAACGGATGTAAAAATGCCAGCGAAGAAACAGGAAATTATAGATAAGACTCAGGAAGAAATTGAGAAGATTCAAAAGTTATACCGGAAAGGTATCATAACGGAAGGTGAAAGATACAATCAAATTATAGATACGTGGACGTATGCCGGTGAAAGAGTTGCCGAGGAGATGCTCAATGAACTGAAAAATGATGTGAGGGAGGGAAAGCCCTATTTAAACCCTGTGTTCTTGATGTCATCGTCTGGTGCTAGGGGCAGCTCTCAGCAGTTACGACAGTTAGCTGGTATGCGGGGATTAATGGCGAAACCTTCCGGTAAGATTATTGAAGCTCCCATAAAGGCTAATTTTAGGGAAGGGTTAGGGGTGCTGGAATATTTTAGCTCCACTCATGGTGCGCGAAAAGGATTAGCTGACACAGCATTGAAAACTGCAGACTCTGGTTATTTAACGAGAAAATTAGCTGATGTTGCCCAAAATGTAGTTATAACAGCTGATGATTGTGGCACTACCAATGGCATTACCAAGAGCATGGTTTACCGTGGGGAAAAAGTGGAGGTGCCGCTCAGCAAGGTAATTACGGGGCGGGTCGCAAGAAACAATATTGTAGATTTGGTAAAAGACGAAGTGATTGTGAGAGAAAATGAATTAATCACAGAAGAAAAGGCAAAGAGGATAGAAGCTTTAGGATATGAGAAAATTAAAGTTCGATCTCCGTTGACCTGTGAAATGTCGTTAGGACTTTGCATGAAATGCTACGGTATGGATTTGTCCAGAGGACAGCGGGTGGAAGAAGGTATGGCTGTGGGGATTATTGCTGCTCAATCAATTGGTGAACCTGGTACGCAGCTTACCATGAAAACATTCCATATCGGCGGAACTGCAACTCGTTCTGTGGAGGAGTCTGAAATAAAGGCAAAACGTGGCGGGAGTATAAAGTATAATAATTTAACGGTAGTGAAAAACCCTCAAGGGAAAAACGTTGCCATTAATGCAAATGGGGAAATCCTGCTCATTGATTCCAAGGGGAGACAAATTGATAAGCATACGATAGTCCTTGGTGCGGAAATATTGGTTCGCGAGAATGATTCGGTTGTCGCTCATCAGGTATTGTCGAGATGGGACCCTCATATGATACCAATATTGACCGAAATGGCTGGTAAGATTCGCTTTGAAGATATCGTAATTGGTAAGACGATGAGGCAAGAGGCCGACGTTTCCACGGGAGTGAAGCGAAAAGTGATCATGGAACATAAAGGGGATTTACACCCTCAGATTATCATTGAAGATGAGACGGGGAAAATACTTGGTCTCTATCCGATTCCGGAAAAGGCACACGTTGAGGTAGAAGAAGGGGATACGGTTACCGCCGGTACATTGCTGGCAAAAACACCAAGGGAAATTTCCAGAACCGAAGATATTACGGGCGGTTTGCCGAGAGTCGCTGAAATATTTGAGGCTAGAAAACCGAAAGACCCGGCAGTGATGAGCGAAATAGATGGTACTGTGGAAGTAGGTGAAAAGAGGCGAGGAAAACGAACAATCCTGGTCAAGAGTGAAACGGGAATGGAAATAGAGCATCTTGTGCCGCGGGGAAAACATTTAAAGATACATAGAGGAGACCGCATTAAAGCGGGTAGTCCGCTGGTGGAAGGTCCTCTTATTTTGCAGGACATCTTAAGAATAAGTGGCGAAGAAGAGCTGCAAACATATATGTTGAAAGAGGTTCAAAATGTCTATCGTTCACAGAATGTGCCCATAGATGACAAACATATTGAGATTATTATTGCTCAAATGCTGAGAAAAGTAAAAGTGGATGATGTTGGTGACACGAGTTTTTTGCCAGGTCAAATTGTCGATAAATTTAAATTCAAAGATGAAAACAGGAAGATCATAGAAAAGGGTGGAAAACCTGCGACGGCAAAGCCTTTGTTGATGGGTATAACCAAGGCATCTTTACAATCTGACAGCTTTATATCAGCAGCTTCGTTTCAGGAAACAACAAAAGTTTTAACCAGGGCTGCGCTTGAAGGGAAGGTTGATGGTTTGGTTGGATTAAAAGAAAATGTCATTCTTGGACACCTTGTACCAGCCGGAACAGGCTATAAATCTTATTGTTCTCTTTCTGCGTTGCCAGTGGAAGTATCTGCTCCTGGAGGAGTGGATAAATATTATGAAGATAGAGAAATTGTTGCGTCAACCAAGTAACGTGTGGAGGGGATAAATGCCGACGATAAATCAATTAATCAGAAGAGGTAGAACGAAAATTCAGAATAAGAGTAAGAGTCCCGACTTGCAAAAATGCTCTCATAAAAAGGGAGTTTGTCTGCAAGTGATGACAAGAACACCAAAAAAACCTAATTCTGCATTACGAAAAGTAGCAAGGGTCAGGCTGTCGAATGGGCGGGAAATAACTGCCTATATTCCCGGTGAGGGACATAATTTACAGGAGCATTCTATTGTATTGGTAAGGGGAGGGCGTGTTCGTGACCTTCCCGGCGTTAAATATCATATCATTCGTGGAACGTTGGATTGCGCAGGGGTTGATGGTAGGAGACGGTCTCGATCTAAATATGGGGCTAAGACTCCCAAATAAGTTTTAATCAAGGAGAAAGTAGTGTATGGCGCTTGCATATAGGAGTACCGAGGTATATCTGCAACCAGATGTAAAATATAAGAGTAAAATGGTCTCGAAATTTGTTAATTCTCTTATGAGAAAAGGGAAAAAAAGTGTTGCTGAAAAGGTGTTTTATGGGGCTATGGAAGTGATTGAAAAAAAGATTACTGACGTTGAACCATTGGAAATATTTGAAACTGCAGTGAATAATGTAAAACCCTTAGTGGAAGTTCGGTCAAAACGCGTAGGCGGAGCGACATATCAGGTGCCGGTAGAAGTACCAAAACAGAGGCAGCTGTCGCTTGCGTTCCGGTGGATAATTGATGCTGCGAAAGGGAAAAAAGGGCGTCCTATGTTTCAACGATTGGCAGATGAATTGTTAGATGCATATAAGAAACAGGGGTTGGCTATAACACAACGGGAAAATACGCATAAGATGGCGGAAGCCAATAAGGCTTTTGCACATTTTGCTTGGTCAAAATTTTAGTACTTAGCACAGGAAGTTTAATTTATGAATATTGAAAAAATGAGAAATTTCGGTATTGCAGCGCATATCGATGCCGGTAAAACAACTACTTCTGAACGTATTCTTTATTATACGGGCAAATCGTATAAAATGGGTGAAGTCCACGAAGGTACCGCAATTATGGATTGGATGGAGGAGGAACAGAAACGCGGGATTACCATTACCGCTGCGGCAACCACATGTTCGTGGAATGATTACCACATTAATTTAATTGACACACCAGGCCATGTGGACTTCACGATAGAGGTTGAACGCTCACTTCGCGTGCTTGATGGGGCTATCTGCGTTTTTTGCGGAGTAGGGGGAGTTGAAGCTCAGTCTGAGACGGTATGGCGTCAAGCTGACAGATACGGTGTGCCCCGGATCTGTTTCGTCAATAAGATGGACCGTATCGGTGCTGATTTCAATAAAGTAGTTGGTGAAATTAATGAGAGATTGGGAATGAAGGCGATTCCCATTCAATTACCGTTAGGTAAGGAGCAGGACTTCAAGGGTGTTATTGATTTAGTAAGCATGAAAGCAATGGTTTACTCAGATGATGTTGATAAATTGGGAGTGAATTTTTCGGTTGAGGAAATCCCGGAGGGTTATACAAAAGAAGCTCTTGCGCAGCGAGAAAAAATGATTGAGGGATTGGCGGAACAAATTGACTGGCTGACAGAAAAATTTTTAAACGGCGAAACGATAACAAACGAAGAAATAAAAAGGGCCGTCAGGGAAGGGACGATCAACTTAAAGTTTGTGACGGTAATGTGTGGTTCTGCCTTTAAGAGAAAAGGGGTACAACCGCTTCTTGACGCAGTCTGTGATTATCTGCCTTCTCCGCTCGACAGGAAATCAATCGTTGGTACGAATCCATATACCGATGAAGAAATATCAAGAAAGCCGCTTCCCAGCGAACCTTTTAGTGCCTTAGCCTTTAAAATCGCATCTGATAAACATGGTGATTTGACGTTTATCCGGGTTTATTCAGGAAAAGTAAGTGCTGGTGCACGGGTAATAAATTCCGGAAAAGATAAAAAAGAACTTATCAGTCGCATTTATAAGATGCATGCAAATACCAGAGAACAAGTGGATATGCTTTCTGCAGGTGATATAGGGGCGGTAATAGGCTTGAAGTATACCGTTACCGGTGACACCTTGTGTGATTCTGACCAGGCGATCGTCCTTGAGAAGATGGAATTCCCTGACACCGTGATTTCTATGGCAATTGAACCTAAGACAGACGCGGAAAAGGAAAAATTGGGAGCCGCTTTATCAAAGTTGGCAAAGGAAGATCCGACATTCAAAGTGCGTATGGATAAAGAGACTGGCCAAATGATTATTTCCGGGATGGGGGAGTTACACCTGGAGGTAATTAAAAACAGGATGCTCAGTGAATATAAGGTGGATGCTAATGTGGGCGCTCCAAAAGTATCGTATCGGGAAACTATCGGGAAAAAAGTGGAAGTTGAGGGTAAATTTATTCAGCAGACGGGTGGTCACGGGCAATATGGACATGTTTGGATTACCTTGGAGCCTTTTAAGGGTGAAGAGCCGGTGAGTTTTGAAGATGCTATAGTTGGTGGGAAGATTCCGAAACAATACGTACGGTCGGTGGAAAAGGGAATCAGGGAGACTGCTGCAACTGGTGTGGCCGGCGGATACACGTTAATAGATATAAAAGTCACGCTGACAGACGGTTCAACACATCCGGTAGATTCTTCTGATTTAGCGTTTTATACAGCTGCAAGCATTGCACTGCGAAAAGGTGTGGAGATGGCAAAGTCAATATTATTAGAACCTATAATGTCATTGGAAATTGTTGTTCCAGAGCAATATATGGGGGATGTGATAAGTGAAATCCACAGCCGGAGGGCGAATATTATTGAAATGGGCACCAGGGGGAGTCTAAGGATTATTAAGGGCGATGTCCCCCTTGCAGAAATGTTTGGATACTCGACGGTATTACGGTCGATTACCCAAGGCAGAGGCACCTTTACCATGGAGCCTTTAGAATATAGACCTGCGCCTGCTAAGGTATTTAGTAGTGTTGCATAATGTTTCTTCAAAACAATCGGAGGTTTAAGCGATGGGGAAAGAGGTATTTAAGCGGACGAAGCCGCATGTGAACGTAGGGACGATAGGTCATGTGGATCATGGGAAGACGACGTTGACGTCGGTGATCACGCATGTATTGGCGAAGCAGGGTTTGGCGAAGGAGAGGCCGTACGAT
>PHFX01000189.1 GCA_007618135.1 Candidatus Brocadia sp. WS118 | reverse complement strand
CCTGGGCATCGGCAGCTGCTGGATCCACCGGGCCAGGGAATAACTTGAAATGTCAGAATGGAAGGAATGGCTCTCCTCCATCGGGGTAGAGGGTGAATATGAAGGCGTGGGCCACTGTGTTTTGGGCTACGTGGATGGCGATTATCCAGAAGCGGCGGAAAGAAAAGCGGGCCGGATTTACTGGGCGGAATAAGTCCGTAACTTTGGAAATGGCCGCCGTGGCGTCTTCCTTTATTCTGATAAGGTGACACCATCGGCCGTTCGGGGCAGGATGCTGGCGGCCACCAGGGTCGTAAGGATCAGCGTCAGTCCCAGCAGGGTGGGCAGTCCCAGGGATTCGTGGAGAAAGGCCCAGCCCAAAAGGGTGGCGGAGGCCGGGGTGATGGCGCACAGCAGCCCCGCCTGTTCGGCGGAAATCCCCCGCTGGGCCAGGGGCTGGAGGGCGAAGCCGAAGCCGCTGCACACGACGGCCAGCTCCAGGACGGCCCCCCATTCCATTGTGGTCTGGGGCAGGGCCGGCGTCTCAAAGATAAAGGCGGCGGCTGTGCTGAAGAGCCCCATGAAGCATACCTGGAGGATGCCCAGAATCATGGGGTCATCCTCGCCGGCCAGATGATCGGTGGTCAGGATGCAGACCGCGTAAAATCCGGCGGCCAGCAGGCAGTAGCTGATGCCCATGCCCTGTTGTAACCCGCCCCCCTGGAGGATGATGAGGGCCGCGCCGCAGAAGGCGATGCCGGCGCAGACGAGGCTGGCCGGCGTGGGTACCTTGCGCTGGAGGGCCGCCGCCAGCAGGGGCACGGCGATGATGGCCGTGTTTTCCAGCAGAGCGGTGGTGGAGGTGGAGGTGGTCTTGAGCCCCAGGGTTTCAAAGGCCATCAGGGCGAAGAAAAGCGCCCCCAGGATGGCGCCCCGGCAGACTGTGGGCAGGGTCAGGGTGCGCAGGCGCCGGTGGAACAGCCCGATCAGGAGGACGGAAGCCAGGACGAACCGCAGGCTCAGGAGGGTGAAGGGGCCCATGGTCACAAGGCAGGTCTTGGAAAACAAGAAGGACGTGCTGCGGGCGATGATGATGACGGCGAACAACAGGCCGTAATGGGTAAAATTTTTCATGGGATTCCTCCTGGATTGGTTGACATAAGCATAGCATTGTGACTATGTTGAGTAAAGCGAGACTTTATCAAGATAGAATTGACGTTTCGTCAACTTATGGCGATGGAATATCCCTGGAATAAGGATGATTTGATGGAGGCGGCAGTGGATACGGAAAAATGCAAGATGTTGTTGAAGGTGGTGGAGCTGGGAAGCATGGCAGCCGCCGGGGAAGAGCTGGGCTACACCACCTCCGGCGTCAGCCGGATGATGGCGGCGCTGGAGGAAAAGGCGGGGTTTTCGCTGCTATACCGCCTCCACGGCGGGGTGGAAGCGACGCCGGAATGCGAACGGCTCCTTCAGGCCTTCCGGGAGCTGGATTACTGGAGCGACCGGTGGGAACAGACGGCCAGTGAGATACGGGGCGTCCAGACCGGGGATGTGACCGTGGGTACGTCCTATCCGGCCTATTATCCCTGGCTGGCCCGGATCATCGCCGCCTTCAGGCAGGCCTATCCGGGGGTGACGGTCCGTCTCCTGCAGGGAAACAGCGCCGCCCTGTACCGGGCCATGGCCGAGCACAAGGCGGATTTTTGCGTGGTCAGCCAGCGGGAGGGGGACTTTAACTGGATCCCTCTGGCGGAAGATCCCCTGGTGGCCTGGATTCCCGCGGGGCACCCCCTGGCCGGGGAGCCCCGCTTCCCCATCAAGGCCCTGGACAGCGAGCCCTATATCGATACCTACCCCGGTGAAGACTCGGACAACAGGCGGTGCCTGGCGGATCAGGGCATCCGGCCGGTTTCCCAGTTCACCTCCACCGACACGGGCGCCACCTACGCCATGGTGGAGGCCGGGCTGGGCATCAGCCTGGAAAATGCCATGAACAGCGGGAATCGCCGGGGAAAGGTGGCCATCCTGCCCCTGGAACCGCCCTGGACGGTTTCCATCGGCATCATCTACCCCAAGGCCGACACCCTGACGCCGGCGGCAGGGAGGTTTGCGGCATTCGCCCAGCGGGAGCGGTTCCGGACGCAGGAGGCCCTGGGGTGATCTGCCGGATGGTCCGGCCGTCCTGCGGAGACAGCAGCGGGAGCATCGCTCAATTTTTTTTGTATATCCGCGAAAACTCTTTAATCTGCGCGTCCAGCAGGGCCAGCGCTTCTTCTTCCTTATCCGGCTGGCCGTCGTAGCGGCACAGCAGGTAGTAGATGGGGGCGTAAAAATTGATGGCGATGACCCTGGGCGGGGCGGGGATGAAGACGCCCCGGTCCACCATCTGGGCAAAGACGCCGCTTTGATATTGGATGGCCGCCTCCAGGAAAAACTCCCGGTACATCCGGGAGAGGTCCGAGCTGTGGTACTGCTCGATGGCGAGCATCCGCCGGTAGCGGGAGACAAAGGGGTCCTTCAGGTAAAACAGGAAGACCCGGTGGCTCAGCGCCAGGAGGGCGTCCTCGGTCAGGGTGCCGAAGCGGGCAAAGGACTCGGACGCATCGTCGCCGGGAAGGTCCAGGGCATCGGACAGGCCCCGCATCCGCGCGTCCATCTCATCCACGATGGCGTCGAAGATGGCGCGCTTGCTCTTGTAATGCTTGTAGAGGGAAGCGTCCCGGATGCCGACGGTTTCGGCAATTTCCTTGACGGAGACCCCTTCATAGCCTTTTTTCGAGAACAGATCCAGGGCGGACAGAAGAATCCTTTCCTTTGTCCGCGGTTTTTTATTTTCTGCCGTCATGGGAGGGCCGGTCCTTCCGCGGCAAAACGCCGCACCTGATCCTCCGCTTCAAAAAGGACGCAGGCACCGTTGTGATCTTCGGTCAGGGTTCCCGAATCGGCCAGCCGCCGGAACAGGGGGGAGGCCAGGGCTTCCTTCAAAGAATGGTTCCGCAGATTGGTGTCCGAATAGGGGGAAAAGGGGCAGGGCTCCGCGTCCCCGGTGGGGCTGATGTGGAAGAAGCCCCGGCCGGCGGCCAGACAGCCGCCACTGGCCGCCTCGTCCCCGGGGAAGGCGATGAGGAACATGCGGTCGTTCTGGGAACGGCGTTCGTCCAGGGCCTGGATGAGGGCGTGGCGGTCCGCGGAGGTGGGCGCCAGTGCGGCGGTGCCCGCGCACACGGGGACGTACTCCACAAAGATGACGGCGGCGCAGCCCCGGCTTTCCAGGTCGTCGAGGAAGGGCTGGCTGGTGACGAGGGCCTGGTTGTCCCGGGTCACGGTGACGGAGGCGCCGTAGAGGATGCCGGCGTTTTTTAAGGCGGCCATGGCATCCATGAGGCGGGCGTGGGTCCCCGGCCCGCGGCGGTCATCGGTGAAGGACTGGCCGCCTTCGATGGAGAGCACCGGCACCAGGTTCCGGTGGGCCTTCAGAAAGATCAGCATGGAGGCCTTGAACAAGGTGCCGTTGGTAAAGACCGGGAACAGGATGTCCGGAAAGGCCGCGGCGGCGGCCAGGACCTCCGGCCGCAAAAAGGGCTCGCCTCCGGCCAGCAGAATGAAGCTGACACCCAGCTGCCGGGCTTCGCTGAAAAGGCGTCGCCAGTCCGCCGCGGCCAATTCCTGCACGGCGGCGTCATCGGTGCACAGATGGTTGGCCCGGGCGTAGCAGCCGGTGCAGTGAAGGTTGCAGCGATGGGTGATGCTGGCGATGAGGAAGGGCGGGATGTGGAGGCCGTCACCTTCGTGACGGGTCCTCGCCTTTTCCGCCTGGCCGCGGGATTTGGCGAAGGACGCCAGGAAGAGGCTTTCCGCCGGATTTTTGAAGCTCGCTCTGGCGATGTTTTTGACGGTGTTCTTTACGCCCTTTTCCAGGTAGTGCTGCAGGGTTTGATTTTCCATGGGAGGTTCCTTTCAAATGGGTTGTCTTCGAACAAAATGGCTAGTGATCATTAGCTTTATGGAATCATTATAGCTAGTAACCATTAGCTTGTCAAGACTTGAGTTTCCGCAAAATGTAATTTCAAAATGATTAATTTCTCCTAAAGTGTCAATCCGTCAGTTTTCTGAATGATGATGAGTGACGTTGAACAGAGTAGAGGCACTTTAATAAGCCCCGCCGGAACCGGACTTTGGGAGAACTATTCTTTTATCTATTTAAGCGACTAGCTTAAGGCAGAGTTGACGGTATGCTGGACGTTTTGTCCGAAACCAGAGCCTGACGCCCTCTTTTGCATAGGAAAGTATGCCTGAGATACCTTTTGCCAGTCGGTAATAGCAGAAGAAAACTTTTTCCTTTATAGGATCTGCTGTCTTTATGATGGAAACCTTAATGGCATTTGTTTCTGATTCCATTGAGATCATCGCAAGAAATGCCATGCATAAAGTGATATAAAAGTTAAGTGCGTTTATTGCTTTGAGCTTGCGCACACGAAAGTTCTCAAACTGGAACATTTGCTTTTTACAGCGGAAATATTCTTCGATTTTCCAGCGTGAGAAGTATGTTCTTGCCACCCGGATTACATCGTCTTTTGATTTGATTTCTTTGTTGGTGGCAAGCATCATTGGATGCTCGGTAATGCCATAAACAAGCACCAGATAAATATCTTTTTTGGATGCAGTAATCTGCACTTTTACATGAGAGAGATAGGCTTCATGTTCTTTTCCCTTGTAGAACACACTTGTTTTGACTTTACCTTTTCTGCGATTGCGAAGTTCTGTAGCCATTGTCCATTTGTTATGATACAGCAGCTTACGCCTGGAGGTCAGACGAATGACATAATCCTGACCAAGTTCATCCAGTTTCAAAAACATCTTATTGTCATCGTATCCTCTGTCCATGGCAAAAGTCGCTTTACCAAAGAGGGCAGCGCCTTGTTCCATGGCATGAAAGGTGATTGCATTTGCAGATTTATAGTCTTTTTCCTGAGAAGAATGTATCTGGGAGAAAATGCTGACAGGATGATTACTGGTTGTAAGGACACAGGCTTCCGTTACATGGTAGCCTTTCTTATAAACATTTTTTGTGGCAGTACTTTCAGAGCCATCCCTGACAATACCAAGGGCTTCAAATTTATAGCCATCAGGTTTTACAACGTCACTGTCATCAATGTGAATAACAGGTTCCGCCGGAACCCATTTTTTAATCGCATGAAGATAGGATACAGCTGCCTTTGCAGGAACTCCTTTGTCAAGATGTCTTGAAAGGCGGTCAACAATATTTATCTTCTTAGAAGACTCATGAAGCTGGTCAACAACATCTGTTAGCAGGCAGCTTCCAGATGCCAGGATACCGTAAGTAATATCCGCAGTGAATTTCCGATCTGGCTTAGATAGATGCCTGGAAATTTTATTTGTAAAAGTTAAGATTTTTCGTTTCAGTGTGTAGGTATTTGATGTACAATTAGCCATAGGGAATCTCCTTCTTTTTTGTTTAGTAAGATTTTTGTTTGATAGCTTAATTTTACATCAAAAAGGGAGCAGATTCCTTATATTTGGGGCATTTTTTGAAAGTTGTTTATAAAGACATAGTTTAATTCAGGTCTATGTGGATAAAACTGCGGAAACTCAAGGATTATTTTTGTATTGAACATATCGTTTTGTTGTGTTATTGTATAAGTTGATATAAATAAAGATGTAGGAGGAACCGAAACTATGACAGCCTCAATGCGTTTAAGATAAGCCGGCAATAAAGAAAGCAGAATCTATCCCCGATGATAGGCTTTTTTGTTGTGCTTATTTATACGATATTGAGCATTCATTAGTTACGGTGAGGATATAGGTTATTAAACTATACCTTTATTTAACTATGTCTTTAATATGAATGTTTCCAAATTGTATGTATGCAGACCAAAAGCCACATTGTGGAGTTTGGCCTGCATTTTTTATTGCCTAGAATGCTATTCAAAATAAAAATTCAAGCAAAATAATATGCAGGAGATAATATAAATGGAAAAATACAACAATTGGAAACTTAAGTTTTATACAATATGGGCAGGGCAAGCAGTATCGTTAATCACTAGTGCCATCCTGCAAATGGCAATTATTTTTTACCTTACAGAAAAAACAGGATCTGCCATGGTCTTGTCTATGGCTTCACTAGTAGGTTTTTTACCCTATGCGGTCTTTGGACCTGCCATTGGTGTATTAGTGGATCGTCATGATAGAAAGAAGATAATGATTGGTGCTGATTTAATTATCGCAGCAGCAGGGGCAGTGCTTGCTATTGTAGCATTGTATATGGAGCTACCTGTCTGGGCGGTTATGGTAGTATTGTTTATCCGTAGCATTGGAACAGCTTTTCATACCCCAGCACTCAATGCGGTTACGCCGCTTTTAGTACCAGAAGAACAGCTGACGAAATGCGCAGGCTATAGTCAGTCTTTGCAATCTATAAGCTATATTGTTAGTCCGGCAGTTGCAGCACTCCTTTACTCCGTTTGGGATTTAAATGCTATTATTGCCATCGATGTATTGGGTGCTGTGATTGCATCTATTACGGTAGCAATTGTACGTATTCCTGAGTTGGGTGATCAATTGCAAAGTTTGGAACCAAATTTCATAAGGGAAATGAAAGAAGGAATTGTCGTTCTGAGACAAAACAAAGGATTGTTTGCCTTATTACTTTTAGGAACACTATATACTTTTGTTTATATGCCAATTAATGCACTATTTCCTTTAATAAGCATGGAATACTTTAATGGAACACCTGTGCATATCTCTATTACCGAAATTGCCTTTGCATCTGGTATGTTAGCAGGAGGCTTACTATTAGGAAAATTAGGGGGCTTCGAAAAGCGTGTATTACTAATAACAGGTTCATTCTTTATAATGGGAGCCAGTTTAGCCGTTTCAGGATTACTTCCTCCAAGTGGATTTGTTATATTTGTAGCTTGTTGTGCAGTAATGGGGCTTTCGGTGCCATTTTATAGCGGTGTGCAAACAGCTCTTTTTCAGGAGAAGATTAAGCCTGAATATTTAGGACGTGTATTTTCTTTGACCGGAAGTATTATGTCATTTGCTATGCCAATTGGATTAATTCTTTCTGGATTCTTTGCTGATAGAATTGGTGTAAACCATTGGTTTTTACTATCAGGTATTTTAATTATTGGCATTGCTATAGTGTGCCCAATGATAACAGAGGTTAGAAAATTAGATTTAAAATAAAATAATATTGGAGGGATATTTATGTATCTTATTTTCATGTAATTCTTCCTGCTAAAATCGCAGGGTTTTCCCTGCGTACAAGCAAATGAAAGCATGCGATTATAGACAGGAGGAAATAAGATGGAATTGATATTAAAAGTAAAAGACATTCGTGTGGAATTCAATGGACGCGATGTTTTAGATATAGATGAATTAGAAATATATGATTATGACCGTATTGGTTTAGTAGGAGCAAATGGTGCAGGAAAAAGCACTCTACTCAAGGTGCTTTTAGGAGAAGTAACTCCCCCAGGATGTAAAATGAATCGTCTGGGTGAACTTGCCTATATCCCTCAGTTGGACGAAGTAACTTTACAGGAGGAGAAAGATTTTGCACTTGTAGGCAAGCTCGGTGTTGAGCAATTAGATATACAGACCATGAGCGGTGGTGAAGAAACAAGGCTTAAAATAGCACAGGCTTTATCGGCACAGGTTCATGGCATTTTAGCAGATGAACCTACGAGCCATTTAGACCGTGAAGGAATTGATTTTCTAATTGGCCAGCTAAAATATTTTATAGGTGCGTTGTTAGTTATTAGCCATGACCGCTATTTTCTTGATGAGGTAGTTGATAAAATATGGGAACTGAAAGATGGCAAAATCACTGAGTATTGGGGAAACTATTCTGATTATCTTCGTCAGAAAGAAGAAGAACGCAAGAGCCAGGCTGCAGAATACGAACAATTTATTGCGGAACGTGCTCGATTGGAAAGGGCTGCGGAGGAAAAGCGAAAACAGGCCCGAAAAATAGAACAGAAGGCAAAAGGCGCTTCAAAGAAAAAAAGTACTGAAGGCGGAGGGCGTTTAGCTCATCAAAAATCAATAGGAAGTAAGGAAAAAAAGATGCATAATGCCGCTAAATCCCTAGACCATAGGATTGCAGCCTTAGGAAATGTAGAAGCTCCAGAAAATATTAGCAGGATTCGTTTCAGGCAAAGTGATGCATTGGCACTCTACAATCCGTATCCTATTGCCGGTACGGAAATTACTAAAACATTTGGGGATAAGGTACTGTTTGAAAATGCATCTTTTCAAATTCCACTAGGAGCAAAAGTAGCGCTAACTGGAGGTAATGGAACAGGAAAAACAACCTTAATCCAAATGATCTTAAATCATGAAGATGGAATTACTATTTCACCTAAGGCAAAAATAGGATACTTTGCACAAAATAGTTACAAGTACAACGGTAATCAGAATGTCATGGAGTTTATGCAGGAGGATTGTGATTACAATGTTTCAGAAATTCGTTCAGTGCTAGCATCAATGGGACTTAAACAAAACGATATAGGGAAAAGCTTAGCTGTTTTAAGTGGTGGAGAAATTATTAAATTGTTGCTGGCTAAAATGCTTATGGGTAGATATAACATCCTACTAATGGATGAACCGAGCAACTTCCTTGACATACCAAGCTTAGAAGCTTTGGAAATACTAATGAAGGAGTATGCTGGAACTATAGTGTTTATAACTCATGACAAAAGGCTCCTTGATAATGTGGCTGATGTGGTTTATGAAATTAGTGATAAGAAAATAAATCTGAAACATTAAATTTAAGGTAGTCGCTGGTCTGTATAGTCTGTTCTGGCTGGCGACTCCATTGTTAAAAAGTATAAAGATTTTTTTCCTTTGGCAAAAACTAATGTATACTAAAACAATTTTAATAAGGAGTATTAAAATCAATGAGAGATATCGAAATAAAAGAGAATATACTATTTCAGATAGACATGTGCTGGCAACTTTATCTTTATCACACAGAGAATCTAAAGGAGACAGAGGCACTTTGGACATTCAGTCCCATGGGTCTGCAGATACGAAGGCAAGATGATGGATGGAGTATAGATTGGCCTGAAAGCGAAAGTTACGAGATTGGACCGTCCAGTATTGCATGGATTATGTGGCATATTATATATTGGTGGCGCACTACGTTAGATTACAATTTTGGAGATGGTACCTTGAAAAAGGAAGACATTACTTGGCCTGGAAGTGTTGAAAAAGCAAAAGAAGAAATAAAAACTCTTCATGATAAATGGGTTGAAAAATTAATCAATATGTCGGATGTAGAATATCAATCACAGCAGTATGCAAAATGGCCACTTGAGGGTAGAAGCTTTGCTGATATTGCATTATGGTTAAATGGAGAATTGATGAAAAATGTAGCCGAAATAGGTTATGGACGATTTCTATATGCAGCTTGTAAAAAATAGAGATAGCGATAAATACGAGAATAATTTTATTAAAGAAGGAGACTACCAATGAATAGTATAATAGAAAACATATTAACAAGAAGAAGCATACGAACTTTTAGAGGGACTCAGATATCGGAGGAGGATTTAAATACCATTCTAACAGCGGGAAGCTATGCGCCTAACGGGATGGGAACACAGAGCTGGAAGTTTACAGTCATTCAAAAAACCAGTGTACTTGCAAAAGTGAATGAGGCTATTCGCCTAACCCTTATATCTATACCTGTTGTAGCAGAAACGCATCCTTATGTTGTGAGCCTTGTTGAAAAAGCGAAAGACGAGAGTTCAAATTTCCTGTATCATGCCCCTACCTTTATTATTGTTTCTAACTTAAAGGACAATGGAAACTCTATGCCGGATTCATCATTAGCCATCGGGAATATGATGCTGGCAGCACACTCACTCGGCATTGGTTCCTGCTGGCTAAATCAGCTGCCAGGACTCACACACATGCCCTTAATCCGTGAGCTTTTATCAGATCTTGATGTTCCCGTAAATCATATTGTGTACGGATCTGTCGTTATGGGTTATGCTGCAGAGGAGCCGAAACAGGCTGCCCCTCGTAAAAATGTCGTAAATATTATTCGTTGAGAACGAGATTGGAGGTTTATTATTGTTTATACGAGTAGTTCCGTATGACCCCTTTTGGGAAGTAGAGTATGAAAATGAATCACAGATGATAAGGAACATATTGAAGGATGTATTGGTGGAGATTTACCATATTGGAAGTACAGCAGTTAAAGGGTTATCCGCTAAGCCAATCATTGATATAATGCCTGTAGTGACAAATATTAGTTTAGTTGATAAGCATAACGAAGAATTTGTAGCCATTGGATATGAGTGTATGAGTGAATTTGGTATTGAAAGACGGAGATATTTCCGCAAGGGTGGCGATAATAGAACACACCAGATTCATATTTTTGAGCAAAGCAATCACAAAGATATTAATAGGCATATAGTGGTAAGGGACTTTCTGCGTACACATCCTGACATCGCTTTAGAGTATGGTGAATTAAAGATGGAGCTGGCTTATCGATTCCCGGAGGATATTGAAGGCTACTGCGCTGGCAAGGATGCATTTGTAAAGCAACTAGAAAAGGATGCTTTGCTGTGGTATCAAAATAATAAATCATATAAAACACAATAAAATATATAAAAATATGAGAGTGAGTTATATCCTATGTTAGAATCAGATAAGAAAAATTATACCCAAATAAAATATCAAAATGGTTTGTTCTATAAGTAACCTACCGAAAAACCCAATGCAGAGATTGGTGAATACACTTACTATAGTGATGATGAAAAAGTCTCCTGAGGAATTTTTACAATAATATAGAGCACCACTATGAATTTCTTGGAGATAAGCTAATCATCGGTAAATTTTGCGGTATTGCAGAGGGTGTAAGGTTTATCATGAATGGAGCAACTCATAGGATGTATGAAATTACTACCTATCCCCTTTAATATCTCTACAGGTGGATGGGAAAAAGTAACTCCTGCAATAGAACAACTTCCTTTTCAGGGTGACACAGTGATTGGCAATGATGTGTGGATAGGTCAAAATGTAATCATAATGCCAGGTGTTAAAAATGGAGATGGTGCAATTATTACTGCTAACTCAACAGTAGTCCTTGCTTAGAGTGCTTTTTTCTTTAACAGCAATAGAGAATATCGATATGTTCCCACATACGTAAGCCCTCAGTGGATATGTTCCCTCAAAGAGAATTATATTCATGTCCCTAATTTTTGACAGCTATCCCCTCATCTCAAAACACGTTGAGACGTGTGTTTTATTGTCCCACAAAAGTGCAGACGATTTTATCAGTGTAAAAATGGAGTACGCAGACGACCGAAAAATCCAGCCAGATCGTATCACCTACAGGCTTATTCAGGAGTATATCGAAGAAAAGTACGGCTTCAAAGTTCACACTGCAAACATTGCAGAGGTCAAAAGAAACTTAGGCCTGCCGATGTACGACGCACCAAACGCAGTTGAAGAACTAAAACGCCCATATAAACCAGCACCAGAATATAAAGTAGAAGCTATTAAAGACGCATTAAGGCACTTCAAGGTCATAGATTAAAGTAAAGTACCCTTTCAGCAGATCATTACTGTTGAGAGGGTCTTACTTTTTCAGAAGCCGGCCAATGTAAGGATAGCCCTACAAGATTGCGGGTCTTTCTCTTCGAGCCATGTTTCCAGATTGCTTATAGCGATATCCTTTTGAATATGGATGCTCTCTTCAAATCGATATTCGATTGCACATGTAAGGATATCAACAGGTTCATCAAGAACCTTACCGCCAAGAACTGGGTATTCGTCAATTACAATCCAGTCAGGTGGGAGACCATCAAAGAGAGCCTGCGGATACAATTCCCTAAAGTGAATCTCAATTTCCATAGCTTCGATCTCACCTTGTTCTTTATCTGGGTAACAAGTGGCATAAGATACATCGAAGCCTCTAGTGAGCAGCATCTGAACGACATTGATGAGTTCAATATCAACAGGAATGGTCTTATCGGCGCATTTACAACAAGGCTTCGACCAAATTTCACTGTATAGCTCTAAACATCGTGGACACATCGTCATCATACAATCACTTCCTTCACCAGTTTATAGAAAGTAGTTCTTTTAAGATTAAGTGCCTGCATAGTTGCAGTTGCAGTTTGCTCGCCAGTGCGGTGATATTTACCGCCGGGTACACTGGAATAACCGAGGTTACAAGTCTATTGTTTGGAGATGCGTCAGCCGTTTGGAGGAAAAAGGATCTGAATGTACTGCCCCTACCATAAACGAGGAAACATTGCAGACAGCAGTGGTCAAGGCTATTAACGAACTTTTGGCTAACAAAGAACCCTTCCTCCAGGCGTTGCAGAAAAACATAGCTACTATACTTAATGAAGAAAATGATAATGCCACCAATGATATTGATAGCAAATTGGAAGAATTACAACAACAGCTTCTTATCCAAGCAAAATCCAAGAATGACTATGAAGATGTGGCTGATGAAATCTACCACCTTCGAGAATTGAAGCAAAATGCACTTGTTGAAAATGCAGAGCGTGAAGGAAAAAGGCAACGAATCGCTGAAATGACTGATTTCTTTAATGAACAATCCTGTGAGTTAGAGGAATATGATGAGCAGTTAGTAAGGAGGCTTATAGAAAAAGTTACGGTATTTCATGATAAGTTCGCCGTTGAATTCAAATCAGGAGTCGAGATTGATGTAGAAGGGTAATCTTTAGAAAGAGAACAGAAGAATTATATTGGATTTTTAAAGATAATATGATATAATAAAACGACTTGGAGGTGGAAGAATGTATAACTTTTCTTGCTAATTATATGATGCATAATAAGATATTTAAAGAAACGGCTATAGAACCGTTTGTTTTGTTATGCAAATTGCAGGAAAGTTAAGTATTCTACACTCAATAATACATTACAGTAACCTTATGTTATGTATAACAAAAGGTAATAATAGTATTTGTTTTTGAGCCGTAAGAATTTACTTTCTTGCGGCTTTTAATATTTGTAAAAGAAAGGAAGATAAACGTGATAGACAATGATACTATGTCATTCATGACAAAATCCTTGCAGAGTTGGATAACATTATAGAGTAATTAATGCCGAAAACCGACTTTGCTTATAAAATTTTTATAATGTAAAGGAGGAAGAAATATATGTCCTTAATAAATGTTTCAAATCTAACTTTTTCATATGAAGGAAGTTATGACAATATTTTTGAAAATGTAAGTTTTCAGATAGATACAGATTGGAAACTCGGTTTTATTGGAAGAAACGGACGCGGTAAAACTACTTTCTTAAATTTACTGCTTGGCAAATATGCGTATTCCGGCAATATAAGTTCTACAGTTAAGTTTGAGTATTTTCCTTATGATGTGGAAGATAAGAGTCTATATACAATTGAAGTAATGAAGAGTATTTGTACGGAATGTATGGATTGGGAGATTTTTCGTGAAATATCATTGCTTGATGTTCAAGAAGATGCTTTATATCGTCCGTTTAATACATTGTCAAATGGTGAGCAAACAAAGGTCCTTCTTGCAGCTTTATTCCTTACAGCGAGTTGTTTCCTGCTTATTGATGAACCTACAAACCATCTTGACATCGATGCACGTAATGTAGTGCAAAACTATTTGAAACGCAAGAAGGGGTTTATTTTGGTATCTCATGATAGAAGCTTACTTGATCAATGTGTTGACCATATACTATCTATCAATAAAACGAATATCGAAATCCAAAAGGGAAATTTTACTTCTTGGTGGGAGAACAAAACGTTACAAGATAATTTTGAACTGGCAGAAAACAAGAAACTCCTTAAAGAAATAGGAAGGTTGTCTTATGCAGCAAAACGTAGTTCAAACTGGTCAAATAAAGTAGAAAAAAGTAAATATGGAACAACAAATTCTGGTTCAAAACTGGATAAGGGTTATGTTGGACATAAGGCTGCAAAAGCGATGAAACGTGCCAAAAATATTGAGTCAAGACATCAGGAAGCCGTTTTACAAAAATCAGAACTGCTCCACAACATTGAACAATATGATGACTTAAAAATTTCACCACTTGAATTTCACAAAGAGTGCTTAATAGAAGCGAATGATTTATCATTGTCTTATGGAGATAAAGAAGTATGCAGTAATCTTAATTTCAGAGTCAATATTGGTGATAGAGTTGCCATTATCGGAAAAAATGGGAGTGGTAAGTCTAGTATCCTAAAATTGATTAATGGAGATGATATTAAATTTACCGGAAATTTTATGCTAGCAAGTGGACTAAAAATTTCTTATATTTCGCAAGATACTTCATATTTAAAAGGTAATCTATCTGAATTTGCCTATAATAATAAGATCGATGAAACTCTATTTAAAACGATTCTTCGTAAACTGGATTTTAATAGAGAGCAGTTTGATAAGAACATGGTGGATTTTAGTGCTGGTCAGAAAAAGAAAGTACTAATTGCTAAAAGCCTTTGTGAAAGTGCACATTTGTATATATGGGATGAGCCATTGAACTATATTGATATTTTTTCACGTATCCAAATTGAAAAAATGATTTTGGAATATTGTCCTACACTATTGTTTGTGGAGCATGATGATGCTTTTTGCAATAACATTTGTACGAAAAATATTAATTTAGGTTTGTAGAGATTTTGAGTTGCCACAATAACTAAAAGATATTTACATGAAAGGGTGAAGAAATGTTAAAACAAAAAGAATTAATTGCAAACGTTAAGAATCTTACTGAGTCAGATGAACGAATTACAGCTTGTATGATGTATGGATCGTTTACCAAAGGAGAAGGTGACCAATACTCTGATATAGAGTTCTATATATTTTTGAAAGATAGTATAACCTCGAACTTTGATTCATCCAACTGGTTGTTTGACGTAGCTCCGTACTTGATGCTTTATAAAAATGAGTACGGAACAGAGGTAGTTATTTTTGATAATCTTATACGTGGGGAATTTCATTTCCTTTCTGAAAAAGATATGAACATAATCCCCTCGTTTAAAGATTCAGGTTATATTCCTGATACGAAGGCTATGCTTATTTACGATGAAACAGGGCAATTAGAAAATTATTTATCAGAGATAAGTGGTGCAAGACCAAATAGACTTACTGAAGAAAATGCTAATTTTTTGTTGTGTAATTTCTCTAATCTATGGTTGATGGGAATCAACGTTCTAAAAAGAGGAGAATATGCTCGTTCATTAGAACTCTTATCACAACTTCAAAAAAATACACTACAACTTATACGTATGGCAGAAAAAAATGCTGATAATTGGCTAAACATGAGTAAAAACCTTGAAAAAGAAATTAGCCTTGAAAATTATAAAAAATTTGCAAAGACCACTGCTCGATTAGATAAGGTAGAATTATTTGAAGCCTATAAAAATTCTTTGCTATTAGTTATGGATTTGCAAAGTCACCTTATTGAACAATACAACTTAAAAGTTACACATGACATTTTAGAAAGATTGTTGAATTACATTAGTGAATAGGAGAGTAACGTTATTCACAGTATTGGGTACTGAAAATTAACAGCATACCTCAGTTTTTCAAAAAACAGCGAAGCCTATGGATATGTTCCCGTCTACCGATAGTGCAAAAAGTGTCGTGGATATGTTTCCGAGAACGGACATACACAAATGACATTCATTCTGTCCTCTCAATCCATGTGGAGACGGTTGTATTGATGTCAAGGGGCGCAGTTCGTCCAGTGGACGAACGCTTTGCGCGGACCGGAGCGGAAGCGTAGACAACTAGGGATAGCCGTCAAAAGGCTTGAAATAAAGGGTTTTAAGACCAAAGGTAGCATTTTTGCGTGCTGCTTTTGGTCTTTCTTTTTCTTGTCGGTGGAAACCTGTCGAAAGGCTGAAAATGGTAGGGTTGTGGCTACACTTTTGATATAGGGGTAGGTTGTGAATACACTATTGTTAAAGGGGGGGGTTGTGGAAACACTATGGTTAAAACAATTTGAAAATAGAAATAAATGGACCTTTTTGCAAGTATATTGTAAAAAGGTCTTTTTATATTATCTTGAGTTTCCGTAAATTGTAATTCACCCACAAAAAAAGTATATAAATGTATGAAAAGCA
>PHFX01000188.1 GCA_007618135.1 Candidatus Brocadia sp. WS118 | reverse complement strand
AGTGAAATTAGTGAAATACAATCTAGTTCTAAAAAATATCCATACGCAATTGAAGAGATGACTTATTGGACAGATAAAGATAAAGAGTGGATATATTGGGAAGGATATTGGGGAGAACAGACAAAAAGCAAGATGAATGGAAAAGAAGATTATGGTCTCTCTGGCCCACAGAGTCCACCACACATAGATTACATAAATGAAGTTAAGGAAGGTGAAAAAAGCGAAGAAGGCCGTTGGCATAAACCACTTAAATGGGCAGATGCACCACTTCCATCAAAATATTATGAGGTATGTAATTCAGAGAACAGCAAGGTTGTTACAAATTATTTAGAAAGTAACTCAGGAAAGTTTTCAGACTATTGTAATTGGACTAGTGATCTTTTTAGTTGCGATGATGTGTGCTCAAATCTCAGAATCATCTATTCAGAAGAAGATCTGGTATTTGATGTATACTCACTTGATGGAAAAGAAGTGAATTTAAAAATCAGTAGACATACAAGAAAAGGGGAGATATATGAGGTTGAGTTTAACAGCCTGGCAATTCCCAGGAATGGCAAGGCGTCTCTCACATTTTCTCCTGAACAAAACCCCAGTCTTGAAATAGGGATTGATCACGACATGGATGGCTACTTTGATAGTCATAGATTGCCAGATTATTTTGAGATCAAATAGACAATGAAAATTCTCAGATAGTTCAAAGACTATTGCTACTTCGTGAGGGGTACAGGTTTGTAACCCTCATTGGGAAAAACCCGGAGACATCTGCCTGAGCGTCTCTCCCTTCTAATAAGAAACGGTATTTGTGGTCATTAAAATTATGGTAACAATTTAGCTTTTTGAAAAAGGTAGCGCCGATCCCTTGTGGTCGGCTTATGCGGGGGATAAACCATCCACGCTACGCATTCCGTTTCGTGTGGATTACATTTAAATGTACGGATTTTTCAAAAAAGGAAAAGCACAAGGTCATGACGACCATTGTTGATAAATACTATGGTAAAAAAGAAGATTGGGAGAGTTATGTTCGTGGTGGCAAACCATATCGTATGCAAACTGATTATCTTCGGATGAAGGAATGTAAAGAAAGGTTGTCCAAAGCCTTTGGTCTGACAGACGATGCATTGAAGATGTACGAGACAGCGCGAAAGAAGAGGCTAAAACGATTAGCCGTAAGAAAAAGAAGGAATACTTTTAAAGAAGACAAAAGTTTTTCCTTACCGCAAGTTTGTAGTAATATAAGCAGTCATAGAGCGGAAGTGGAAAGGATTTTTGCAAAACACGGGTCTTTTATGATTTCGTTATGTATGTCTGACGGACACACATTTACACATTATTTCGGTGAGGAAATTTGTTGTAAGCACAAGTTGGAACTCATTCTAAAAGAACTGCTAAGAAAAGAAGGTCTTAAAGATTATATAAATCACATCATTTCAACAAAACGCATCTTGGAATTTCAACCGAAGCAGTTGCGCATCTACTTGGGAATTGAAATCAAAATATTGAACGAATGTAATCACAATAAAGTTATGGAATGTTTGGGTGACCTATATACGGAGACGGGATTAAAATTACAAAAAAATGAGCAAAAAGTGAACGGCCACGTACCTGAAGATGCCTATCGCTATATTTTTTATATGGAAAATCAAAAAGAACTTCACGAAAATAAAGAACGTTTGTCTATTTTAACCAGGCTTATTCGCAAATTAAATTAAAAATAATTTTGATATTTTTAGATACTGAAAGATTTTGGGAGGCCGAAAAATGATAAAACTACAAATACAATCTGACACAAAGAATGGTGTCCTGGATATTGTCAGGGCTGCTATTTCTGCCGAAATCAAACGACTCGAAATCGGCCTGGATAAGACAGACAAGCAGATTAAAGAATATGAAACTGAATACAACGTATCTTCAGACACGTTTCAAAAAGAGTTTACAGCCGAAGATATGAAGAAGGGGGACATGGAATATGTTGCGTGGGCAGGAGAATTAAAGATCAGGGAAAAAATAATGGCAGATCTGAAAAAACTGAAAGAAATTGAATATGTTGCTCACTGAATATTTTGCAGGGGTTGTGAAGATTATTGAAGAATATTCAAAAACCCATTTGATAACTGATTCTGATTTAAGCATTGATTGTAGAACAGAAAAAATAGGAACTATCAAAGGAAAGGTAACCTTTATTAATTATTCGAGTTTGTTTTTCACTGAATATCTTGACCTCAGATATAAGGCTGAAAAACTTACCTACGCTTTTCATTATCAGCAAAAAGGCGGGACGCTCATATTCCGATATGACAACGCCAATCATAAGCCTCAGCTAAAATTTGTGTCTCGCAAGCATGTATCTACCGGCGAAATAATTCAATCTGGTATACCCGAATTAAGTGATATTTTCGAAGAGATAATGAATTATCTCTTATGAAGTATTAAACAGGTTTTTAAAGGGAAATGAGGTGATTGAAATGGGAGAATCCATTTGAAAGAATGCCAGATAGGGATGATCGTGAGAAGTGACCATGCTCAGACTGTAGTGGCACTAGAATGGGTAAGATACCGGTAAAAGATGCAAAAGATGCGATGAGAGGAGTTGGATGCTCACAAGAAAGTAAGAAATATCATTTGCCTAAAAATCCAGAATTTCTCTATAATAAAATTTAGTCAGGTTTCTTTTTTTCTAGATTGGAGAACGTTAAGGGTCTTTTTAAATATTATGGACTTCCAATTTTTCATTCACATTGATTTTTAACAGTAAATGTTGAACTGCTCCGAAACAAAAAATTGAGTGATAAGATAGCAGCTTTGAAGCAGCTATTACTTAAGGGTTAAGCAGAAATTTTTTAGAATGGAGAAAATAGTAACCGATTTTGTCATAGATATTTGTATTTTATCTCGTGTACAATAATAAAAAAATATTCATAAGTATAATTTTTTATGTATGTTGTCAGATTAGATATAGTCACTGCAAAAGGAGTGTTAAGAAATGACGAAAATTATCCATGCAATATATGAACATGGCATATTAAGACCATTAGAACCAATTGAAGGAATAAGGGAAAATACAGAGGTTGAAGTAACTATTGCTGTTAAACAAAAGGAGTTATCTCCTATCCTAAGATTTGCTGGTATATTGAGTGAAGAAGAGGCAAACAAGATGCTGAGAATAGTGGAAGAAGAGTTTGAAAGGGTAAATCTGGATGAATGGAAGGATTAGTCTCGATACAAATATTGTAATACGCTTGTTTAAGAATGACCCTATAATCACCAAGACACTTGTCACCGTATCAACCTTTTGTCTTCCAATTCCTGTAATAGCTGAGCTTCTCTTTACTGCCAGAAACTCATCCCGCCAAAAAGAAAACCTAAAAGTCTATAATGAATTTATTGACGTCTGCAATGTGTTAAATATTACAAGGGAAACGGCTAACCATTATAGCGTCATAAGATTAGAATTAAAACAGAAAGGCCGCCCTATTCCTGAAAATGACTTGTGGATTGCATCTATTTGCAGAGAACAAAATTTACCTCTTGTTACAGGGGATGCACATTTCGATAACATAAATGATTTAAAGATAATTAAACTATAGCAAAAAAGTACTCAAGCCTATTCAATAATTATGAAGAGAAAAGAATCAGGATATAATTATGGGGAGTGTGAGATTTGTAATAACCATACGCAAGAGAAACTTGTCAAACAAGATTTCTGGATACGCGGAGGGCTTGTTGTTGTGGAGGACGTACCTGCCGGGGTATGTCCGCAATGTGGTGAAAAAGTTGTGAAGGCTGAAGTGGGACAACGGATTGCAAAGTTAATAGAAAACTCTGAGAGGATTGCAAAAGCGCCGAGGATTTTCGTTGCTGCGATTAAATTTGAAATCTTAATATAAAATTGACAATGTGTATACCTCTCATATAAAATACACATGGAGGTAATTGAAAATGACACATGCTTTTAAAATGAGAAAACAGTTCATCCTTGACCCTGAGAAGATCAAGACGGTTAAAAAAATTATGAATGCCAAAACAGATACAGAAGCTATTGAAAGGGCTATGGACACCGTTATAGCGGACAGCAAAATAAGGAATGTCCTCATGGCAATCAAAGGCAAGGGGTCTGTCAAAGATATCTATGGCAGATGCAAGGATTAAGGTAATTCTGGACACATCTATTTATATTCCCTTCATAAACGACGGCGTTGTTCACCCTATTCTTGAGATTGATCTCGGGAAACCTATAATCTATTTAAGTGTTGTAGTTATTGCTGAACTCTATGCAGGGTCATTTGATAATCAATCCATTAAACTCCTCGATAAACTGTATAAGGCTTTTTATGACACACAGAGGCTAGTTGCCCCCTCGGCAAACGATTGGCAGACTACGGGCAAGGTTATTGCCAAACTTGGAGGAAAACACGGGTTTGAGAATATCTTCTTATCAAAGATACAGAATGACGTCCTCATTGCCCTTTCCGCAAAACAGATTGGAGCGTCTGTTATTACCAAGAACGCAAAGGATTTTTTAAGGGTAAAAGAATTCGTGAATTTCAACCTGATCGCATAATGAAACGTCCATGACCTTCGGTCACAAAAGGGGGGATGAAATCTCTCTCTCGCCTGTCATTCTGGGCTGTCTGGGGAATCTTCAAGATTTCTCCCGGAGGTTACCTTGAGTAAAAAAAGATTCTTCACTGCGTTCAGAATGGAATTACGCAAAAAAGAAAAAAATCTGGAAAACTTCTGAATTTATAAGGTACTTTAAAAAACGAGGTTAAAACAACCGGTGTACTCACTGGGGAGAAAAAGTTGTTAAAGCGGAAGTTGGAAGATGGGTTACAGAATTGATAAAAAATTCTGACAGGATTGCCAAAGCGCCAAGAGTCTCTGTTAGGGCAGTATATTAATAAAAAAACATTTGCCCCTATCTTAAGCTCCATCGGAGCGATATAGTGTTTTTGTGTTTCATGTGTTGGCCCTCCGGAGCCATGGTTTTATGTATGATTTCATTGTTATTGGCGGTGGCCCTGCAGGCATGATGGCCGCCGGCCGGGCCGGCTCAAGAGGGAAAAAGGTTGTTCTTTTAGAAAAAAAGGATCAATTGGGGAAAAAACTCCTTATCTGCGCCTCGGGCCGATGTAATGTAACCAATACGGCTTCTTTGGATCTATTTATAAAGGCATACGGCAAGGGAGGACCGTTCCTTCGCGCGGCATTGCAAACGTTCGATAATGAAAAATTGTGTTCGTTCCTTTTGTCGTATGGGATAGAAACGGTTGTAGAAAATAAGGGCAGAGTTTTTCCAAAAAGCCAGAAGGCAGATTCCGTTTTGAAGGCGCTTGAGACTTATATGCACGACCACAAGGTAACGATTCAAACAAATTCACACGTCTTGCGGCTAAACTCAAAAAGCAATCGCGTGTCGGGTGTGGAAACCAATTCCGGAAGCATTTTCGGCAATAATATTTTAATCGCAACCGGAGGGCGAAGTTATCCTGCCACCGGCAGCGCCGGGGATGGTTACAAATTAGCCTCTTCTGTGGGCCATACCATTTGTCCTCCGTATCCCGCTATTATTGCCTTTGAAACGGAGGAAACATGGGTGAAATCCTTACAGGGGACACCCATGAAAAATGTACATATCACAGCATATCAATCCGGCAAGAAGATCGCAGAACAGTTTGGTGAGGCGCTTTTTACCCATTATGGTGTATCTGGTCCAAGCATCCTGGATATGAGCAAGCGCATTGTTGGGTGTTTACCAGACGGTTCTGTACAAATACGCATTGACCTTAAGCCCAAGCATACGCCTGAGGAACTTGATAGTATCCTCCTTGACCAAATCAAACGGCACGGTAGTAAGACCATGAAAGCTTGTCTGACGTTTTTCATCCCTGAAAAATTAGCCCCTATTTTTATGAATCTCTGCAACATTGAACCGCAGAAAAAGGCATCCCAGATAACAGCGCCGGAAAGAAAGAGGATCGTGAAACTGCTCAAGGGACTGCCTCTTACCTTCACACGTCACCGGCCTATTGAGGAAGCTATTGTCACAGCAGGCGGCATTCGTCTGGATGAAATTGACGCAAAGACCATGCAATCTAAACTATGCGAAGGCGTATATTTTGCCGGGGAGGTATTGGATATTGATGGTCCCACGGGAGGATTTAATCTCCAGGCAGCATTTTCCTCAGGATATCTTGCCGGAGATTCTATAGAGTAGTGGAATTGCTATTTGTTGTATTTTAAAGAAGACGTGGTATTATAAAATTCTGTCAACAGTACTTTTCTGATACAAGATATGAGATATTGCATATGGACAAAGGAGAAAAGAGTATAAATATGGATATTGGTGATGATGCACTACTCTGGTACAAAAAGGGTCTGAGGTTTGAATGTCAACGATGTGGAAGGTGTTGCCGCGGTGAACCCGGTGTAGTGTGGGTTAATAAAAAGGAGATTGGTAAGATATCATCATTTTTGGGTATCGCAAAGAACGTATTTGCTAAACACTATTTGAGAAGTATTAACGACCGATTCAGTCTCCTGGAATACGGTAACGGTGATTGTATTATGTACGATAACGGTTGTAAAATCTATAATGTAAGGCCATGTCAGTGCAGGACGTTTCCGTTCTGGAAACCGAATCTGGAAAACCGGTCAGAGTGGGAAAAGTTAAAGAATACATGCCCCGGTGTAGATAAAGGGAAGTTGCATACGATGAAAGAAATTGAGGATAATTTAAAAATATATGAAAATCGTTTTGGTTAACATGACAAAGCAAGGGCTGTTGAAGGGAAATCTCTATTCAGAATTAGCGCGTATCTATGAACTCTTGGAAAAAGAGTTGATGCTTCTGAATCCGGGTTGTAACCGGTGTGGGGCATGCTGTAATTTTAGCGCATTTGATCATGTGCTTTATGCAAGCACGATAGAAGTGGACTTTATTACGCAGAACGTGGAAGTCCCGGATTTTAATATTTCTGACAATATTTGTCCTTTTCTCAAAGATAATCAATGCAGTATCAGGGATTTTCGAACGCTTGGATGTCGCGTTTATCATTGTAATCCTCATTACAGGGAAGTTTTGTGTGACGTGTATGAAAAGCATTATCAAATGATTAGAGAATTAGGTGGCAAGTATAATACTCAATGGAAGTACCTGCCTTTTCTTGATCAACTTGCTGAATTCAAATCAGACCCATCTGCTTTTTGTCAACCCTAACCCGAACGAGTCGGAACGTGTAGCGCGGGCGGTTTATCCCCCGCCCAAAGCCGACCACAAGGGATCGGCGCTACAATTTTTGCTCAAATTGTCAAAATATTTTTGCAAGATACTAAGGTATCCCTGATTTTCCCTGTGAACGCTGGTAGAAAAAGGTTTGACTTGTATTGGAAAAACATTATACTTTTGATTATTGACAGAGACTCAGTTTCAGTTGATAATCGCAGAGTAGTATACCGGTTCATTTGTGAAAATTTTTTTGCAAGTTTTTTTAACAACTCCCTTCACTGCTGAGGTAGGTCAACCGCCCCGGTTGACATCATATTGACAAGCGGGGACGCTTGTCCTACCGACAAGGGGGATTTGGTTGCGGCTTGCTGCGTTATGTAATGTTGATTAAATTTTTGGTTTTTATTCACGAATAGGACATGGCAAATGCCTGTTTCGGAGATGAACAGATACAAGGTTGCGCTGGTTGGTAATCCAAATGTCGGGAAAAGTGTGATATTTGGTTTGTTAACCGGGAAATACGTAACGGTGTCGAACTATCCGGGGACAACCGTAGAGGTGTCCCGTGGGGTATGCAATGGCCTGGATGGAGGTGTTGAAGTCGTAGATACACCGGGGGCAAATAGTCTTATTCCTCTTTCTGAAGATGAGAGCGTCGCAAGGGATATGCTTCTGGAGGAGTGCAAGAAGCACGTTGTCCAGGTAGTGGATGCAAAGAATCTTCGCCGTGGTTTGTTGATTACCACGCAACTTGCAGAGATGGGGCTGCCTGTGGTGATAACGTTGAATATGTGGGATGAGCTCTTAGACAGGGGAATGAATATTGATGTCAATGTATTGCAGGAAAAGTTGCGCCTTCCTATCATAAAAACTATTGCTACCCACAGGGTGGGAGTAAGCGCACTATTTAGTTCCATACCGAATGCAAAAGTCCCTAATCTTTACGTTGATTACGGGAACTTCATTGAAGAGGGCATTTCAAAGATAGAGAAAATATTGCAGGGTAACACGACCGTGAATGAACGGGCTCTGGCTATCATGCTTTTATCGGGCGATAGCGCTCTCGAAGAGAAATTACGAAAGAAACTTTCTGATCATGCACTTGATGAAGTGCAAAGCATTCGGAATAATATCCAGGCGCATTTTGGCAGTCCGTTGAGTTATGTGATCAATATCAAGCGGGCAAATTATGTGGATGCGGTGGTTGAGGCCGTAACATCCAATCTCAAAAAAGAAAAAGAAACTCATCCGGTATTGAGGAAAATATTTTTTTATTTTCTTATGCCGGCAGCTTCTTTTTTCATGGGGTATAAGCTCATGGCTTTATTAATGTATCTCATTTCATCCCGGCTTCCTCCCGGGAGTGTTTTTGCTTCTCTTTTACCGTTTGTCGTTGGTGGTATCTCATCGATATGGTTTTCACTGCACCTCTATGTGAAAGAATACAAGGCGAAGAGTACCATTGCAGGGATATTGGGGAGTATTACCATGCATCCGGTGGCAGCATTTCCGCTCCTGGTTATTATTTTATGGACTGTTTATAAGCTGGTGGGGGAGTTTGGCGCGGGAACATGTGTAGAGTTCTTTGAAGAAAAGGTCTTTGGCCGTTCATTGATACCTTCAGGTGGTTTTGATGTAAGCATATACATTCCGTTCGTACAAAAGTCCTATGTTGTTACCCACGTGAATTTTCAGGGGTTCAATTATTATCTCGGACTGCTTGCACAAAAATTGGTGGATAAAGATAATATTATCTTTGAGTTATTTTTGAATGAACAATCCGGGCTAATACGAGTTGGGCTCACCTATGCAATTGCCATTGTTTTCCCCATTGTTGGGTTTTTCTTTCTGGCATTTGGCATTATGGAAGATAGTGGTTATCTTCCGCGTCTTGCTGTTATGGTGGATAAGATATTTAAACGCATAGGGCTAAACGGGAAAGCCGTTCTTCCGATGGTGCTGGGTCTGGGTTGTGACACCATGGCAACCCTGACAACCCGCATCCTGAATACAAAAAAGGAGAGGATCATTGCTACGTTGTTATTGGCGTTGGCCATCCCGTGTTCTGCCCAGTTAGGGGTTATTTCAAGTGTACTGGGCAGGGTTTCAGGGATATATTTTGCCATTTACGTTTTTGTTATTTGCACCCAGCTTCTCCTTGTTGGTTATTTATCGTCCAAGGTCTTGCCTGGGGCGCCTTCGGATTTTTTAATGGAGATACCTCCGTTTCGGATGCCTAAGTTATCGAATATTTTCATCAAGACCTTTTACAGAATTCATTGGTTTTTAAAGGAGGCGGTGCCCTTATTTATGCTGGGTACCCTTGCATTATTCGTGGCAACAAAAGCGGGGCTGCTCTCTTTTGTGGAGAGAATGGGTGCGCCAATTACCCGGAATTTTCTAGGACTCCCTGAAGAAACAACGCATGGGTTTATCCTGGGATTCTTAAGAAGGGATTACGGCGCCGTGAGCATCTTTAAGACATTGGAAGAAAAAGGAGGAAGCGCAGGAATCGACCCCAAACAATTGTTAGTCTCGCTTGTCGTGATTACGTTGTTTATACCGTGCCTTGCCAATTTTTTAGTAATGATCAAAGAGCAAGGGGCTAAAAACGCTTTCCTCATGTTTGCCTTTATATTTCCATATTCGGTGCTTGTTGGCGGTATTTTGCGGGTCATTTTACAGCAGTTTTCATGAATGCAAATACGAGGGAAGATTATATCCATTTCATGCAATGTTGCAGAGGTGTGCATCATCAGAGAAAACACCGCATGTGAAAGTTGTTCCGCCTGCCCAAAAAAGATGGGCATACGGGACATTATAACAGTGGCTGCGATCAAAGGAATTCGGATTGGACAGGAGGTTGTCTTACGTGAAACCAGGAATTGGTTTACAAAAAATAAAATTGTGGTTGCGCTGCTTGCCTTTGTGTCAGGAATCATATTGACCGAGTTAATATCGACAATAGTATCGTTCGGCACGTATCGTACAGAGATTGACTTGCTTGGCGGTGGTTTGATAACAATAATGATGGTGATGATATTATGGATCAAGCGTCCACGATATCTTTTTAAGATAGTGTTGACAGAAGGGGGAAAGGATTACGTATGACCGAGTCCAGTCAAGAGGAAATTCTGGAGTTAATTTGGACAATAGATGAAGAAAAGGGAGAAGTCGAAAGAGATTCATTAATAAAAAAGATACGCCTCCCCTCAGCTGAACAGATATTGAACACCCTCATTCACGAGGAGTATGTGACAATATCAGATAGCAAAGTAGCGCTTACCAAAAAAGGCCTGGCAGATGCACGAGTAATTATCAGAAGACACCGGCTTGCAGAAAGGCTGTTACACGACGTTTTGGATGTCAAAGAAGACGCCATGGATTCCAGCGCGTGTAAATTTGAGCATATTCTGGATGAAGAAGTCACGGCCAGTATATGCACTTTGTTAGGACATCCGGTAACCTGTCCTCATGGAAAGGCTATCCCGCCGGGAGAGTGTTGTGAGAAGGCAAATAAGGAGATAAGGCCTGTGGTGATGCCGTTATCAGATTTAAAATCCGGGGATGAGGCGAAGATAGCGTATATTGTGACAAAATATCATGGCAGACTCGATAGACTTTCGTCTATGGGTTTATTGCCCGGCGTTCAAATCCACCTGCATCAGCGTCAACCGACCTATGTTATCCAGATGGGTGAGACGCAAATTGCCCTTGATACTGCTATTGCACGGGATATTTATGTGCGTCTCTTGTAATCTCGCTAAACGATGACATTCGTTAGTCTATGGATAATTTCAATAAAAAGATCACTTTCTTTTTTTGTTTATTCTTCCTGCTGTTTCCTCTTAATATGAATATTTCATGAGTCTCTCTTGAAATAGCTTGTGAAATATTCATTTCCTCATTTCTAGTCCTCAACGATTTTCAGATCGTCTGAGTTGTTTAAAATTTTTACAAAAGTACAAAAAACACACAATAAATGTTTTCTTTCTTGTGTCATTAAATACTAAAAAATGTGAATAATTCATAGATAGGTATAAATATTTAAGGTATTTCAATCGTGTTCTTTCGTATATAACGAGATGTGTATACATATCTTGTGAATATTGATAGGGATTTGACTTTTGTTAAAAATCGACGAGAGTTAACGAGGCATATTATTTGCTTTTGCTAGGTTACAAATTGAATGCTAAAAAGTGGTTCTGCGCAATAATTACTTTCTAACGAAACGTTTTCAGGAAAATCAAGGTTGTAGACAACCTCAATTTACGGGGAGTTTGAAATTATGGACCCAGGTGCACTGATTGGAATGATTATTGGTGGCGCATTAATCTTGGTAGCTATTATATTTGAAGGCGGTGCTTCGGCAATACCGGGATATATTAATATGCCGGCAATGATGATTACTATTGGGGGGACGCTGGCAGCAACTCTTATAAGGTATCCGATTCCCATGGTAGTTGGCGCAATCGCTGTAGTTAAAAAGGCTGTCTTTGTAAAGATTGGGGTGGCTGAGGAAATGATCAAGCAGTTGGTTGAGTATTGTAAGGTTAGTCGTCGCGAGGGTCTTTTAGGGCTGGAGAAAGAAATTGAAAAGATTCATGACGAGTTTCTGATCAAAGCGATACGATTATTAGTGGACGGCTCTGACTCCGATACTCTGAGGAGTATTCTGGGGACAGAAATTGATAATGTTCGACAAAGGCATGGGGCTGGCAAGGGGATCGTTGAATTTGCTGGTACCATATTTCCCGCTTTTGGTATGATTGGAACGGTGTTGGGACTTATTGCAATGATGAGAAAGCTTGATGACCCATCGCATATCGGGGAAGCCATGGCTGTGGCTTTTATCGCCACATTTTATGGTGTTACCTTTTCAAATCTCGTCTTATTGCCGCTTGGTGGTAGGTTGGACACCCTAAGCAAAAAGGAGCTTTTCTTGAAAGAAATAATTATGGAAGGGGTAATCTCCATTCAAAAGGGCGATTCTCCTATGATAACAGAGGATAAACTGAAGTCCTTTCTGCAGCCAAAAGCAGCAAACAAATTATCCTCAGGTCCTAAAGAAAAGGAAAAATCCTCATGAGTGATGAGGGCGGTTCTTCAGGAGGACACGGTGGTCCGGTATGGTTGCTTACCTACTGTGATTTAATTACGTTACTCGTAGCCTTTTTTGTCATGATGATCAGCTTTTCTACGATCAATGTGGAAAAATACAAAGAAGACATTCCTAAATTTGAGGAATCTTTTGATTCACAGCAATGGGATAACCGTTTTGCTGGCTTTTTTGATGAAGGCGAGATGGCAAAGGATGAAAGGCCTTTTGCCGGTAAGGGTGGAGAATTTTTGCTGGAAGGTGGTAAAATGGTGTTAGGAATCTCCTCTGAAAAGGATTTAGAAATACAGGAAAGTTCCAAAACAGAAGATCATCCCATAGAAAATTTGGTCGGTTTCGAGGAAACGTACAATTACATGTCAGGTTTTATAAAAGAAGGTGGGTTGGCAAAATATATTGATATAGAAGACGTAAAGATAGGGTGTAAGATAAAAATACCTGTGGACTTATGCTTTGAAAAAGACGAGTCTGCATTAAAAACTGAGGCGTACAAGATCCTTAATGAACTGGCTTTTGCGTTAAGAACGATGAGAGGTAAAATTGTAGTTCACAGTAATGCGGGAAAGGCTACAGGGAAAGACAGAAAATTTACAGCAGAGGCTGATGTATCATTAGATAGGGCGGCCAGCATTTGCGAATTTTTGGTAACTAAGGCAGATATAGAACCGAAAAAGATTGCGATATCCGGATATCATAGTGCAGAGGCGGGAGAAGAAAACATGATTGCAATTATGATATTTAAAAAATAAATTCAACCATTCCTTGCAGATTTTTTAAAAAGATGTCGTCGACTTCACATCATTTGCATAAAAAAAAGAAAAGATTATCTGATTCTGGTACTCCCGATCTGTTTTGGACATCATATGGCTCGGTGATAACGATATTATTAGCCTTTTTTATCATATTTCAAGTCAACTTTACGGAAGAAAAGAAAAAAGAATTTATTGAGGAGTTTAAAAAATCAGTAAAGAGAAGTAAGATAACTTTTGGTATGGGTGGAATATTGCCTAGTTGGAATGCGGGTTCAATAGAAGACATCCATAAGATGAAGTATATCTATCCTGACAGTAAAAAAGAGCCTTCTGAGAGCGGTGACAAAGGAATCGACCTCTTTGACGAGGAAGAGATACAAATACCGGCAGCTGTAATGGTTTATTTTGGTGAAAACGACGCCACATTAACTTTTGACGGAAAGCATTCTTTGAATAATTTAATCGATTTGATTGGAGAAAGGCCATGTTCTCTCATTATCGAGGGCCATACGAGAAAAAATTTCATTCCTTCAAAAGGATACAATACCTGCTGGAAACTTTCCCTTGATCGTGCAGAAGTCGTTGCCAATTATCTTCGGTACAAAGGAAATATTTCTCCGAAGAGATTGATTACCATTGGATATGGAAATAACAACCCTCTTACAAAGGATATAAGGAGTGACCACCACAACGACCGGGTGTCCATAATCATAAACATCTTGAAATAAAATGCGCTTTAACTTTGACTGTTTTTTCTTTTGGCTTGACAACGCTCAGCAGGTGTGATATTAATTCGACTACATGAAAAAAATAAAAAATGTATTAGAGAAGATCTTTCGTCTCGCTATTTTTGCCGTTATGGGTGTTGTGTGCAATATAAACACAAATACCAATACCGGAGATTGCGTTGCCGAGGTATTTACAGCAAATAACCAGGAGTTGCCTCTATCACTCGTAAAAGAAGGGGCAGATGTTGTTATTTATAGAAAAGATATTATTGTTAGTTCATATGAGCTTAAAGCAGAATCCAAAAAAGAAGGTAAAGATTTCAAACCTGTTGAAAAACCCATATCGCAGAAACAAGAAATATCAGCAATGGATACCGTTAACAGGTATTTAAAAGAGGGGAAAAAATACGAAGCAAGGAATGCGCTATCAGATTTATTTATCAACGGAAAAATACCAGAAAAGCAAAAAGAGATACAGGACCATCTTGATAAGTTAAACGAAGAAATCATCTTCTCGCCGTTGCCTTCCCCTGATGCCATTATGTATACTGTTCAACCTGGCGATGTCCTTGCGCGAATTGCAAAAAAATATAACACAAATTATGAATTAATCATGAAAATTAATGGCACCGTACCCAACCGGTTAAACATCGGTGATCAGTTAAAAGTATTAACAGGAAAGACAAAGATACTTATTAGCAAGCGGGACTTTACTCTGTTATTGTTGTTAAATGATAACTATGTAAAACAGTATCGCGTGGCGACCGGGATAAACAACAAAACGCCGGTTGGAACGTTTGAAGTAAAAAATAAAATGAAGGAACCTGTGTGGTACTCACCGGATGGGGGGGTATTTCCTTACGGACACAAGGAAAATATCCTTGGTACGCGATGGATCGGTTTCAAAGACAAACCAAACTTACATGGATACGGGATTCATGGTACAACACAACCAGAAACAATAGGCACAGCCGCATCAAACGGGTGCATTAGAATGTTGAATAGTGACGTAGAGGAACTCTATGATTTTGTAACATCGGATACGGAAATTATTATTCAAGAATAATGGGGTATGTATCGACATGAAACTCTGGAAAAGTATGTCGAAGATGCTGCAATGGGAACACCGACTCCTGGCGGAGGGAGTGTCGCAGCATTAGTCGGCGCATTAGCAACGACCATGTGCTCAATGTCGGCAAATTTGACTGTTGGCAAGGAAGAATTTAAGCAGCATGACATTCAACTGAAGGAGATACTTGAGGAATGTAAAAAGAGTAGGGAAACCTTGCTATCCTTGATGGAAGAGGATATTAGTGTTTACCGTGAGGTGAGTAGAGCATATGTGCTACCAAAATCATCGGGATCAGAAAGGAATCGGAGGTCTGAGGCAATACAAAAAACCACCATTCTTGCAATGGTGGTTCCGTTAAAAACAATGATGTGTTGTCTTTATGTATTAAAAAAGACGAGAGAATTAGTAGATATCGCAAATCCGAATCTTATTTCTGATCTTGGCGTCGCTTGTTACCTGGCGAATGCCGCATTTCGATGTGCGAAATTGAATGTGGAAATAAACCTTGCTGCTATGAAAAACCATGAGTTAGTTAAAAAGGTACATGGCGAACTAAGTTACGCCGGAAAATTAGCAAGGGTGTTTTATGAAGAAACAAAAGAACGCGTTCAAAGGAAATTGGAGAGATAATTTTTAACATGGAATGGGAAATAAAGAAGGGATCAAACGGATGCCTCCTTTGTAATAAGGAGTTTTCCGAAGAGGAAGAATATTATTCCGCCCTTTTCGATGAAAATAAAACGTTTATTCGAAAAGATTTTTGTGCTTCATGCTGGAATAATGGTAAAGAGGGAGAGGAATTTTCATTTTGGAAGACGAAGGTGCCCAAAAAGGACAAACCCGTTCAAACGATGATAAACATGGACGTCCTTTTGGATGTTTTTATGAAGCTGGAGGGAAGCCATGAAACCCACGAAAGAAATCTCCGCTACGTGCTCGCGCTTTATCTCATAAGAAAAAAGGTGTTTAAGTTAAAATCTCTGAAAAGACAAGACGGAGAGGAGATCATCCTCCTCTCGTATCCTAAAGAAGAAAGAGAGTTCGATGTTTTAAACCCACATTTAAAGGAAGAAGAAATTGAATCGCTCACAGCAGAGATGAGTCAGCTTTTAAATTATTCATACCTGGATCACGAAGTTCTGAGCATTGCAAATTAAATAAACCATATATAGTGTCTGAACGGAAACACTAAATAGCCAGGTAAAACAAGACAAAGCAGGTGGAAATAGTTAATGAATCGTGTTGAGTATTTTTGCGAGATAGGGTAAAATGTGGCTTAAACAAAGGGATTTATGCATATTGATGGGGAAAAG
>PHFX01000034.1 GCA_007618135.1 Candidatus Brocadia sp. WS118 | reverse complement strand
CTTTTCTCTGATTTTGAAAAACGAATTCGAGCCGACTGTTTCGGAGGGGCGCCGCCTGCACCGCTGCAGGCGGCCTCGATTTCACTGTTAGTGAGCGCAGGAGGATTCGAACCTCCAACCGACTCCTTAAGAGGGAGTTGCTCTACCGTTGAGCTATGCGCCCTTTCTAGAGAGACACCTGCTTTTTCTCTCTAACTCTCTTTTCTACCAATCTGTCGCGGCTATTGCTTTTCGGATGTCACGCTGCGACTATATGGACTCTTCTTCTTCTCTTGTCGCTTACGAGATCAAGAAGCTCTCTTTGCGCGCCTAGAGGGAATCGAACCCCCATCAGTAGTTCCGAAGACTACTGCTTTATCCGTTAAGCTATAGGCGCATTCTGGGATAAAACCGGCGGTTTCTTCCCAACGATCTTCCCTACAAAGTGTCACGAGGGCTCAGATCATGTATCCACACTTTCGTGACGCCCTTGCGACGGATTTTCATAAAGATTCTACCAGCTTGGCTCTGAACCCAAGGCTAAACACCCTATTATACCTTTACATTAGGCTTCTTGACAATGAAAACATACGGGATACAATATAAGCGCCGGCCCACTCTCTATGGCACGAGAAGAAACCCTGGAGAAAGCACGAAGCGCGCAAAACGAATTAGGACTCCCTCTTGTTGTTACCCGTGAGAATATTGCGACGGTAAACAATAAATATTGGCTTACTGTATCGATTGATAAGAAGCCGTTTCAACTCCCTCTCGTCAATGTAGCAACAGTCGAACAACCGCTGGGCATTGCTTTTCTCAACTCAAACAACACAAAAAACCCAAGGCTGGCTGACGCAATGAGTCGTCATATGGCACTGCTTATTGCCGCACAAGCGCCAACAGCAGTCGTCATGCCAGGGTCCAATAAGTCTGAGTATTCGATTCGGAAAGCGACCCAGCGGGCATCCTACATCCTAGGTGGAATGGATATCCCCCTCATTCGACTCCCTGCCGATCGCGATAGGGAAAAAGTGGAACACCAAATCGGAAGAGATGGCACTGTTATTTCCTACCATCCGGTGACTTTGCAAGCCGGTGAAGAAAAGTACATTGGCATTGATGCCTATGATCTTCGAACGCTTCACCACCTGTGTCCGAACGGTGATGGGCTATTGATTGTTGATGATGTCGGCACAACGATGGCGACTGTTACCGCTTCCGAGTCGCTTTTGGAGTATGAAGAATCGGCCATCCATCACGTTGCGGTATTTGCACGTGAATCTCTAGATACTGGAGTCTACCCCCCGCTGCTTGGACCCCGATTGCATACGGCTATGTTTCTGCCGGAAATGCCGTTTGGACAGGAACATGCAGAATATCTTTTTGCTCCACAAGAAGAACCACCAGCTCGGGTGCTTTAGTGTAATTCGCTTCGTCTCTCTTTAAGGTACTGGCTCCAGCTTTCGATACCATCAAAGATGACCACCATAGGTGTCTCGATAAGAAAAGTGAATAGTATGGCAATAATATTGTATTCCTTCCATTTGGCAGCCAGTTCCGATCCTACACGGGCAATAGGTACGGAAATCATGTCCAATAAAAACTCCCACACGCTTGCATGGTCATCGACAGACAACTCTTTCGCTTTGTTGCGAATAAGCACCGCAGCAAAGAAGGTCAGCGCAATCGTGAACGTATCAAAGATAACGGACGTTATAGGCATGCCGGAAATAAAGAAAACATACCCAACACCACCCAAAACACCAAACATCATAATAAGGTACATAATGCCCATGACAGATGCTACGACGGGATTTCTGCGCTTCTTGAGATACACATCATAGTTTCTTCGTTTTTCGTCATCGTATATGAATTGATATACGGTGCGTTTGACGCGGTCAATATTTTCTGGGGGAGGAGCCTTGATGATAGAGACGAGGAAAAACATAACAACCGTTGGTACGATAAAATCGATGGCGGCTGTAAAGAAGTTAAATCCCTCATAAAACCATGCAGCCACCGGGACTTCAACAATAAAAAATGTTACCCAGTTGGAAAGAAATACCGAAAGTGTAGAAAAAACCGCAAGTCGAAAAAGACGGGATTTGAGCGATACATACCGCTTTTCGTAAACCTGCAAGAGTTCCTGCGTAAGGCTTGCCTTGTCCTTAAGCACCAAAGCCAGCCTCTCGGGAGACTCCTTGTGTAAGTCCATGATATCTCCGATAAGCATAAATACGGTGTCCACGCGTTCGCAAATACTGTATATTTGCCTGCTGACTGGATGCTCAAGCACGTTCTTACTCGTAAGCCAGAGGTTGGGAATTTCATGAGTCAACTGCTTGAGTAATTCGGCGTCAGGCGTTGACCAGCCGGGATAACTGTATTTGATCAGTTCGTACAAAATAAAATGATCATCCAGATCAAAAAGTGTCCGGCACGTACCAATAAAGACATGTGTTTTCTTTTCGTCCTCAGACATGGATCCCTCAGGAAGGATGCGAATGCGGGCGGTTAAGGACTCAGTCATCGCCTGCAAGAGCGAACGCTCCTTCACGGGATTGGTAAGAATTTCCTCTATTTCGCATGAAGCTAGTTCGATGAGAAACGTTGCGAAGTTAATTTTCCGTTTGATTGGAATAATATCTGCGGATGGGAACTGCGCGTGTTCAAGAATATAAAGATATTTCTTCAATGTTTGCTCAACGGTAGTAACCGACTCCTGGGGGATCTCATCATTTGGCAAATGTCCGCCTCGGATAAGGTCTGCGGTAATGGTATATGCCATCTTATACGTGTTGACGTCCGCACGGATAGTTACCCCTGAGAGCTTCGGGAAAAGCGTGCGTTTGAGCGCCCTCTCTATGGCACTGCGCCGGAGCTCACTGTCTTCTTTCCAGTCAACAACTTTGCGCACCGTTTCATAGAATTTAGCGATGCGTGAAGCGATCTCATCAACATGAATAGGCGTTACATTTTTATTTACACCGCGTAAACCTTGGACATACGCCTGGGTCAGCCGTTCGATTTCGACCGTGAGTTGATATGCCTCCGTGCTTTCCTGGGGGGGTATTACTTCCAATGCCTTCACTGGTTCATCGTGAGTTTCGCCGTGATGGTCTGTCATATACGTGCAAACACTAGGGTAAATTGTATGGGATATTGACCGACTTCGCAACAAAGGTATATGCTACGTGCGTCCTTCGGGGTCGGGTGAACCCGTCCTTCGTGTAACAGCGAGGGCAGGCGATTCCCAATCGGTGGTATAACCCACGAGCGGCGATCGCATCAATGCACGATCAGGCGCAATTCCTGAGTCGACCGTACAGTCGGGAGTCTGGCTGAGTCAGACATCCACCTTGTGGAAACAAGAAGGAAAACGAAATCCTGGCATGTAGCCGGGCGTTTGTGTGTACCCCGAATGAAAGGGGTTTTTTATGGAAAAATTGCTGTCATTTGGTCCGTTGTTTATCGTTGTGGCCTCCCTTCTTTGGAGCCTTGACGGGCTTCTGCGCGTGAGCCTGTATAGTCTTCCGCCTATTGTGGTCGTCTTTATGGAACATCTTGTCGGATTTGCACTTATCTTCCCGTTTGCGTATGGTCAACGGCACCTTTTGAAGAAGCTGAATGTAAAAATGTGGGGCGCATTTGCGTGGGTAACTGTATTAAGTAGCGTCCTGGGCACGCTTTTTTATACCGCTGCGTTGGGACAAGTACAGTTCGCACAGTTTTCGGTAGTTGTGCTTCTACAACAGTTAGAACCGCTTATCGTTTTAGTGTTCGCCCGGTTAGTCCTCAAAGAGCCACTTTCTAAGCGGTTTATTCCGTGGTTCATAACAGCAATTGTCGCTGCGTATTTCATTTCGTTCCCCGATCTTCAGGTGAATTGGGAAACCGGCAGCGGCACCGTCATAGCAGCGATCTTTGCCATTGCTGCAGCTTTCTCGTGGGGATCGTCAACCGTATTTAGCAGATATGCCCTGTTGCAGTTGCCCACAATTCTCACTACAGCAGTACGTTTTGGGTTGGCCTCCCTGCTCGCCGGAACACTCGTCGCCTTGTTTGGCCGTGTTCCGACAGTGGCTGCGCTTACGTCTTTCCAATGGATGACGATTTTGACAATTGCCTTATCGACCGGGATGGTGGCGCTTTCCATTTACTATTATGGTCTCAAGCGTACACCCGCGCGGATTGCTACCATTTGTGAGCTTGCCTGGCCGCTATCTGCTGTGGCAATCGATTACATGTATTTTCATAAGTCGCTCACCGTAACACAGGGATTGGGAGCACTTGCGCTTTTGTTAACCATCTATAAAGTATCGTCAATGGTCAGGGAGCAAAACGAAACGACGCCTGTGGTTGCAACCTAAGGCACATATGGGGAGATTTTGTCTGGGGTGACTGACGGGATTCGAACCCGCAACGCCCAGCTCCACAAGCTGGTGCACTACCGTTGTGCTACAGTCACCAATACGCTAAGTATACTTCAACAACGCTTAAATCGGAAGCTATTGACGGGCGCCCCTCCTGTTTTTACTTACCCACAAACAGCGCAGCAATGAAATTCGGCTTCAGCTGAATCATTGCCGATAGGTCTTCAAGTGTGAAAGTCCCGTCCTGGTTAAAATCGATAGGAATCATGCGCTTCATCGTAATTTCAGTCTTGGGTATATCAAGCGGTCCTATAACCTGTCTTGGGAGGTAGTACGGAACAAGAATAACCGTGCGGTAAGTGCGTCCTGGGACGATGTTATTTACCCTATCTACCGTTACTGATCCGTCTTTAAGCGCCATACCGGTAAATTTGTGAATCAGCCTGGTTTCATCATACACAAGGACGGTCACATCATTGGCGTCCACAGTCCTGCGCCATCCTAGAGAAGTGTGGATGGTAATGGCGGGAGGTGGCACGACCCGAATATCCTGCGTTTGGAGTGGGATAACCCGTCCGTATCGTCGAAATCCAAGTTCCAACCGGTAAATACCCTCTGTAGTTGGCGCTCTTAAATGTATGGTAAGCGTTCCTTTTTCGCCGGGTTCAAGCGCTGGAAGCCCTTCAGCAAGCAAAGAGAATCCCTGCTCACTCCCGTCAAACACAAGTTCATACCCATCAGGGGTAAGAATCCCCTCTCCGGTATTGGTTACTTGCGCGGAGAGCGTATACGTAGATCCGGCAACCAAAGTAATTGGTAACAAAATATCGGAAAGCTTATAGGCTTCCTTTTGTTTTGGTGTCCCACCTACCTTGGTGATTGATTTATACGCGTCATATTGGGGATAATAGCCGCCCACATTTGCCATACGCTTCCAGGAAAAGGTGTCAAATGGCACATCCTGATAATTAAATACAAAAGGCGTAACAGCCACAATTTGCGGATCGTTCCAAACAGTTGCAGCAGCCGTTTGAAAATTTCGTCCAACCTGCTCTGAAGAAAGCAGTCCTCCCTGATATACTTTCCCCTCGCTGTGCACCCACCCGGTTTCGGTAATAAAAACAGGTAATGATTTTTTGAGTCCCAGTTCTCTCAAAAGTGAAAGTTCCCACGCGTATGACCTGACGGTACCGCGTCCAGCTCCTTGTGGGGAACCGGAAAAGCCGGGATTCGGATAGGAATGCGAGCTCCAGCCGTCCATAAGCGACAGGACGTCAGGATTGGCAGCAATCATCCGTCTCAAATAACTTGCGGCTTCCAATGATTGACCGTCGCTTGCGGCCGATACATCCAAACCTGCCGGAAGCATAAAAAAATCTCCTGAAGCCGCTTTGAATTTTCGGGAAAGATCTGCAAATATTCTTGCATACCCTTCCGGGTCAATCTCATTTCCCCACTCTTTGGCATGGTTGGGTTCGTTATAGAGAACGATATACCTGTTCTCAGTTGGCCATCTCAGGGCAAGGAAAAAGCTTACAATCTCATCGAATTTACCGGGATCAGGCTTCACCCAATGATCACCCTGGACGCGGGTAGCCAAGCGGACAATGGGAATAAGGTGAAGACGGCGCATTTGATCAAACATGCGTTGCCATCGTCCTGAATCGCGGTCATTGTCCGAAGCAACCAGCGTGATATACCCCCAATCGCCGCCTTGTGAATTCACTAAGGTTGCTACATCAGCAATATCATTGAAATCGGCGATATGCATGCCAAATTTATTGTTTGGAACACTTGCGGGATCATAGAACGCAGATACCGGCGAGACGACCAGAATTGCAAGGAACACTATGACAAGAATACGTATCATGGCGGGGATAAATAGCGCTTTGGCGCTCCCAGCAGGAGTTGAACCTGCAACCTACTCCTTAGAAGGGAGTTGCTCTATCCATTGAGCTATGGGAGCGTACTGTAATTATACAATGGATGAGCCTGAGGGAGAAAATGGAGCGGCGTACCGGATTCGAACCGGTGACTTTCAGTTTGGAAAACTGACATTCTACCGCTGAATTAACGCCGCGGTACCGGTCATTATATCGTATTTTCTATCGTTTGAGAATTTGGATAGAATCCCCTGCATTTACGCCAAGTTTTTTGGCAGTCCCTGCGTTTATTTCTAATACCTTGTCTACTGGTTGGGCCGGAGTATATGTGGGAAGGGCCCCCTGTGTTGCAACGGGAGTATCGTAAGAAATATCTACGATTGTTGTTCCAGCTATCCAGATAATATCCAATGGAAATTGCATGCCCTTCATCCAAAATGCATATTGTTCAGGATGATCGTAAACAAACAACATGCCCCGATCAGCAGCAAGCGCGCTGCGGTATCCAAGTCCTCGTTGCTTTTCTACTGGGGAGATTGCCAGTTCAACAAGAAACTGCTTCCCGCCTAGGACAACTTTTGGCGCAAGCGGGTGGCGCACATAATACCAGGCAACAAGCAGCCCCAAAAGTACAGCACAGATAATCGGAATACGAAATTTTCCCATTACTTCACCCTATTCTGACAGAAGTCCACGACTGCAACAAGGTTGTTTTTCGCCTCTTCTCGAATAGGGAATGACCCAATAGAATCACGGGTCTGTTGAGCTAGGTCTTTTTTCATTTTGGCGTACGAATCCGGTGAAAGAAGTCCGGCGAGTGTTTGTTTGCCATTGCGTTCGTCGCTTCCCGACGGCTTGCCGGTAACCGTGCCGTCTCCCCGTACGCTTAATTCGTCATCGCTCATTTGGAATAGCGTTCCAACCTGTTGCCCGAAATCTTCAAATTGTTTTACTATATCCAGCGAAGCATCGCCCAAAAGAGCGCCAATGCCAAGAGGCAAAGAAAAACTATAGCGCGCGGTTTTATATCGGTACAATGAAAGAATCTCCTCTTGTGTGAGGTGTTTTGGTATATGTCCCGCGCTCACATCAAGCATTTGAGCGGCGACGACACTCGCAAATTCGCGACTAATAATCTGCGTTACCTGACTATATTTTTCGGGTAGTGATCCAACGAGTTCATATCCGAAAAAGAAACACAAATCCGCGCTATTGATTCCCATACTTCGTCCATACTGCTCACTTTTTTTGCCCTCAGTATTCTGCGCAAATTTTTCGTACTGTTTGTATATAGAGGGCATACCCCGCCTCATTGGGTCTTCGTCCATGATGTCATCATGGATAAGAAATCCCGCGTGGAACAGTTCCATGGCGCATGCGATATTTAAAATATAAGCAGGTTGTTCACCGGAAAAGAGAGAATATGTGTAGAGAATTAGACTTCCCCTTACTGTTTTGCCGTTGGTAACAAACGGGATAAGCATATCGCATGCCTGTACCCCATACCCATTTATATTTTGGAGTTCAGCTTTCTTCTGGGTTAAAAAGCCGGTAAGGCGGGTATCAATATCACATTTGTATGATTCTAGAAACTTCATGTCGGGGTGGAGAGACTTGAACTCTCAACCTCATCGTCCCAAACGATGCGCGCTAGCCAATTGCGCCACACCCCGAAATTTATCACTGAATAGAATCTATTTCTCTAGTTAAACGCTGTTGCAAAAGCTCATGAGTCTTCCTATCGTAAAATCTTAATTTAAAAGTTCCATGATTATTCCTAAATCTGTTGCCTTTTGGGCGAATAATAGTTTTATTAAACTGGACTTTTGGAATCTTTAATACCTCTGACCAAAAATCCTCAATCTCTTCCCTGTTATCTCCCTCATGAATTTGGATCTGTCCTCTCAGTTTATTAAAAGGAACTTTCACCTCATCTCTAAGATAATCCAAAAAAATCCTTATAATTCTAGGATCAGAATTAATAATTTCTATCGGGTAGAGATAGGCGTTTTTCCAACGCATATCTCTTCTTGGCTTCGTTCCCTCGCACCACCATAGTATCAATGCTATCAATTCTCTCTTGCTTTCCATATATATACTTTAATTCTACTCACGCTAATTAGCAAGAGATTTCTAGTCTAGTGCCGCGGGAGCGACTCGAACGCTCACGTCTGTTAAGGACAAAGGCTCTTAAGGCCTTCGTGTCTACCATTCCACCACCGCGGCTCTTATGGAGAGACAACTACGTTTTCTCTCCAACTCTCTTTCCTACCAATGTGTCGCAGCTATTCTTTTCCGAATCGCACGCTGCGACGATTATACACACAATTCAATGACAAACCAGATTCCACTGACTCTACTTATTTTACCCCAGTAGGTTAGATTTTCCAACCGCGGCTGTAGCTTAGCAAGGCCGACATGACAATCTCAAAAACGAAATCAGGAAATGCTATACCCGGAATCTGATCTTCGTCACTGTCATATATATTTGGGTTCGCATTTGCTTCAAGCACGTAGGGTGTCCCGTGGCGCAGACGTATATCAATGCGTCCATATCCACGAAAGCCTAATTTCTTAAATACACGTTTTGCAACACGTTTCACTTCGGCTAGCTCTTTCGGATTAAGTTGCGCGAGTGTAACAACCGTATTCGCAAAGTCGTTGTGATTTGGATCCCACTTGCTTTCATAGGTTTGAAACGTGAGCGTCTTATCATTGGCAAATAGTATTTCCTCAATAGGAAGGACCATAAGTGTGCCACGGTTTTCGTACAAGTACACCAACAATTCTCTGCCTTCAATAAATTCTTCGGCGAGCGCCGGTTGCGTATGTTGGGTAATTTGATTCTTCACAACGGCTTGCAAATCACGCGAGCTCGAAACAACTGCGCTTCTGGTTAGTCCGATGCTTCCGTGTTCTGTTGCCGGTTTTACAATAACCGGGAAGGGAAGCGTTGTTGAAATTGGCTCATCTCCGGTCACAAACGCTTGCGCTTCCGGGGTTGGGATACCATATTTTTTAAATAATCGCTTTGCGACAATCTTATCCGTTGTTTCCATAAAGTTTTTCTCCGACGCCCCGGTGATGGGGATGTTGAGTTTTCGTAGGTGTTTAAATACCTGCTTTGAGAGATCGACATCTTTTCCTGTCCATTCAATAAGATTAAATACCACGTCTGTTAAAAGATCTTTGAGTGTAGCTATATTTTCTTCCGTTACGGGAACCATCTGAACACGAAGTTGTTTTGTCTCCAGCGCTTCCCGAACTTTATTGGCGACATACGCGGTATCATCATCTGTTGCTGCATAGTCGGTCTGTTGTGCACGCGCGGATGCAGTGCTATAGACGATGGCAACCGTAATTTTCGATGGGTCAGAAAGCAACATGCCAGCTGTATGAGCTGCTAGGTCAACATTTTTTTCTGATGTAGCGCTCTTCGCCGATGCTTTTGTATAGAAAAATACGGGCTGATCTTTGTGGCCAATCCCAGGACTCATTTTTCCGATAGTGATATTCCCATCAGAAGGCGAAATCGATCCTACAAGATATGCGGCTGATGTGGGATTGTGTAACCCGCTGGGTACTGCTCCATAATCAAATGTTTCAATATCCCCAGGGGACTCTTTAATGAGGCTTGCAAGCCTTTTTATATCTTCTGGAGCATTACTACTGGGACAAAAGGTCCGAGCAGCGTCCCAAAGCCGCACGGTTCGCCTTTTGACCATAAGTGATGCTTGCCTGTCATGAAATGATGGATTTTCCTTCTCAAAGAAATCAATCTTTCGCAGACTATCATTATGCGGGTAATTTGTCTGTGCAACATAGGTTCTCGTGCCTTCCTGTCTTCCCGGTGTCTCTTCCATTTCAAGGCCATTCCATTCCGCGGAAAATATTTCTTCTTTAGAAATAAGATGAATAGCATAGCCACCCAAGAGCGCAATATGGCGTTTTTTAAGATTGCCAAAGAGTGCCCGTGCGTGGGCAATGCTGGGCGATTCCGCCATAAGAAATGCAAACACATTTGCCCACAAAGAACAAGAGGCGGGGTGAGTATCTGCCATAAGTGTATCGGCCATAATCACGAAATTTGCTTTGTAATTTATGCCAAATGCGGGTCCGGGGCCAACAAGACCAGGGTATCCGAAGAAAAATGCATGGATTTCCGGTGATTCCCATGTGACGAGTCTATACCTATACAGATGCGGCCATTGATGGTTGGGAATAGATTTCGTTTTTACAGTTCTCTTATACAGAGATACGAGACGATGATCTTCATCATTTTCCTCTATATGAAGAAAATTGGTGGTTTCTCTTTGAGTATCACGCACCACAATAGTCTGACATCCCGCGTCCGCATAACTTTGCAGAAATACGATTTCTTCTTCTTTTAAACCCGCACCTTTGGCATAGGCACTTAACATTGTGAGATAGCGTGAAAGAAGTGATATACCTTCTACTGTAAATACGGAATCCTGGGATAGGTGGTGGGCGCGCTTCAGCAGCGCCCTCGCTTCGGCAAGTATAGACCGCGCAGTATGCGATTGAAGTTTTTCTCGTAAAGTCTGACTGACAAGGCGTTTCGTTTGTTGCCCATACTGATAGGCCACATCAGCAAGTGAATTTCCTTTGACGTAAATATGTTCTTCTTTGGAAAAATCCACAAAATTCACACTTGTATTTTCCATACCCGTAGTGTATCTTCTTTTTTCTATAGCCTCAATTGCTTGACAAGAAAAACACAGTATGTACTATGGTTTATAGAGATAATTATTATGGTAGTTCATGAAGCAAAAGCAAACAGAAAGTCTTACTGATTTTCCACAACTAGCGACTGTCCCCGAACCGAAAGAGAAACTTCCTCGGATTAAAGTAAATGGTGTCGCCAAGGTAACGGCACAAACACTGGATAGTGGTTTTTCCGTGCGGATAAATGATCGGATTATTCACATGAAGTATCCGCCGTCTATATGGGGACGGTTTCCCAAAACACATCGTAAAATTCTTACGCAGAATATGGCGTTTGGATTAACGTTCCAGCTTCCGTATCTGTATACGAGTGTCCATCGCATGTTGTATTCCATGCCTGTTCCCCTTTCGGAATCTTTTTTCTTCAAGGGACTGGCTATGGCGCTTCCGTCAACTGCCATCATGCAATCACAAAAAGAACAACGTATCACGTCTAATTTGTTGCGCAAGCTCTATGACATTGACTACGTATTTACTTCACACAAGGCAGATATCCCTCCGTACAACAGAACAAGCATGAGTGACCGGGCCATCATGCCGTTTACATTCGGGAAAGATAGCCTCTTAACGTTTGCCATAGCTCGTGAATTAGGCATTCATGTGTACCCGGTGTATATTTCGGAACCATATTCTCCGTATGAAGAGGTTGCCAAAAAACTGCTGTCCGAACCCTTTAAACGTGAATTCCATACACAGATTAACTTTCTAAAAAACTCATTGGGAGTGTTGCGAGAACCAGTGGGATGGTTTGGATGGGAGCTGCAACTCACACAGTACTCACTGATGCTATTGCCATACGTGTACGCTCGCCGCGCGGGCTATATATTCTTTTCTAATGAACAGAGCTGTGATGATTTAGTAGTTGATGAAGACGGATTTCGATATAACCCGGTCTTTGAACAGTCACACGGGTGGCTTCTGCAGAATTCCCTTATGGCCAGTGTCATTGGAGGCAATTCACTTTCTATTGGTAGTCTTTTGGAACCGGTGCATGAAATTGCCATCATCAAAATTCTTCATAAACGGTACCCGGAAATCGGGAAATATCAAACATCATGCGATCTGCCGCAGAAACCCAAGGGAGACGGGCGCTGGTGTGAGAACTGCTCAAAATGCGGCCGGATGTATATTTATTTACTGGCTCACGGCATCGATCCCAAGAAAATTGGATTTAAGCATGATCTTCTGCGAACAAAATACCATCATATCTATACCATTTTGTCTACCAGTCGCATTAAAGAATTCGGATATGATCAAAGTGAGCTTGGGAAAAACGAGCAAGTACTCGCTTTCTATTTGGCCTACAAACGGGGATTTAAAGGTCCGGTCATGAACGCCTTTATACGTCGGTATCTTTCCTATGCCAAAAAACATGAGAAAGCACTTCGCAAGAACTTCTTCGGGATTCATTCAACCCGCACCATCCCCCCTGATTTGCGCACGAAGCTACTTCGGATTTACCGTCAGGAATTGGATCCGCTTACGTAATCCCAATATCTCTCTTCAGTTTCTTGATCTCCGTTTGATAGATGGCGTAGAGTTTTGATTTGATGGGTTCTGGGATGGTTCGTGATGGGTGTGCAGCAAGGTATTTAGCAGACAGCTGGCGCTTCTGTTTTTCAACCGTCGGAAGGAGTGTTTTTTCAAACTCATCCATAAGTCCTCCACGCACACCACGCTTATAGGCAAGGTAGAATGCAAGTAATCGTTCCGGGTAGCTTTGAAAAACAATATTGAGGTCTTCTTTTTTCTCGGCAAAAAGATAAAAAAGGTCTTTTTTCTTTTTATCAAACATGTTATCCATAAGGCCTACCCGTTTCGGCTCAATGCCAAGGGCCATAAAGAACAAATAGACGCGCGCGCATTCGAAACAGCGGCCGCACCACCGGTATTTTGTTTTTTCCCCATCGCAGGAAAGTTGGTATTTGCCAATCTCAGGGTATCGCTTGTGAAGTATCGAGAGAATAACAAGCTCATGAACAGGCTCAAGTAAGCTCACAATCGTTGTATTAAGGTTAAAACTACGCAAGAGATTGGTCAAATGAAGCGTCCACTGAACGCTTTGCTCGTGCGTATAATTTACATAATACCCCTCATGTGTTTGCGCGTGCTCATTTGTGCTCTGCTCATTGGACCAGAAGAAATACTCGGGTTTATGTTTCCATATATACGGCATCAGTAGTGTTGTGTACTGCAAAAGCAGCATGTCCCACCCCCACATCATGCTTCCAGCCTGTCTTAAGTTCCCCAGCGCGTTTATAAACGGTGTAACCGGAACGCCAAACTCGCGGGCAAGTCCTGCCCGCAGTTCGCGTTTCTTTTTATTTTGATAGGTGCAGGTAGGTTCCTCAAAAAATAATGGATAGACCGTAAACCCCAGTTCGCGGCTGAGTGCAAATGTCAAAAGACTGTCTTTCCCGAAACTAAGAGGCATAACAATTGTTTTTGAATCGGTTTGGACGTGCTGGCTTCTTTTGGTTTCTTTTGCGGGGGTGTTGGCAAACCGTACGGAAAATTCTGTATTGTACACATCGCGTAATACATCGTCCATGGTAAGATTTTTTTCCGTAAACTCGAAAGGAGCTTCTGACATGGAATAAAACAAACCATAGTCATACATAAGCCTCATTGGTGGAGGGGCAAACCCATATTCAAGAGTACGTTTTTTGGAAAGGGCTAAATGACGGGTGACGAAATAGGTGGCGGTTTGAGCAAGCTTCTCTCGCTCACTTTTTGGAACTGCACGCCACACCCCGTTTGGGTACGTAGTGGTGATCTTTTTCCCATCAATCGCAGTTGTAAATCCATCTGGCTTTACTGAGGCATGAATTGCGATATCCTTCATCGAATACTCAGGCGGGCAGGCCTACACATTCAGTCGCATTCATCATACGGGCCTATGGTATAATTTGCAATAGATATTTTCGTTCTCTGAACGCCTTATCTTTCAAATCGAAAAATTTTGAAAATGGAGGAATTGCAAAGCCATAAGGTCATTTCCAGTGGCCGCTGAGCGTGCAGATTCCGACGTAAGCCCGGATGGCGGAATTGGTAGACGCGCTAGCTTCAGGAGCTAGTGACCTTCAACAAGTCATGGGAGTTCGAGTCTCCCTCTGGGCACACAAGGAGATCAGAGGTGGAGGCGCTGGCCGCGTCTCCGAGGTCAACGTCTCAGACGGATTTGAGGGGAAAAATTCCAGCCGCTATTTTGATTTTGAAAAAAGAGAATTCTTTATGAGACTAGAAAACAAAGTCGCACTTATCACCGGCTCGTCACGTGGAATCGGGAAAGCAACCGCATTTCTTTTCGCAAAAGAAGGAGCAAAAGTCGTGGTTAATTGCGAAAAGCAACCTTCAGAAGCGCAAAAAGTTGTGGAGACTATTGGAGTTTCCAACGCCTTTTTCATGGAAGCAGATGTTTCAAAGGAAGATAATGTGAAGCAACTAGTGGCTGAAACAATTAAAAAGTTTGGCAAAATTGACATTCTTGTAAACAATGCAGGTGCCATTTTTAGACCCGGTGATTGGAAATCTGATTTAGAAACGTGGCGCAAAACTATTGACACAGATCTAACCAGTGCTTGGTTAATGACCAGGGAAGTTGCGCCGATTATGCTTAAAAATGGTGGTGGCTCGATTGTCAATCTTGTGTCAGTATATGGATTTCTCGGTGCTGCGGCCGTATTGGCCTATACATCGGCGAAAGGCGGTTTAATCACTATGACGAAATCCTTTGCAAAAGAATTAGCTCCAACTATTCGTGTAAATGCGATTGCGCCCAGTAACGTAATGACGGATATGACGAAAGGAGCGGGAAAAGAACTCATTGAATCGTTTAGACAGCAAACGCCGCTTAAACGAATTGCTAAACCTGATGAAATTGCTAGGGCAATATTATTTTTAGCGTCTAATGACGCAAGTTATATCACCGGTGAAATACTTGTTGTTGATGGTGGGTATAGTTTGAAATAGTATTTTCACTTTTAAAAATTTGTCGTCAAGTTGAAGCCCGTCGAAATTTCAATAGTTCGCAACATGAACCGAAAAATTTGAAAGCGTCAACGGTGCGGTTCCGCTGAGTTTCTAAAAATTTTGCGGATACTTTCCTCGCAGACGGAGGATGCGTTCGAACTATTTTTAGAATCAGCACAGAACATGAAATATTTCTGGATCGGACTTTTGGTTCTTTTTTTTGGGTTCGTTCTTTTTTCCGGCAAGTCCCCGCCAACTCTTCAAAAACGTGCTGATGCGTACTATCAAACGTGCGCCAACCTTTCACAAGACTCTCAAGAAGTGTGCCTTATTACGCTCATACGTAAAATTTCCAAAACAGAATCACTGGATGTTGTCTATGAATTGTTTTCCCGATTTGCGACCTCAGGCGATGTGGAATGTCACAGCCTCGCGCATGCTGTAGGGAGAATAGCGCAACAACAAACGAACACGGATCTCTCCGCCGCAGTTCTTCCAGGCCGTGCGCAACTACTGACGTATTGCGGATGGGGGTTTTGGCATGGCTACATGAGCCAAATGACAGAAATGGCCAATATCACCTCCACACAGTTACGCGATTTCTGCCAAAAACAGGGAAAATTGTATGATGCAGAATCAGATTGTTTTCATGGAATTGGACTGGGAGCCATCGGCGATCCGCCGCCACGCGAGTTGTGGGGTGACAGTCAGAAACTTTTTGCCAAATCGTCGGCATTGTGTGACGAAACTGCCCCGGACACGCATCGGGAAACGTGCTATCAGGGAGGATTTCACCAAATTATCGACTACATGGCAAAGGATAGTTTTTCATTTACACGTCCTGACCCTGAAAATCCATTTTCGCTTTGTTTTGACCAAGATGCACGATACCAACACGCATGCTTTATTCAAATGGCTCCAGGAGTGTATGAACGAAGCGGCGGAAAAGCTTTTCAACTACCAGCAATGCATATAAAACTGCGCACCCTGTCCTACTATCCGGAAATTGTCACCGCGCTCGTTTCAGGCGCCGTAAATGCAACCGGAACAGCAAATCATCTTTCAGAGATGTATGAACAATGCGCACAAAATACCGGCCTAAACACAGCGTGTATTGACGGTATTGTAATTGGATCATTGGGCAAAGGAGACGCCAAAACTGTAAAGGATGATCTTGCCGGCTGGTGCGCATCTCTTCCTCCTTCAGAGAGTACGTACTGTACGCGAAAGCTATCCACATTCTAGCCGTGCATGGCCTCCATTCACCAAGCCTTTGATTCATGGTACAATTACCAAACTGGTCTTTCTCATGCGGACGTGGCGGAATTGGTATACGCGCAGTCTTGAGGAGGCTGTGCCGCAAGGCATGGAGGTTCAAGTCCTCTCGTCCGCACAAGAAGAGATAGCACCGTTATCAAAGGTGCAAATTGATTGATATAACGGGCTAATCTCGCGGTTCAATGTACCATTTTGGCTCCAAGCCAGTCCCAAGGGGAAGATTGAACCCAAGAGTACTTTGATCTGGCTGATACTCGACCTTTTGTAGGCTTCTCCTAAATCTGCAAGTAAAGTCCTGATAAATGTTGTTACATCATCGATGTTGTATCTATCAATTGTGGCGTCATTTTTCACCACCTGAGCCTTAACCATCCTGTCCTCAACCACAGAATTTTGTTCCTTAA
>PHFX01000033.1 GCA_007618135.1 Candidatus Brocadia sp. WS118 | reverse complement strand
TACACAATTTTACAAATTTTGAGTATTACCCTATTTGAGAAAGCCCCTATTTTGCAAGTACTTACAAATTCTGATTACAAAAGCGAACCGCGCGTTCTTTATAAACAATTGTCTTTGTTCAACTTATAACCGGACACTAGTGATATTTTGATCCTTCAGTTGGTGGAGAAATTAAGAAAAAACACCCTGCTGTTATTGTTATAGCGAATGTATAATTAAGTATACATACAGAAGTCATCGCTTTCCAATCATTGAGCGATCGGCGTGGGTTACAGCAGGAAGAACATGTCCTCGAAAACTGGATAATATTTTTTTCAGGGATACAGTCCTCTTACCGAGATTGCGTCTGCAACCCTTTTTACCGCAATAGTCATGGCCGCAGTGCGCATACTCAATTTCTTTACCTGGGAAAGGGCATGCACCTCTTCGTAGGTGCGGTCCAGGATATTTTTGAGTTTTGCATTCACTTCGTGTTCACACCAAAAATAGCACTGTACGTCCTGTACCCACTCGAAATAGGAAACAATCACACCGCCCGCATTCGCCAGAATATCAGGGACAACGGATATCTTGCGTTCAGCCAATAGCTGATCAGCTTCAATGGTTGTAGGTCCGTTGGCGCCCTCAACGATGAGCTTTGCCCGTATTCTACCGGCATTCTCTTTGGTAATTTGATTACTCATCGCCGCCGGCACCAGCACGTCACAGGGCAATTCCAGCAAGGACTCATTTGTTATTCCCCCGGCATGGGGAAGGTGGTCAAAGGAACCGTTTTCTTTATAATGTTTCATGAGGGCATCATGACTAAGACCCTTTGGATTATAGACACCACCTTTGGAGCTACTCACGGCAACGATCTTGCATCCCATTTCGCTGAGGAATTTTCCAACGGCTGACCCGACATTCCCATACCCCTGAATTATCACTTTAAGGTCCTTCAGATGCATTTTTTTATATCGGATGGCGTTCGCAATCGTATAGGCAATACCAAGACCCGTCGCGTCTGTCCTTCCCAAAGAGCCGCCGACATTGATGGGTTTGCCGGTAACGATCCCCGGTATACAATAGCCGTTGTTGGTGCTGTACGTATCCATCATCCACGCCATAATCTGTTCGTTGGTATTCACGTCAGGGGCCGGGATATCCTTTTCGATTCCAATGATGGGCATAATTGCATACGTGTAACGGCGCGTAAGTCTTTCCAGCTCCCCTTTTGAAAGGGTTTTGGGGTTGCATATAATACCGCCCTTAGCGCCCCCAAACGGTACGCCGGACAGTGAACACTTCCAGGTCATCTCCATTGCAAGCGCCTTTAAGTCATCAAAGGTAAGTTCCGGATGATACCGGACGCCACCCTTATAAGGACCCCGTGCCGCATTGTGCTGTACCCGGAATCCGGTAAATACCCGTAGAAAACCATCATCCATCCGTATCGGAACGGAGACGGTTAACATCCGATCAAAATTTCTGAGCGCTTGATGGATGTCTTCGGAAAGCTGCATCAGTTTCGATACCTGATCGAATTGTGCTAATGCAGTTTCCCATGCATTCGACATCACGGCGTTTTTCGGCATACAATCCTTCCTGGGTGTATTCCCAATTTTTTGTAAAAAAATGAATGAACGGTATGGCTGAGTACATCTTATAAAATTAAGCGGCAAGGCGTGTCTTGTCATCGCAGTAGGGTGGGCATCGCCCACCAAAAAATAGGTAATGTGAGCGATTGCGTGATATTTGGTGGGCGATGCCCACCCTACCCGGTTAATCCGATTTACAATAATCGGGAATGCACCCGTCCTTCCTTTACAGAAATGGTTACAATATTCCCATCCGTGCGCAATCAAAACGCCATACTCAAGAGGCAGCGGATGCATACCCTCACCAGAAAACCTTAATTACCCTTTACACATGAATAATCTGTAGTCCACTTTTCTACTTTGGTATTTTCCAGGTTATAGAAATTCATTAAGGTCAGCGGGGGAAAATAGATATTCATCGTAACTAATCCCTCCGTGTGGGCATTTGATACGCGGTGGATGGTTGTAAGGTTTATGTAGGAAAATTCTTCCCTATGAAATCTGCGGGTAAAGGTTGAAGCAATCATACCTGTGGATTGCTTATCGAACAACTCCTCCGTCATAGTGCCCTGTCGTACAATGGTGATGCCAATTGAATTACCGTGATCATGTATCGGGGTATTTTGCCCTTTCTGAAAGCAGATCACGGTAATTTCACATTTACTGCTGACATGAACGACATTTCTTTTATATCCCTCGTCTGAAAAATTTATATATTCGTCAATCGGAATCTGCCGCCCGTTCATTTCCCGTAAGCATTTTTTTAACACATCAAGGGATGGGTTATCCGGTAAAGATTCCATACGATTGATGAATGACCTTAAATTGATATCCATACCTAAAAACCCTTCGGTACATTGGGAAACGCAAGCGGTGCGCCTTCGTATTTAATCTGAACCATTTCTCCCGTCAGCGACTTCATAAATTCAATGAGATCGCCGACCTCCTGTCCGGTTAAATTCAAGGCATGTATGTCAGGACTCTTGTTTTCAGTTCTCCCTCCGCCTCCATTATAAAACTGTACGACTTCAAACAACGTGGGAAAGAATCCGTTATGCATATAGGGACCTGTTTCTGTGATGTTCCGCAGGGTGGGTGTCTTAAATGCCCCTTTATCAGCGTCATTCCTGGTAACGTTATACCGTCCCAAATCTTCTTTGAGCGGGCCGTCTGCAGGTACGCCGATATTGTGAAATTTATTGTCGGTAAAATTCGGCCCGTTGTGGCATTTGATACACTCTGCCTTGCCCAGAAATAAATCCATGCCACGTCTTGCCGATTCGCTCATGGCATGCACGTCACCTTGCATGTACCGGTCAAAAGGCGAATTGGCAAATACCACCGTCCGTTCAAATGCAGCAATGGCCTTGGCTATACCGTCAGCGGTTACGCCGGTACCAAATACCTCTTGAAACGCCTTGACATAATCGGGAATTCCGCTGAGCTTTCGTACGACATTATCGAGCGTTTCAAACATCTCATTCGGGTTCTGGATGGGACCTAACGCCTGTTCTTCCAACGTGGCTGCACGGCCGTCCCAAAACTGGAATTCATTATAAGCGGTATTAATAACGGTGGGTGAATGTCTTCCGCCTTCCTTCGATGCCGGACCTCCCAGCATCCTGGGCAACCCGTCTGCAAAGCCCAAAACCGGGTTGTGACAGGTAGCGCAGCTAATCCAGTTATTACCGGAAAGACGGGGATCAAAATAGAGCTTCTTCCCCAATTCAACCTTCGCCACGGTTTGTGGATTATCCGCCGGAATGGTTGCCGGAGGAAGGGGGCCGATGGGAGGAAAAAGCGGAAAATCACCGGCATAAATTCCCTGTATTGTTAAAACCAGTCCGATGACGCCACAAAAAAAAGCTTTTGCAATTCTTACCTTATCCATCTCGATGAACCTCCTTTTATGGAAATTGTATTAATGCGCAGAAAAACCGCCGTCCACACAGAGAACCTGCCCGGTAATATAATCAGATGCCTTTGATGCCAGAAAAACGACCGCGCCAGAAAGATCCGCGGGCTTGCCAATCCTCTTTAACGGTATCCTGGAAAGAATGACATTTTTCACCTTTTCATCTTCTAACAGGGATTTAGTCAACTCCGTCTCCATGGTATAAGGGGCAAGGGCATTTACCGTGACATGATATTTAGCCCATTCCATGGCCAGCGCCCTTGTCAATTGGACTACCCCGCCTTTACTTGCGCAATATGCCGCAGAACCGCCGGCTCCGAACAGCCCCAGGACAGAACTCACATTGATAATTTTCCCCTGTTGTCTTTCAACCATGTGCCTCCCCGCCGCCTTTGAACACAGATAGGCGCTGGTGAGATTAACTTCTAACATCTTGTGCCAATCCTCCACGGAGGATTCAAGGAACGGACCGCCAAGAAACGTACCGGCATTATTCACCAGGATATCAATCGTTTTCAATTCCGTTAAAACTTTTTCCACCATCATGCTTACGTCTTCCTGACGGGTAACATCCGCAACGATGGGTATTGATTTCACGCCGTTTTCCTGAATCTCATGCGCCGTGGTCTCGATATCGGATCGCGTGCGGCTCGCTACGGCTACATGGGCGCCTGACTCAGAGAGCGCAATGGCCATCGATTTTCCCAAACCTTTACCGGCTCCCGTAACCAATGCAACTTTGTCGCGCAGACTAAACAGTTCAACACACATATGTTTTTCCTCTGTTTCTCATCGTATGAGTAAATCCCTGTTCTGGCTTACCAGGTGCATTTCTTTCCTGGTTTGACTCAGCTCTTGCAGGGCAAGCACTTTGCCCAGGTAGTAATTCACCTGGCGCGCCTCAAAATCGTTTAATAAGAAAGGGTCAAATGACCGCATCTGTTCTACCGTTTTTGCCCACTCACCCCGCGTTTTCTTTGAGGTAAATATACGCTCAATAGTATGGCACGTGTGACATTTTTCCAGGATGATTCTCATCCCAACCTGTATATCCATCTTTGTTTCGTCAATCCCAAGATTTTTTACTAAATAACCCAGCGCCTCCAATGCCTCCTGATCATTCATAACTGCCGGGTCTTTTGCGCGCATGAGCGACACGTACTCCCGCCAATCAGCCTCTGATTTGACATGCGCATACACCCTTTCCAGCGAATGGCAGGTAGCGCATTTCTGCTGAACGATCTTTCGTCCCATGTTTACATTGACCTTTACCAGCCTTCCCTTTTCTGAGAGGGATATGTACTGGCTTTTAATTGCGGAAATGAAATGTAAGCCTGCATAAAGGGGGATCTGTAAAAAGACTGCAATCAACAGGATCATACCGTAAACCGGCAGGCTCCGGTAAAACTTTTTATAGAACCTGGCAATACATATCTTGATAACGATCAGAGGGAAGAGAGCGATGCCAATATAGGCATGAATAACCGCCTTTGGCGGTAAAATATTAAATCCTTCGAGTTTTTGAAACATGATGACGCAAATAAACAGGTAGAGGGAAAAAAACAGATACCCGCTTATCCGATGCACCCATCGAAAGTATCTTTCATGGTTGGTATTATTTCTGCCCAGCAGGACGAGGATGTGAACTGAGGCAACAATGCCGATACCCAGCAAGACAAATGACAATACCGAATTCACCATTGGTGTCATGGACATCTCTTTCAGACTATTTCCATAGTAAGGAATTTCAATTACCCCTCCATAATCCCTCCGTTTACGGGGGGAAACAGGGGGGAAAGTCGCCGAAGGCCTAATTCAAATGTATAGGAATTTCAAATGAAAATTTCCTCCCCCTTAATCCCCCTCACTGAGGGGGACAAACAACTGTCCCCCGCTGGCGGGGATGAAGGGGGTGGACTCCAGTCGGGAATAGTTGTATTTATAAGTAACCGAAGGCCCAATTAAACGTTAAGAAATTTCAATGTAAAATTGTAGCGCTGGGGTTTATCCCCAGCAATTGGCCGACCACAAGGGATCGGCGCTACGTCACAAAAGACGCATTCAAAGAAAAATGTCGTTGGGTTTTTGTCTTTTAAAACCCAACCTAATTTAATGTTTAGGAATTTCAATCACACCCCATAATCCCCCAGTTTACGGGGGGAAACAGGGGGGAAAGTCGCCGAAGACCTAATTTAATAAGCTTTTGATGTCGAAATCAGGTTCCAATATCTTTTCTTTCCAGCTACTAATGTCTACCTTCTTTTCCATCAGCTGTGCCAGATCATGTGCATTTTTATTATCCCCCAGGAGAATTGCACCAACAAGCCTTCCCTCTTTTAGAAAGAGCTTTTTATAAAGATAGGTATCCGTATCCTTTCGTTTGATCTGTTCAACGCCTTTATCCTCGGTGAGGACGTCACCCATTGAAGTAAGGCGAATGCCTGCCACCTTCAGTGTCGTTGACGGCACCGTGCCCGCATAGGTTTCATCCCCTCCGGCCATGTTGATACCGGCAACGACTCCTTGTCTTTGCGCCGCCGGCCATATCCCGTATACCCTCCCCTTATACTCTGCAACGTCCCCTGCTGCATAGATGCCGGGAATATTCGTTTCCATACGATCATCCACAAGAATGCCCTTATTTACCGATATGCCCGCCGTTTTGGCCAGGGCAATGTTTGGCACAATCCCTGCGGAAACCAGGATAAAATCGCTTTCAATAATCCTTCCGTCAGTCAACTCAAGGAGTTTGGTATGGCCTTTCTCTTGAATGGATTTGGATTTAGCGCCCAAAATGAATTCAAGTCCCATGCCCTCCATTTGCTTCTGTAATATTGCAGCGCCTTCCCCGTCTAATTGCCTCGGAAGCAACCGATCGAACATTTCGACAACGGTCACGGAAATCCCCAGCTTTCTGAGTCCATTTCCTGCTTCAATGCCCAGCAATCCGCCGCCAATGAGGGTAACCGTTTTTGCGCCCATGGCACGGCGCGTAATGGCCATCACGTCTTCTACCGATCGTAGCGTAAAGACCCCTTCGGCAGTGGCAATCCCTTCAATGGGAGGCAGGGCGCCGCTGCTGCCGGTGGCCAAGAGCAGTTTGTTATACGTAAAATTCGATCCGTCGGTTAACGAAATCTTTTGATTCCCGGGATCGATCTCTTTTACCATACTGTTGAGAGACAACTGAATTTTGTTCTTATGATACCACTCAAGATTGTAGACAAAAAACGACTCAAGAGCAACCTCTCTTGCCAGCAACTCCGGTATTCTGGGCCTGGAATAAAATGGATAATGATCCTGCGTAAAGATCTTTATTTCTGCCAAAGGGTCTCTTTTTCGGATGTTTTTTGCCGCTTCTGTTCCGGCAACCCCATTACCAATAACAATATATTCTGCACCCACCAGGACATCCTCTTCTTAAAGTCGATGAAAAATCGTAGTCAAGCGCTACCGGCCAAAACTGATTCCTATCGATTCCGCCACTTTTACTAACCCTTCCTCGGTTGGCACTGTTTTCTGGCCCTGAGCGACCTCGCTGAGGGAAACGGATTCAATCCCTTTTCCCCGTAAACAGACCATCTCGCCGAATCTTTTCCTGGCAACCAGGTCAACCGCAGATACGCCAAATTGGGTTGAGAGGATACGGTCAAAGGCACAGGGAGAACCTCCTCTTTGTAAGTGTCCCAGGACGGTAACGCGCACCTCCATGCCATAACAACTGATCTTCGCCCCAACTTTATTCCCGATGCCGCCAAGACGTTCAGCGCCACCACCCGCCTCTGCGGTGTATAATACTGAAACATCTCCCCCCCTGGGTTTTGCACCTTCAGATACGACCACAATACTCGATCTGCTGCCGCCCTTTCTGCGATCCGTAATCTTCTGACCAACTTTTTCAATATCAAAGGGAATTTCAGGGATAAGAATCACGTCTGCACCGCCACCGATGCCTGTTTCCAGGGCTATCCAGCCCACATAACGTCCCATGACCTCCACCACCATAACCCGGTGATGGCTTTCTGCAGTGGTATGTAAACGATCGAGGGCATCAGTCGCTGTTTGTACGGCAGTATGAAAACCAAAGGTAACATCCGTTGCCAGAATATCATTGTCGATGGTCTTTGGCACCCCAACAACCGGACATCCGAGTTTAAACAATTCATGCGCAATCTTCAGTGTCCCATCACCGCCAATAACAATCAGGGCATCCAACCCCATCGATTGAATGTTGTTTAGCACCTCCCGGGAGATATTCCGTATCTCAGACTTACCGTCTTTTGTGAATTTATATTCAAAGGGATTCGACCGGTTCGTTGTACCCAGAATGGTCCCGCCAACCGGGAGAATTCCCCGAATGCTCCATGGTGTTAAGTCCCGCGTTTTATTCGGTAAAACAAGCCCGTCAAAACCGTCCTCGATTCCAATTACCTGGTAGTTGTACTTCACCGATGCCGATTTCACAACAGCCCGGATGACGGCATTCAGTCCCGGACAATCGCCTCCGCCTGTTAATACGCCAACCTTCTTCATTCCATACCGCTTCCTTTCGTATCATGTGTATAACTAAAGAGGAGACAATTGCCTCTCTGCCCTGCCGAAGCCGGCAAAAAGGCAATTGTCATAACCGGAATTTCTGACCGGATGCGTGAGTATGGTTTTTTAATTAAGCCTTCGGCTACTTTCCCCCCTGTTTCCCCCCGTAAACGGGGGGATTATGGGGGGTAATTGAAATTCCTATACTTTTAATTACAGAAAACCACGTGCCTTATGGCCTCTTTTTCGGGGCGAGCTTTCGTACGTACCTGGCCAGGGCCTGTATCTCCTCAGGTTTTAGCTTGTCACTCCATCTGGGCATCTTGTTCTTACCGTTCATAATAGAATTTAATACCTCTTCATCTTTTCTTTTGCCCTGCCAATCCGGGTCTGCAAGATTGGGCGCTTTTAACTCACGCCCCCTCTTGGTGCCTTTGCCATCCTCACCATGGCAGGTGGCGCAATGGTATTCAAATAATTTTTTTGGATTAATCTCTTCCCCCTCTTGTCCGAAAACGGTTGAGAACCCGGAATATAAGCCAAAGAAAGCGAGGAAAAACATACTATAAGCTGCCACTCGTTTTCCATCATCCATATCTCAAAACTCCTCCAGGAAAATCTCTGAAAAGCTGCATCCTGTTTTGAATGAACTTCTATTTCTTTCCAAAACTCCTGATGACGGAAACTAATGCCTTAATTTCATCCTGGGTCAGTTTTTCCTTAAAGGGCATCATCTTTTCCGGCGTTCCGTTGTTAATTTGCTTGATGATCTGCTCGTCGGTCGTCTTTGCCTGCCATTCTGCATTAGCAAACTCACGCGCCCCTAAGCCTGTTCCAAGGTCTGTAGGATGGCCATTCTCTCCATGGCAGGTTTTGCAATGGGTCATATACACTTTTGTTGCATCTACATCCGCTGCCCCTGAAATCGATGTTCCAGAAAAATAGGTGACTACCCCTGCCATGACGGCCAACGATACTCCTGCAAAAAATCCTGTCCTATACATGTCTATCCCTCCTTAAAATTAATGATGTTAAAGAAAGTGCAGCAACAAAGCAAATCTCTTGTTCGCAAAAGGATTAAGATTGCTTCGCGGAGTTTACACTGAGCAAAGCGAATGTGCTCGCAATGACGATACATTATGTAAACCTTTTAATGAAAAGCACTCCTAGACAGCTTACCCTGATGCTTATCGTGTGGTAAAGCCACTATGAAAGAAACCCTCCGTGATTCACCGCCTGCATGTGGATACCTCATTCTTCATACGTAAGAACCCGAATAATACCCATGGTACCACCATCGTTGTTCGTGGTGCTGTCACAAACAGAAATTACCTTTTTAATCTTATTCTGCTGGAGAAATTCATTTACTGACCTATCCAGTTCCACAAGTTCATTGTGGACTTGAAAGATCCTGAGAGGCGAAGTAAAAGTTTTAACTTTCACCATAAAACGACTCCTTCATAAAATGTGCATAAGAGAAATTTATTTGGTCACGTTCACTTCTTTTGTACCCTCCCAGATGCCATGGAGATTGCACCGGCTAAAGACCCGAAGCGGCCTCTTTCCCTCGTGATGTAAAACGACGCTCAGCGACACTTCCGGCTTGCTGAGTTCCGCAGTAAAATCCACACGAGAGATATAAATGTGACCGCAATACAGGTCTACAAACTGAATAAAGTGGCCATTTTCCATAACATGAGGCACCTCTCCCACCTTTATCGTAACCGTAAAGGGCTGTCCAACCTTCACGACTTCCGGTACGGAAATCACGGGTACATGTTTCTTTGCGGTATCCGCAGGACCGGCAGCTAAAGTATTAACCTGACAAAACAACGTACGCTCTGATGTCATCGTTTCCTCCGTAATTAAAAATGTTCATTAATTAGGCTGCCTTTGGCAGCGACCTTAAACTCCCCTCTATCAAGAGGGGCCGGGGGTGTGTTATGACCGATTTACACACCCCTTTATCCCCTAAGGTAGGTCAACCGTCCTCGGTTGACATCATAATGACAAGCGGGGACGCTTGTTCTACCGATAGAGGGAAAAAACCGGTTTGAAATTTCTTATACTTTTAAATACTGCTTTTATGCAGAGATGTAGATATCATTTTGATTGCTTTTACAGGGCACACCGGGATGCATCGTCCGCACTGGTTGCACGTGTGTTGCAGAATCTCAGCCTTCTCAGCCTTCATAACGATCGATTCCACAGGACAAACGTGCAGACATTCTTCACAACCAACGCATTCAGCCTTATCCACAACAATAATCATTTGAGTGTCCACAAGGATTGATACTAATGATACTATAGTAAACGCAAAAAGTAAATTGACGTAGGGCGAGGCTTCAGCCTTGCAATAAGCAACTTATGTAAAACGTTTACGATACATCCCCGTTGCCTCCTGAAAAGGGTTAAACGGTTTATTCTGCCTTGACTTCTATCTTCCGCGGTTTTACATGCTCAGCCTTGGGCAAGATAAGGGACAAAACGCCATCCGACATCTTCGCCTCGATTTTATCACGATTAATTGCGTCTGAGATAACAAAATGCCGGTGATAATGCCCAATTGTGTATTCGTTATACAGCACCTTCTCGTCACGATACGCCTCTTGTGAAACCTCACCATTGATAACTAATTCGTTGTCGCGGAGATCAATCGTTATATGCTCCGTGTCTACTCCCGGCATATCGATCAAAATCGTGAAATTGTCCGGCGTTTCATAAATATCAGACTGCGGAAAGTACCAGTCACCCTTTCCCGTTATAACGCATTTGTCAGGAGTGATCTTCTTTTTTTCAACTGACGGATGTTCTTTTGTTTCCATAATCAGGTTCTCCTTTTTACTAGGCTTTCTGAATCATCACTTGCTTGGGTTTTGCCTCGGAGGCCTTTGGGAGCGTTACCAGCAAAACACCATGTTTATACGATGCCGTTACCTTTTCCACATCAACTTTTTCAGGCAACATAATGGAACGGGCAAAGGTTCCGTAGTTTCTTTCCCGGCGCAGATAGGTTGCCTTTGCCGCAGGGGCAACAGGTTTTCTCTCTCCCTTGATCGTTAAAACGTCGTCCACCACCTGGATGTCCAGATCGCTGATCCTGATTCCGGGAAGTTCCGCGCGAACAAAAACACTATCTTCATTCACCGATACAATAATCGGGGGAAATTCCATAGCCGCATATCTTTCCCCTTGGGGCGCAGAGCTCAGAATATCCAACAAATCGCTCATTTCTCTTTGGATGTGGGCAAGGCTATCGAGCGGAACTGCCCTGTCCCATTTTATAAGACCCATGAATAATTACCTCCTCTCCATTCGATAAGGGTGTCAAACAGAAATAAAACTGCTCACAATTTGGCACAATCATTCCAAAATTCATAACGCAGCAAAGCCGCAACTAAATCCCCCCTTATCGGTAGGACAAGCGTCCCCGCTTGTCATGATGATGTCAACCGGGACGGTTGACCTACCTCAGTGGCGAAGGGGGTTGTAAAGAACCTTGCTAAAACTTGTCCGCATGAAACTCGTCCTCGTGAAAACGGGGAATGGGGAAAAGAAGTTTTTGCAGATTAAAATTATAAACGTTTTATCAATAGGAAATGTTTCATTTGAAAAATGTTCTCCCGGTTCGTTCTTTCGTTGCATTTGGTTTTTGCCTATCCAGGATTTTGGACATATCGTTCTAAACTCCTGGATTCATTTCTCTTTTCGGTTTTTTTTCAAACCCTTCCGAAATCCTGAGGAATACGAATCATTTCTCTTGTAGCGATAGCGATTTATCATAGTCTTTCATCAATAGGTTTCTCGAAAAGACTCATGAAAGAATACAGGAGATTCTACATTTGGAATATAGCGGGCAATAAAGATGCCAATGGGCAGAAATCGTCTGCAGGCAAGAAATGAGCGGGCAAGGATTTTTCGTAACCCACCAGCATGTGTAATTTTTTCTTAACATAAATAGCATCTCATGATATGCACCGCGAAATAACCATGATAAAGGCAAACCCTGAGTGATCAGAAGACACAAAGAAAATCGGGAAGTTTGGAATGTGCGAGGTTGGGAGGTTATGATTCTCGGCTTTTCACTTTTATTCTTAAGGTTTTTCTCTGCGTTCTTTGCGTGCTCTGCGGTGAACTAAATAAAAGATAGCCTTGCTGCCGAAGATGTTTATGTCTTCCAGTTGTCCAATCGCAAGCCCTTAATGCGGGAAAAATGGTTGATGTTATTGGTTACCAGAACGAGATTATTAGTGATTGCTATGGAAGCAACGAAAATATCCGCATCGGAAATTATAGCTCCATGTTCTTTGAGTGTTGCGTATAAGTCAGAGGCCAATAAGATGACATCGTCAGTAATAGGCAGGACAATATTGACTTTGCAAAACAACAGAAATGCGTCAATTTGTTTTTGTGCCTTTTTTGCCTTGAGCCCTTTGAGGATTTCATATTGTGTAATATGTGAAATAGTAAAACGACTGTGCTCACGAAGATATTCTGATGCCTTCGCCTTGACAGTGCTATGTCCCTTAAAGAGTTCTGATAGTATATCTGTATCAAGGAGAGAGGGTGGATACACGTTCAGTTAACGTTTCTTGAAAAATGGCTTCTATCAGTTGCAACTTTTTCTATATCTTCAATTTCCTGAGCAGAAAGGCCATCATATACCCTTGAGGCAAGAAGAATAACATCGGAAAGTTCTTCATATTCATTTGCAATAATAAGGGTTACTTTTTTATGCTCAGAAATAGAAATTGGGGTTATTGGTTTAAAGACACCGTTTTCGAAAATAGCATCTATTGTTTTGGACATAACTTGATGTACAGGAATTTCAATTACCCCCCATAATCCCCCCGTTTACGGGGGGAAACAAGGGGGAAAGTAGTCGAAGGCCTAATTTATAACCTTTATACACAAATAGTAAATTTTTCATAACAAATTTTCATGTTCACTATTTCTAATGAATATGATGTCTTTTGTCAAGAAATATCTGTTTGAATATACTGAGATGGTTGAATCTGTCTTGAAACATTGTATATTTTTTACTTGACACTTACCTGCGAATTTGAAAGAATGCCTGACAATTTAAACAACAGCGAAAGAAAGACACACGATAAGGGCAAACCCTGAGTGATCAGGGGACGCAAAGCAAAGGGTCTTTTAAACGGACACGGAAGTCCGGAAAGGCTGGAAAGCCTTTTGAGTATATCGTAAGGAATCTGCTGAAAAGACAGCCTTACTGCCGAAGATGTTTTGTAAAAATCTTTGCAGTAAGGCTTTTTTTGTTTTGAGGTATAATTATGGCATATTTCTTCCCTTCCCTTCCCTTCCCTTCCCTTCCCTTCCCTCCCCTTCCCTCCCCTTCCCTCCCAATTAAATAAAACCCACACTATTCTTGTTTTCGATAGTTCATAAAGCGCCTTTTTCCTGAAAAATCAGGGAAAAGGCGTTTTTTATTTTTATACACATTCTTTACCAATGGGGCGGACTATAGTAAGCGTCTTAAATAAGTAGATATTCTGCTCCTCTGTGTCGTTCCCACGCAAGTGGAAATCCAGGAAAGTAGCGAAAGATTGGATTCCTGCTTTAGCAGGAATGACAACTTACATTTTCCGTTCACTATGATATAAAATACTTTTTGAGACAAAGGAGAACAGTATGCAGCGTACAATGTTACAAATTATGAAAACCCATCGAATCCATGTAGCGGGTTTATGCCTTTCGGGATTTTTCCTTGTGTTCACGGGTTGCCAAACCACGAACAATTCAGCGCCACAGGCTACCGTGAGAGCGCCCGACCTGCCGCCGCCAGCAGTTTCCGCAGGCGACCCGCCAAGCGCGCTCTCATACGGCATGGTCACTGGCCGGGTGAATAAGGGGGTAACGACACAGCAGGATATCATCGATCTGTTTGGGGGGCCAAGTACAATGACAACCGACAAGGACGGCACCGAAGTGTGGATGTATGACAAGACAGCCAGCACTACCTCCGGCAACTATGCGCACAGTGGATCACAAGCCTCACGCAGCGAGGCGAGCGTGATGGCCGGTTTTTTCGGTATACCCTTGGTAGCAGGGGTCGGTGGTTCGAAAGGCTCAGCCAACGACCAGTCTGCACAAATCAGCCAGGGTGCCGGCTCTGTCACCCGTTCGGTTAAAACTATTACCTTCATCATCAAGTTCAACCCGGACAAGACGGTGAAAGACTACTCGGTGCGCCAGGCGAGCTACTAAAGGCAATGTCAAAACATTTATGAAAACCTAAATAAAGGAGTATTCAACCTATGAAAAGTGTCATCATTTTTCTTATGGTCGGTGCTGTGGTTGCCCTGCTGACTGGTTGCGGGGAACTTGCCTATCTTGACCCAACAGGGATCTCGGGTGTGGTAAACGCAGTTTCATTCAACAAGGACATGGAACTCATACAAAAGCGCCGAAATATAACTATGAAATTCAGAAGCAATCCAGACACGGACGCCTGGTATGACCAACGACAAAAAATCGCTCAAGCGTTGGGTGACCGCGTTTTCGACAAAGACTTTTCACGTGTATTCGATTCATTAGTGCTGGCCGTGTCCACAATGGAACTAAAAGTCAGCAACATGGAGCGCCAATCTGGTTTCATCGCGGCGAGCGGCATCACGCTGTCGCCGACGGAATCGAAAGCCATGAGACGTGAAGCCGTCAACGATTGGTGCCGTCAGAACAACTTCGATCCCTCGATTCTCGATCAGCCTGTCAAATCGTCCCAGGCTAAGAGTATGGAGGACATGCTTGATTTCGACGGTATGATGACACAATACGAAAAGATGCAGAAAGGTCTCACGTTCCAGCTTGTGAAAATGGGAGAAAGCCAGACCAAGGCGAAGTTGCGCTTTTCGGACGTGTATTATCCTGACGAAGTTGAAATCTATTACAAGCTCGTTTGGCAGGCCGTGGACAAGCAGATTTTTGTTGACCAGAACATTGAAGGCACAGTAGAGGGGAGGAAGTAAGACCATTGCGGGTACCCTCAAAGGAGACAGTGAGAACATGAGAAATATATCTTTTGGTATAGCATCATTACTTGCGGTATTTACGTCGTTGACGGTTAGCCTGCCTGCATACAAAGCATATGCTGGCGCAACCTCATCAACATCTGCAGTCCTGTCCATTCCAAAAGGATTAGATCATATCGCCAATCCAAACGATAATGATACAGATGGAAGAACTAAGTCTAAAGGGTGGATAACTGGTCGTGTCACAGATGCTGTAATTGGTACTCCATTAGCAAAAGTTCAAATAGAGGTGCATGCTCGGATAGTAGACAAGTTGTCTGACGGGACTCTTAGTCTGAGGTCAATGGAAGAAACTATACCGTTGGTCATAGTTTCTTACACCAACAGTAAGGGAAAATTTAAAGTTAAAGTTCCGTTAGACAAAGATACAAACTATTTCAAAGTGATCGCTCACGCTGAAGGTTATCAAAAACTGCAAAATGTTATGGTTAGGGTGGAGTCTTTAAAACGCAGCATTGTGGATTTTCAGTTAATAAAAGATGAACTAACTCCACAAGAAGTTGAAATATTAGATCAAAAACATGAGCTACAAAAAATGAATATTCTTGAGAAAAACCCTTCGTTTATTCAAACAATGGATACAACAAATAAATCAGAAGATGGATATGTTCCTCCGTATCCATCTGACATGAAAGAATTATTTCTTTCTCAGCAAACATATACAGTACCCGATCAAATTTACGTTGAGAATTTAGAAGGCTTTACGGGATACATTAACTTAGATGACTTTATTTCAGGCGTTGTATCGAAAGAATTAGGTGGAACTTTTCCTTTTGAGACTTTGAAAGCTCAATCTGTTGCCTCAAGAAGTTATGCCTTGGAACAATATAATCGTACTGGGGTAGCAAATGGAGGTCAAGCATATACGTCTACTATCAACGATACGTGCAAAACTGCAACTGTGAACACCAGTAAGATCGTAATCCTTTATGGTGGGAATGTGATCTCTGCTTATTTTTCAGCTCGTTGCAATGGTGATTCTACCTTGAACAGTGAGGATGGTGTTTGGCATAAAACTGGCACTTGCTCAGTAGGTGGTAATTATGTTGCTTACGTCCGTTCTAGACCATGTAGTGGACACGTTAAGTGCGCTGTAACTGCTGAAAAGCCTTGTTGTAATGTTACAACAGGCAATAGGAACGTATATATCTATGGACACGGTGTAGGGATGTGTCAACGGGGAGCGGAGCAATTTGCTTGTCGGGATGGTAAAGACTGGCAACAAATATTGACAGGATATTATACAGGTATAACCATTGCTAATCTACCGGCATTAGACGTGGGTAGTAGAATAGTGACAACAAGCAATGTTAATGCCCGTTCAACGCCGTGTTCTAGCACCTTAATACAAGTACCACTTGGGACATATGGAACAATTAGGGCAGGTCCAAATATTGTCTTTTGCCCTGAACTCGGTATTTGTAATGGGAGCAATGGTACCTATTGGACATGGTGGCAAGTAGACTATGACAACGGCGTGATAGGGAGATGGAGCGTAGAAAACTATCTTAAAAGGATGAGTGGAGGATCCGGAGGATATGCCAATCTGACACCATCTCAACCATCTGGCTGGTCTGATAAAATTGTGGTTTCTAAGACTACAGGGACGAATATTGACAGTCCTCCTCTTTACACAACGGACACATTGTATATTGACTGGGCGGTTATTAATGACGGTACAGGAGCGGTTACTGATTATTTTGGTATTAAACTTTATGTAGATGGGGATGAAAGCTTTGCATGGCCTATTACTGATAGTTTAGATCCTAACCAGTATAGATATATTTTCGATCATTCCATAGGAACTTTAAGTGCTGGAACACATTATATTAAGATCGTTGCTGACGTGACTGGGGCTGTTCAGGAGAGCGATGAATCAGATAATGAATATACTAAAACAATTACCGTACAATCTCCCGCCGGTGTCCTCTCGGTAACTCCATCAGATGGACTCACATCATCAGGGAATCAGGGGGGGCCATTCACTCCATCGAGCAAGTCATATACCCTTCTGAACACAGGTGGCAGTTCAATTAACTGGACGGTCTCTAAGGGGCAGGGATGGGTAACTTTATCATCAACGAGTGGAACGCTTGGGGCAGGGGCAAGCACGACAGTAACTGTCTCAATA
>PHFX01000187.1 GCA_007618135.1 Candidatus Brocadia sp. WS118 | reverse complement strand
AGAGTTACCTTTCGTTGAGCTCAATGGTGTGAAGTTGATCTGCGTATTGCACGGCAATTCTGTGTATGGGTATACCGAAAACTACATATCACGATTGCGAGATAAAGTATCGTCACAGCAGTATGATTTCCAGAATTCCGCGTTGTTAATCATACATAACAGCATGCTAGATACCATTATTAATTCCGCGGACGATCTTGCACAAAACGGTTATATCTGGCATCCATCAAATCTTAGAATCGAGTTAGAAAAACTCATTAATCCTTTTAATACACAACGCCACATCTCAGCCCACTTGCTGAGCTTAGTCTATCAGCAAATTATAGAAAATGGAGGTACAGTTTTTGGCTTTAATAGCCTTTACAAAGCATTACTTGATGGGGATTTGAAGTTTTGTGAATTAGGACTTTTACTCGATTCTGAATTAATCAGATTCGATAATGAAGCACAAATACAAATACGGCTAGAGGAGAATAAACAACTACATGACCGTATCGCAGAGATCACAGAGCGTTTTCCAAATGAACTTGTCGAAAAACTTGCAGAACTCGATTTTGGTGAGAGCTTTGTTGAAAACAATTTTGCGGATCTTACATCGTGGAAGAACAATTTAGAGTTTACGGCTTGCTATCAGGAACAGGCAAAAAATCGGGTCGCAGGCTTAAAGCTCGAGTCCGAAGAGTGCCCACCAAATATAAATCTAATATCCAGAGATAAAGCTGCTACAAAAGCAGGCAAGCGAGAGCGACATTTAATCCTGAATCTCGACTCCGGAATGATAGATGCTGAGTTTGAACTGGTATTTATCGGTGCTACAGTAGAAAAAAGCGAAGTTGAGATAAAAGACACGTCAGAACAGAAGGTTTGTCTATCCGGTATTAATAACTCGGGTGGTAAGCGAAGCAGAGTAAAATTTAAATGCGTACAAGTCTCATCCCCACTTTACTTCAGCATAAGATTAAGACGAGAAAAAACTGCAGAGTGTTACAGCTTTAAAGTATTAGTACTTCCAGCCTGTGACTTTTTAGTGTCGGAAATTTCTAATAACTTTTTGGTGATTCCGAAGCGCAAACGTCTTTTGCTTCAAACTGATGAGGACATACTAAAAATATCAGAGCAAACCGCTGAAGCTGAACTCGAACAGATTGGACAAACGTTCGAAACAGCTATTATTGGTATAGTTAATTTCGAAACTCTGGCTAATGAATCTTCTGAATTGAGTTTTATAGTTAAAACTCAAAACCTTACATTGGACTTTGAAGTTGAGGGCGCTGTTGCGTCAGACGCGCTTACACTACCCCTTCTTTTGGATGCTGAACGCTATAACCGCTTATTTGAGAAATCCTATTTTGGCGTTTTTAATCGAGCCAGAAACAAGATAATACTTGATAACCAGGAGATTGCGCCAAAAGCTCGTAGGCTAACTATTCTGCAATGGGAGCATGAGCTTGTTTGCGAGCAATTGTTATACCGTCATGATGATCCTGAGCGTAATATCTCAACATCGCACTTATCAGCTTTTCCGATGCTTCAAACCGCCTATTGCCGTTTCTTTTCCGAGTTACAGCAACGCAAAACACTACCTTCAATATGTGGTTGGGATATCGAGTATCAACAGTGTGTAAAGGATGTAGTAACGGCTTTTAACGATGCTCTAGCTGTTATTAAATACAATGACCTACTGACAAAAGAACAGAAGCAGCTAATGTTGTTAGGGTTTGCAGTATTTGATTCAAAAGAGTTTATTACTCCACTGCATCCTATTGTACTTGGATACTATCTATATTTAGCTGAGCAGATTTCTGCAGATAAAGAAGTCAAACAAAGCTTTTCCGAATTACCCAAAATCACAAAGGAACGTCTCAATCCTCAAGGTTTGTTGCCTTATATATATCACCCAAGGCATGGCTTTAGTTATGTTCAGGTTGAAAGAGATAATAACTTCTGGTTGCAATTGGTGCCCCAGCAACTAACAAGTTTGAGTTTTGTTCGCAAGTTAGTTGCTGAAAAGATCGGAGAATTTCAAACTGCCTTTAACATGTTATTTAGTTGTGGGCCTAAAGCAAAGCTGCTGATTAACTCAGTTAATAATCATGACAACTATAACTTATTCATGGGACTAGTTGATCTAGTTAAACAACTAAAAGATACGGTGCCATACATCCATGTGTGCCTATATGACGATAAGCTAGAGTATAACGAGTTTGATCGCTTTGCTGAACTTGGAAAACATGAAGAGATCAAGCAGCGTTACGAATTAGATAAAGGAAAAGCAAGAGAATATGCCGATCTGGTAGTTGATCTACTGCGGACTAGACTAACATACAGCAAATATGAAAACGGCAAGGTAAGCTCGCAACAATACGCTCATATCAGCTTCTTCCGAAATAACCAACGAGTAGAGCGCACCGATGTTGATCCAGATCAAGAGTTAAGTGGCATAGTATGCAACGGCCTAATTTCTGGTGAAGCTGCAGCCAATAAGCAGGACTGTTATTTCACAGCTTTTGGCTTAAAAGGTGTTGATATTATAAATTTACCACATCTGCGGTTGGCACAACAATATAACCGGTTATTAAAACCAGCATTAAAAACAAATGAACAACATGGTCATGCTAAATCGACAGCTTTGGCTGTAAATGATAACTTTAGGTCATTATTAGAGCGTTCCTACGACAGCTCTATTTGGATCTGTATTATTGACCCTAAAGTCACACTCGATTTCTTCGAGACCTCAAAAGATGTTGTCTTGATTCACTATTCTGATAACTACACCAATTCGACAAATTATGATGCGATAACCGTAACCAAACAAACGGATCTTTATCGTAAAGTCCTTGAGCGTGACGAAAAAGGTGGTCATATTGAAGAGTTTAATGCTTTTAATGGCGAGTGGTTATTGAAGATGATCACTGACCGGGATACAGAACGCAAAGCTAAACGCGGTATTATTGGTGCTTATAAATATGTGAATTGTCTTCTTGCTGGTTCTGATATTACTTGGGTTCCACTTTCGATGGCTGAAATGATCCGTGTTGCCGGGAATATTGGTTTAAAAATTAGCGAATCTGATTTCTCAAGAGCTGTACAAGGCTATAGGCAAGGTGCTATTTCTGACGATGTACTTTTTGCCGGTTTTAAAGGCCATAAGCTTTATCTGCTGCCAGTTGAGGTAAAAACAGGTAGGCGTCAAACACATAGTAAAGGGTTCCAACAGGCAAAAGAGTTGAAACGTTATCTTACAGATGACTTACTTGGCAAGGATGACTTGGCTGGAATGCTTTATCGTGGTTTGTTTGCGCGACAGGTATTAATGCAGGTTGCAAAATACAAGCTTTATAACCTTTACACCAGCAATTATTTCGATGAGCTGACAGAAAATCGTGAATGGTGGTTAAAAGGCGAATATCAAATAGGAGCTCTTCAAGATTATCCTGCAGGGTTTTTATTCGTTAATGTTGAAGATCCAACCTTCTTTGATGCGAATTTCACTAAAGAGGAAGAAATCTTAAAAATCGAGTTACCAATAGCTGTTCTTGGAGAGCTGATAAGACACCCCTTAAAAAGCATGCTTGCGGATGCCAAAAGTGAAACGCTTTTTCATATTCCTAATGAGTACTTATTGCGACCACAAGATGAACTACAACAGGCGAACATGAAACCTTATGCAATTCATTCAGAAACAGAGAATCAGTTCATTGCTGAGACAAAGATTGAAGGAACATCGACATCTGTTGCTTCTGCATCTATAGCTAAGAATGATGAACCCTTGCGGGTTCTGTTTGGTCACGATGCACGTAATGAAATGCCACTGTATTGGGAACCCACCAATACCGCTAAGTTCATGAACACCAATACAGGCATCATCGGTACTATGGGGACTGGTAAAACACAGTTTACCAAGGCGATGGTAACTCAGCTTTATCGCAATCAGCATAATAACGTTAATGCTGCTCCGATTGGCATGTTGATTTTTGATTACAAGTCAGACTACGTTGATGATGCTTTCATCAACACAACGAATGCAAAAAAATTCAAGCTATTCCAGTTGCCATATAACCCACTTAGTCTATTCGGTGATACTCCAATGCTGCCAATTCATACCGCAGCAGGCTTTTCAGAAACCATGGCAAAAGCATACGGTTTGGGGCCGAAGCAGCAGCTTAAACTCGAGAATTTGATTCTAGAGGCCTATTCAAACGCTGGTATTTCACCAGAAAATTCATCAACCTGGAGTAGCCCTGCGCCTACGATCGATGACATTTGGGCTTTATTCACTGCTCAGGAAAAAGTTGAAGAGGATTCTCTATATGCGGCTTTGTCAAAATTAGCACGATTTAAGATTTTTGAATCTACGCCGGAGAAGATGACAAGTCTTTATGAGCTTACTGAAGGAATCACAGTCATTGAATTGGCTGGTTATTCTTCAGAGATACAAAATTTGATTGTTGCGCTGACATTAGACCTTTTCTACTCTCAAATGCAGAAGCGTGGCAAACCAGACATTAAGGGAGACTTCCGACAAATCACGAAGATGATTCTGGTGGATGAGGCCGACAATTTTATGTCACAGAATTTCTCAAGTCTTCGAAAAATTCTTAAAGAAGGCCGCGAGTATGGCGTGGGGGTAGTGCTCTCCACGCAAGACATTACCCACTTCAAAACGAGTGAAAATAATTATGCTGCATACGTGCTGACCTGGGTTATCCATCGGGTAGCAGAAATAAGAAACGCTGATATCAAAGCCATTTTCAATATTGATGATAAAAGTGAGCAAGAAAACTTAATGGAAGCCATCCGCAAACTCGAGAAGCATTACAGCTTATATATTGATGGCGGCAAGAAATTAATAAAAATGCGTGATAAAGCGTTCTGGGAAATTATGGAGGTTTAGATTGTCAGCAATATTAGAAATAAAAGCTATAAAAGTTGAATTTAATGATTTCACTTTTTTTGTAGGGGCGGCTATTGCAAAAGAATTATTTAAAGTGTCTGTTATATCACGAGCTGAGGAAGATCGTGAAAGCGGTTTTCAGAGAATTCTAGGAAAAACTAGAGCTAATCAAATTGCTGAATACTTCAATAACGGAAATGTTATACCAGGCTCCATAGTTCTAAGCTCTAAAAATGAAACTCCTGATTATGACAATAAGAAAAACATATTAAAAATAAAAATAGGTTCAGAAGTATTGCTTGTTATAGATGGCCAACATCGTTTATTTGGGGCTAATCTAGCAGAAGGCAATGTTTATTTGCCATTTTGTATTTTTTATGGATTAAATAAACAGATGGAGGTCCAATACTTTCTTGATATAAATGGTTATCAAATGGGTGTTCCTAGAACTTTAAGGCTTGAGTTACAGAAATTTATTGCCGAAGAAGATAGCGAAGAATTTATTCTCAAGAGTTTATTTGATGAGTTAGAATCAAATCCTAAATCTCCATTAAGTGGCAAGATGTCTAGAACTAAAAGTGTTGCAGGAAAAATATCGCATGTCGCTTTTCAAAATGGCTTAAAACCCATTTTGAATCGCATACCATTAAACTGAGCTATAGTCAAATCTGGTGTATGGAGAATCAAGCGGCTTGCTGTTTTTGATCTCCATTTTGTTTAACACCGTTAACGAATTTGATGCCCTGCACAACATCTGCTAACAATTTATAACCCCTTAGTCGGAACCATTTTTTCTGTGCCACTTCCATCAGTTTGAACGCCATCGTCAAGGTTGTCGTCCGGCTTCCACAGTTTTTGGTTCTGGCTGTTCTCAGCCGAACCGTTGCAAAAACTGATTCGACTGGGTTGGTCGTTCTAATGTGTTGCCAGTTTTCAGCAGGATAATCATAGAAGGCCAGCATAGAATCTTTATCCTTTGCCAGACATTCCATCGCTTTTGGATATTTCGGGCTGAAACGTTCAATACAGTTATCAAATGCTTTATAAGCCTTTTCCCGTGTTTCCGCCTGCCAAATGTTATGCAGCGCTTCCTTGACCTTGGGTTGCATGGCCTTGGGCAATTTTTCCAGCACATTGGCAGTTTTATGTACCCAGCAACGCTGTTGATCGGTATCCGGCCAACATTTGGCAACAGCTTTCCACAATCCCAGTGCGCCGTCACCGACGGCCAGTCCAGGCGCTTTTTCAAGGCCACGCTGTTTCAAATCCATCAGCACTTCCGTCCAGCTCGCTTCAGATTCTCGATAGCCATCCGACAATGCCAGCAGTTCCTTACGTCCCGTTTCATCAGCGCCGATAATCACCAGAAGACATATCCGGTCATCCATTCTTACCGTGCTGTAGACGCCATCAGCCCAGACATAAACATACCGCTTGCCACTCAGGTCGCGGCGCGCCCAGTTTTGATAATCCTGTTCCCAGCTCTGCTTTAAACGACTGATTGTGGCTGACGACAATCCAGGTGCGTCTGCTCCCAGCAGGTGTTTTAACGTCTCTGTGAAATCTCCTGTTGAAACACCTCTCAGATACAGCCAGGGCAAAAATTCCTCAATGCTTCGCGTTCGTTTCAAGTATGGAGGTATCAGGCTGCTGTTAAATTTGATGCCTGTGCCGGAACGATCCCGTACTTTCGGCACTTTGATTTCAATATCTCCTAGCCCGGTTTGAATCGAACGCTCTGGTAGATAACCATTTCTGACAATTGCCTTTTGACCCTCATCGGTTTTTAAATTGCCATACCGCTCAATAAAACTGGCTACTTCCGCTTCAATCGCTGCTGCCAGCATCCTACGTGCGCCTTCTCGCAACACTTCTTGTAACGCATCATTTTGTTCTGGTTTATTCAGATTAAAAACATTACTATCTGTCATGCGGTGTTTTCCTTGTTTTGTTGATTGATCTGCCGAGATCCTCAACAACAGATTACACCGCTTCCTTCTCCCTTGTCATACACCAGAAATAATCATAGCTCCATTAAACTCATTTACTATGCAACAGAAAAAGCTTGTTCTTTTAAATTTTTTTTCCGCACTTGAAGTTATATTAATAGATGTGTTTGGAGATAGTAAGAAATTATCAAATTCAGCATTTTTCCAAGCAATTATGGGCGCTTTTCCCGATATATGCCATACCGTTAGAACAAAATCCGGTGCTTATAAGCAAGAATATTTTCAAGATTTATTAGAAGTTCTTGGCGGTATAAATTGGGATGAGCATCAAGGAACAAACAATCATTCTATTAAGCAGCTAACCACCGCTATCGTAGATGCTGTATCTGGTAAAAATAACATAAGAGATGACATGTTTTAAGTATGCCAACAAGTCTTATCTTAACTAAAATTACTGATCATTTGTCTGATATTTCTTTCTCAAGAAAAAGTGTAGAGAAGGAAATAACTGTACATCATACATTTAAGGAGTTGATAATCTCTGGTAGTGGTGTGCATGTATCCATATTAGATAAAAAGCTATTTGAGGTGAAGTTGTCATCAGATCTTTATAGCAAAGCGCTATCAGCGGATTATTTTTTTTCGAAACAAAAAACCTCTAATCACTTTAAATGTATCAATAGCTTTACGGATCCAGCACTCCCCTTAAGTTGGTTAGTAGTTACACTTTACTACTCCTGTTTTTTCTCTGCAGTTGAAATTTTGCGACTTTGCGGAGTATACAGTAGTTATTTTAATAAAGAGGATTGTAGTGAATTTACTAACTTATCAATAAAAGGTGGACAGCTAGAACCTGGTAATTATTATGGTTCAGTGTCTACTGACCAAGGTTATATAAAAATAACCTTTAGGCGCTCTAATCTTGGCTCACATGAGCTTGTATGGGATAGCATAAAATCGATATTTGGGTCATTTGATTTAAATAAAATTCCTGGTAAAAAATTAAACAAAATCAATTTCATAAATGACGTGTTTAAAGAAAAATTGGATTTAGATTACCCAAATGTTGTCAGAAACTGTTGGAATTATTCCAAATCAAACTCGTATGATCCGATTTTTGATAGAAAGTATGGAAAATTTAGGTCTTGTTTGTCTGATAAGTCTCACGCACTAAATTTAGATGTAAATCACAAGAAAAATGAGAAGGAGTTAAATGAACTTCTTTTCATTTGGATATTAAATATTGTTATTCAAGGCTCTCTTGACAATGTTAGTAATAGAATATTATTGAATTAGTCACCACTTGTTATTTAATATTGACATCCCCCTGGATAAGTGGCATCTAAAATATTCGTTGAAAGTTAAATTGGAATTACTTTTATTCAAGGAAATCTTGACTGCTGCAAGATATGCGCTTTCAAATTCTCCTCCTAATGTTTTCCAAGTCATCTCAACATTACTATCCGAAGGAATGTCCTCCTTAGGTGGCGTCGTTGGGTCAGCTAATGACATACATAGCGCCCAGCGACAAAGCACGTTCCAATTCTCGATCCCAGTTTTACGTTTAAGGATAATTAGCTGCTGCTTCTGTTTTTCTGATAGACGAATAATGTCGATGTTTTGCATAATTAGAAGTATCCCTTGGTAAAGCTGGATGTCTTGGCTTGCTCGTCGTAATTAATATGGTACTCGCTACTAATAGCTGGTTTAAGTTGCTCGTAGTATTCGCCGATAATTTCTTCATCAGTAGAAAGCAAAATGACCTGTTGACTAGCTTTGGGGAAATAATTGTTCACCAGTTTAGCACGGTGTTTACCATCTAAGCGCCCCAGCGGGGTATCAATTACTGTCGGCAATTCTTTGCCTGATGCTTCTGCAAGGCTCCACAAAATAGCTATTGCCAGTAGCTGACGCTCACCCGCGGAAAGTTTATTCGACTCAAGTGGCTGGTTATTAGTATCAAACAATGTTATGTCAAAGCTTACTGGCGAGATACGCAATGCGCTTATTAACTGCTCTTTACGGCCGAGTGCATCGAACTTCTGTTTCACAAGTATTTCTAGTCGTTCGATATTTTCTGCAATCAATTGTTGAGCAAAGCCTTGTAACGTGGTTTTGAGTTTTTTAATGTGCTCACTGACCTGGATTGCGCGTTTCTGCTCGAAAGTATCATTATTCTGCTGCGCTAATAAATTGGTATATCGTTGCGACAGAATATTACTCTTGGCTTGAGCTTGTTCTAATAACTGCTGTTTATGCTTCAAACGCACATGTATGTTCTTGAAAGTGGCTTCACATTCGGCTAGTTCAGCTAGCAAATGCCGAACGGAATCGTAATCTGGAATGGTATCTAGCTGCTTCTGCAAAAGAGCCTGTTTTTCAAGCAAATTAGCTTCCGCTTTCTTAAGTTGCTTATTCTGCTTTGACTCCTCTGCTATACGTTCATCTAGTCCACTAAAAATACTTAGGTCAGTATTAAGATAACACTCAATATCAGCAAGCTTCTTACGCTCTATCGCCAACTCCGCCATGGTACCATTAACCTTTGTGATCGCATCCATTGGCGTGCTAGCAGCCTTAAGACTCGCTAGAATTTTTGCTTCATATTCAGAAATTGCCTTATCCAGCACTTTCGCTTGATGCGCTTGAGTTTCCAGTTTGATCTGTATTTTTGTTTGTTCGATAAGTTCTGTAATCAACCCTAATGGACCAACACCTGCAGCGAGTTTAACTTGTTCAGCTTTGTTCAGTTTAAGCTTTGCCTCGACAACTCCCGATTCAAATTTAATTTCATCGCGCTTTTCAATTATATGCGCTCCAGCGTTGCGAACAGCCTGACGTGCCTTATTTATCGCAATGTTGGTGTCACTGGCCTGTTGCTCTAATTCAGCGATATCTTTTTTTAGATCAGATATAACCACATTGTGCTGCCCCATTTCATCCTCGCAGACTGATACCTTGGCCATTACACTTTGGTCAACATTTTCGCTTCTACGCTTCTTCTCTAGTTGCCCTAGATCAAGTTGTAATTGACTGAGCAAGTCTAACCCCAATAGATTCTCGATGCCGGTTTTAACCAGTTCAGAAGAGCGCTGAGGATGGGCGAGATTTTCAATTTTTTCGCCATCGAAAAAGAATAAATCTGACAAAGTCAGGGGGATAAACTCATTTACAAACTCATCCCAATATTCGCTAAGGTGTTCATCATACTGATAGTCACACCATACTTTTACCTTGTCTTTGGGGCCGGTATGGCCTTTAACCGTCCAACTACGTTCCACCTCAAACTCGCGGATGCGATTATCTATGTGGTGATCAAAGGATAATGATAGGCGAACAGGAGCATCATTGTCGGCGTAACGATTTTTGCAGCTTGCCAAAAAAGTACCATAAGCAATACCTGCACGATTCGAACACTTGGCATACTTTCCATACAATACAAGCTGCAAGGCATCCAGAAATGTAGTTTTTCCTCCACCGTTCAGCGCGCCAAATAAAACAACTGGTTTTCCATCTTGAACTCGAAGATCAATAATATGTTCACCTTGGTAAATACCGAAATTTTCAATGGTGAGCTCTTTAAAAATCATCGCTGATTTCCTCTGTTTCAATCAGCAATGAGCTGTATCCTTGTTCTTTAATCGAGCGAGTAATGATGGCTATTTGTTCTGCAAAATTATCTTTTTCTTGCTGTGAAAGATTAGGGGAGTTATCTAGCTGAATTTGTAGCTCGTGGCGCTTGCGTTCTAAAGCGAATGTTTTTGCCTCTTCTAGCGAAAAGAATGCCCCTTTTTCTAAGCTATCGTTTAGTTCATTGGCAAGGTTGGCTCGACGCAATTGATTTTTATGTTTGTTGGCAATGGCCATTACTGAGCGAATTTGTTGATACATCAAGCCATCTAAATCACCATGCTCCGCACAATGTTTTTTTAACTTATTTAATACTTGCTTATTAAGAATTGGGTGGTGAGCCCGCTTTTTCCCAGGATAGACTTTGCCGAGTACCCGCTCATATATTCCTGGCAAATTATCTTCAATTTCAAGTTTTTCTTCCAACCAATTACGGCGAATTTCTTCTAATTCATCCAAAGGAAGTAATTCAAGATTCTTCACCTGTTCAGGCCCAATCTGCTGCACAGCTTGTTGAGCTTTTAATACCTTTTCTAACAGCTCTTCACGAAATTGCTGTACATAGGGTCCTGGTACAATGTCTGCACCATACTTTGATATATGGACAGTCAATGAGCCGTTCATGCGCCGGAAATCACGACGGCTTTTATCACGCCTAAGCTTGTCTAATTTTTTATCTCTATTTACATCGTTAACATCAATTTCGTTTCTCAGTGCGAGTAGGGGTAACATCCACTCTTTTTCTTCATCGTTTGCGATCATGGCCGACATCGACTTGTCTTCGGAAACCATTGTACAAACATAACAGCCAAAACGACTATCTCCACAGCTTTGAGTGCTTTTGTCGACAACTAATGGACATTCCCCTCCCTCTGTGGCACCTTGATACATCCCCATTAAATCTTGATTTGGGAAGTTCCAAGGATTTGGTACTGAATTCAGATACACCCATACATCATCATTGGTCCATTCGGCAATCGGTGTATAAACCCATACCCGGTTTAAACTGCCATTTGCAGTTAATCCATCAGCTTTGCGAGTATTGGTTTCAAGACTTTCATAATGCTCCATAGATGCAGCACGTATAGTGCTTTCTGCTTTACGAGTACCCAACACTAAGATGGCTTCGCCTCGTTGGTCTACAAGGCCATTAATAAAAGTATTTGAAGGTGATATTTTTAACCTGTCAGTACACCAGCGAAATTTATAACGTGGAGCAGGATAACCTTTTCCTATCAAGTTGACCCAGAAACGATCTTTTACCGCAGGTGTTAAGCGATGAGGAATAATCGGTATACCTTGATGCTCCATCGCTTCTTTCATACGCTCAAGCGACTTCTCTACCCACATGGCAACAATGGGATTTTCTACTAACGTATCTGTACTAATGACATGCACATCTTTACAACATTTATTTTCTTTCTTTAGATCGAGTAGCGCGTACCAGATTAACTGTAGAATTGCTGTAGAATCTTTTCCGCCACTATATCCGATAACCCATGGAATCTCATCAGACAAATAAAGTTTCTGCACATGGGCTTTGGCACTTTCAATTGTATATTTGAAGCCTTTATCACCAAATGCGGAGTAGGCTTTATCTTTTTGCTTACTTACTATCTCTGGCTCCATAAAACCTGTTCTCATGTCTTTGTTGCTCTGCCGAAAGTGGAAGCTTTAAATGATGCTTCAGTGCATTGACTGTTAATATCGCAGCAGAATTGCTGTGATCCATTCGACCATTGTTGTAACAGCGCCCCTCCCACATCTCTTTGTTCGACTTATCCCAATCAACTGTTTGTAGTCCTTTTAGTATGATTTTCCACTCTTCATAATTTTCTAATAGTTCATATCCTAGCATTGCAAGGCTTTTTAGGACGATTGCTGTAAATAATACATAATGCATCCGGTCCGCAGGTTTAATTTGGTGACTTTTGGCTTGTTGCCACAACGGTAAGTTTTCGGCCAAGCAGTCCCAGAATGTTATTGCGCTTGTGGTTTTCTCATCGCAATTGTTTGAGGTGACATCTTTAACTAACTCCATATTTGCAGCATGCAAGGAGCTGTGCATAAACAATTTGGATGATCGAGCACTTAGACTATTCTCTGAGAAGTTAATAACACCTTTAAAGAATTCGCTTTTCGTTGCTACTCTGTTTGAAATCAACTCTTCTGGAGTATCGCCATAAAGAACAGCTGTTGATTTGCTTGCTTTTACTGGGTATAGATTAAGATCTCTAAATATTTTTTGCCTTTGTTTTAGGTCTTTATTAACAAAAAAAACGATTGAGATTGTTTCATCCCCCAAGCTTGGATCTTCTTCAAGAGCCCTATTAATTGCAGCTGATCTGTGTTGTCCATCGGTAATATAAAACTCAGCATCATCATCAACCAAAAGATTACCTATTTTGGAACCATGCCCTTCGAGACTGATTGGCTCGAAGTGACAATGCCCATCAACACATGCGGTTAGAGACGAAAAAGCGTAATCTAACCTATTCTGATTAATGTACTTTGTTATCTGTGGAATTCGACTTGGATTGAGCAACCTTTGTGCTCTATCTTCGGCGCATAATGTTGACTCATCAAAGGTAAATATCTTTTTCAGTCTTTTTAAAGGGCACATAACGATATAATAATCATTACCTGCCTGAGTGCCGCGAATGGCAGGGAAACTAATTCCAGAAATGATATTAATCAAACTCATCACCTTCTTTGCGAAATAAAAAACATGTTCGGGCAAAAAAAATATTTGTTCGTCCGTACAATGCAATATATCCTATCAGAATTTATTTTCGAAGTCTCCAATTTTTGTTTCTTAGTAGGAATTCGTTATGACAATTTATCTAGATTACAACGCCACTACTCCAGTAATCCCCAAAGTTGCTAATTTAGTTTACAAAATGATGGTTGATGAGTACGGTAATTCGGGTAGTAGAACCCACGAGTTTGGCATTACCGCAAAACGAGCGGTTGAGCTTGCAAGGGCACAGGTGGCACAAGTAGTTCGGGCGGACAAAACAGAAGTTATTTTTACCAGCGGAGCAACAGAAAGTAATAACATCGCAATTTTGGGACTACGTGAATTCGCGGAAACAAATGAAAAAAAACATATCATCACAACAAAAATAGAGCATAAATCGGTTCTTGAGCCAATAAAGCATCTTCAAACACAGGGCTTTGATGTTACCTACTTGAATGTTGACAAAGATGGTCAGGTTAATGTTAATGAGCTTAAAGCTGCAATGCGGGATGAAACCTGTCTTATATCCATTATGCACATCAACAATGAGACTGGCTCTATCCAACCAATTAAAGATATATGCCAGATCTTGTCCTCGCATGAAGCTTACTTGCATGTAGATGCTGCTCAGAGTTTCGGTAAGTATCCTTTTGACCTCGACAATCCAAGAATTGACTTTATTAGTGCTAGTGGACATAAGTTGTTTGCACCCAAAGGCATAGGTGCATTAATAATGCGTAGACGTGGCTATATTAAGCCGCCGTTGAGGCCAATTTATTTTGGTGGAGGACAAGAGAAAGGCCTCCGGCCCGGAACACTAGCAGTACCACTGATTGCTGGTTTTGGATTGGCTTGCGAGTTAGCTCAAAAAAATGCACAAAAGTGGTGTATACATGCGGCGGGTTTAAAAGCAGAGTTAATGGATTCCCTAAGAACTTTAGAGGCTAAGTTTAATGGTAACAACACTTCTCCTTATGTGTTGAATTTTTCAGTGCCAGGAGTGAACTCTGAGGCTGCAATTGTTATGCTGAAAGGTATTGTTGCAGTTTCTAACGGTTCAGCTTGTACCTCAAGCAGCTACACACCATCGCACGTTCTATTAGCTATGGGATTAAGTCAAGAGCAAATTAATGGGTCTATAAGAGTTTCATGGAGCCATCAAACGACATTTGTGCCGTCTTATGAAATCTGCCAGATAATTAAAGGTCTTTTATGAGTATACTATCGAGCAAGGGGATTTCGTCAGAGATTTCCTTATATAGAGCTTACTCAGAAATTCATCAAAGCGGCTTGTCCTAGCAAACAATAATTTCGTTTTGAAATGGATTGACGACAGCATGCAGGGTCAATTTTTCTGAGTATGGAGAAATTTGTCACCCGGCACATCATTTTAAGGATAAATTTTTTAAATCGAAGAAAAACCTGCATCAATACCAGCAGGTTCATGACCAGAAAGATGGCATTTATCCAGGCAATTGACGTGTCGGCACGTCTGGCCCGGATATTGTTGAGGCGGTAGCCATATTTGCCTTGTCCGAACTTGCCTTCAATAGGAATTCTCTCCCGATATTCCTGCCGCCGCTGTGCTTTGAGTCGTTTCAGCTCACTCTGGTTTTCAGTGGTGGCTTTGGGCGGACGCCCCAGCGGTTTGCCTGAGAAACGGATATTGTGTTTCCCCAGATAGCTGCGATTATCGCGCGATCCATAGAGCCTGTCGGCGATAACAGCTTCAGGATAATAGCCGCGATTTTTGTAGGCTTCTACCTGCCACTGAAGATCATGACCCTCATGACAGGCATCCCAATGCAGCTTGTCGACATGCGCCAGCTTATCGCCGGTCAGGCTGACGCTGATTTTTGCACCAAATTCCACCGCTTTGCCAAGCTTTCCTCTGACAATGGGCCGCAGATGGGGCTGGCTGATGCTAACAATGCGATCGTTGCAGCGTTTAGCGTTGGCTTTGTACATTTCGTATTGCTGATTATAGAGGTGGGGCAGTGCCCAGTAACGACGTATCAGCCAGTTGGGTAACGGCAAGGGTTGACCGTAGGGATAGGCCGTCAGCATGACTTCGATGTGCTTCAGGTTTCTACTCAGGTACTGTAATTGTTGCCTGATTGCCGCGCGCCGTTTCTTGTTGGCAGGTCGCTTTTGTTTGGCGATATTCAAAAAAGCTTTCCTGGCATTCTGTCGATAGGTGCGAGGCTTTTTTGTGCGTGGCTGGGGACTGTGGGTATACAGTATATCGATAATGCGCTCGCTCAGTTCCCGGGCTTCGTTGAGTAAGCCAAGGTCTGTCGGATAACGTATCGCCTGCTCCGCAACGGTCGCGTCCAGAATCAATTTGCCGTGATTTTGTGGCACAGCCACTTTGTCTTTATCGGGTTCAGCATCAGTGCTTGAAGGTGCGCTGCTGGCACCGTCATCATCGCTATCTTTAATAACCCGCTTCGCCTTCTTACGCTCAATCGACTCAATGACCGCTTCATGAAATTCATCAAACACCCCTTGTCCCATACGCTTGCGCACTTCAACCAATAGCGATGGCGCAAAGGGCGCTTTCGATTGAAATCCTTTCAATCCAATAAAATATTGCAGGTAGGGATTTTCACGGATCTGCTCAACCGTCTCTTCGTCTGATACCGATAACCTATGCTTGATAATGATTGCGCCTATGACGATACGCGCATCCTTACAAGGACGACCTGACGTTGCTGATAGTGTTTTATGATAGCTCTGCGCTAAATTATCCCATGGAATGCAATCACTGAGTCTTACCCAGCGATTATTGGGATCAAGGATCATTCCCGGTGGTGTGTCAAATCCTGGGAGGGTGGGCTGGCTTTGGCTTGTATAACGAATCATAGTGCACGGTTTTTGGTGGTATTTCATCAAATTACGTGCACTATTTTACCGAATTACAGGGTATTTATCAATATAATCATGTTGTTAGAGTTTCTGAGTGAGCTCTATATAAGGATTTTAGTAGTGGTGCAAGGAATATTTTTACCATTGTTTAAAAGTTTCATCTTTGTGATTTGCCTTGATGAAGAAGTTGAGAAGCTCACATGAATTGAAGAATCTGTTCCATAGAAATATATCCGGTCAAACTTGGTATTCTCACTCACCCATATCGCGACTTCTTTCATATCTTCATCTTCAATAATAAAATCACAAGCAGCGCCTAGTCTTTCACATATAAATTTCTCATTACGTTTCTTTTCATGTGCAGCATGCTGATCCAGTTTTGGCGAGATTCTTCCGGGTATCTCTTTTGCAAGTACTGCTGAGCAAAAACCATATGTTAGCTTTATCATGCCAAAGTAATCGATGACAGGATCTAGGATGTTTGTGGCAAGCTCATATAGTGCGGTGTATGAATCAGCTTCTTTAGGTAAGTTAGGTATTCCTGTTCGGGCCTGTGTTTCGCCACATTCAATAAAATCCCGATATGTAAAATATCTCCCACACGGTTCATCAAGCTTCGGGATGGTTTGACTTCGAATTAATCGCATTCCATCAATTTCCCATCGAGCCAGTTTTAGATTTGTTTCAAAATCTTCAGGATTTGGGCCATATTCTGAAAAATCAAAAAGATTTAAGCCCTCTAACTGATTATCAAATGAAAACTGCTCGCTATAACCATCCATTTCCTCATTCATGAATCGAGATTTTAGAAAAAAGTAGGGCGGTTCAAATTCATCGCCATATTCAAATAGCTGAAAATCTTGTTGATGAAATAAAATTTTCACGCGATGAATCATTTTTGGAAGTGGTTTGCCCGAGAAATCGTCAAATCGCATTAAAGTCAACTTTCCAGAACGTATGTGAATTTTGACAAGATCAGCCGATGTGATCTCGCCATAGAGTGCTGCGCCACAGCCGATATATATACGCAAAATGGGAGGAAGTTGTTCAACTAGGCTGGTATGTAGTTGTAAAGATTCGCTATCGATATACCAACCTAACCCCCTAGATGCAGCATCACTACAAGCTTTTTCGATTTGTTCCGGTTGTGCAATTTGGAACAATAATTCGGTCGCGGCTCGTTGGGCAATGCCATAATCGGCAAAAAACGCTTTTATGTCGCGTTTTAGCGACGGTTCAAGATGTCGATATGCTTTACGTTTTTCAAACAGTCCGAGTGCAAAGTAAACCAAAAGATCATCTTGTCGTAGTTTGCTTGCTGTCTCCAGAATAGCATCGTCTTTTTGGCTACGTAGAAAACGCAAAGCTTTGGGCAGGCTACCGAATGCTTCAAGTAGTTGTGGTAAGTTTTTCACTTCGCTTTTGTCGGGTTCTCTCCCAGTTTCCAGCCATTGTTGCCATAGAGTATCAAGAAGTATTTGATGCTCTGCATAGCG